>CAIVGN010000130.1 GCA_903905455.1 uncultured Archangium sp.
GCCTGAAGTTCGTCAAGGTCTTCGTTTCTTCCGGGACCCTGCTTTCCGCGGCCGATTTTCCGGCTCTGGAGGCTTCTCGCGATTCAATTGTCCGGAGCCGAAGCTCCCCTTCACTGACTTCGTTCTTCAACGACTCGCCCAGCCCCAAACAACCCGCCCGCCAGCCCGCCGTCGGCGTGTGGCCGTCGGGGGAGGTGGCATGTACAGGATCAGGATTCCCTGAGTCAACAAGTTGATCGGGAAGTTGTGCGGGACCATTTCCACGGAAGTGCCGGTATTCAGGCGCCTCCGAGCGAGGACCGCCGAGCCAGAGGGTCCGCGCCAGGCCGTCCGACCGGCCGCTGCGATCACGGGCCGCCATCCACGGGCCCCGATTTCCGAGGCACTGGGGCGCAATTCGCAGATGGCGTCGGAATTCAGGCGCTCGTGAGCGACGCGGGAGCCCCCTCTTGGAGCCGCGGATCATTTTCGGCCGCGCAGGCGGGTCACATTCGGGGCGGAGGCCCGCGAGACAAGCGGGCCTCGAGCATGGGCACCACACGCAGTTTGGAGTTCAGCGCCGCGAGCACCACCCTCCCCTGCCGCGCCCGCTGCAGGCCGACAACTCGAGGCGCCACCAATCTCACGAGACCGCGCTGTGCCTGAAGCCGGCCCCGACGTGCTCCGGTTCTGAACGAGGAGCGCTGACCCGCACTTCAGCGCGTGCTTCGAGGAGGTCCGCCCCGTCGCTGTCGGTTGCCGGGGGTTGCACGTCCTCCTTCCCCAGATTCGCAGCAACTCAATGACGTCAGGGCAGGCCGACTCGGCGCCTCGGGCCTTCGGTACCTGGAGCGCGGCGCTCGCGGCCGTCCGCACCGCCCTCGGCCAGGCGAACGTCTCCGTCGCCCCGGACCTCCTCGCCCAGCGCGAAGCGGTCACCCGCGAGCGCGGCGTACTCTTCTGTCTCCTCGACGAGCGTCCCGACGGGGTCAGTTTTGCTGTCGCCCAACAGGTGCTGCGCGCGCGGGGAGGTCGCCGATGGTCGGCGTCAGCCTCGTGGCCCAGTACGCGCTCGAACGCGCGCGCGGTGCGAGACCCGCAGGGTGCAGATTCTGAAGCTCGGCCACGAGTTCGCTGACGCCAAGCTCCAGCGCATCACCGTTCCACGCCCGCGCACCATCGCCGAACAACCCTGGCCTGAGGGCTGAGCCGCACACCTCCTCAGCGACTGGCACGCTCCGCACTCCCGCCCCGCAGGGCAGGGAGGCAGCACCCGGACTCGTGCGCTGGAGGCCGGGGCACTCGGGAGATGGAACTCCGGCGCTGAGCTTTGAAGCGCCGCACGGGGGCGGCGAAGCCTGCTCCAAACCCGCACGTGGCAGTGGAGCGACTCGGTTGGGATTGCCGTTGCGATGCGGCGACGCGAGGGAAGGCTCGCAGTCCCCATCTCCGCCAGGCGCCATTACAATGAAGAGCCCACGGGGCCTCGTCTGGCCGATTCACGGATGAATCCGAGCAGGAGCGAGTCGAGGGCGCGTTGGCGCTCGAGTCGGTCTGCATGCCGCCCTGCGGCGTCATCGGCGCGCGGCGTGGCGACACAGCCGCCACCGAGCGGCACAAGCGAGAGACATGCAGCCCACTTTATCTCCCCTGGAGTTCATCGCCTCTGGGCGCCGCTCTCGTGAGGTGCCCGTCGAGGAAGAGTGAGAGAAGGACCGACTCGCGGGGATGCTGGCAGGCGCGCTCGACTTCCGCGCCCAGGTCTTCGGGGCGCCGAGTCCCTCGTGAGGGAAAGGCATCCGACCCGCGGAGCGCCTGAGGCGACAGCAGTACAAAACTAAAAAGCCCCCTGTTTCCAGGGGGCTTCTTTGTGCCCAAGAAGGGATTCGAACCCTTACGCCTCGCGGCGCCAGCCCCTCAAGCTGGTGTGTCTACCAGTTCCACCACCTGGGCATTTTTATGCGGACCGACCTGTGAATTGCGACGCGCTGATAACAGATCTGCTGACCAGCGAAACAAAGAAATTCAGTTTCCGGGCAGCTTCTCGGCCGGGACCGCATCGGCGGCCGATGGCGCGGTGGGCGTAGCGCCCGGCTTGGGAGCCGCTTCCGAAGGGCTGGCAGGAGCCGCTTCGCCCGCGGGCGTCGGGGTCACGCCGGCCGGGTTCGCAGGAACGGCGGCGGCCTGATCCGCGATGGTGTCGGCGACCGACGAGCGCAGGCCAACGAACGAGAGGCCCAGCGAGGTGAGGAAGAAGGCGATCGCGCAGAAGGCCGTGAGCTTGGTGAGGAACGTCGCCGCGCCGCGGCCACCGAAAGCCGAAGTCGCCGCGCCGCCACCGAGTGCCGCACCCATGCCCGCGTCCTTCCCCGGCTGGAGAAGAATGACGAAGATCATGAAAACGGACAGGAGGACGTGAACGACCGTGAAGAAGACGAACATAGGGGTGCGCTCCTAAGCACACAGACTGCCGACAGACAACGACTCAGGCCTTTGCTTTGACGATCGCAGCGAAGTCGGCCGCCTTGAGGCTCGCGCCGCCGACCAACGCGCCATCGATATCGGGCTGCGAGAGCAGCTCGGCGGCGTTGTCGGCCTTGACCGAGCCGCCGTACTGAATGCGCACCTGCTGGGCCGTGTCGGCCCCCCACAAGCCCGTGAGCAGCGAGCGGATGTGCGCGTGGACTTCCTGCGCCTGGCGGGAGGTGGCCGTCTTGCCCGTGCCGATGGCCCACACGGGCTCGTAGGCGATGACGAACTTCGCGCCCTCGGCGGCACCGAAGCCCCCGAGGCAGCCCTTGAGCTGCGTTTCCACGACCGCGAGCGTCCTGCTCGCCTCGCGCTCGTCGAGGGTCTCCCCGACACAGATGATGGGGAGCATGCCGGCCTTGAGCACCGCCGCGGTCTTCCGGTTGACGCCCGCGTCGGTCTCGCCGAACAGCTGGCGCCGCTCGGAGTGACCGAGGATCACGTAGCTGACGCCCAGCTCCTTGAGCATGGGCGCGCCGATTTCCCCCGTGAAGGCGCCGGACTCGGCGGCGTGGCAGTTCTGCGCCGCCAGGGAGATGTTGGAGTCTTCGAGCGCCTTGCTCACCGGGTGGAGCGCGGTGAAGGGCGGCGCGATGGCCACCTCCACGCGATCACGGACCACCGAGATCGCGTTGCGGAGCTCGCGCACCAGCACGAGTGATTCCGCCACCGACTTGTTCATCTTCCAGTTGCCCGCGATGAAGCAGCGACGCGTCATGGTGTTCACTCCAGGGCTTTGAGGCCCGGGAGCTCCTTTCCTTCGAGGAACTCGAGCGACGCGCCACCACCGGTGGACACGTGCGTCATCTTGGCGGCGAGCCCAAGCTCGTTGACCGCGGCCGCCGAATCACCACCGCCGACGACGGTCTGGGCGTCGCGGTTGTTGGCCATCGCCACGGCCACCGACTTGGTGCCCTCGGCGAACTTCGGCACTTCGAATACGCCCATCGGCCCGTTCCACAGCACGGTGCGCGCGTCGCGGACGTGCTGGGTGTACAGCGCGCGGGTCTTGCCTCCGATGTCGAGGCCCATGAGGTCCTTGGGGATCGCGCGCTCGAGCACGTCGACGGCCGCCGACTTGGCGTCGGGCGAGGTGCCGCACACGTGGTCGATGGGGAGCACGAGGTCGACCCCCAGGCGCTTGGCCGAGTCGAGCAGCTTGGTGGCCAGGGTGAGCTTGTCTTCTTCGACGCGGCTCTTGCCCACCTCGATGCCCTGGGCCTTCAGGAACGTATAGGCCATGGCGCCGCCGATCAGCATCACCTGGCACTTGGGCAGCAGGTTCTCGATGACCTTGATCTTGTCGGACACCTTCGAGCCACCGAGCACCACCACGAAGGGCTTCTCGGCGTGCTTCACCACCTTGCCCAGTTGCTCGATCTCCTTGCGAATGAGGAGGCCGGCGCACTTCTCCTTCACGAAGGGCACCATGCCCGCCGTGGAGGCGTGGGCGCGGTGCGCGGTGCCGAACGCGTCGTTGCAGTACACGTCGGCACACGCCGCGAGTTGGCGGGCGAAGCCCTCGTCGTTGGCCTCCTCTTCCTTGTGGAAGCGGAGGTTCTCGAGCAGCAGCACCTGGCCCGGCTTGAGGTCCTTCGCCATCTTGGCGACGCCCTCGCCGATGCAGTCATCGGCCATCAACACCTCGTACTCCTTGCCGAGCAGTTCGCTGAGCCGCTTGGCCGCGGGCATCAACGAGAACTTGGGGTCGACACCCTTGGGCCGCCCGAGGTGGGAGGCGAGGATGGGCTTTCCGCCGCTGGCGAGCACCTTCTTGATCGTCGGGAGCGCCTCGCGGATGCGGGTGTCGTCGGTGACGTGCTGGGTGTCGTCGAGGGGGACGTTGAAGTCGACCCGAATGAAGACCCGCTTACCCGTCAACTGGAGTTCGTCGATGTACCGGACCATGGGCTGGACCTCAGTTCTTCGAGATGAGGTACTTGGCCACGTCGACCATGCGCTGCGAGTAGCCCCACTCGTTGTCGTACCAGGCGAAGACCTTGAGGAAGTTACCCCCGATCATCTGCGTCTGGGTGGAGTCGAAGATCGAGCTGTGCGGGTTGCCGTTGTAGTCGACGCTGACGGTCAACTCGGTGTCGTACATGAGCACGCCCTTGAGGGGACCCTCGGCGGCTTCCTTCATCGCCTTGTGCACCTCGTCGATGGTGACCTGCTTCTTGAGCAGCACCGTGAGGTCGACGAGCGAGACGTTCGGCGTGGGCACGCGAATGGACGCGCCGTTGAGCTTGCCCTTGAGCGCGGGGAGAACCTCACCGATGGCCTTCGCGGCGCCGGTCGAGGAGGGGATCATCGAGAGCGCCGCGGCGCGCGCCCGGCGCATGTCGTCGTGCACCAGGTCGAGGATGCGCTGATCGTTCGTGTAGCTGTGGATGGTGGTCATCAAGCCGTGCTCGATGCCGAACGAGTCGTTGAGCACCTTCGCCACCGGCGAGAGGCAGTTCGTCGTGCAGCTCGCGTTGCTGATGATGTGGTGCTTCGCGGGGTCGTACGACGTGTGGTTGATGCCGAAGCACACGGTGAGGTCGATGGGGCCCTTGGCGGGGGCCGAGAGGAGCACCTTCTTGGCGCCTGCCTGGAGGTGCAGCGAAGCCTTCTCCATGGTGTTGAAGCGCCCGGTGCACTCCATGACCACGTCGACGCCGAGATCCTTCCACGGCAGCTTCGAGGGGTCCTTCTCGGCGAAGACCTTGTAGGTCTTGCCGTCGATGGTCATGCTGTTCTCGCTCGACGTCACGGTGCCCGGCCAGTTGCGGTGCACGGAGTCGTACTTGAAGAGGTGCGCCAGCGACGACGGCTTGTCGAGGTCGTTGATGGCGACGATCTCGATGTCCTGTTCTTTCCGCTGAAGCGCCGCGCGGAGAACCATGCGGCCGATGCGACCGAAACCGTTGATTGCGAACTTGATGGCCATGTTGATGACTCCTGAGGTGAGAGGCGCGCGGACCCTACTTTTCACGACCCGGTGACACCAGCGCTACGCGACGTCTCCGAAGCGCAAAAACTGCAAGCGCGGGAACCAGCCACGGGGCGCTGGAGCAACCGCCCCCGCGGAATGCGAGCACCGGCGGCCGAACCACTCCAGCGTCTGCGCTGGGCTCATTGGGGAGAACGCCCGCATCGGGTGCGGGCGTGACCGTGCCCCCATCTGGCTGATTGGGGAGGCCGGCGTCGACCGGCTCGATCACCCCGGCGTCGATCACCGTGCCCGCGTCGATGGTCACGACGCCCCCATCGAAGCCGGCAGGAGCGAGGAAGGCGAGCACGCGCCGCATGACCTCCTCCCGCTGAGGGTGCCCCAGCAGCGTCTCGAAGGGAAATCCGAACAGCACCGACTGCTGGGGCACGCCGACGGCGGCGTTGCCACCGGTAGCGTAGGTGGCCAGGGACACGGCGGCGCCAGCGGGGGTGACGACCGGAGGCAAGCCCGTGTCGAAGGAGCCCGAGGTTCCGTCGTCGAGCCCGAGCGCGTTGAGACCCAGGAGCGCGTCGCCGCCGGTGATGCTCAGGCCACCGGTGGTCCCCGGAACCGAGGCGGAGAACGCGGCGGTCACGAACTGGGCGTCGACGGTGCCGGCCCCGCTGAAGAACACGGGGAGGTTGCGCGTGCGAAAGCCCGTCACCACCGACTGCTCGGCCGGCGAGAGCGCCACCCCACCCTGCTTACCGCGCCCGACGAACCAGGTCAGCAGTTGGTAGGGCGCGACGGAGATGTCACCGGCGGTGACAGCCTCAGTCTCCGCGGTGTCGAAGCCCACCGCGTTCCCGTCGAGGGCCTCACCTGTGAGCCGGGCGGCGCTGCCGTCGTTCATGCGCTCGACGAAGATGCGCAGCACGTTGCCGATGGCGTACTTGCTGGCGAAGGCCTCCGTCTTCCCGATGGCGGCCTCGAGGCGATCGAAGCCGTTGACCACGAGCACCAGTGGCTTGCCCGCCACCGGCGCCTTCACCCCGACCACGGCCGAGGGGAACGACTCGCCCCCGGGGTTGGTCGCCGTGACGCGGAAGTACTTCGCCGCCACGGGGGGAATCGAGACGCGCGCCGAGGTGCCGGTCACGTCGACCCCGTTGTCCCAGGCGAGCCCGTCGTCGCTCGAATACACGCGGTAGCCCGTGGCGGCCTGCCCGCGCACGCCCTGGGTATCGGTCGCCGGGGCCACCCAGCGCACCACGGCCTCTCCGTTGCCCTGGTTCACCACGGCGGCGCGCGTGGGGGGCTCGGGAGGCAACCGCACGGCGACGGCATCTTTCGCCGCGAAGTACTTGATGAGGCCCTGGGAGATCGCCCGCGCCGCGAGGTACCGGAAGGCGGGCTCCTTGAGCTGCGTCGCGTCGGCGGCCGCGTCGTGAAAGGCGACCTCCACGAGGATGGAGGGCGTCTCCGGGTTGTTGGAGGGGTTGAGTTCGCCGAAGTAGGCGGAGTCGACGCCGCGGTTGGTCCACGTGGGCCGGTTCCACCCCGCGTCCTGGCGGAGATCGTTGATCAGCTCGTTGTGCACGGCGTTCCCCAGCTGCATGCCCCCGTCGACGCCAGTGAACTGCAGGGTGCCGTCGGGCGGGTTGGGCCCGTAGACGTAGGTGTTCGTGCCCACCGCCGCCGCGTTGAAGGCGTTGGTGTGCCACGCCACGTACACCGCGTCTTCGCCCGGCTCGTGCGCCCAGGCGGCGAAGCGTGAGCGTGTGCCCACGTCGTTGTTGCGGTCATCCCCAGGGGTATTCGCCGAAGGCGCCCACACCGAGGCCGGCGCCCCGGCCCACTGCGCCTGGTAACGCGCCGACTCCTCGAAGTGCGGTCGCCCGCTGACCCCGCCGCCACGATCGATCAGCCCCATGCCGCCGCCGAACTTCACGGCGTCGAGCGAGACGTTGGTACCGGCCGCGTTGGTCGAGTCGTTGAGGACGACCACCTGGGCGGCGACGCCCTGTCGAAAATAGAACCGGCCCAGTTGCACCCACGTGGCGCCCAGGCGTTGCTGGTTGACCCGGAAGTGGGTCTCGCCGCCGGCGTGCCGCACCACGTAGTGCGCGTCGGTCACCCGCGCGGAGAACGCGCTGTAGGAGACGGCGACCTCGTAGTACCCGCTGGCGGGCATCGTCGCGGAGTAGGTCGCGCTGGAGGTCGCGGTCGGCGCCGAGGACATGAGCCGGTTCGCGCCCAGCGAGAACGGGAGCGTGTCTCCGGTCATGGGGAACGTCGGTCGGCCCCAGCCCATGCGGCTGGAGGTGGAAAAACCGGCCCCACTCTCGACGTAGCCAGCCTCCCCGTCATCGACGAGCACGAGGTTGGTGTTGAGATCCAGCTCGCGCACCGGCACCACGCGGGCGCCGGCGTTGAGGAGCATGGGCATCAGGTACTGGCTGAGCGTCTCGATGCTCACGAGGTCTTCGACGATGTCGTTGGTGTTGCCGCGCTGGGTGCGCCAGTTGGTGCTGGTGGTGTCCCAGGTGAAGCCGTGGCCGGGGCTCAGGTAGACGACCTTGCCCGCGAGCGCGCCCACGCCCTTCACCGAGGCCGACGGCGTACCTCCGATGCGCAACGTGGGCCGGTCGAGGCGAACGACGGCCGGGGTCTCCGCGGTGATCTGGGGTTCCCAGGCCTTTGCGGGCAGCGCGACGAGGGGCCCCGAGCCGGGGGGCTGGAGACCACAATCGTCGACTTCCCATGGCTCGTGAGCGAAGGCAGGAGCTGCGAGGAACAGGCCGAGCAGGAGCGCGCGCATCGGCGCTGCCTCTACCCCAAAACAGAAGGGCGGAGCGACACCCGGCCGCTCCGCCCCACGTCACGCCTTGAGCTGCAGCTTCTCCAGGGCCCCCTCGCCGAGCACGAGGTGCACCTGGCCCACCTTCGACGCGAGGTCCTTGTAGGCCTCGAGTTCCTTGAGCCGCATGAGCAGCGGGTTCTCGGCGAGCACCTTCGCGGTCTGCGCCATGCTGCGGGTGGCCGCGGTCTCCTCGCGGCGGAGGATCACGTTGGCCTCGGCCTCCTTCTGGGCCTGGATCACCTTGTTGAGGAGTTCCTTCATCTCGCCCGGCAGCACGACGTCCTTCACGCCGAGTTCGATGAGTTCGAGCCCCACGCCTTGGGCGCGATCGCGCACCGCCGGCGTCATCACCTTCGAGAGTTCGTCACGGTTGACCAGCAGCTCGTCGAGCGTGCGGGTGGTCACCGCCTCGCGGGCCGAGAGCTGCATCGCGAGGTACACGATGTCGTCGGGGGCACGGGCGACCGTGGCCAGGCGCTTGGCGTCCTTCACGCGGAAGGTCGCGCTGAGGTTGAGGCGCAGGGTCACGCGGTCTCGAGTCATGACTTCCTGGCCGGTCACCGCGAGCACGCGCTCGCGGAGATCGATCACCGCCATGGTGACGGTGCGCATGGTGTTCCAGGCGGCGTGACGACCGGCCGACAGCACGGCATCGAGCTGGCCATCGACGTACCGCACGGCCACGTGGCCCTCGGGCGCGGTCACCTCGACGTAGTCCCGCCCCTTCGCGAGGGCGGCCACGTCGACCTGGAGCGGCCGGGTCTCGACCGCCGAGGTATCGAACCCCTCGACCTTCACCAGAGGCGTCACGGCCCCGGTGGCGCGCTCGACCTGGCGATCGACCGTCCACACCTGGTGCACGCCCGCGCCCAGCCACAGCGCCGGCTTGCCGCGACGCATCACGAGGCCCCGCTCGTGGGGCGCGAGGCTGATCACCTGGAGGTCTTCGGCGGGGACCAGCGCGAGCCGGCGCTCGTCGAGCTCGGCGAGGAGGTTCAGGGTCGACACCTTCTCGACGCGCAGCTGCGCGAAGGCGGCCCACACGCGGTGCGCGCCGGGTGCGAGGTACTTCAGGGGAAGGCCGTCCTCGATGAGGAAGGCGCGCTCGTGCTGCAGGATCTCGATCTTCATTGGCGTCCTCCATGGGGTGCTGGGTGCGACTGACGAAAAGTGAGGGTCGCCGCGCTCACGGGTGCAACGCGTTGCCGACAGGGCCGACTGCGCCCCTGGGCACCGAAAGCCCATGCGTGATGGCGTCGCGTCGGGCGATGCGGCGCGCGGGCTCGACGGAGCTGGCGCGCCGATGGCGTCGACGGGAGACCTCACTGCGAACGAGCACTTTCAGCCGTGTTTCACCTGCTCACGCGACAGCCCCCGGTGGGGCGAGAAGGAGTCGAACCTTCGACGCGAGATGATGAGTCTCGTGCTCTACCGGGCTGAGCTATCGCTCCGGCGTTCGAGGCCGGTGCCCCCTTTCGAGGGCGTGTCCCTTCGGGCTGGCCGTGCGAACCGCCTGCGTTGACGTGGAAACGGGGAACGATGACTCGTCCCGAACCCACGAACCGGCGCAGCCCCTGCCCGAAGACGACGTTCTGGACGCGCCTCCTTTTTCTCCCTGACGTGGTAGTTCGGAAATCACGAAGATGACCGTGCCTCCGCCCTTCCAATCGAAGCACCCGCCGACGAGCTTCTACCGCTCGGTGCTGCACGCGTGGAACGGCCTGGTCCACACCGTGGTGCACCAGCGCAACATGCGCATGCACGTCATCTCGGGGCTGTTGGTGGGCCTGGTGGGGGCCGGCATTCCCTTGGGGCTCGCCGAGAAGGTGATCCTGATCTTCTGCGTGCTGCTGGTGCTCTTCGCCGAGATGCTCAACTCCGCGCTCGAGCAGTTGGTCGATCTCGCGATCCAGCAGTTCGACGAGAAGGCCAAGCTGACCAAGGACATCGCGGCGGCGGGGGTGCTGGTGCTGGCCATCGGCACGGTGGTGATCTTCGCCGCGGTGTTGGTCCACAACGCCGCGACGATCTTCTCGAACCTCGCGGCCATCGAACGGCAGGTGCTGTGGGGCGTGCCGTTGACCTTCTTCGGTGGGGCGCTGATGCACGAACAGAAGAAGCCGGTGTGGCTCGACGTGCTCTTCGGCGTCGGCGCGCTGGGCACCTGGGCGGTGACCACCACCTGGACCGAGTCGCAGGTCTTCTCGGCGATGACGCTCGGGTTGCTGGTGGTGTGCGGCGCCGCGGCGATCTCACGCCAGCGCGCTCGTTAGAAAAAACAAAGCCCGGCACATGGCCGGGCTCCTCACTTCCGCAGCGACGCCATGGCCGCTGGTCTGCTGCTCACCCGTTCGGGCCTCCGCTCCCGGCGCCTGGCCGGAAGTCGGAGCGACCCTTCAGGCTCGCACCTTTACGCGTTGGCCCGGTTCTCGGTGCCCGCGCCGTCAGCCGGCTTCACTTCTTTCAGGTCAGTGGTGACCAGATCGATGAGCTCGGTGGCGATATCCAAAATCTGGTTCGGAGTGTACCCGCCGGCGCGGAGCTGCGCAAAGAACGTGCGCGCGAGAATCTTGGTGCCCTTCTTGTCGGTGCTCATGTGTTCCTCCAAAGGAGCCCAGCCATGCGGCCCAGCGTGACCGTCCTGAGTACACCGCTCGTGCCAGAAGCATGGCGCGCCGAAACGAACGTGAACTCAACGGGTTGACTTCGCTTCCAGCTGTCAGGTGCGAAGGCCGGTTCGCACTTCACTGCGTCGGGCCGCGAAACGGGGGAGGCACCCCTGCGAGTCGAATCAGGCACTTGCCCAGCAGGGGGCGCGGACGTGCTATGGCGCGCGCGTGCCGTCCTACCGCGTCAACAACCTCGCGCTGTGGCTCGATGAGCCGGATTCGCTGCTCACGAAGAAGGCGGCCGAGAAGCTCGGGGTCACCGCCGCCGATCTGCAGAGCGTCCGCATCGTTCGTTCGGTGCTCGACGCGCGCAAGAAGAACAGCCCGCGCTACATCCACACCGTCGAGGTGGAGTTCGCCAAGGGCAAGCTTCCGCGGACGGTGCCGCCCGACGTGAGCGAGGTCGAGGCGCCGCCCCCGCCCACCCTGCCCGTCAAGCGCCAGCCAGACCAGCGGCCGATCATCGTGGGCATGGGACCGACCGGGCTCTTCTGCGCGCTCGAGCTGGCGCAGCGCGGGGTGAAGTCGATCCTCCTCGATCGCGGCCGCGACGTGATCCAGCGCCGCAAGGACGTCGCCAAGCTGATGCGCGACGGCACGCTGATGACCGAGAGCAACATGAGCTTCGGCGAGGGCGGCGCCGGCGCGTACACCGACGGCAAGCTCTCGACGCGCATCAACCACCCCTCGGTGCGCAAGGTCATCGAGACCTTCGCGAAGTACGGCGCGCCCGAGCGCATCCTGGTGCAGGGCAAGCCGCACATCGGCTCGGACATTCTCCCCCTGTCGGTGGAGCGCATGCGCAAGGACCTGATCGACATGGGCGTCGAGGTGCGCTTCGAGACGCGCGTCGAGGACCTCCTGCACCGCGACGGCAGGGTCACGGGCGTGAGGCTCGCCGACGGCAGCGAGCTGCACAGCGACCGGGTGATCCTCGCGCCGGGGAATTCGGCCCGCGAGCTGTTCGAGCGCTTCGCCACCGACGGCCACGTGTTCATCGAGCCCAAGCCCTTCGCCCTGGGGTTCCGGGCCGAGCACCCGCAGCCGCTGATCAACGCCATCCAGTACGGAGAGAAGGTGGCCGGCGACGCCAAGCTCCCGCCGGCGGACTACAAGCTGGCCGAGAACCTCTCCGTCGACGGCGACGTGCGCGGGGTCTTCTCGTTCTGCATGTGCCCCGGCGGCATCGTGGTGCCGACCCCGACCGAAGACGGCATGCAGTGCACCAACGGCATGTCGAACTCGCACCGCAACTCGAAGTACGCGAACGCGGGCATCGTGGTCTCGGTGTCGGTCGAGGACTACGCGCGGGAAGGCTTCACCGGGCCGCTGGCGGGCATCGCCTTTCAGCGGCACTGGGAAACGAAGGCCTACGAGCTGGGCGGGGGCAAGTTCCACGCCCCGGCCCAGTCCATCCCCGACTACCTCGCCGGGCGCACCCAGAAAGAGCTGGGGGGCACCACCTACCGGCCGGGCCTCTCGCGCGTCGACCTCAACCTGCTCTTCCCGGCGTGGCTGACCTCGTCGCTCAAGCAGGCGCTGCGGGCCTTCGATCGCCGCATGAAGGGCTTCATCACCGAGGAGGGCACGCTGATCGGCATCGAGGCGCGCACCTCGACGCCCCTGCGCATCACGCGCGACGAGCAGCTGCAGTCGGTCTCGATGAAGGGGCTGTACCCGGGCGGAGAAGGCGCGGGCTACGCGGGCGGCATCGTCTCGTCGGGCATCGACGGGCTGCGCATCGCCGAGCAGATCTGCGCGGAGCTATCCTGAGGTGAAGTACCGCGTGCGCACCGGGGAGGGCGAGCTCGCCTACGAGTCCTGGGCGCAGCTGCAGGAAGCGGCCGCCCTGGGCTTCGTCGAGGGCGACGACGAGGTACAGCGCGAGGACCAGGCGGAGTGGCGCAAGGCCTCGACGATGGCGGGGTTGATGAAGGCCGCCGCGCGCCCGAAGGCGTGGAGCACCGCGCTCTTCCGCTGGGTGCTGCTTTCGGTCCTCGGCGCGGGCTTCGCCGGGTGGGCGATTCACAAGGGCACCGCCGAAGACAAGCCCGAGCTCTACGCCCTGGGCCTGGCCGCGGGGTTCGTCGTCGCCGGCGTGCTGTTCAAGGTGACCAGCGACGCCGCGCGACGAAAGCGCTGACTCACTTCTTCTGGGCGCGCTTCTCGATGACGGTCTTCTTGATCGCCTCGAAGACCTTGGGCACCGCCATGCCGTTGGCCTTGTTGATGATGAACATGGGGATCGAGCCGCCCGGGGCCGTGTACACGTAGTAGGTGGCGAAGGTCTTCTTGCCGTCTTCGCGGGGCTCGAGCAGCCAGTAACCGTCGTTGATGCGGATGCGCACCACCTCGGGCTTCTCGGGCACCAGCGAGTCGTTCTCCTTGGGGGCGCAGGTCCAGGTCACCTTGTAGAAGCCCTTGCCGTCCTTCCAGTCGGACTCGTCCTTGAGCGCGATGATGTAGTCGCGGGCGTCGACCAGGGGGGTGTTGAGGCGGCTGTAGAAGAGGATGTCCTTGTCGCCCTCGGAGCGAGAGAGGACCTTCGCTTCGGCGGTGTAGGGCATCTGCCTGGGGTAGTTCTCGAGGTCGCGCACCACGTCCCAGACTTCCTTCGGGGTGGCGTCGATGAGGCCGATGGCCTTCATCTCGCGAACCTCGGTGCCCTCTCTTTCACGGCGGTAGACCTTGATTCCTTCGGGGTCTGCGGCGAGCTCCCAGCGGGGGGCGTCGGCGCCAAGGAGCATGAGGGGGACAAGGGCAAGGGCGATCATCGTTCACATCCTGTCGAAACTTCGGGGGCAGAGGGGTAGTGTGCCACGGCCTTGAGCCAGACTGAAAACACCGAAGCCAATTCAGATGAGCGTATCCGCAAGATCTACGTGAAGGACCTCAAGTTGGGCGAGGTCGTGCACACCGTCTTCCGGGCCGCTCACAAAGAGAAGCACCACAGCCGCGGGGGGAAGACCTTCCTCGCGCTCACCCTCGTGGACCGCACCGGCGAGATCGACGGGCGCGTCTTCGACAACGTGGAGGCCGCCGACCAGGCGTTCTCCGCGGACGATTACCTGCTCGTGAAGGGGAAGATCGGCCAGTTCCACGGCAAGTCGCAGATCGTGATCGACCGCCTCGAGCGGCTCGACCCGGGCCCCATCGACGCCAACGAGTTCGTGTGGGCAGCCCCCACCGCGCCCGTGCGCGAAGAGAAAGAGAAGGCGCCGGTCACCGCCGGGAAGGAGCGCGAGGAGCACCACGCGCGCGTCCGCCTCAGCAAGCGCCTGGAGCGGTTGATGGAGAACCCGCACGTCGTGCAGGCGCTCGACAACTTCATCTCGCACCTCGAGAAGGCCTTCGACGCGCACCGGGCGGTCGTCCCGGCGAGCACCGAGCTGGCGGAGCGGCCCCCGCGCCGCGAGCGCAAGCCGCGCGGCCCGAAGGTCGAGCACAAGCCCGGCAGCGAGACGGCGGCCCCCGCGGCGCCGGCCAAGCACGAGCCCAAGCGCGACCCGTCGTTGCCCGAGGGCCTGGCGTTCAAGCCCTTCAACGCCCTCGTCGGCGAGCCTGAGAAGACCGAGACGCCGACCACCTGACCATGGCGAAGCGAATCGGAGAGCGGCTCATCGAAGCCGGTCTTTGCTCGGCGGAAGCCGTCGAGCAGGCCCTGAGCCACCAGAAGATCACCGGCCACCGGGTAGGCGACTGCCTGGTGGAGCTGGGGCTCATGCAGGAAGGCGCGTTGCTGCGCTTTCTTGCAGCCGAGTTCAAGACGCGCTTCGTGTCAGCCGAGAAGCTGTCGCAGGCGAAGATCTCTCCGGACGTGCTCGACAAGGTCCCGGTGCGGATGGCGGAGAAGCAGGACTTCATCCCCATCGCGTACGATCCCGAGCGACGCATCCTGTCGATCGTGATGGCCGAGCCGCAGAACGAGGCGCTGGTGCGGGAGATCGCCATCGTCACCGACGTGGCGGAGGTCTTCCCCTACGTCGCCATTCGCAGCGCCATCCAGGCGGGCATCAAGAAGCACTACTACGGCGACCACACGGCCTTCTCGGCCATGCAGAACGGGGCCTCGCTGCAGCCGGACCAGCGCAAGTTCGCGGGTTCGTCCGACGGCGACCGCGACGTCTCGAGCCGCACCAACGTCAGCGGCTCGGGGAAGACCTCGAGCCGGGTGAACCCCACGCAGCTGCGCGAGGCCCTCGGGGCGGTGCGCGGCACGATCGGCGAAAACGACTTCGTCGAGACCCTCAACATCCTCGTCGGGTTGCTCGAGATGCCGCGCAAGGAGTTCCGCGGTCACTCGGCGCAGATCGCCCGGCAGTCACAGCTCATTGCCCGGCGCATCGGGCTGCAGCCCCGCGACGTCGCGCACACCTCGATCGCGGCGTACCTCCACGATCTCGGCAAGAAGCCCGACCGGCACCTCACCCTGCCCCTGCTGGCGAGCTCGCCCGAGGCGAAGGCCGAGGCCAAGCGCTACGCGCGCGCGCCCATCAAGCTCTTCGAGACGGTGCACCTGCCGGGCGGCGTCAACGCGGTCCTGGCGCAGATCTACGAGGCCTACGACGGCACCGGCGTGCCGCAGGGCGTGAAGGGCGAAGACATCAGCGCCGGGGCCCGCATCATCGCGGCCGTGGACGCGTTCTTCGAGCTCACGCGCAACCCCTTCAACCTGCACGGTCGCGTGATGACCAAGCAGGAAGCCATCGCCTCGCTGCGCGAGCAGGCCGGCACGCTCTTCGACCCGGTGGTGGTGGACACCCTCGACATCCTCCAGAGCGGCGACATCTTGCGCCAGCGGGTGGAGCAGGACGGCCGCCAGCTCTTCGTGGCTGACCCCGACGAGGCGGTGCGCACCGACCTGATGGACTCGCTGTCGAAGGGCGGGTTGGTGGTGCAGTCGGTGATCAAGCTCGACGGCCTGATCGACGCGGTGCTCGCCAACGAGGCCGACACCATCGCGGTGGGCCTGGGCTACGGCGTCGCCGACATCGTGGCCCTCATCCAGTTCGTGCGAGCGCGGCCGGAGAGCGCGTCCTTGCCGGTGCTGGTGCTGGGCGACCCGACGGACCCCGCGAGCAAGGAGCGCCTGGTGCAAGCCGGCGCCACCGGCTTCGTGCCCCTGCCCCTCTCGCCGGAGGACGCGGCCACCACGCTGCGCGGGGCGTACTTCGACCGCATCGAGCACGGCGGGCTGGGTCACGTGGTGCGCGGGAGCTTCGACGAGCTGACCGCGGTGGAGCTGAGCAAGGTGCTGGGCACGTCGCGCAAGTCGGGGCGGTTGGTGGTGCGCAATGGGCCGCAGGAGGGCTACCTCCAGCTCGAGCGCGGACGCATCGTCTACGCCCAGTTCCTCGAGAAGAAGGGCGAGGCGGCCATTCAGCCGCTGCTCACCCTGCCCCAGGCGGACTTCGCGTTCGACCCCGAGGCGATGCTGACCGACATGCCGAACGTCGATCGCGACTTCGACGTGGTCGTGCGCCAGCTGGCCTGATCAGAGGTCGAGCTTCAGCCCCAACAGCGTCGCGGTGTTCCGCGCACAGGTGAGCGCGACCTCGTCGGCGTCGCGGCCGTGCAGCTCGGCGACCTTCTTCGCGGTCTCGGCCACGCGCATCGGCTCGTTGGGCCACTTGCCGCGGTAGGGGATGGGCGAGAGGTACGGGCTGTCGGTCTCGACCATCAGGCGCGCGAGCGGGGCGAACTTCACGGCCTCCTGCAGGGGCTCGGTCTTCTTGTAGGTCACCACCCCGGAGATCGAGAGGTAGAAGCCCAGGTCGAGGTACCGGCGCGCCGCGGCGAGATCCCCGGTGAAGCAGTGGATCATGCCTTCGTGCATGCCCTCGCTCTCGAGGATGGCCGCGCACTCGTCGTGGGCGTCGCGCACGTGGATGATGATCGGCTTCTTCACCTGCCGGGCGAGCTGGCACTGGCGGCGGAAGCCCAGGGCCTGCGCCTCGCGGGGCGAGTGATCGTAGAAGTAGTCGAGGCCCGTCTCGCCGACCGCCTTCACCTCTGGCAAGGCCGCGAGGCGGGCGAGCTCGTCCCAGTCAGCCGGGGTGGCGGCCGCCGCGTCGTGCGGGTGCACGCCGATGGTGGGGGTGAGGAAGTCGGGGTGGGCCTTCGCCGCGTTCAGCGCGTTGCCGAAGTCGCCGGGTTTCTGCAGCAGCCCGACCACCACCGCGTGCACGACGCCGGCGGCGCGGGCGCGCTCGATGACCTCGGCGGTGACCGGGAAGTCCTTCATCTCGAGGTGACAGTGGGCGTCGATGAGCTTCATGGGAGCGGCGCAGCGTACTCGCGGATCATCGCGGCGAGCTCGGCGCTGGCGGCGGGGTCCTGGAGCTTCAGGGTGTCGACGCTCGCGCGGGCGGAGTCTGACCCCAGCAGCAACAACCCCTCGGCCGCGTCGAGGCGCAGATCGTCGGTCGCGGTGGTGTCGCCGAGCAGCGCGACGAGCTTCGGCTCTGCGGTGAGATCGGCCAGTCGCCCCAGGGCGCGCGCAGCAGTGCCCCGGGCCGGGTCGTCGGGGTCGGCGACGATTTCCAGCAGCCGGTCCTTCGCGCCCGGGGCCTTCACCTCACCGAGCAACTCGACGGCCATGGCGCGATCCATGGACCAGCGGCGACCGGCGCGCTTGAAGAGGTGGGCCACCCCGTCGGCATCACCGAGGGAAGCGAGGGCGCCGGCGATCTGGGTGCGATCGAACGCGGGCAGGAACCAGCTCGAGAACGCGCGCTGGAGGGGCGCGAGGGCCTCCTTGCTCCCGAGCTGCGCGAGGGCGGCGGCGGCGCGGAACCGGAGATCGGCGTCGTCGAGCGCCTCGACCAGCACCTCGAGGCCCGAGGCGTGCTCGAGGGCCACCATGCCGCGGGCGGCCTCGAAGCGCACGGCGAGCGACGGGTCTTGCAGGGCCGCCGCCAGGGAGCCGCGGGACTCGGGCACGGCGAGATCGGCGAGCCGTCCAGCCGCCTCGACGCGCACCCGCACCACGGGGTCGGCGAGGTGACGAATGAGGATCTCCTTCGCCTCGACGGGCGCGAGCACCTCGGAGGCCAGCGCGAGGCCTGCGCAGCGCACCTCGTCCTGCTTGTCGGCCAGCAGGCGCACCACGGCGGGCGCGAAGTCAGGGCGGTCTTCGGGCGCCGCGTCGAAGGCGAGCTCGCAGAGGGTATCGGCCGCCTCGGCCCGGGGGCCAGGCCCCTGGCCCCGCTCGAGGGCGAGCAGCGCGAGATCGAGTTGGGCGCGCAGGCTCACCTCACTTCACCGGGGTGCCGGGCGCCACGTCGCCGGCGTCGAGCAGCACGAGGTCTTTCCCACCCGAGCCCGCGGTGAGGATCATGCCGCGCGACTCGATGCCCTTGAGCGGCCGGGGCTTCAGGTTGGCGACCACCACCACGTTCTTCCCCACCACCTGCTCAGGGGCGTAGGCCTCGGCGATGCCGGAGACGATGGTGCGCGGGGCACCTTCGCCCAGGTCGACGCTCAGCTTGAGCAGCTTGTCGGCCTTGGCCACCTTCTCAGCCGCGAGCACCTTGCCGGCGATCAACGCCACCTTCACGAAGTCCCCGAACTCGATCTCCGGGGCCGGGGGCGCGGGCGGCTTGGCCGGCGCGGCGGCAGGCACTTCGACCACCGCTTCCTTCGGCGCGACGATGAGCGTGGCGACCACGGCCTCTTCGATGCGGTTGATGATCGGCGCGGGCTCACCGATGGGCGCGGTGCGATCGAGCAGCGGGTACTGGGCGGTGGCGAGCTGCTGGAAGGTGAGCCTCGGGCGGTTCAGCTGCGCGGCGAGCTTCTCGGCCAGCTGGGGCACCACGGGATCGAGCAGCGCGGTGAGCAGGTAGACGACCTCGGCCGCCTCGCTGAGCACCGACCGGGCGCCCTCGGGGTCGGTCTTCATCGTCTTCCACGGCTCGGCCTTGGCGAGGAACTGGTTCGCCGAGTAGCCGATCTCGAGGATCGCCTTGATCGCCGCGCGGTGGTCGAAGCGCTCGAACGCCTCGCCGATGTCCTTCACCTTCGCCAGGGCGTCGCGCACCAACTGCCCGCCGATGGCCTCGTTGGGCGCGGCGAGCCCGGAGCCCTTGGCCAGCAGCGACAGCGTGCGGTTGGCGAGGTTGCCCAGGTTGTTGACCAGCTCGGCGTTCACCCGCTGGCGGAACTCGGTGAGGCTGAAGTCGAGGTCCTCGGGGCCGGAGCCGAGCAGCGACGCGTAATAGAAGCGCAGGTAGTTCGGGTCGAGCACGTCGAGGTACGGGCGCGCGTTGATGAACGTGCCGCGCGACTTGCTCATCTTCTCGCCGTTGACCGTGAGGTGACCGTGGATGTGCACGTGGTCCGGCACCTTGAGCTGCGCGACCTCGAGCACCGCGGGCCAGAAGAGGCAGTGGAAGTAGACGATGTCCTTCCCGATGACGTGGACGATCTTCGAGTCGGCGTCCTTCGCCCAGAAGTCGAGGGCGCTCTTGGCGAGGCCGGTCTTCTTCGCCCACTGCTCGGCGGTCGAGATGTAGCCAATCGGCGCGTCGAGCCAGACGTAGAAGAACTTGTTGGTCTCGCCGGGGATGGCGAAGCCGAAGTACGGCCCGTCACGCGAGATGTCCCAGTCGGCGAGGCCCTTCTCGAAGAACTGCTGCAGCTGGGCCGCGAGGCCGGGGTGCATGAACTCGGGCTTGGCGAGCTGCGCCTTGAGGAAGGCCTCGTGCTTGGGCAACTGGAAGAAGAGGTGCCGGCTGCCCTTCCACACCGGGGTCTTGCCGCTGAGCACCGAGTACGGGTTCTTCAGCTCCTTCGGGCCGTAGGTGGCGTTGCACTTCTCGCAGGCGTCGCCGTACTGGTCCCTGGCGCCGCAGTTCGGGCATTCGCCCTTGATGAAGCGGTCGGCGAGGAAGCGGTTGGCGGTCTCGTCGAACGCCTGCTCGATGTCCTTGGTGCCGATGAACCCGGCGTCCTTGGCGCGGCCGTAGATCAGCTCGGCGTACTGCCGGTTCTCCTCGGAGTTCGTCGACGAGTAGTGGTCGAAGCTCACCTGGAAGTCGCGGAACACGGCCTGGTGATCGACCGACACGCCCTCGATGAACTGCTCGGGGGTCACGCCCTGCTTCTGGGCGCTGATCTCGATGGCGGTGCCGTGGGTGTCATCGGCGCAGAGGAACACCACCTGGTCGCCCTTCGAGCGCAGGTAGCGCACGAAGATGTCGGTCTGGATGTGCTCCACCATGTGCCCGAGATGGATCGGTCCATTCGCGTAGGGGAGCGCGCACGTCACCAGGGTCTTCATGTTCAGCGTTCCTGCTCTCGGCGGATGAGGTGCATCTGCGATTCCCACGCGGCCGCCTTGCCGCAGAGGGTCCAGAGGAGGCGCTCGAGCACGAGCTCTTCGCCGCCCAGCTTGAGCGCGAGATCGGCCTCGGCACAGGCGACGAGCCCGCGCAGCAGCTCCTGACGGCCATAGGCACCGGCGGCCTGCATGCCCATGAACGAGGCATACGGGTGCGGCACCTTCGTCTTGTTCGCCTTCGCTTCGGCTTCGATCTTCGGCCAGAGCCGCGCCTGGAAGTCGTTGTAGTTGCGCGGGGGCTTGCCGCCGGACAACCGGTTCATGCGCTCGAAGTTCGCCAGCAGGTTGCGCACGATGCTCGCCACGCTGCCCAGCAGCTGCAGCGAGTGCGCGCCCTGGCTGAAGGCGTCCTGCACGTACTTGGCCGCGCCCTCGAAGTTGCGCTTCTGGATCGCGTCCGAGAGCTCGAAGTACTCGTCTTCACGCGCGTGGCCGACGAGGAGATCGACGTCCTTCTGGGTGATGGTCGCCGAGTCGGAATACAGCGCCAGCTTCACCAGCTCGGACTGCAGCAGGCGGAAGTTCCCGCCCACGCGCTCCTTGAGCAGCTCGAGCGCGCCGGGGCCCATCTTCTTCTTGTAGGGCGCGAGGGTCTCGACGGAGAACGCCCCCAGGTCGAGGTCCTTGAACTTGCCGGCGCCCTTGAACTCCATGGCGCGGCCCTTGTCCTTGAGCAGCTTGATGAAGGCGTTCTTGGGCTCGAGATCGCTGGAGGCGATGACCAGCACCTGGCCCTTCGCCGGCTTGCCCGCGAGCCACTCGTGGAGCGCCGCGTCGTCGCTCGAGGCGACGCCGAGGTTCTCGGCCGCGCAGAACACCGCGACGTCGTGGAGGAAGGCGACGTCGACCTCGGCGAGCACGATGCCCAGCTCGCGCTCCCAGTCATCGGGGCGCGGCGTGCCGTTGGCCGTGGGGTCGAGATCGGCGGGGCCCCAGCCGGCGCGGGCGGCGATGCCCAGCACGCGACGCGCGGCTTCCTTGCGGCGGTTGGCCTTCCACGCCTCGCGGGCGCGGGAGAGCGCGTCGGGGCGGCCCTTCTTGGGGGCGAGGAACTCCGGGTCGCGGAGGAAGACGACCTTGCGCCCGCCGAACATCGGCAGGGTCGCGAGTTCGGCCGCCACTTCGCGGGGCGTCGCGGCGTCCATGGTGACCAGGTTCAGGTCCGCCGTACCGCCGGGCACCAGCTTGCCCAGCAGCTTCTCGGCCGCCTTGCGGATCAGGAACTCTTCGCCGGCCAGCAGGTACGCCGGGGCCTCGCCACCGGCGTCGAGCTCTTCGAGTACTTCTTCGAGCCCGTCGCTCATCAGAACTGCGCCCAGCCCGGCACGCGCGGGTACGGGATGGCGTCGCGAATGTTGGACAGGCCGCAGAGGTAGACGATGAGGCGCTCGAAGCCGAGGCCGAAGCCGGCGTGGGGCACCGAGCCGTAGCGGCGCAGGTCGCGGTACCAGCCGTAGTGCGAGGGCTCGAGGTTCATCTTGCGCATGCGCGCGTCGAGCAGGTCGAGGCGCTCTTCGCGCTGCGAGCCACCGATGATCTCGCCGATGCCGGGGGCCAGCACGTCCATGGCGGCGACGGTGCGGCCGTCGTCGTTCATGCGCATGTAGAAGGCCTTGATCTGCTCGGGGTAGTTCATCACCACCACCGGGCGGCCGACGTGCTCCTCGGTGAGGTAGCGCTCGTGCTCGGTCTGCAGGTCCTTGCCCCACTCGGGCGCGTACTCGAACTTCTTCTTCGCGCTCTTGAGGATCTCGATCGCCTGCGTGTACTCGATGCGCTCGAAGCTCGACTCGATGAACTTCTCGAGGCGCTCGATGCCGCCCTTCTGCACCTTGTCCTCGAAGAACTTCAGGTCGTCGAGGCGCTCGTTGAGGATCGCCTTGAACACGTACTTGAGGAACCGCTCGGCGAGGTTCGCGTCGTCGTTCAGGTTGGCGAAGGCGATCTCGGGCTCGATCATCCAGAACTCGGCGAGGTGCCGGGTGGTGTTGGAGTTCTCGGCGCGGAACGTGGGACCGAAGGTGTAGACCTTGGACATCGCCATGCAGAACGCCTCGACGTTCAGCTGGCCGGAGACGGTGAGGTAGGTCTCCTTGCCGAAGAAGTCCTTGGCCCAGTCGACCTTGCCCGCCTCGGTGCGCGGGAGGTTCGCGATGTCGAGCGTGGACACGCGGAACATCTGGCCGGCGCCCTCGGCGTCAGCGGCGGTGATGATCGGCGTGTTGACCCAGAAGAACCCCTCTTCGTGGAAGAAGCGGTGGATGGCCTGGGCGGCGTGGTGCCGCACGCGGGTCACCGCGCCGAAGAGGTTGGTGCGGGGGCGCAGGTGGGCCTGCTCGCGCAGGAACTCCAGCGAGTGCTGCTTGGGCTGGATGGGGTACGTCTCGGGGTCATCGACCAGGCCGAGCACCTGCACCGCGTCGGCCTGGATCTCGAAGGCCTGGCCCTTGCCCTGGCTGGCGACGAGGGTGCCGGTGGCGATGACCGAGGCGCCCGCGGTGAGCTTGAGCACCTCGCTCTCGTAGTTGGGCAGCGTGTTCGGGACCACGAGCTGGACGGCGTCGAAACAACCGCCATCCGACACGGCCACGAACGAGATGCCTGCCTTGGAGTCACGACGGGTTCGCACCCAGCCGCGCACTTCCACTTTCGAACCAACCGCGGGCTGACCCGCGAGAGCCTGCTTCACGCTGACGAGCTGCATGGGCGCGGGAGTTAACCCCGTCGACCCACGCCCACAAGCGCCAAAACCCGCCTTAGACGGCCGGCGGAGGGGTGGGCTTGAACATCGGCCCGGAGGTCGGGAAGACCGGGCGCCCGGCCGAGGGGTTCACCAGCAGCGCGAACGCGATGTAGAGCGCGATGGCCATCAGGGCGATCGTCGAGACGCCCACGCCGGTGCCCAGCAACTTCCAGGCGTCGGAGCCCGCGGTCGTGAAGTGCCGGCCGATGCGGAAGAAGTACAGGACGTCGATGTCCACGAGGAAGAAGAAGAGCAGCTTCGAGAAGAAGCCGAAGGCGTAGGTCAGCACGAGGAAGATGAGGATGAAGGCGACGTCGACCGAGAGGACGATGGAGCCGTCGACGGTGCGTCCCTGCGAGGCCTCGTCGAGCGCCCACCAGTTCATCACCCAGTTGAAGCTGAAGGTGGTCAGCAGCGTGCCGCCCAGGGTGTTCTTGTTCGCCAGCGACATCATGCCCGCGAGGAACTGGCCACCGGCTCCGAAGAGCAGGCAGAACAGCGCCGCGGTCTTGAAGAACATGGGGAACTTCGCCGGGTCGGTGGGCAGCCAGCCGAAGGCGATGGGCACCAGCGCCGCGCAACCGATCGAGAGCCCCAGCAAGCCAAGGGCAGTCGGATCACCAAAGGTAGCGGGAGGGGCGTTGACGGGGGCAGGTGCGCTCATGGGGCGCGCTCCCTAGCGCAGAAGAGCGGCAAAGGTGCGCGTGAAGAGTGGGGAAGTCGCAGGGCAAGCGCCCGTGGACGCGCGGCAAGGGTGGGTCAGTCGCACCGCAAGTGCCTGTGGACGCCGGGCAAGATTGGGTACGTCGCGCGGCAAGTGCCGGTGGGCGCCGAGCAAGCGTGGGGAAGTCGCACGGCAAGTGCCCCTGGACGCCGGGCAAGTACCGGTAAGTCGCGCGGCAAGGGCTCGAAGTCGCCGGGCAAGCGCCGCAGGTCGCGCGTCAAGTACCTCGAAGTCGCCGGGCAAGTGCCCCTGGTCGCGCGGCAAGGCCTCGAAGTCGCCGGGCAAGTGCCGGTAAGCCGCGCGGCAAGTGCATCGAAGTCGCCGGGCAAGTGCCGGTACGTCGCGCGGCAAGTGCCTCGAAGTCGCCGGGCAAGTGCCGGTGCGTCACCCGGTCGGCGGCGCTGGCTCCGCGGCGATGTGCCCGGGGATCTTCGGGACGACGAGGAGGAATGCGGCGGACAACCCCACCGACGCCGCGAACACGGCCTGGAAGCCGAGGGTGTCGGCCATCAGTCCGCTCAGGAGCCCCGGCGCGGCCTTGCCGATCACCTCCACGCTCGCGAGCAAGGTGAAGTGCGTGGCGCCGATGCGGCGATCGACCGAGGCCATCATCAGCGAGAACATCGCCGTGGTGAGGAGCCCCCCGAAGAAGTGCTCGGCGCAGGTCAGGGGCACGATGATGTCCTTCGTCGGCAGCGCGAAGCCCGCGACCACCGCCCACTGCGCGATGAGGGGGATCAAGCGAAGGGCCCCGGTGACGCTGACGGCCGTCTTGAGACGCAGGCGCGTGGCGAGCACCCCGCCGAGGAACGAGCCCGCGAGCGAAGCCACGATGCCCCACGTGCCCAGCCACAGCGCGACCTCCTCCTTGGGGACGTGGTGCACCCGCACCATCCAGCTCCCGAACATCGCGTCGGCGAGCGTCTCGCCCATCTTGTAGGTGCCCACGGCGAGCAGGAGCCACCCCACCCCGGGCTTGCGCACCAGCTCCTTGAGCCGCGTCACCAGCTCAGGCCACGAGAGCTTCGCGCCGCTCGCGTGCACGGTCGAGGCGGGCTCCTTCACGAAGAGCACCAGCGTCATCACCAGCAGGCACAGGCCGGCCATCGAGAGGAACAGCGCGTTCCACCCGGCGCGGGCGGCGAGCGCCACCAGCAGGCCACCGCCGGTGAGCATGCCCACCTTGTAGCCGACGACCTGCGCCGCGTTGCCCGCGCCCAGTTCGCTGGGTTCCAGGAGATCCACCGCCAGCCCATCGACGGCGATGTCCTGGGTCGCGGCGAAGAGGTTCATCAACAACACGCAGGCGAGGAACGGCACCAGCGTCTCGCGCGAGAGCGGGAAGAAGGCGGCCACCACGCACGTCGCGGCGAGCAGCAACTGCATGGGCACGATCCACGACTTGCGGCGGCCGAAGCGCGGCAGGTTGTAGCGATCCACCAGCGGCGCCCACAGCACCTTGAGGGCCCACGGCAACGCCAGCGCGCGCGCCAGGGAGACCTGGGTCATCGAGAGGCCGAGGTCGGTGAGGTACAGGGCCAACGCGTTCGACTGGAAGCCGAAGGGCAGCCCCTGCGCGAAGTAGAGCGCGGAGAGCACGCCGACCTTCCACGGGTCCGGCCACCGCCTCCCGGTCATGCGGTGAACATCTCGACGAACATGCGCTCGAGCTGCAGGCGGGCGGCGCCGTTGCGCTGGGAGATGGCGTTCTTCGCCTCGTCGAGCAACCCGGCCCGGCGCTGGATGCCAGCGGGAGAGACGCGCGTCGACGCCTCGGCCGCGAGGTCCTTCAGGTCGAGGTTGATGAGCGCCTCGCTCCCGACCTGCGCCAGGGCGACGTCGCGGAACCACACCTGCAGCACGTCGAGGGACGCTTCGGCGGTGGGGCGATCTTCACCGAGCACCTCGGCGAGCGCGATCCACGCGCCGGCGTCGTCGGGGACCAGCTTCTCGAAGGACTCGATGATCTCCTTGCGGCGGGCCAGGGCGCTCGGGTCGAGGGCCAGGGCGCGCGCGAGGCTGCCCGAGGCCATGGCGGCGATCTGGTGCGCGAGCACGTCGTCGACGGCGTCCTTCTTCTTCGCGGCGGCCTTCACCTTCTGCGCGATGAACTCCAGCGGCAGCGGCCCGAAGGCGGCCTTCGAGCAGCGGCTGCGGATGGTGGGCAACAGCTTGTCGGGGGCCGAGGACACGAGGATGAGGATGGTGTCGCGGGGCGGTTCCTCGAGGGTCTTGAGGAGCGCGTTCTGCGCCGGCTGGTTCATGGCGTGCGCGGTGATGAACAGCGCCACCTTGTGCGGCGCCTCGAGCGCGCGGAAGGCGAGGCGCTCCTGGAGCTTGCGCACCTGGTCGATGCGGATGTCGCGCGAAGGCGTGGCGGTGAAGTCGCTGCGACCGGAGATGCCGCGCTCGACCTGCTCGGCCTCGGGCATCACCCAGGTGACGTCGGGGTGGTTGCGGTTGGCGACCCGCGTACAGGCCGCGCACTTGCCGCAGCCGACGGAGGGCGCTTCGGTGCACACGAGAGCCTGGGCGAAGCCCATGGCCGCGAGTTCCTTGCCCACGCCGTCGGGGCCGTGGAAGAGCCACGCGTGGTGGACCTGCCGCTTGGCCAGCGAGGACTGGATCGCGTCGACCGCGTGTTTCTGGCCCTGCACCATCGCGAGCGTCACCGGGTCACCTGTGCGGACGAGTGCTTCATGGGGCGCGGCGTAGCCTCTTGGACCCACACGTACAACGGCGTTTGGGTAAGGTGCCGCCGCTCTCGCACCATGAACATGAACGCCTTCGTCCAGGGGAACCTCGCGCTGCTGTTGGGGGTGGTGGCGTTCATCGGGGTGTTGTTCGCCTCCCGCCAGGGAACCAGCGAGGTCGAGAAGGCGGACCTGCGGGTCGGCGCGCGGTGGCTGGGCGTGTACCTGGTGCTGCGCGTCAACGGCTTCTGGCTCGAGGACCTCGTGCCCACCGAGTGGCACGCCTATTTGCGCGTCTCGTGGGTGCTGGCCTTCGCCTTCGGCATGACGCGCATCGGCGCGGCGGGGCTGTTCTGGCTGAGGCGGCGCTTCACGAAGGTGGTGGCCGCGAAGATCCACCGCGACGTGCTCGACTTCGTCCTCTACGTGATCGTCGCGATCCCGATCCTGAAGACGCAGCTGAAGATCGACCTCGCCACGCTGCTGGGCACGTCGGCGGTGCTCTCGCTGGTCTTAGGCTTCGCGCTGCAGGACACCCTGGGCAACCTGTTCAGCGGGCTCTCGTTGCAGCTCGAGACCCCGTTCAACGTGGGCGACTACATCCGCGTGGGGGAGAAGGAAGGCCGGGTGGTGCAGATCGCCTGGCGTTCGACGCGCATCGAGAGCGTGCGCCGCGAGGTGATCACCATCCCCAACTCGCTCATCGCCAAGGAGAAGGTCACCAACTTCTCGAGCGAGCACGCCCCGGTAGCCATCGAGCTGGAGTTCGGCGCCAGCTACGACGCCGCGCCCAACTTCGTGAAGGCCGAGGCCAGCGAGACCTTGCGGGAAGCGCCGCTGGTGCTCGCCGAGCCGGCGCCGTGGGTGCGGGTGGCGAGCTTCGGTGATTCGCAGGTGACCTACCGGGTGCGCTTCTTCGTGAGCGACTACGCGTCGCTGCCGCACGTGACCGACGAGATCCTCAGCCGGCTCTGGTACCGCTTCGGGCGCAAGGGCATCGAGATCCCCTTCCCCCAGCGCGTGGTGCAGCTGCGCACCACCGAGAAGCCGAAGCGAGAACCGGACCTCGAGCTCATCACCCGGCTGCCGCTCTTCGCGCCCTTCCCCATCGAGGAGGCGAAGGCCCTGTCCAAGGCGGCCGTGGAGCACACCTTCGGCCGTGGCGAAGAGGTGATCACCGAGGGCCGCGAGGCGTCGACCTTCTACGTGGTGGTCTCCGGGCGACTGTCGGTGCGCGTGGGGTACCCGGCGAAGGAGATCGCCACCCTCGAGCGCGGCGCGGCCTTCGGCGAGATGTCCTTGCTCACCGGCGAGCCCCGCAGCGCGACCGTGGTGGCCATGGAAGACTGCGTGCTGCTGGAGATGGGCCGCGAGGTCTTCGCGCGCTACCTGCAGGCGAACCCCGAGCGGCTGGCGCAGATCGCCACGATGATCGACGGGCGCAAGGCCGAGCTGGCCGCCGCCACCTCGTCGAGCGCCGACGACAAGTCGCCGAGCGCGGGCAAGGCGTTGGCCCGGCTGCGCGAGATCTTCAGGCTTTGACGCGCCGGCCCACGGTGCACTGAGACCGCAGCGGGCAGCGCGCGCAGTTCGCCGGCACCGGCTTGACCGGGCACGCGCCGCTCATGCCGTAGTGGCACAGCGCGAAGTCGTAGCGAACCGGGTCGGCTGGATCGAGCAGGCGCAGCGACGCGGTGACCTCTTCGGCCGTGGCCCAACCGATGGTGTTGCGCGTGGTGAAGCCCAGCCACCGCGAGATGCGCATCACGTGCGTGTCGAGGGGGATGATCAGGTCGGCCGGGGAGACGCCCTTCCAGACCCCGAAGTCGATCTCGTCGGCGCCGCGCACCATCCACCGCAGGTACAGGTTGAGCCGCTTCGCCGCGCCCGCCTCCGCGAACGGGAGCAGGTGGTGCAGCCCGCGCGTGGGCCCGAGCTTGCGGATGATCTCCTTCTCCGGGGCCGCGTCGCGAAGGCCGTGGGCGAAGGTGGCGAGGGTCGCCTGCCAGCTGGCGGTGCGGCCGGCGAGGAACGCGGCCTCGAGCGAGCCATGGCGCTGCAGCGTCGCGCCCATGCCCAGCAACAGCACCGCGACGTCGGAAGGGAGGTTGAAGCGATACACGAAGCCGTCGAGCAGCGCCCGCGCGCCCGTCACGTCGAGGGCGGCGAGGGCGTTGGCCGGGTGGGGACCGAGGCCGTCGAGGATGCCGGCGATCTTCGGCTTGAAGAGATCGGCGCGCCCATAGGCCAGGGACGCCGAGAGCAGGGCCACGGTCTCGATGTCGCGCGGGTCGTCGTAGCGGTGGGGGAACTCGATGGGGTCGGCCAGGAGCCGATCGCGCCAGGGGCGAGACTCCACGAAGCCATCGAGCAGGGGGCGGAGCAGCGCCGCGCGGCGCGCCGACAACGCCGGCTTCAGCGCAGCATCTCCCGCACCGCGTGACCCAGCTGGGGGAGGATCAACTGCTCGAGGGCCAGGCCCACGGCCTTCGGGCTGCCGGGGAGCACGAAGACCAGCGCGCCCTGCACCACGCCCGCCGTCGCGCGCGAGAGCCACGCGGCGCTGCCCACCTGTTGGAACGAGAGGGCCCGGAAGAGCTCGCCGAAGCCCTCGAGGTGCTTCTCGAACTTCGGGGCGAGGGTCTCCACCGTCACGTCGCGACGGCCCACGCCCGTGCCACCGGTGAAGACCACGCAGCGGGCGCCGTGCGCGAGCGCGTGCTCGAGGGCATGGGCGATCTCGTGCGCGTCGTCCTTGACCAGCTCGCTGCCCACCAGCGAGTGCCCCGCGGCCAGCAGGAGCTTCTTGGCCAGCGCCCCGCCCTCGTCCGTGGACGCGCTGCGCGAGTCGGAGCAGGTCACCACCCAGGTCGCCACCGCCGACTCGTCGTGGCCGTGGTGGTGATCGTGCTCAGCGTCGTAATGGTGATCGTGTCCTTCGTGCGCCATGCATCACTCCGTGGGGAAGCCGACCACGAGCAACTGGCCGTCCTGCACTTCAGTCTGAAACGTGGGCTGGTCGTCGGCGACGCCCGGCGAGGTGACGTTCTTGCCGCTGTCGAGATCGAAGCCGACCTCGTGGCAGGGGCAGACCACCATGTTCCGCTCGAGACGGCCCCCAGAGAGCAGGCAGCCCGCGTGGTTGCACCAGTCGTCGAGGGCCTTGAACTTGCCGCCCACGCACGCCACCAGCACGTTGCGCTTGCCCACCGCGTACCCGCGCAGCTCGCCCTCCACCAGGTCGGCCGCGCCCAGCTTGATCCGCTTTGCGTCGCTCACGGGGGCTCCACCTACCGCACTTCTGCCGCTATGAGGGTGCCATGACGCCCGTCGACAAGAGCACCGTGGTCAAGGCGCTGCATGACATGAGCGCGTACCTGCAGATCAAGGGCGAGAACGCGTTCAAGACGCGCGCCTACGAGCTCGCCGCCGAGCGGATCTCCAGCCTGACCGAAGACCTGGCGGTGCTCGTCGCCGAGAAGCGCCTCACCACGCTGCCGGGCATCGGGGAGGGACTGGCCTCGAAGATCGAGGACCTGGTCACCCACGGCAAGATGGCCGCGCTCGAGGAGCTCAAGGCCGCGTACCCCCCGAAGATCCTCGAGCTGATGACCGTGCAGGACCTGGGGCCCAAGAAGGCCAAGGCGCTCTTCGAGCAGCTGGGCGTGGGATCGATCGACGAGCTGGAGAAGGCCTGCCAGGACGGACGGGTGCAGGCGCTCAAGGGCTTCGGGAAGAAGACCGAGGAGAAGCTGCTGGCGGGCATCGCGCTGGCGCGGCGGACCATGGCGGCCGGCGGTCGCAAGCGCCTGGGAGACGTGGAGGACCAGGCCCAGGCGGTGCTCGCGTGGGTGAAGCAGGCGCCGGGGGTGATCCGCGCGGAGCTCGGGGGCTCGGTGCGCCGCATGCGCGAGACCGTGGCCGACGTGGACGTCATCGCCAGCGCGCCCGACGCCGCGGCCGTCTTCAAGCACTTCCTCACCTTCCCGCAGATCGCCCAGACCATCGGGTCGGGAGAGTCGAAGACCTCGGTGCGGCTCAAGGAGACGGACCTCCAGGTCGACTTCCGCGTGCTGCCCGACGAAGACTTCGCCTCGGCGCTGCATCACTTCACCGGCTCGAAGGCCCACCACATCAAGCTGCGCGGGCTGGCCCAGGACAAGGGGCTGACCATCTCCGAGTGGGGCGTGTTCCGCATGGGGGGCAAGAGCGAGACCCCGGCGAAGAAGGGCAAGGCGAAGCACGAGGGCGCCGAGGAAAAACTCCCCATCGTGGAGGAGAAGGATCTCTACGCGCTGCTGGGCATGCAGTTCGTGCCGCCCGAGCTGAGAGAAGACTGGGGGGAGATCGAGGCCGCGCTCGCCCAGACGCTACCCAGGGACCTCGTCACCCTGGGTGACATCCGCGGCAACGTGCACGCCCACACCACCTGGAGCGATGGGCGCGACTCGCTCGAGGCCATGGCGCTGGCGGCCAAAGCCCTGGGGTACACCTACCTCACCATCACCGAGCACTCGCAGAGCGCGAACTACGCCGGGGGCCTCAAGCTCGACCGCATGAAGGCCCAGTGGGACGAGATCGACGCGGTGCAGGAGAAGGTGAAGGGCTTGACGCTGCTCAAGGGCATCGAGAGCGACATCCTCGAGGACGGCTCGCTGGACTACCCCGACGCGGTGCTCGAGCAGCTCGACGTGGTCATCGGCTCGATCCACCAGCGGTACTCGCAAGACGAAGACGCGACGACCAAGCGCGTGCTGCGCGCCTTCGACAACCCCCACCTGCACATCTGGGGTCACCCCTCGGGGCGGCTGCTGCTCAAGCGGGAGGCGGTGCCCCTGCGCATCGAGGAGATCCTCGACAAGGCCGCGAAGAAGGGGATCACCATCGAGGTCAACGGGTGCCCCGAGCGCATGGATCTCTCGGCCGAGAACGTGCGCAAGGCCCTCGAGCGCGGGATCAAGCTGGTGCTCAGCACCGACGCCCACTCGGTGGGGGAGCTCAAGACCCACCTCCCCTACGCGGTCGCCACGGCGCGCCGGGGTTGGGCCCGAACCGGGGACGTGGTCAACACGAAGGACGTGAAGGGTTTCCGCGCCGCGATCCAGCGGGGATGAGCGCATTTCATCCGTATCGCGCGCGGCCAGTCGTCTAGAGTCGCGAAGGGCAAAATGACGACGCAGACGGGCGACTCAATCGTGGGCTCGATCCTCGGATCCTTCAAGATCACGAAGGTGATCGGGCGGGGTGGGATGGGGACCGTCTATCTCGGTGAGCACACCGTGATCGGCAGCCGCGTCGCGATCAAGGTGTTGCAGGAGAAGCTCGCGGCCGATGAAGGGTTGGTGGCCCGGTTCTATGCCGAGGCCCGCGCGGTCAACCTCATCGGCCACGAGAACATCGTCAACATCTTCGACATGAACGTGGTTCCGCCGAACCGCTACTACCTCGTGATGGAGTACCTCGAGGGCAAGCCCCTCAACTACATCATGACGCAGCCGGTGCCCGCGGCCGTGTCCATCCCCATCCTCATCCAGGTCTGTGACGCGCTGCAGGCCGCGCACAACGCGGGCATCGTTCACCGCGATCTGAAGCCGGAGAACATCTTCCTCATCAAGCGCGGGCGCGCCGACAACTTCGTCAAGGTGCTCGACTTCGGCCTCGCCAAGCTGCTCGACCCCGAGCGCAGCGGCACCAACACCGCGGTGGGGCTGATCGTCGGGACGCCCGAGTTCATGTCGCCGGAGCAGGCGAACTCGGCGCCGGTCGATGGGCGCAGTGACGTGTACTCGCTGGGCTGCATCGCCTGGCTGCTGGCGACCGGGCGGCTGCCGTTCCCCCAGCGTGGGTTGACCGACCTGCTGGTGGCGCACCGCAGCCAGAACCCGAAGCCCGCGCACGAGGTGAACCCCAGCGTCTCCCGGGCCTGGGGCGAGGCCATCGAGAAGTCGATGCAGAAGGTCCCCGGCGAGCGTTTCCAGAGCGCCGCGGAGTTCGCGACGGCGCTCGAGAAGGCGCTGCACAGCAGCTCCGGCCCGGCCGCGGTGCTGGTCACCCCGCCCGCCCCTCCGCCTGCGCCGCCGAAGCCCGTGCCCGCGCCAGTGGCCCCCGCCGCGAGCATCGCGCCGCAGCCGCAGCCCCGGCACACGGCCCGCTTCGACGCCGTGGTCGCGCGCATCGACGGCACGGTGGTGGGCACGATGCAGTGCAACGACATCTCCAAGGGGGGCATGTTCCTCTCGACCACCGGCGCGCTGCCCTCGGTGTTCTCGCGGGTGAAGATCACCCTGCCCTCGGCCGGCAACCTCGACCTGCTCGCCGAGGTGGTGCGCCACGTGCCGGCCGACCAGGCGAAGGCGTGGAGCATGTCGCCAGGGTTCGGGGTGCAGTTCATCGACCTCACGCCCTCGCTGCGCGAAGACTTGAACCGCATCGTGCAGGGGCTGCCGGTGCAGCCCAAGCCGCCGGTGACCACGGCCGAGACCCAGAGCATCGACGCGCTGATCGCCAAGTACCGCGATCGCATCAACGGCGATCACTACATCGTGCTCGCGCTGCAGCCGGTCGCCTCGATGGAAGAGATCCGCGCCCGCTGCGCCGAGGCCATCGGGCAGCTGTCGGACCTGATCAAGAAGCCGCTCAAGCCCACCGAGAGCGCGCAGCTCGAGGCGGCGCTGGCCCGCGTTCGCGCCGCTCGCGACGCGCTGAGCAACCCGGGGCCTCGGGCCCGCTTCGACGCCAACCGCGGCAACTGGAAGGGCGTCGCCCGCTGCATTCTCGGGGGCCTGGGCCCGCTCGACCTGGAGCGCCTGCGCCAGGAGTACCTCGTGGAGCACCCCAGCGCGGCAGGCTCGGCGCACGTGAAGTTCCTCGCCTCCAAGGGCTACGAGCAGAAGGGGCAGCACAAGGAAGCCCTCGAGGCCTGCGAGAGCGCCCTGCAGATCGACCCGCTCAACATGCAGCTGCACCAGCGTCACGCGATGCTGAAGAAGCAGCTCGAGCCCGCGCGCACCTGACGTGGAGCCCCTGATCCGACCGGGCTGGCTGCCGAAGCGCGCCGCGTCCGAGGCCCTCTTCATCTGGGCGCTGTGCTTCGGAGCGGTGGTGCTGGCGTTCCTGGTGTGGCGGCCCGCCGCGAAGATCATCGCCACCGTCGGGTTTCTCTACCTGCCCCTGGTGGCGGTGCAGCACCGGGGCGAAGACTGGCCCGACTACGGGCTCTCGACGCGGCAGCTGGGCAAGGACGTGCGCTTCTTCCTGGCCACGTCGGCCGTGGTCTTCCCGCTCTTCATCGCCGGGTTCCTCGCGTTCACCTGGCTGTGGCCGCAGCTGCCCGCCGACTGGGTGCGCGCCCTGACGCCGTACACGGGGGCGCCGCACTTCGAGTTTCGCCTGCCCGATCGCTTCACCGAGTGGGTGATCGACGACGTGTTCGTGGTGGCCCTGCCCGAGGAGTTCTTCTACCGCGGCTACCTCCAGACCCGGCTGCGCGACGCCTGGCCGCGGGGCCGGTTGCTCTTCGGCGCGCGCCTGGGGCCGGCGTTCTGGGTGACGGCGATCCTCTTCGCGCTGGGGCACCTGGCGATCTTCCAGGTGTGGCGCCTGGGCGTGTTCTTCCCGGCGCTGCTCTTCGGGTGGATGCGGGAGCGCAGCAACTCGGTGGTCGCCCCGGCGCTGTTTCACGCGGCGGCGAACCTGTTGATCAAGGTGCTCGACGCCAGCTTCTTTGGTCGCCTCTGACTACTTGATGGTGACGGCGAGCCGGCGATCGACGGCCAGCGTGGCGCCCTCGGGCAGCGGCACCCACCCCTCGGCGTTGACCGAGGCCACCGCCACGGAGCGCCGCCGGCGGTGATCGCGCACCAGCGCATCGCCCTCGGGCGAGTGGGCCGTCAGCGCATGCCGGGCGCACTCCGCCTGGCCCTCGAGGAGCAGGTACGAGAGGGACTGGCCTCCGCGCCGGGTGGCGACGACCACCTTGCCGTTGCTCGCCACCAGGGCAAAGCCGGGCCGGGTCGTCACGCCCACGGCCCCCGAGACCTGGTCGACGGCCCGGGCACACTCGGCGAGCCGGGCCGCCGCGAGCGGGGCCTCGAGCTGGGCGTCTTCCATGCGACCCATGGCGCGGAGCTCGGCGAGGAAGCGCGCGAAGGCCGCCTCTTCCCAGGTGGACCCCTGCACCGCGTGTTGGAGGAACTCGGGCAGCTCTTCCCAGAGGCGCTCGCGCACCTGCTCGGGCTTCTCGAGGGTGCCCGCCGCCGCGAAGAGCCACTGGCGAAACCGGAAAGGCTGGGCGCCGTTCTCGACGGTCTGGCCCACGCCCAGCAGCCGGCTGGCGAGCATCACCACCTCCGAGTCGGGCGCTTCCCAGGCCTCGGCCCCGAGGGCGTCGGCGCCATGGCGCTGTTGGACCACCTGACCGTCCTGCCAGCCCCCGACGCCGACCACGGACCCGGGCTCCGGGGGCAGGCCGGCGCGAACCCGGTCCAGCTCGCAGCGAACCAGGGCGGCGTCGTGGGTGATGAGGGCGAGCACGTGAGACATCGGACACTCCCTTAACCGGCCGAACCCAGCCTCTCAACACGGCGAGGGTCGCGCCACCTCCCCTGACGGGAAGTGAGCGAACGGAAAGGAAACACGGTACCTTTCGGCCCATGTCCGAAATCGCGGTCGGTATCGACCTGGGCACTTCTTATTCGTGTGTTTCTGCGGTCATCGATGGCCAGCCAACGGTGATCCCCAATGAGTGGGGCGAGCTGACGCACGCGTCTTGTGTCTCGTTCCTCGAAGACGGCAGCGTGCTCGTGGGCAACGCCGCCAAGAAGAACATCATCACCAACGCCGAGAACACGGTGTACTCGGCCAAGCGCCTCATCGGCCGCTTCTTCTTCTCTGACGAGGTGAAGAAGGCGACGACGGTGATGCCGTACACCATCGTCGAGGGTCCGAATAACTCGGTGCGCATCCAGGCGCGGGGCAAGACGTACTCGCTGCCCGAGATCTCGGCGCTGGTGCTCAAGGAGCTCAAGGCCATCGCCGAGAGCTACCTGGGCCAGCCGGTCACCAAGGCGGTGGTGACGGTGCCCGCGTACTTCAACGACAACCAGCGCCAGGCCACGAAGGATGCGGGCCGCATCGCCGGCCTCGACATCTTGCGCATCTTGAACGAGCCCACGGCGGCGGCGCTCGCCTACGGCTTCGGCAAGGACGTCAACCAGCGCGTCGCCGTCTACGACCTGGGCGGCGGGACCTTCGACGTCTCGGTGCTGGAGATCGGCAAGGACGTCTTCGAGGTGCTCTCGACGGCCGGCGACACGTACCTGGGCGGCGACGACTTCGACGACCGCATCATGAACTGGCTCGCCGAAGACTTCATGGCGCGCACCAAGCTCGACCTGCGCCAGAACCGCTTCTGCCTGCAGATGCTCAAGGAGGCCTCTGAGCGCGCGAAGATCGAAGTCGGCCAGAACGGCGTCGCCGACATCCTGTGCCCCGGCATCTGCCAGGACACCAACGGCCAGGTGCTCGACCTGGAGGCCCGGCTCACGGCGGACCAGTTCAACCGAATGGTGATGGACCTGGTGCAGGGCACCTTCAAGGTGACCGACGAGTCGCTCCAGAGCGCGCGCATGACGGTGGCCGACGTCGACGCGGTGATCCTCGTCGGCGGGCCCACGCGGCTGCCGATCATCCGCAACTCGGTGCAGCACTACTTCCAGAAGTCGGTGATGGAAGGCGTCGACCCCGACCAGGTGGTCTCGCTGGGCGCCGCGCTGCAGGCGCACGCGCTGCTCGACAAGGCGACGGAGACGTTCCTCGTGGACGTCACCCCGCTGTCGCTGCGCATCGGCACGGTGGGCGGCTTCACCGAGAAGATCATCGAGAAGAACACCCCCATTCCCATCGAGAAGTCGAAGAGCTTCACCACCAGCCGCGACGGCCAGGACAAGGTGAAGATCCGCGTGTACCAGGGCGAGTCGAACCGCGCCGACGAGTGCGAGCTGCTGGGCGAGTTCGAGTTCTCGGGCTTCCGCATCGCCTACCGCGGCGACGTGAAGATCGACGTGACCTTCGAGATCGACTCCAACGGCATCGTCAACGTGTTGGCCGCCGACCAGGAGACGGGGCAGCGCACCTCCACGACGATCAGCCTCTCGTCGGGCCTGTCCGAGGGCGACATCCAGAAGTCGATGCAGAACAACCGCCAGACGCAGCTGGCCAACCACAAGGATCTCCCCGCCGCGAGGTGAGGCGCTGAACGATGGCCAATGGTCACGACGACAACGGAGCCAAGACGCCGCCGGGGGTTCCCCCCATCGCGCCCGCGCGGCCCATGCCGCGGGTGACCGTGCCCCCCGCCGCCCCCCTCGTGCCCCAGGTCACGGCGCGGCCGGCGGCGCCTCCGGTCATGGCGCCGGCCCGACCGGGCACGCCGCTGCCGGCCACCGCGCCGCAACGCCCCCCCTCGATCGCGCCCGCGGGCAACGGCCCCGTGACGGGTAGCGCCGCCCCCCAGACCCCGTCGACCACCGGTTCGCGACCGTTCATGCCGATCGTCACCGCGCCCGGCGGGCGGCCCAACGCGCCGAGGCCGGCGAGCGCGCCCCCGGCCCCGCTGCGGCCCTCGACCCCGGTGATCGCCCCGGCAGTGCTGGCGTCCGTGGCTCCCGCGATCGCGCCGAGGCCGGTGATGCCGGTAATCGCCGCCGCGGTGCCCGCCCCACTGGTTCCGCAAGTTGCCCCCCGCCCGGCGATGCCGACCATCGCCCCGCCGGTCGCCCGTCCGGTCCTCACCACCCCGACGCTCGCGCCCGCGGCGCGCCCGTCGACGTCGAACCCGGCCGTGATCGCGCCGGCGGCCCCTCCGGTCGCCCGGCCGGCGGCCTCGACCATCCTCATTCCGCCTGCGCCCCCCCAGCGCTCGAGCTCGTCTCTCTCCCCGGTGCTGGTGCCCCCCGCACCTCCGCAGGCGGGCGCTCGCTCGTCGCCCTCGACGGTGATCGCGCCGCCGGCGCCCGCGGCGGCTCCCCGCCCGACGACCGGCCCCCAGGCCGCCGCGGTCCGCGCCCGGCCCAGTCCCCTGCCCACCTCGGGGGCCATCGAAGGAATCTCGGACGCGCAGGCCGCGGAGTTGCGCGCGCTGGCCGTGGCCCTGAGCACCATCGACTACTTCGAGGCGCTCGGCGTGCCCCAGGGCGCCAACTCCGGGGAGATCAAGAAGGCGTTCTACAGGGAGAGCCGCACCTACCACCCGGACCGCTTCTTCCACCTCCCGGACTCCGAGGTGAAGACGGACATCGGCAGTATCTACAAGCGGATCACCGAGGCCTATTACGTGCTCCGTGACGACGTGAAGCGCAAGAAGTACGCGGCCGACATCGCGAGCACCGAGCGGACCACCAAGCTCCGCTACACCGACGCCACCGAGTCGGAGATCAAGGCCGAGGCGCGCAAGACCGTGGAGGAGGAGTTTGGAACCAACCCCAAGTCGCGGCCGTTCTTCAAGACCGCGATGGCGGAGTTCGACAAGCAGAACTGGGCAGCGGCCCTGCAGAACTTCAAGATGGGGCTCACCTACGAACCGGGGAACACGCGCTTCAAGGAGAAGCTCGTGGAGACCCAGAAGCAGATCGAGGACCAGCGCCGCGTGCAGGGTCCCTCGTTCCTGATCAAGTGACGCTCGATCTCCTCGCCCTGGGCGCCGTGGCCCTCTTCGCCCTCTGGGGCGCCTTCAGCGGCTTCGCCCGGCAGGTCGCCCAGGCCGTCGCCGGGGTGGGCGCGGTCATCGCCGCCTCACCGGCGGGCCACTTCTTCGCGGAGCCCGTAGCCAAGGCCCTCAAGTCGTCGCTCACCGTGGGCGTGGTGGTCGCCACCCTGCTCTCCTTCATCGTCGTCTACCTGGTGGCGCGGCTGATCCTCACCGCCGTGCTCCGGCGCCTGCTCGCCGGGCGAGACCCCGAGAACCGCACCGCGGATCGCTTGCTGGGCTTCGGCCTCGCGACCCTCAAGACCTCGGTGGCGATCTGGATCGGGCTGTCGGCGGCGACGTTCGTGGAGAACAACCTCGTGCTCGCGGGCAAGAAGTACAGCTTCACCCCGAAGGACTCGAAGCTGGTGGCCCTGGCGCGGGAGTACAACTTCATCGAGACGGTGCAGTTCGCCGGGGGCAAGGATCTGCTGCTCGCCGCGAAGGTGGCCACCGACCCGAAGGCCGCCCAGAAGCTCAAGGACGACCCCGACTACGCCGCGCTGATGCGTGACCCCCGCTTCCGCCAGGTGGTCCAGGGCGACGCGTGGAAGAAGGCGTTGGAGTCGGGCGATGTACGTGGGCTGATGCAGAGCAACGCCCTGGTGGAGCTCATTTCTGACCAGAAGATGAGCCACCACCTCGAGCGCCTCGCGGCCCAGGCGAACTGAGAACAGAAGCGCGGCCGGATGCTGGATCTTCGGGGCGATTCTCTATAGTGCGCGCACTCATGGCCAACCCCACGCCGCAACGCTGGTCCGTCGCTGATTCAAACGACATGTACGCCATCCGCAATTGGGGGGCGGGCTACTTCGGCATCAACGACAAGGGGAACGTCTGCGTGCACCCCGGCGGGCCGGCCACGCCGAGCTTCGACCTCAAGGAGCTCGTCGACGAGGTGCGCCGGCGCGGCATCAGCCTGCCGCTGCTGATCCGCTTCACCGACGTGCTGCGCCACCGCGTGGTGCACCTCAACGAGGCCTTCCGCAAGGCGATCAGCGAGCACAACTACAAGGGCCAGTACCGCGGCGTGTACCCCATCAAGGTGAACCAGCACCGCTACGTCGCGGAGCAGATCACCGACGCGGGCAAGCCCTACCAGTACGGTCTCGAGGCCGGCAGCAAGCCCGAGCTGCTCGCGGTGATGGCGCTGCTCGATGACCCCGAGGCGCTGATCATCTGCAACGGGTACAAGGACGAGGAGTACGTCGAGACTGCGCTCTACGCCTCGAAGCTCGGGCGCAAGGTGGTGATGGTCGTCGAGAAGCCCTCGGAGCTCCCCCTCATCGCCGAGGTGGCGCGCAAGACGGGCATCAAGCCGCGGCTGGGCATGCGCGTGCGGCTCTCGACCCGCGGCGCCGGCAAGTGGGAAGCCTCGGGCGGTGACCGCTCGAAGTTCGGCCTCTCGTCGGGCGAGCTGATGGACGCGATCGCCTTCATGCGCGAGACGGGCCTGATGGACAGCTTCGAGCTGCTCCACTTCCACCTGGGCAGCCAGATCTCCAACATCCGCAACGTGAAGAACGCGCTGCGCGAGGTCGGCCGCTTCTACGTGGAGGTGCGCCGCCTGGGCGCGCCGCTGCAGTACATCGACGTGGGCGGTGGCCTGGGCGTCGACTACGACGGCTCGCAGACCAACTTCGCCTCCTCGATGAACTACACCACCGAGGAATACGCGAACGACGTGGTGTTCTCGGTGATGGAGGCCTGTGACGCCGGCCAGGTGCCCCACCCCAACCTGGTGTCCGAGTCGGGGCGCGCGGTGGTCGCGCACCACGCGATGCTGGTGACCGAGGTGCTGGGCAACAGCGGCTTCGACGTGCCGCCGGTGCCGGAACAGCTGCCCGACGCCGTGCCCCAGGTGGTGAAGAACCTGTACGCGGCGTTCCGCGACGTCACCAACAAGAACCTGCTCGAGACGTACCACGACGCCTCTGAGTACAAGGACGAGACGCTGACCCTGTTCTCGCTGGGTCACCTCACGCTCGAGCAGCGCGTGCTCGCCGAGAACCTCTTCTGGAGCATCTGCCACAAGATCCTGCGCATCGCGCGCGAGACGGGCGACCTCGCCGAGGAGCTCGAGAACCTCGAGCACCAGCTCTCGGACACGTACTTCTGCAACTTCAGCATCTTCCAGTCGCTGCCCGACTCCTGGGCCATCGACCAGCTGTTCCCGGTGATGCCGATTCACCGCCTCAACGAGCGCCCCACGCGCCGGGCGGTGCTGGCCGACATCACCTGCGACAGCGACGGCAAGATCGAGAAGTTCATCGACAAGCGCGAGGTGAAGGACGACATCCAGCTCCACGCGCTCAACGACGACGAGTACTACCTGGGCATCTTCCTCGTGGGGGCGTACCAGGAGATCCTGGGAGACCTGCACAACCTCTTCGGCGACACGCACACCATCCAGGTGTCGCTGGCACCTGGGGGCGGCTACCTCATCGACCGCGTGGTCGAGGGGGACACGGTCACCGAGGTGCTCAACTACGTCGCCTACAACAAGGACGATCTCATCGCCCGGGTGCGCTCGTTCACCGAGCTGGCGCTGCGCGCGGGGAAGATCAACCTCGACGAGTCGCGCCAGATCTTGCGGGTCTACGAGGCGGGCCTCGCCGGCTACACGTACCTGGAGCGGGAAGTCGACGCGAAGAGCTTCACCGCGGCCCAGCTGCGCCTGGTGGTGCCCAACGACCTGGCGCGCGACCAGCGCACCGGGAGCTGAAGCGCCCCGTCAGGGGTAGACGAAGGTCATCGGGAACTGCACGTCCGGGTGGAGGCTCCTCGCCACCGGACACCCGCGGGCGATCTCCTCGAGGCGCGCCCGCTGATCGGGGCGGGTGTCCCGGGGCATGGTGATCACCAGGGCCAGCGAGCCGATGCGGCGCGGCGGGCCCACCATCTCCTTCACGACGTGCGCGCTCGCGTCCCCGAAGGTGAGCCCCTCCTTCGCGGCGAGGATCGCCAGGGTGCTCAAGGCGCACGAGGCGAGCGCGGCGCCGACGAGGTCCGTGGGGGAGAAGCTCGAGCCATCGCCCCCGTTGTCCTTCGGGGGCACGGTGCGAATGACCGCGCTCGAGGGCTCGTGGGTGAGCTGGCATTCCAGCCCGGTGATGCGCACGGTCATCGGCACGCCCATGGTTCGCTCCAGTCAGGTGAGGGTGAAGTGGCTGTGCTCTCGCGCGGCGGCGATCTGCGCCGCGTCGTCGGGGATGTCGTCCTCGTCGCGCCAGCGCACCATCTCGTCGGGTTCCCAGGCGTAGGGCTGGCCGTTGAGGGCCACGTGGCCGGCGGCGATGGCCCGGGTCGCCTCGAGCAGCGACACCTTGCTCACGTCGCGCACCAACGCCTCGAAGCGGCCCTGGCGCTGGGGGTCGACGAAGCGGGCATCGTGCCGCGCGGCCCAGGCCATGTGGAACCAGGAGGGCCGAAAGGCGACCCCCTCGAGCATCAGGCGCTTGGCCATGAGCGTGAGGATCTGCGTCATCTCGCGGGCGAGGCCCAGTCCGGGCACTTCCTGCCCGGGGAGCTGCGGCCGGAGGTTACTGAAGTGGGCGCGCGGGTTGCGCAGCGACAGCCAGTTCACGAAGAGGAAGGTGCCGCTCCCGAGGCGGCGGCGCTCGACCTCCAGCTCGATCAGCGGCCACTCGAGGCCGGTCAGCGCGTCGGTGCCCATCACCCGCGCCCGGTCCAGCGGGGCCACGCGATCGATCACCACGCGCACGTTCCGGAAGCCCAGGCGCCGCAACATCGGCAGCAGGCGGTAGCGCTCGAGGCCGTACTCGAGGCCCTCGGCGGTGTAGAAATCGAGCAGCTTCGGAGGGCCGTGGCGCGGCAGCCCGAGGGCATCGGCGACGTCGGCCTCCGAGAGGAAGGGCTCGCTGCCCAGCGAGGACGACGTCAGGGTGCGCGAGATGCCCGTCATGCGCGAGACCAGCGGGTCGTAGTCGGAGGGGATGGGCGCGTCGGTGTCGAAGGCCAGCGTGAGGCCCACGCCGGCGAGCACCTTCCACGCATGGGACGAATAGCCGCCCGCCGGCAGCCACACCTGCGGCAGCAACCCCAGCTTGCGAGAGACCAGCAGGTCGCGCGCGCGCACCCCCGGCAACGACAGGCGGAACTGCCCGAGGCGATCGCCGGTCAGCACGTCGGCGCCGGCGAGCACGAAGGCGAACTCCAGCGGCGGCATGCGCCCCAGCAGCTTTTCGACGGCCTCGAGGTACTCGGCGTCGCCGGTGCCTTCGCCCAGCAAGGTCTCGTCGACGCCGGGCAACGCGCCCCAGTCGGCGCCGGACACCGAGCCCAGCCAGACCGAGGGGTCCCGGCCCAGGCACTCGGCGGTGCCGTCGGGCGGGTGAAAGTCGAAGTCGAGGACCCCGATGCGGCCCCGGAACCCATCGGCGCGCAGCACGGCGACGGCCACGGCGACGTCGTTGAGCGCGCAGAAGCCGGCGCCCCGGGAGGGGGCCGCGTGATGGAACCCCCCGAAGGCGTTGATCGCCACCCGGCCCTTGTGCACCGCGTAGCGGGCGGCTTCCACCGTACCGCCGACGCCCAGGCGCAGCGTGCGCAGCACCTCGTCGACGTAGATGTCGCTGGGGTCGACGGCGAAGACGTTGGCCAGCGTCGCCGGCTCGAGCAGCGAGTCGAGGTACTCGAGGGTGTGCACCCGCGCGAGGTCCGAGTAGCTGACCGGTTCCGGGTTGATCACCTGCCTGTGGGCGAGCGCGTGGGCCCGCAGCAGGTAGTGGACGGCGTCGTCGGCCCGGCGGGTCTCCATGGCATGGGGACCCGCCTCGGCACCGGAGATCGGCAGCCGGAACGCCTCGTCGTAATAGACACGGAGCGAACGCCTGCGGCCCTTTGCGATCAAGGCGCGAAGCGGGTTCATGGAGTGCTCAGCGTACGTTCAGAGATCGATGTGGACGACCGCGTTGCCGGAGCGCTCTTCTTTCTCAGAGCGGCGATCGCCTTCATCCTTCTCTTCATGCTGCACGATGGGAATCTCGAGGGTGGGACGCTGTCGTTCACGCTGCAGGCGGTCTCGCTCCCGGCGCTTCAGCTCTTCAATGATGTAGGAGTCGAGCATGGGGGCCTTTGGCGGAGAGACGACACCCCAATTGTAACCACCCCGAGGGCCGCATCAACCCGCCGAATGGAAATTGCCAAGCCCCCGGAATCAGGGACACCTACTTCTGCGACTCGATGCGCTTCTTGAAGTTCTCGAGCAGCTTGGGGAGCTGGGTGTCGACCAGGGCGTTCACGATGGTCTTGGGGACGAGCATGCCGACCTCGACCTCGATGCTGTAGGTGGCCTTGGTGGTGCCGTTGCCGGCGTCTTCGAGATCCCAGCCGCCCTTGTTGTCCTTCATGAACTCGCCGTCGATGAAGGACCAGCGCAGCTTCCTGGGCGCCTCCTCCTTCATGTGCACGGTGTACTTGATGACCTTCACCACTTCGGCCTCGTACTGCACGTCGACTTCGGCGCCGCGCCGGTTGTTGGTGCGGATCTTCTTCACCTCCGGGAGAAACTCCGGGTACCGCTCGTAGTCGGAGATCACGGCCCAGCACTTCTCGACAGGGGCGTTGAAAGTGACGGTCCGTTGCGCGCCGGGCATGTGCAGCTCCTTGAGGTGGGGGAAGACGGGGGCGATGTTACATCGGCTTCTTGTCGAAGCGGTGCGTCGCGGTGATGTGACGCACGGTGCCCGACTTCGAGCGCATGACGATGGAGTGGGTTTCGCAGCCGTGGGCGAAGAAGCGCACGCCCTTGAGGAAGTCGCCGCTGGAGACGCCGGTAGCGGCCACCATCACGTCACCGCTGGCCAGCTCTTCGGCCTTGTAGATGCGGTCGAGGTCCTTGATGCCCATGCGGGTGGCGCGGGCCTCTTCTTCCTTGCTGCGGAAGCGTAGGCGGCCCTGGAAGTCGCCGTCGACGCAGCGCACGGCCGCGGCGGAGATGACGCCCTCGGGGGCGCCGCCGGTGCCCATGAGCACGTCGACGCCGCTCTCTTCGAAGCAGGTGGCGATGGCCGCGGCGACGTCACCATCTTCGATGAGCCGCACGCGCGCGCCGGCGGTGCGCACTTCCTTGATGAGGTCGCGGTGGCGGTCGCGATCCATGATCACCACCGTGAGCTCGGAGACCTCGCGACCCATGGCCCGAGCGATGTTGAGGAGGTTCTCGGTGGCCGTCTTCGAGAGATCGATCGAGCCGCGGGCGTGCGGGCCGACGGCGATCTTTTCCATGTACGTGTCAGGGGCGTTGAGGAGCCCGCCACGGTTGGCGAGGGCCACGACCGAGATGGCGCCGGGGCGACCGTAGGCGCAGAGGTTGGTGCCCTCGAGGGGGTCGAGCGCGATGTCGATGGGGGGCGCGCCGTCGCTGGCCTTGCCGACCTTCTCGCCGATGTAGAGCATGGGCGCTTCGTCGCGCTCGCCCTCGCCGATGACCACGGTGCCCGCGATGCTCAGGGTGTCGAAGGCCTTGCGCATGGCGTCGACGGCGGCCTGGTCAGACTCGTTCGTGTTGCCGCGGCCCATGGTCTTCGCCGAGGCGATGGCGGCCATCTCGGTCACGCGAACGACTTCCATTGCGAGGTTGCGGTCCATGGTTCTCCTCTCCGCGTTCAGGGGCCGAGGAGTTTCACCACGGACTGGGGAAGTCCAGTCGGTTTTCCGTCTGGACCGACGCACGCATGCACGGTGTGGCCGAGGGCCAGCACCAGGCCGTCGGCCTCGCGCCGGACCTCGTATTCGAAGCGCAGCGAGGCGCGCCGCAGCTCGGCCACGTGCACGTCGACGAGCACCAGGTCGTCGTACTTCGCGGGCCGCTTGTAGTCGCAGTGGGCGGAGACCACGGGCAGCCCGAAGCCGGCGCGCTCGAGCTCGGTGTAGTTGCCGCCGCGCGCGCGGAAGTACTCGGAGCGGCTGAACTCGAAGTAGCGGAAGTAGTTGGCGTAGTACACGACGCCCATCTGGTCGGTGTCGCCGTAGATGACGCGCAGCGGGGCGACGACGTGGAACGGCTCGGACATGCGCGGCCTTCTACACGAGGAAAACGTTCAGGCGGTCCACCAGACGTGCGAACGTCCGCGGCCATGATGCGTTGGCTTGCGGCCTTGATCCTCGTGGTGTCGGGTATCTCGATGGCGAAGCCGCCGAGGCTCACGCTGTTCATCAGCGTGGACTCGCTGGGCACCGACGTGCTGCAGCGAAACCGCGCGCGCTTCAAGTACGGCTTCGCGCGCCTGGCCAACGAGGGCGCACTCTACCCCGCGTCGCGCTACCAGTTGGTCGAGACCGTGACCGGCGTGGGGCACGCCTCGATGGCCACCGGGGCCTACCCGCACCGGCACGGCGTGGTGGGCAACAAGTCCTTCAACCGGGCCACGGGCAAGCTCGAGGCGTGCTTCGCCGACGCGACGCACCCGGTGCTCGAGGCGCCGGCCGCGGTGGAAGACGTCTCGCCGCTCAACCTGCTGGCAGAGACGCTGTCTGATCGCCTGCGCGCCGCCACGCAGCTCAAGGGCAAGGCCGTGGCGATCTCCGGCAAGGGGCGCGCTGCGGTGGCGCTGGCCGGCCGGCTGGGCGACGGCTGGTGGTTCCACGAGCAGGTCGGCAAGTTCGTCACGGGCACCTGGTACAAGAAGGAGTTCCCGACCTGGGTGAAGGGCTTCAACGATCGCAAGCTGCCCGACGGATACCAGGGCAAGCGCTGGGAGCTCTCGGGCGCGCCCAAGGACTACCTCGGCGACGACGAGCGGCCCTTCGAGTCGGACTGGTACGGCATGGGCAAGGTCTTCCCGCACTCGTTGTCGGGTGGGCTGCCCTCGCCCGGCCCGCAGTCGTACAGCGCGCTGGCGTCTTCGCCGATGATGACCGAGGTGATGGTGGAGTTCGCGAAGGCGGCCATCGAAGGGGAGCAGCTGGGCAAGGACGACGTGCCCGACCTGCTCAGCGTCAGCTTCTCGGCGATCGATCGCACCTACCACCTGTATGGCCCGACCTCGTGGGAGATGCAGGACCACCTGCTGCGACTGGACAAGGCGCTGGGCGAGCTCCTCACGGCGGCGGAGAAGGCCGCGGGCGGCAAGGCGAACCTGCTGGTGGTGCTCACGGGGGATCACGGCGGCGCGAACATTCCCGAGGAGTGGGCGGCGCTCGGCCTCGACGGGGTGCGCGTGGCCCCCGCGTCGATCCAGAAGGGCCTCAACGAAGAGCTGGAGAAGCGCTTCGGCGTCCCCTCGCTGGTGGTGGCACTCGAAGAGGTGGACGTGTACCTGGACCTGAAGGCCCTCGAGGCGAAGAAGCTCGACGCGGCGGCGGTGCGGCGGGCGGCGGCCGCCTGGCTGGCCCGGCACCCCGACCTGCAGACGGCGGTGGCCCGCGACGATCTGGAGACGGCCGACCCTGCGGGGCTGGGCCGGGCGTTGCGCAACTCGTTCCACCCCGATCGCAGCGGCGACGTGCTGATGGTGATGAAGCCGATGCACGTGCTCGAGTCGGAGAAGGCCGGCACGTCGCACGGTACGCCGTGGAGCTACGACAGCGAGGTGCCGCTCTTCCTCTTCGGCAAGGGCATCAAGCCGGGGCTCTACGGCACCGCGTCGCAGCCCATCGACCTCGCGCCCACGGTCAGCCTGCTGCTGGAGATGGGGGCGCCGGCGAGCAGCGAAGGCCAGGTGCTCACCGACGCGCTGTCGGGAGGCCGGTGATGCGTGGCCCCCTGGTGAAGCTGGTCGACGACGCGCTCGAGCCGAAGGCGTTCAAGCGCCTGCAGAAGGCCATCGTGGGCCTGGGCCGGGAGCGCATCGTCGCCGGCTACCAGACGACGTTCTGGTTCGACTTCCAGGAGCCGCCCAGCAACCTGGTCGAGCAAGCGGCGCTCGCGGTGCGCGAACACATTCCCGCCCGGCTGCGCCAGACGGTGATCGGCGTGGAGTGGTGGCTCTCGCGCATGCGCACCTCGAACGTGAAGGTCGACTTCCACCGCGATCGCGACAATGCGCGGTGGGACGAGCGCCGCGAAGAGCGAAACCCGCGCTTCTCGTCGCTCATCTACTTGAACGAATGTCGCGGCGGCCTGCTGGCGGTGACCGAGCACCAGCCCAACCCGAAGAACCCGGCCTTCGCCCCCGACGAGTTGGAGTTCGACTTCGTCGAGCCGCGCCCCAACCGATTCGCGTTCTTCGACGGCACCCTGACCCACGGCGTGCTGGACGCGCGCAACCAGGTGCCCGGGGCACGACTCCCCACCGAGCGGACGTGGAGACAGGCGATCGCGGTGAACTTCTGGCCGGAGCACCCCTGGGGGGTGCCTCGCTATGCAGACAGTCCGCACTACCGGGCACTGGCCCTTCGGCCGTCGCGCGGATTAGATCGTTGATCGTGAGATGGCTTGCCCTCAGCCTGGTCATGACGCTCGGCGCTCCGGCGCTGGCCGACGACGTGGCGCGGCCGGCGGGCGCGCTCGCGGTGCCGCACGACGGTGACCCGTTCGCCATCGACGAGGCCGATCGCCTGAGCCTCTCGGTCGCCCACACGTACCTGCGGGCCGAGGTCATCGAGCGGCTCGGCTACCTGTTCGCGTATTGGAAGAAGCGCTTCAACATCACCAGCGAGTGGCGCGGGGATCGCGTGTTCCTCTCGGGGGCGATCTACGGCGTGAAGATCGAAGCGTTGTTCGCGGTGAGTGAGTCTTCAGTGACGGGCTTCGCGCGTGACCCGGGCTGGCCGTGGCGCAGCCAGGTCGTGGGCTACGTCGACCGAAAACTGAAGAAATACCTCCACCCGACCTACGACGATCCCTGAGCTTGCCTACACGAAACCACCTCCTGCGCCGCCGTCGCACCTGATCGCGCGATCGCTCCGGAGGCGGTAAATCGGCCTCAGAAAACTCTGCCTTTACAGGCGGTTCGGCCTGATCAGAATCTGTTCCTTCATGTCGGAGATGCCCAAAATCTCGACGGAGGTCGTACCTCCACCTCCTCCCCCTCAGGGGAGGCCGTTGACGCGCTTTCACGAGCGGTTGATGGCGGAAGAGCTCACCGGCAAGGTCGCCGACGGGCAGTCGCGCGTGATGCGCGCGGTGGCCGAGGCCAAGGTCGATCTCAACCCCCACCAGCTCGAGGCCGCGGTCTTCGCGATGGACTCGCTGTCGCGGGGCGGGTGCATGCTGGCCGACGAGGTGGGGCTGGGGAAGACCATCGAAGCGGGCATCGTGATGGCCCAGCTGGCCACCGAGGGGAAGAACCGCATCCTGGTGTTGGCGCCGGCGACGCTGCGCGCGCAGTGGCAGCAGGAGCTCAAGGAGAAATTCGACCTCGATTCGATGGTGGTCGACGGCCGCACCATTCGGGCCACGGGCAACGCCTTCGACCAGAACGTGCCGGTGGTGATCGCCTCGCACCCCTTCGCGGCGTTCCGCCAGGAGCTGGTGTCGCAGATCCAGTGGGACCTCGTGGTCATCGACGAGGCGCACCGGCTGCGCAACGCGCACAAGCCGACGAACAAGATGGGCAAGGCGCTCAAGCTGGCGCTGGGCAAGTCGCCCAAGCTGCTGCTGACCGCGACGCCGCTGCAGAACGAGATGTCCGAGCTGTTCGGCCTGATGTCGATTCTCGACGAGGCGATCCTCGGGCCGGAAGAGGCGTTCCGCGCGCACTACCCCATCGACCCTGAGAACGGCGGGCTGACGGAGCAGGCGCAGAAGGAGATCCGCCTGCGCATCGCCCCGGCGGTGCAGCGCACGCTGCGTCGCCAGGTGCGCGAGTACGTGAAGTATACGAACCGCCGCTCGGTCGTCGAAGACTTCACCCCCTCGCCCGAAGAGTTCGCGCTCTACGAAGACGTCAGCGAGTACCTGCGCCGCAACGAGTGCACGGCCATCGAGCCGGGCAAGCGCACGCTGCTGACGATGGTGTACCGGAAGTTGCTCGCCAGCTCGACGTTCGCCATCGCGCCCACGCTGCGCAAGCTCTCGGAGACCCTGGACAACCGGCTCAAGGCCGCGAAGCTGGGCAAGACGGCGACGGAGATGCTCTTCGAGCCCGAAGAGACGAAGACCTTCACCGAAGAGGCCGAAGACTGGGCGGAAGACGCCAAGCCGCGCGGCAACGTGATCGCCAACATGGAGCGCGAGGTCTGGGAGCTGCGAGGCTTCGCGGACCGGGCCGACAAGATCAAGATCAACGCCAAGGGCGAGGCGCTCAAGCGCGCGCTGGACCGGGTGTTCACCGTGGCCCGGGCGCACCAGTGGCCCGAGAAGGCCGTGGTCTTCACCGAGAGCAAGCGCACGCTCGAGTACCTCTTCAACCTGCTGACCGAGCACGGCTACGGCGGGAAGATCTGCAAGCTGACCGGTGACGCGGGCACGCCCGAGGCGCGGCGCGAGCTGGTGCGGCAGTTCAAGGAAGAAGCGCAGATCCTCCTCATGACCGAGGCAGGCGCCGAGGGATTGAACCTCCAGTTCTGCAACCTGGTGGTGAACTTCGACCTGCCGTGGAACCCGCAGCGTGTCGAGCAGCGCATCGGCCGGTGCCACCGCTACGGCCAGCAGCGCGACGTACTGGTGCTCAACTTCCTGAACCGCAGCAACGCGGCCGACGCGCGGTTGTACGAGCTGCTCGAGCGCAAGCTGAACCTCTTCGACGGCGTGTTCGGCGCCTCCGACGAGATCCTCGGGGCGCTGGAGAGCGGCGTCGACTTCGAGAAGCGCGTGCTGGAGATCTACCAGTCGTGCCGCCTGCCCGAGGAGATCAACACCGCCTTCGACGCCCTGCGAAAGGACCTCGAGGGCCGCATCGACCAGCGCATGACGGAGACGCGCGCCACGCTGATGGAGCGCTTCGACGGCGACGTGCGCAAGAAGCTGCGCGTGGCGAGCGACACCGCGCGCGAGGCCGTCAGCAAGCGCAAGCAGGCCGAGAAGAGCTTCACCGGGTCGGTGCTGGGCACGGCGGCCGTGGGTCGCCGGCAGCTGGCGCTGGCCGCCAAGGAAGTCCGCGCGCGCACCAACGACGCGATGACCACGCTGGTGCTCGACGGGTCGACGCTGCCCGCGAAGCTCGGCCACCTCCAGGGCAAGGAGGGCTGGTGGTACGCGTACCGGTTCGAGATCACCGGCCTCAAGCCCGAGGAGCGCGTGGTGCACATCGTGTGCACCAAGTACGGCGAGGGCTTCCGCGTGGTGCCGTGGACAGACTCGGACGCCCTGGCGAAGGCCGTGGCGCGCGAAGACGAGAGCCGCCAGGCGCCCCCCAACCTGCCGACGCTGGAGCACGAGAAGGCGTTGATGGCGGCGAAGGACGAGCTGACCCGGCAGGCCGAGCGCAAGAACATGCTGGAGCTCGACGCCGCGAAGGACCGGGCCGATCGCTTCGCCGAAGACTGCCTGTTCTCGCCACGCCAGCAGGTCGACCGGTTCCGCGGTGACTGGGAAGACGCGCGGAAGGTGGTGCTCACCATCGACGACCCGACCGAGCGCGTGAAGGCCCGGGCCACGGCCGAGCGGCTCGAGCGCGAGTACCGCCGCAAGCTGCAGCAGCTGCGCCAGGCCGAGGACGCGAAGTACACCGAGAAGGACCGAACCCTGGCGGCGATGGCGCAGAAGGCGAAGGTCGTGGTCAACCGCACGATGGTCGCCTCGTCGTACTTCTGGATCGAGTGACTCAGCCCTCGAGGCGCTCGATGGCGGTGCGCAGCGGCCCGGGCACCGGCGTCTTCTGACCCGTCGCCGGGTCGAGCAGCACCACGATGGCCTCCCCCTCGGCGGCGACGCCCAGCGACTGGCTGGTGGCGCGGTAGCTCATGGTGAAGCTGGTGGTGCCGAACTTCGTGACCGAGGCCTCGATGCTCACCACGTCGGGGTAGGTGACGGGCTTGCGGAAGTCGACGGTGGCCCGCGCGAGGATGGGGATCCACGGGCTGGTGTCCTGGGCGCCGACGCTGACGGCGATCTTCTCGAAGTAGGCGATGCGCGCCGACTCGAACCAGCGCAGGTAGTTGGCGTTGTTCACGTGGCCGAAGGCGTCCATCTCGCCCCACTGCACGCGGTGTTCGACCTTCACGGGAAAGCTTCCGAGCGCCACGTCACACCTTCAATCGAATGGCCGAGGGGAGAATGGTCATGGTGCAGGGGAGCGTCCCGGGCTGCTCGCCGTCACAGTCGATGAGCACGCGCTCGTCGCTCCTGGCCGCGACCTTCTTCGCGCGCAGGGTGCGGGTGCCCTTCCAGCCCACGTGGGCGCCCGAGTACACGCCCTTGCTCTTGAGGACGAAGTCGCTGAGGCCGTAGCCGCTCCACACGGTGACGTCGAAGATGCCGTCGCTCACGTCGGCCTCGGGGGCGACCTTCATGCCGCCGCCGAAGTACTTGCCGTTGGCGACGGAGAGGGTGGTCACGTCGAGCAACTCTTCGGGCTTGTCGTCGAAGGAGACGCTGACCTTCTGGTCGCTGTACTTGCTGAGCGCCTTGAGCGAGCCGAGCAGGAACGAGACGGTGCCGCCGAAGACCTTGGAGGTCTGGTTCACCTCCTGGTCGACGAGGCCGGAGGCGCCGAAGCTGCAGATGTTGGCGAAGTAGCGGCGCTGGGGGCTGCCGTCGTGGCCGAGGAACTCGAGGAGCCCCACGTCGAAGGGCCGGGTGTCGGGGGTCTTGAGCCGGTGGATGGCGGCGTCGGAGTCGAGATCCCAGTCGAAGCTCTTGCGGAAGTCGCCGCCGGTGCCGCGCGGGAGCACGCCCAGGGCCGCCGCGGGGTTGAGCACCTTGCCGTCTTCGAAGAAGCCGTTGACGACCTCGTTGATGGTGCCGTCACCGCCGACCGCGACGATGCACTCGTAGCCGCTCTTGATGGCGGTGCGGGTGATGTGCATGGCGTCCATCTCGCCGCGGGTGAACTCGACGCCGAAGTCCGAGAGGGTGCGGGCGATGGAGGCGACCAGTTCTCCCCAGCGCCGGCCGGTGGCGCCGTTGGCGCTCTTGGGGTTCACCACGAAGAAGGTCTTCATTCAGGACTCCACCCAGCGCCGCAGGAGCGCCATGAGATCGAACGACTGTTTCCCCGCGCGCTCGAACATGCGCTTCGAGGTGGGGCACGCGGTGACCACGCTCACGTCGGGCTCGGGGGCCACCTCGGCGGCTTGCCTTCGGGCCACCTCCACGGCGACCTCGGGCATGGTGCGCGGGAGCAGGCCGCCACCGCCGGCGCAGCCACCCTCGCCGCGGATCGAGGCGGCCTCCTGCACCCGGGTCACGGCGCGGGCGAGGAGCTGGCGGGGCTGATCGTACTGCCCGAGGCCGCGGCCGAGGTGACAGGCGTCGTGGTAGCCGACGGTCTCGGGGAGCGGCGGCTTCTGGGGGGCATGTTCGAGGTTCTCCTCGAGCACCTCCACCACGGTGCGCACGCGCGTCTCCAGGTGCACGCCGAACTGGGGGTAGACGACGTTGAAGGTGTAGGCGCAGCCGGGGTCGAGCACGGTCAGCTCGGGCACCGAGGCGAGGACCTCGGCGTTGGCGCGGGCGTGATCGCGGAAGGCGTCGTGCGAGCCGGCGGCGTACAGCGGGTAGCCACAGCAGCGCGAGGCCACGCGGGAGACGCCCATGGGCGCGCCGAAGGCCCTGGCCACGGCGATGGTGTCTTCGATGAGCTGAGGGCGCTTGACCAGGGAGCTGCAGCCGGGAAAGAGCGGGTAGCGCACCGGCGTGTCGCTGCGCCAGGTGGCGACGAGGGCGGAGAGTTCGTCCCCGAAGGGGTTCTGGGCCTGGGTGAAGGTGGCGAGGGTGGAGGCAGCGCCCCGGGGCTGGAGCCCGAGCTTCACGGTCTCTTCGCGGGCGGCGAAGAGGGCATCACCCACGGTGTTCTCGTGCTTGCAGAAGCTGGCGCAGCGGCCGCAGCCGGTGCAGGCGTGGACGGCCTTCGCGGTGCTCTCGTCGAGCGGGCGCTGGCCCTCGTGCACGAGGTGGGCGGCGGTCATCTTGCCCCACGTGGAGAACGACTCGGAGTGGGTGGCCTCGGCGACGGGGCACGCGAAGCGGCACATCTTCGGGCAGAACGAGCAGTACGTGTAGGCCTGCCCGTGGCGATCCGTCGCGCTCATGGAGCACCTCCGAAGGTCTTGCGTGAGTCGAGGGCCAGCAGGCGCCCGGCGAGCGAGGTCCAGGCGGTGGGCTCGTTGAGGGGCACGCCGTCGACGTCGCCGCGGGCCACCACCGTGGTGAGCGAGAGCCGGAAGAGCTGCAGCGGGCGGCCCAGCTCGAGCGACGCGCGCACGGAGTCCCAGGTGGCCTCGGCCTCGACGGAGATCGGCCCTTCCCGTTCGCTCTCGCCGGAGCCGCGACCGCCGACGTCGTCGACGCAGCGGGAGAGCAGCTCCCGGTCGCGCTCGACGCTGCCCACGCTGGCGGCCCAGCGCACCTCGGCCATGACGCGGCCGGAGCGCGGGTGGGCGTGCACGCGCCAGGGCCAGAAGCCCTCGGCGATGGAGCGCTGCAGCGCGGTGACGAAGGCCTGGGGCGAGGGGAAGCTCCAGCTCACGCGCACGTCGCGCTCGCACAGGGGCACGCAGCGCACGGTGGCGCGGGTGACGAGGGCCATGCGGCCGTTCGCGCCGAGCACCAGCGCGCCGAGGTCGGGGCCGGCGGCGCTGCGGGGGGCGTGCGAGGTCTCGAGCTTGCGGCCATCGGAGAGCACGGCGGTCAGCGAGGTGCACAGGGGCTCGAGGCGCCCGCCGGGGATGGAGCGCAGTCCCGCGTAGGGCCCTTCGAGGAACTCGCCCAGGCGCAGGGACATGGCCGCGGGGGACAGCGGGCCCACGGTGAGCCCGTAGGCCTTGAGGTGCTCGTCGAGGTGCTGGAGCACCACCCCCGCGCCGACGGAGAGGGTCATGGACTTCGCGTTGACGGGGCCCAGCTGGTCGAGCCGCGCCCGCGAGAGGGCCATGTCGCGGTGCAGGGCCACGCCGCGATCGGCGAGCACGTGCACCACCTCGATCAGCTCCCGTTCGTCACGCGGTTCGGCGACGAGGGCGCCATCGACCCGGCGGGCCCAGGAGCCGAGCATGGGTTCCTTCTTCGGGGGGCTCACAGGCCGAGCTTTCCGGGGTTCATCACCCCATCGGGGTCGAACACGGTCTTCACCGCGCGCAACGCGTGGCGGCCTTCGCCCAGCGAGTCTTGCAGGGCGCGCGCCTTGAGGATGCCCACCCCGTGATGGTGGCTGACGTTGCCTCCCGCGCTGACGGCCGCGGCGAGGGCCGAGCGCCAGAGCTGGTGGTAGCGCGCCTCCATGTCCTGCTCCGAGTCGGCCGAGCCGACGAACGAGAAGTAGAGCGAGCACCCATCGGCGTAGGCGTGGCTGAAGTGGCAGAGCACGAAGGCGAACTTCGAAGCCGCCTCGTGCACCCGTTGGTACACCTGGAGCACGCGCTCCCAGGGGGCGGCGATCTCCATGGTGTCGGCGAAGGTGCCCGACTCGAGGAGCCGGGACATGCGGTACGAGACGTCGTAGCGCTTCTTGAACCAGGTGCGCCCGGGCGCCTCACCGAGGTCGTCCCCGCCGAGCTGGCGGCAGATGCCGGTGGCCGAGCGGTCTTCGGCCTCGGCGCGCGCGGGCTCGCCCTCGAACATCAAGATGAGCCGGGTGCGCGAGAACGCGCGCTGCAGCTGGTTCATCACGCCGGGGCGGCCCAGGGTGTGCTTCGTCACCTGGCGCATCAGCGCGGGCATCAGCGAGGTCTGCAGGGCCGACCGCAGCGAAGGTGGCGTCACCGGCTGGTGCGCCCCACCCTTGCCCACGAAGGCGGTGTCGAAGGGATCGTAGAGCCGCACCACGGCCGGCCGGAGCCCCTCGCGGAAGAGGAGCCGAATGGCCTCGAGGCCCTGCTCGACGGAGCCGAACTCGAAGCCGTGGAACACGCGGCCTTTCGGGAAGGGGAAGACGCGGAGCCTGGCGCTGGTGAAGGCGCACAGCGTGCCTTCGGAGCCGACGAGGAGCGGCAGGAGATCGGGACCGCTGAAGGGCCGCTCGGGGGTCTCGAGGCGCTCGCCGGTGCCGAGCACCACGCGGGCCGAGAGCACCATGTCTTCGATCTTCCCGTACTTGCTCGAGAACTGGCCGGCGCTGCGAGCGGCGAGCCAGCCGCCGACGGTGGAGGTGGCGATGGACGAGGGGAAGTGGCCCAGGGTCCACCCGCGGGCGTTGAGGCGGCGCTCGAGGGTCTCGCCCAGCACGCCGGCGCCGACCACCACCGAGCGGTGCGCGGCGTCGACCTCGCCGATGGTGTCGAAGCGCTTGAGATCGAGGGTCACCCCGCCCTCGAGGGCCCAGGTGCCCCCGCACACGCCGGAGCCCGAGCCGTAGGGGATGACCGCGAGGCGGCGGGTGCGGGCGAGCGCGATGACCTGGGCGACCTCCTCGTCGGTGCCGGGCCAGACCACCGCGTCGGGAGGCGCCGGCACGCGGCCCTGGCGGATCCACAGCTGGGCCAGGGGCCACATGTCGCGGGCGTAGCTGAGGCGATCGAGGTCGTCGAACGAGAGCCGGCCCCGGACCGCGGCGTGGAGGGCCGCGCGTGCGTCGAGCACCTTCGAGCGGGGCGGAGGCAGTGCGGCCGCAGGCACGTTCGACAGGCTCTTCATGGGGCCCCTCCTTGTAGCAGCACTCGACTGGGGCCGCGGCGGCGAATAGGAGCAAGGCATGGTGCGCCGTCGTCTCCGCCGCAGTGCGATTGGGGTCTCTGGCGTGCTGGTCGCCCTGGTTTCGATCGCCCTGGGCGTGGGGTGTGCGCTGTCGGCGCCGACGTGGCACGGCCAGGTGAGCGACCACTTCACCGGGGAGCGGTTCACCTCGCCGGGGGGCACGGCACGGCCGGGCGGCTTCGGCTCCATGGGCGGCCTCGCGGCGTTGCTCAAGTGGCAGCGCGAGCGCCAGCCGGGGGTGTGGAAGGCGTACCGCGAGGAGCCCTTCGGACCGCCGCCGCCGCGCGAGGTGCCGCTGGGGGCCATGCGGGTGACCTTCATCAACCACGCCACCACGCTCATCCAGCTCGACGGGGTCAACGTGTTGACCGACCCGATCTACGCGGAGCGCGCGAGCCCCTTCGACTTCGTGGGCCCGCGGCGGGTGCGGCCGCCGGGTGTCCGGTTCACCGACCTGCCGCGCATCGACGCGGTGGTGCTCTCGCACAACCACTACGATCACCTGAACCTGGCGACGCTCAAGCGCATCGCGGACACCTGGCCCCACGTGCGCTTCTTCACGGGCCTGGGCATCAAGGCGTTCCTCGACGCGCAGGGGCTGCCCAACGTGACCGAGCTGGACTGGTGGGACACGCGCGAGGTGGGGGCGATCACCATCCACGCCGTGCCCAACCAGCACTTCTCGAACCGGGGCATCTTCGACGACGACGGCACGCTGTGGAGCGCGTGGGTCTTCGACGGCCAGCGCGGGCGGGCCTACTTCGGCGGAGACACGGGCTACGGGCCGCACTTCCGGCGGGTGTACGAGAAGCTGGGGCCGATGCGCCTGGCGGTGGTGCCCATCGGCGCCTTCCGGCCCGAGTGGTTCATGCGCGCGGTGCACATGTCGCCGCCCGAGGCGGTGCAGGCGGTGCTCGATCTCCACGCGGGCATGGCGGTGCCGATGCACTTCGGCACCTTCGAGCTCGCCGACGACGGGGAGACCGAGGCCGTCGAGCTGTTGCAGCAAGCGGTCGCCCAGCAGCCGGCGCCGTTCGTGGTGTTGGGCTTTGGTGAAGGCCGAGACGTGCCGGAGGTTCAACCGTGAAGCAGCTGACGACGATCGCCCTGATGGCCCTCCTGGCCGCGTGCAACACCGAGCGAGAGGCGGCGATCGCCGTCACCGTGACCTTCGAGCAGGGCGTGGTGTCGAGCCACGTCGTGGTCGCAGTGACCGGGGACCAGGCCGAGAAGAAGACGCGCTGCATCCCCGTGGCGATGCAGAAGGTGATCGACGTGGGCGTGGCCCAGGGAAAGCTGCCGGACACGGTGCTCATCAGCGCCCAGGGGTTCACCGACGCCGACTGCCAGCACGCGACCGAGCCTGCCGAGAACGCGGTGGCCATCGAGCGCCGGTTTCGCAAGGGGCTGATCCTCGAGGCGCCGCTGGTGTTGCGGCAGACGCGCCCGACCCTGGAGACGGCGTGCGCCAACGGGCTCGACGACGACAACGACGGCAAGACCGACTGCGCCGATGTCGACTGTACGGACCGCGCGTGTTCCAGCGGCAACGCGTGCGTCGCGGGCCAGACCTGCCAGGGCGGCACCTGCCAGGGCGGCGCGCAGGTGACCTGCACCACCGCGCCCTCGGAGTGCTTCATGGCGCCGGGGCTCTGCGTGGTCGACGCCGGCTGCCGCTACTTCTCGACGCCGGGCGTGACCTGCGACGACCACAACGACTGCACGATGACCGACCGCTGCGACACCGCCGGCGACTGCACCGGCCAGCTGCGCGCGTGTACCCAGCCGCCCCCGGGCCAGTGCTGGGCCGCGGCGGGGGCGTGCGTGGCCGACGCGGGCTGCGTGTACCAGGCCGCCCTCGGGGCGACCTGCGACGATCACGAGAACTGCACCCGCGACGATCGCTGCGACGGCGACGCGGGCTGCACCGGCACCCGCGTCACCTGCGCGCCCCGGCAGTGCGCGGCACCCTCGGGGGCGTGCGACGCCGACGGTGGCTGCCTCTACGCCCCCTTCGACGCGGGCATCGCCTGCGGTGACGGTGGGGCGTGCAACACGCAGGGCAGCTGCCTGCCGCCCTTCCCCTTCGTGCCCTCGAACGTGGCGATCAACGACATCCCCACGCCCTCGAGCGGCAAGGTGACCTTCGACTGCGGGACCACGGTCATCGACACCGGGGCGACGGGCGAGCCCAGCGTGACCAACTACTGCACGGGGCAGCCGCGCTTCGGCTCGGCGAGCATCACGCAGCCCGGGGGCCTTGCCGCGGTGGTGTTGGCCTTCGACGACCTGGAGATCGCCGGCGGGAGCACGCTGTCGCTGGTCGGCGCGCGGCCGGCGATCATCGTGTCGATGAAGAACGTGCGCGTGCTGGGCACCATCACGGTGGCGGCGGGCGCGCAGGCCTGCGTGGGCACCGGCGCTGGCGGGCCCGGCGGACAGGGCCTCCTCGCCCACTCGGGAGCAGGCGGCGGTGGCTTTGCGACGGCCGGTGGCGCAGGCGGGGCGATCCCGGTGGTGGTCCCCGGAGGCGCTGGCGGCGCGGTCAACGGTGGCGCGCCGGTGCGTGGCGGGTGCCCGGGTGGAACGGCGGGCGGCAACAGTCGCGCGTCGCAGGGCGGTGGCGGGCTGCAGGTGGTCGCGTTGGGCACCATCACCCTTGCGGGCGTGATCGATGCCCCGGGCGCGGGCGGCGCAGGGGGCGGCCTGGCCAACGGCGGCAACGGAGGCGGCAGTGGCGGCGCGCTCCTCTTCGAGGCGCAGCAGGTCATCGCGTCGAGCGGAAGCCTCACCTGCAACGGCGGCGGCGGTGGTGAAGGCGGAACGAACAACGCGGGCCAGCCGGGGCAGCTCACGGCGACGCCCGCAGCGGGCGGTACCGACCTCATCCCCGGGAGCAACGGCGGCGCAGGCGCGGCCGGAGCCCTCGCGGCCCAGGGCGGCCAGGACGGCTTCAACGGCGGCGGTGGTGGGGGCGGGGCCGGGTTCATCCGCTTCAACGTCACCAACTTCTGCGACCTCGGCCCGCAGGTGGTGATCAGCCCCGCCGCGAGCAGCAACCGCCCCGACGCCGGCTGCCCCTGACGGCACCTCGCGACACCGGTCACCCGGGGCCTGTTTGACAAATTGGTCGGACCACCATACCAATCGGTCCCATGACGCTCCAACCCATCGAAGTGCGCCCGTCGGCGGTCGAGGCCTGTGCGGGGTCGCTGCGAGACGCGGTGCTGCGCGGTGACTTCGTGGAAGGGGCACGGCTCCCCCCGGAGCGGCAGCTGGCGCAGACCCTGGGGGTGAACCGGGTGACGGTGCGCGGGGCGCTGTCGCGGCTGGTGGTGGAGGGGTTGCTCTCGGTGCGCCAGGGCAGCGGCTACGTGGTGCAGGACTTCCTGGCTTCGGGGGGGCCGGAGTTGCTCCCGGCGCTGGTGGGCCACGCCGATCGCCAGGGGGCCTCGACGTTGGTGAAGGACCTGCTCGAGGTGCGTCGGGGACTGGCGCAGGTGGTGCTGACGCGGCTGGCCGGGCGCCGGGTGAAGAAGGCCGAGTTGGCCGCCATCGAGCGGGCGATCTCCGCGATGGAGGCGTGCGCGGCCGGGCCGCTGCGCGACGTGGCGGAGGCGGACTTCGCGGTGCTCAGCGCCGTGGTGGCCGCGACGGGGAGCGCCGCCTTCCGCCTCACGCTCAACCCCATTGGCCAGGTGTTGCTCACCCTGCCCGGCCTCGCGGCTGCGATGTACCGGGCCCCGCTGGAAAACGTCGCCGCGTGGAGGGTGCTCGCCGGCTGGCTGGCCGCCCCTGTGCCCGAGGGCATTCCCCTCATTCTCTCGGCGCTGGCCGAGCGCGACGAGGCCACCGTGCAGCAGCTCAAGAGGAAGTCATGAGCGTCCTGACGTTGCATGCCCTGGTCGCGCCCCGCCCGCTGCCCCGGGAGGTGCGACAGGCGCGCCTGCTCTTCGCGGTGCTGGCGGTGCAGTTCCTCGCGCCGGCGCTCTCGTACCTGCTCACGCCGGACGTGGCCCTGGGGACGCTGGACACGGTGAACCGGTGGCTGGGCGGCGGCCGCTACGTGGCCACGGAGTCGCGAGGCCACGTGTGGCACATGCTCGCGGTCGGCAACGTGATGACGCTGGGCTTCATGTGCGCGCTGTTGGCGGTGGATCTCAAGCGCTTCTACCCGGCGCTGCCGGCGCTGGTGTTCCTCAAGGGCTTCTCGGCGACCACCGCGCTGGAGCTGGGGCTCACGGGCGGCCCGCCGTTGTTCCTCGCGGTCTTCGGGCTCGATGGGCTGACCACGGTGGCCATGCTGGGCTTCGGCGTGCGCGCGCACCGGGCGTTGCGGCGCGAGGCAGGCGAGGCGCTGGCGCCGTGGTGGATGTGGCTGTTGGTGTGGAAGCCCGACGTGGTGCTCGCCTCGCTCGAGCGCGTTCGCCGGGCGGGCCTCGTGGCCGAGGTGCCGAACCTGCGGCAGGTGTGGCGGGGCGTGCTGCGCATGTGGGGCCGGGTGCTGTTCCGCAGCGACACCGTGGGCACCTCGAGCCAGCCGGTGCGCGACACCTGGCGGGCGCGGCTGCTGCAGTGGCGGGCGATCCGGCTCCCCTTCCTGCTCGCGGAGGGCGTCATCGCGCCGCTCGACTTCTCCGGGCTGGTGTCGAGCCCGGAGCGCGTGAGCCGGCACCTGCTGGGCGCGCATCACCAGCCGGCGCAGCTGGTCTTCGATCTGGAGCTGTTGTCGCTCACCCCGGGCGCGCTCGAGGCCCTGGAACAGGCGGTGCGCGAGGTGCTGACCCTGGACACGCCGCGCACCCGGTGGCTCCGGGACCTCTGCGTTCACGAGGGGTACCACCAGGGCCTGCTCGACGCGGTCACCCGCTTTCGGGCGGGCGAGCCGTTGGTGACGCCGGGGCAGGCGCTCGACCCCGACATCACCTTGCGGGGGTTCCTGACCTGGTGCGCCGCTCAGCGGCCCAGCGAGAAGCGCAGCGCGTCTTCCAGCATGGGGTGAAGGAAGCGGAAGCCGGCCGTGGCGAGGCGCCGGGGTTCGACGTGCTGGCTGGCGAGCAGCGCGCCGTCGGCGAGTTCTCCGAACAGGGCGCGCAGGGCGAAGGCGGGCAGCGGCGCGATGGCGGGCCGGTGCAGCACGCGGCCGAGCACCTTGGCGTACTCGAGGCTGGTCACGGCGTGCGGGGCGACGGCGTTGACCGGCCCTTCGATGGACTCGGTGTAGGCGAGGAAGGGAACGATGCCGATCAGGTCCTCGCTGGAGATCCAGCTCTGCCACGCCCGGCCGCCGGCCAGCGGACCGCCGACGCCCAGCTTGAAGGGGGTCAGCAGCTTCGAGAGCGCCCCGCCCCGGGCCGACTGCACGATGCCGGTGCGCAGGTGCACCACGCGGGCGCCGAGCGAGGCCGCTTCCTCACCCGCCGCTTCCCAGTCGATGCACAGCTTGGCGAGGAAGCGTCCGGCGCGATCGCCGGGCTCGCCGACCTTCGAGTCTTCGGTGAGCACCTCGTCACCGCGGTCGCCGTAGATGCCGATGGCCGAGCCCTGGATCCACAGCTTGGGCTTCGACCCGCTCTTCTTGAGCGAGGCGATCAGCCGGCGCGTGTAGTCGACGCGGCTCTGCACCAGCAGCACCTTGCGCTCGGGGGTCCAGCGCTCGTCGGCGATGCCCGCGCCGGCGAGGTTCACCACCACGTCGGCGCCGTCGAGGGCGCTTTCGTCGAACTCCGCGCCGGTGCGCTTGACCGCGTGGGCCCGGTGGCCGCCGGTGGTGAGGAAGGGAATGAGCGACGAGCCCACCAGCCCGCTGGCGCCGGTGACGGCGAAGGTGAGGCGGGGCTTCGAGGCGAAGGCCGCGTGGCGCGAGAGATCGTTCCGGGTCAGCGTGTGCCGGTAGGCGAACATGCGCTCGAGCTGGCCCTCGGCGAAGCCGCCACCGAAGGCCGAGCCCAGCGGCCCCAGGGGCAGCGCGTAGTCGATGTGGTCGACCAGCTCGCTGGTGTGGTCGTCCTTGGGCACGAAGGTGTGGGTGTGCACCCACTTGGAGAACGGCCCGCTGGTCTGCTCGTCGCGGAACATGCGACCCGGCTCGTAGGCCGTGTGCTCGGCGACCCAGCGCTGCTTCACGGGGCCCAGGGGCATGCGCACCACGGTGCGGGCGCCGACCTCGAGGCCACCGACGCGCTCCTCCACCTCTACGGGGTCGAAGGGAGGGTTCAACCGCTCGAAGCAGCCGGGCCGCTCGTGCCAGGCGAAGAGCTCTTTCGCCGCCACCGGCATCACGGTCCGGCGTTCAAAGGTTTTCATGTGGTGGCTGAGTAACGCGCACGGCGTCACCCAGCCACAACGCCGTCAGGCTTTCACGGGCGGCGTGGACTTCACGTAGAGGTCGCGCAGCTGTTTCTCGTCGACGTCGCCGGGGGCGAGGGTCATCAGGTCGGTGCCCCGCTGCGTCTTGGGGAAGGGGATCACGTCGCGCAGCGACTCGGACTCGGTGATGAGGAACGCGAGGCGGTCCATGCCCAGCGCGAGGCCACCGTGCGGGGGCGCGCCGAACTTGAGGGCGTCGAGCAGGAAGCCGAACTTGCTGCGCGCGTCTTCGTCGCTGATGCCCATGGCCTTGAAGACCTTGGCCTGCACCAGGGGGTCATGGAGTCGGATGGAGCCGCCGCCGATCTCGAAGCCGTTGAGCACCACGTCGTAGCGGTAGCAGTAGACCTTCGCGGGGTCGAACGTCGCCGCCTCGAGGTAGGGCAGGCACTCGTCCATGGGGCGGGTGAAGGCGTGGTGCGCGGCGTGCCAGATGCCAGTCTCTTCGTCGAACTCGAAGAGGGGCGGGTTGACGACCCACAGGAAGTTCCACTGCCCGCCGGCGCCGAACTCGGGGATGAGCTTGAGCTTCTTGGCGATGTGCACGCGCAGGTTCGCCATGATGGTGTTGACCGTCGATTCCTTCCCGAACTGGAAGAGGATGAGGTCGCCGCTCTTGGCGCCGGTGGCGTCGAGGATGGCCTGCTTGAGTGCGGGGCTGGCGGTCTTGAAGAGCGGGGCCTGGGTCCAGTCGCCGTTCTCGGCGAGGCGGGCGCGGGCGAGGCCCTTGGCGCCCATGCCGGTGACGTAGGCCTCGAGTTCGTCGACGTCCTTGCGCGAGAGCGCGTGGGCGGCGGGGATGACCATGGCCTTGACCAGGCCGCTCTTGAGGTTCGCGGCCTCGAGCATGCGCGCGTCGACGCCGCCCTCGGCGCCGAACTTCTTCACCAGGTCGGTGAGCACCGTGTGGTGCAGGTCGAAGCGCAGGTCGGGCTTGTCGTTGCCGTACTTGGCCATCGACTCGTCGAAGTCCATGCGGCGGAACGGCGTGGGGAGGTCGAGGTTGTGGACCTCCTTCCACAGGCGCTTGAGCAGCCCTTCGATGATGGTGAAGATGTCTTCCTGGGTGACGAAGGACATCTCGACGTCGATCTGGGTGAACTCGGGCTGGCGGTCCACGCGCAGGTCCTCGTCGCGGAAGCACTTGACGATCTGGAAGTAGCGCTCGAAGCCCGCGACCATGAACAGCTGCTTGTAGAGCTGGGGCGACTCGGCGAGCGCGTAGAACTTCCCGGGGTTGAGGCGCGAGGGCACGAGGAAGTTGCGCGCGCCGCCGGGGGTGTAGCGGCCCATGAAGGGCGTCTCGAGTTCGAGGAACCCGTTCTCGTGGAAGAAGCTGCGGGTGGCGGCGTTCATCTTCGAGCGCGTGATGAGCGACTTCTGGAGGTTCGGGCGGCGCAGGTCGAGGTAGCGGTACTCGAGGCGCTTCTCCTCGCTGGTCTGCACGTGGTCGCTGATCTCGAACGGAGGCGTCTCGGCCTTGTTGAAGATCTCCGCGTAGGACACATAGATCTCGACCTCGCCGGTGGCGAGGTTGGGGTTGGTCGCGGGGACTTCCTTGTTCTCCTTCTTCGACCACTGCATGCCGCGCGAGCGCACCTCGCCGCGAATGCCGACGACCCACTCGCTGCGGAACGACTCGGCGAGCGCGTGGGCGTCCTTGGAGAGCCCCGGGTCGAACACGATCTGGGTCAGCCCCTCACGGTCGCGGAGGTCGATGAAGATCAACCCGCCGTGGTCGCGCCGGTTCTGAACCCACCCGAAGAGCACGACCTCCGACTTGATGTGACTGGCCCGCAGAGCACCACACGAGTGGGTGCGCTTCACCTTGCTGATGAACTCGCTCATGGAGGCGGCTCGTTAGCAGAAATTCCGTAGTACAACGCCATTCATGTCCCGACTGATTGCCCTCGGGTTACTCGCGCTCATGGCTGCGTGTGGCCCGAACCCGAAGGCCCCGGTGAAGGTGATGGCGATGCTCCCCAGCGTCACGGGGGCGCTGACGACCAAGGAGATAGAGCTGACCTCCGTCACCAACGTGACGACGCTCAAGGGGCCGTGGGTGGAATTCGTCGGCAGCACTCGGGTGGTGGTCGACCCCAACGATCCGACGCAGCAGCTCAACGGTGGGCTGCAGAACATGAGCGACGACCAGCGCTACGAGGTCATCATGAAGGACAAGGGTGGCGACGTGCGCGGCCACTACGTGGAGCGATCGGGGGTGCTGTGGCCCGCCGATTTCCACACCTGGAACATGGTCTCGACCTATTACAACTTCGAGCGCGCCTACCTGTACTTCGTGGACGTCTACGCTGGCGTCGACCCGAAGGAACTGCGTCCCATGCGGGTGCAGTACTGGGCCGACGTGAAGCTGAACTCGGCGACGTCGCTGCTCGACAACGCCTTGTACCTCTCGTTCGTCAAGAGCTTCGTGGTGACGCCGTTCCAAACGCAGCAGCTCGTGCCATTCTCCATGAACATTGGAGTGGTGGGGCACGAGGTCGCGCACAGGGTCTTCAACTTCAAGGCGCTGCGCGATGCGGGCGTGCCTACCGCGCTGGGGGTGTGGAGCCTCCAGGCCTTCAACTGGCTCAAGTCGCTCGATGAGGGCCTCGCGGACTACCACGGCTTCTCGGTGACCTGCGGGGAGGACGCCCAGTGCCGCCCGGGCTTCCTGGGCGACTCGATCTCCGACGAGCGCACCGTGGCTTTCCGCAACGTGGCGAAGGCTGACGCGTGCATGGACAACGACCTGCGCACCGCCTTCCAGAACGCAGACCAGACGGCGTGGGTCAGCTCGCCCAACATGTACAAGGTGGGTAGCCTGGTGGCGGCCTCGCTGTACTTCGCAGGCGAGAAGAGCGGCAAGCGGCAGGATCTGCAGCGGGCGCTGATCAAGGCCTACGACGATGACTCAGCCATGACGCCGGGCATCCGCCAGCTGATCGAGAACAGCGAGACCGACGCGAAGCTGGGGGCGACCAAGTTCACGCCAGAGAACGTGGTGGACATCATCGCCGCCCACGTCACTGACCCGGAGCTCAAGAAGCGGGTGTGCAATGAGTTCTCGACGCGCCTGCAGCTGCGGTGCGGTCAGTGGCCCTGCATGATCGACGGCGTCGCGTCGATGCCCCACTGCCCGGGCACGTCAGCCCGTGAAAACACTTGCCCCAAGTTGGACCAACCGTGATCCGTACTCTCCTGGCCGTGTGCCTCACCGTCTCGATGACGGGCTTCGCGCAGAGCGACGACGACGCCCCCATTCCCTACGACGACGACACCTCGTCGAACCAGAACACCGTCAAGCCGCGCAAGGGCAAGAAGAAGCGCGCGGCCGAAGAGATCCGCGAGGAGGACGAAGAAGAGAAGGCCGGCGAAGAGAGCCTGGCCTCGGTGGACGACCCGAACGTGGGCGTGGGCTTCGAGCTGCTCTCGGGCGTGGCGCTGCTCGACTCGTCGAAGTCCGGCGTGGACCCGCGCTACTACTTCGGCGCGCGCTTCACCTGGGAGTTCGGGCGCCTCATCCCCGATGAGTACCTGCGCGAGATGTTCTTCATGGACGTCACGTGGACCTACGCCGCGAGCAAGGAAGGCACCACGCAGGTCAACGTGGACACGCACCTGCACGACTTCACGCTGGCGCCGGCCTTCGCCCTGCCCCTGGGTAAGTCGGTGATGTCGGCCTACCTCCAGGCGGGCCTGGGCTTCGACTACTCGTACAGCGTGACGAAGATCGACGCGAACACGGTCACCCTGGGGGGGACCAAGTTCCTCTTCCAGTACGGCATCGGGTTGCGCGGGCGCCCGGCGGTGGTGGGTGACGGCTCGGTGCGCATCCAGTTCCGCATCGAGCTGACCCGCTTCATCCGCGGGTACATGCACGACATGTACATCGGTGGCGGCCTGGGGATGATCTTCTAAGCCAGGCTGGAGCGCAGCGACGTCAGCTTGAGCGAGAGCCGCTTCTGGCCGCGGAACTCGTCGATGCTCAGCTTGAAGGCGAGATCGACCGGGCCGTCGGTGAGGCCCACCTTGTCGCCCTGGCGAAAGCCGATCACGTCGAACTGCGGCGACGACTCGATGGCCAGCTTCAAGTGCCCCGGCTCGCCGGGGGTCTTGTTCTGCAGCACGCGCGGGCGGGTGAGTTGCTCACGCAGCGCGAGGACGGGCTCGGGGTTGCCCATGCCGAAGGGCGCCAGGCGGAGCAGCGCGCTCACGGTCTTCTCGTCGAGCTCACCGGTGGCCACCACCGCGTCGATGCGGCAGCGCGGCACGAGCGCGGACTCGTCGAGCTGGGCCAGGGCCACGGCCTCGAAGGCGGCGGTGAACTCGGGGATGCGCGCGGGGTCGATGGACAGGCCGGCGGCGGCCTTGTGGCCACCGAAGCGCGAGAGCATGTGGGAGATGGACTTGATGGCGTCGTAGAGGTGGAAGCCCTCGATGCTGCGCGCGGAGCCCTTGCCCACGCCTTCGTGCACCCCGATGAGGATGGTGGGCCGGTGGAAGCGCTCGACGATGCGCGAGGCGACGATACCCACCACGCCGGGGTGCCAGTCGGGGGACCACAAGACGAGGCCCCGGGCGCCGCGCTTCACCGCGGCCTCGGCCTGCTCGATGGCCGAGTTGAGCATGGCGCGCTCGATCTGCTGCCGTTCGGCGTTCGCTGAGTCCAGCGCGCGGGCGAGCGGGAGCGCGGTCTCGTAGTCGGGCGCGAGCAGGCACTGCAGGCCCACGGACGCGTCGTCGAGGCGGCCGGCGGCGTTGATGCGGGGCCCGAGGCGGAAGCCCACGGTGCCCGCGGTGATCTCGTCTTGCCCGACCTCGGCGACGTCCTTGAGGGCGCGCACGCCGGGGCGGCGGCCGGCGGTGAGCTCCTTGAGGCCGTGGGTCACCAGCACGCGGTTGGCGCCGGTCAGGGGCACCACGTCGGCCACGGTCGCCAGGGCGACGAGGTCGAGCAGCTGCTTCAGGTTCGGTTCCTGCTTGCCGGCGAAGAAGCCGCGATCGCGCAGCACCTTGCGCAGGCCCATGCACAAGTTGAAGGTCACCCCACCCGCGCAGAGCCACTTGGTGGTGTAGCCGCAGCCGGGCTGGAGCGGGTTGAGCACGGCGACCGCGGGCGGCATGACCTCGGGCACCGCGTGGTGATCGACCACCACCACGTCCATGCCCAGCTCGTTGGCGCGGACGATCTCCGCGTGCGAGGTGATGCCGCAGTCGAGCGTGACGAGGAGCTGGGTGCCCTCGTGGGCCAGGCGCTCGATGGCGGCGCGGTTGAGGCCGTAGCCTTCCTCGAGGCGGTGCGGAATGTACGTGCGTACCTCGAAGCCCAGCTGCCGCAGGAAGGTGGTGAGCAGCGCGGTCGAGGACACGCCGTCGACGTCGTAGTCGCCGTAGAGGGTGACCGATTGCCTGGTGTCGATGGCGCGCACGATGCGGTCGACGGCCGCGGGGAGCCCCTTCATGGTGAAGGGGTCGGGCAGCTCGGACAGCGCGTCGGAGAGGAACTTCGTGGCGTCGGCGGGGGTGCGGTAGCCACGGCTGACGAGCACTCGCGCGGCGACGGGGTGCAGCGACAGCTCGGCGGCAACGAGGCGCGTGGCATCGTCGAGTTCGGTCTGCGCGAGTTCGGCGCGTTCAGGAGGCAGTACCCAGCGTGGTTCCATCGGTGGAGCCTCCTAGCACGGGGGGCCGACAGGCTCGGAAGCAGGCGAAACGAATGGCGAGGGTCTGGCGCACGCAGACCCGAGAGCGCAGCGCAGCACCTGCGTGCCCGCCCGAGCCTCCTGAGGGGAGGCGCAGCTGGCGTGTCTGATGCATCGCCTCCCGGGGCCGAACGGGGGACCCATGCCCAGTCAACCGACCGAAGCGTCGCAACGCACCGCCGCGAGAATCGCAGGCGTCGCCTTCCTGATCATCGTCATCGGCTGGACGCTGAACTGGATCCTCGTGGACTCGAAGATCGTGGTGGCCGGGGACGCGGGGAAGACGATCGCCAACGTCCGCGCCGAGGAGTTGCTCTTCCGCCTCGGGCTCGCCAACGAGCTGATCTTCGCCGTCTGCGGGATCGTCCTCGGCTTCGCGCTGTGCACGCTGTTGGAGCAGGTGAACCGGAACCTCGCCCTGCTCGCCCTGAACTTGAAGCTCGCGGAGGCGACGCTCGCGGCGTCGCTGGTGCTCGCGGCCTTCCTCTCGTTGCAGATGCTCGACGGCTCGGCCAGTCCACTCGAAGAGAGCCTCGGGCGGTTCCTCACCGTGCGCAGCACGGGCTCCGCCATCACCATGGCCTTTCTGGGCCTCGACTCGATCCTGTTCTTCTCCCTGCTCTTCAAGTCGCGGTACGTGCCGCGAGCGCTGTCGGGGCTGGGGGTGTTCGCGTATGCGCTCATCTTCATCCAGTCCTTCCTCAGCCTCCTTGTGTCCGTGCGCGGCCAGACCGCGGTCACCACGATGAGCCTCGCCCTCTTCGCGCCGAGCATTCTCTTCGAGCTGCTGGCGGGGCTCTGGCTGCTGATCAAGGGCGTGAAGACGGGGCCGCAGCCCGCAGCGCCTGCATCGACGCGCGGGGAGTTTGCGTCCCCGCCAGCCGGATTGACGCCCACCTCACCGCGCTGACCCTGGCCACCGGCGAGAACAGCTCGGCGCGGCACCTGGAAGCCCTTCAAGCACCTCCTCGATCTCGACGACTGCGCCTGTCGCGCGGCGCTCTGGCCTGTGCAATTGAGTCACCATGCTCGCACTCAGCCTCGCGCTGTTGACTGCCGCTGCGCCGAACCTCCCGGGTCGCTGGGAAGGCAACGGCATCACCCTGGTGCTCGAGGCCTCGGGCGCGGGGACGATCTCCGACGGGCCCATGGTTCCCCCCGAGCCGCTCAAGTGGAAGCTCGCGGGCAACGCCCTGATGATCACCCAGGACGGCGACACCATCGCCTACACGATGTCCGCGGTGGGCAAGGACTCGATGACCCTCGCCTCGGTGGTGCTCGACGCGCCCATCACGCTCAAGCGCTCGGGTGCGAAAGGGGCGACGGCGGCGCCAACAGAGCCTGCAGCGGTGACGCCAAAGGGCAAGCCGGCGGAGGCCGCGCCACAGTTCGTCCCCGGGACGTGCGAGTCGGCGTGTAAGCACTACCTTTCGTGCGCGAAGCTCCAGGGGCAGCAGAACACCAACACCTGCCTGCTGGGCTGCTACGCCTCGGGCGCGAATGCGTACCAGTTGGGCGTCTACAACCTGCTCGATTGCCAGCGCGCGGTGATGATCATCGTCGCGGCGCAGCTGCAGGCGATTCAGCAGGCCCAGGGTGGCAACACCAACCGCGGCGGTGGCGGGAACCAGAAGGGCAGCCGGTGCGCGGGCTGCGTGCGCGACGGCAACGACTGCGTGTGGATCAGCCAGAGCAACTGGGGCACCGGCAACAACAGCCCCTACTCGGGCGCGGTGTCTTCCTGCGACGCGGACTGCTGCCAGTAACCATGAAGCTCATCGACGAACTCCACGAAGAACACACGTTGATCGACCGGGTGCTGGGGTCCTTTCGCAGCTGGGTCGAGCTGCGAATGAAGGGTGAAGGCGAAGCGAGCGAAGGCCCGCTGTTCTTCGAGTTCTTCCGCAAGGTGGCCGGTGACTTTCACCACGCCCGGGAAGAGGACTCGCTGTTCGCCGCGCTGCACACCGTGGCCGAGTTGCCGCTCGATCGTGGGCCGATGTTCGCCTTGAAGGAAGACCACCATCGCCTCGCCGCGGTGCTCGACCTGCTCGAGCCGTTGCTCAGGGCGGGGAGCACCGACCCGGCGCTGCGGGCCCACGCCACCACCTATTCGCGCGGCCTGTGGACACACATCGACGCGGAGAACTCGGTGCTGTTTTCCGAGAGCGAGATGCGGCTGGCGCGGCACCACGTCAAGGAGCTGCCGTCACGGCCCATGACCGAGCTCGAGGCCGCGGCCCGGGTGCAGGGCGAGCGCCTCGCCACGCAGTACCCGAACTTCGACGATCGCGGCGTGATGCGCGGCGAAGGCTGCATCATCTGCAGCTCCTATGGCGTGAACTGCCGCGGGCTGGAGCGCGAGTGGTGGAACGACTGGGAGTGGGAAGAGCACCCCAACCGCTCGACCAGCGGCTGAAGCAGCAGGGATCGAAGCGAAGGAGCGGTCAGGGCGCGGGGACGAACTCGTAGGACAGCGCCCCGTCCACGCCGCGGACGATCCAGCGCAGCTCGCTGCCGCGCACGACGGAGGCTTCGGCCGGGGTCAAGCGGTGGCGCACGTAGCCGCTGCCCGCCAGGCCTTCCAGCGCGTCGAAGGTGCCGGGTTCATCGAGATCGACGGCGACGGACCGGCTGGTCGCCCCGGGCTCGAGCTCGCCGAGCCGGGTGCTGCGGCGGAAGTCGCCGCCGACGAAGAGGTTGCGGAAGGGCAGCGCGGTTTCGTTCTGCACGCGAAGCTGCGCGGGCCGCGAGGTGTGGTTCCAGAGCACGCCCATCACCAGCACGCCGAACACCAGCGCCCAGCCCACCGCGGCCACGGGGACGAGCGGCCCGCGCTTGACGGGGATCAGCGCGAGCGTGGCGGCGAGGGTGAGCCCGCCGAGCAGCGCGACTGAGGGAACGATCAGCACCGTGAGGTACGCCTGCGTCTCCCGGCTCTTCGTGAGGGCGCTGGCCAGGGCGTAGGCCGAGAAGCCACCCAGCAACGCGCCGGCGAGCGCTCCGAGAACGAGGCCGAGGCATCCCAACCCGAGGCGCGCTTTGGTCACGGCAGCGATGCTACCCCGCGCGACGGCTCCCGGGCGGGGCCTCGGGCGCACCCCACCCGCTCCACCAACGGCGGCTCAGAGTTCGACGTTGCTCGGCGCGACGGAAGGACGGCACGGCTGTCCCCGCAGCGAGGGGCACGGCGGCGCCTGGGTCGGCACCGCGACCCCCTGCAGCCGCGGGAGCACCACCTTCGAGGGGTGCATCGCGTCGTGGCCGATGGCGTAGGTCACCGCCGAGGGGAAGGTCTTGAGGGCGAACCGCCAGTCAGCGCGCACGCCGCCGGGCGTGTCGATGCTCACCCGCACCCGCGAGCCCACGCGCAGCGCATGAGCGAAGCCCGCGGTGCCCACCCGTACCTGCACCCACTCGTTGAGCGGCAGCGGCGACCACGCGTCTTCGCGCAGCGTCTGGGCCGGCCACAGCGTCGTGGCCTGCGGCCCCGGCAACCGGTGACTGGCCCGCAGCCACCCGGACTGGATGTACATCTCCTGCCCGTCGGGGCGCACCTCCGAGAGGGTGACCTCGAGATCGGCGTCGTCGACCGGGGACTTGAGCCAGAGGTCGACGCTCGCGGTGCCCAGGAGCGCGGTGTCGGTGGTGAAGGGCTCGCTCTCGAAGACCGCGGCCTGGCCCGGGGCCGGCTGCTTCCAGTCGTAGTGGGGCAGCTTCGCCCAGACGTCGCCATCGGCCGCGAGCACGCCGGTCCCGCCGGCCACGGGGTCGAGGGTGAAGGTGCTCGAGGCGCTGGGCTCGGTGGGCGCGCCGGGGGCCAGCTTCGCGCCGCGCTGCAGGTGCAACTCGAGGCCTCGAGTCTCGGGCGGAGGCCACGCGGTGAAGCGGTGCTCGAAGGTGGACTCGGGCGCGCCCAGCTCGTTGGCCACGCCGGCGCCGTTCTCGAAGAGCACGTGCAGCGGAGGTTCGGCCTTCCACGCCGCGAGGGCCTCTTCGTACGTGGCGTAGCTCGAGAACCGCGAAGGAGGGAGGGACAGCGGGGCGTTGAAGAACGCGGTGTAGAGCAGCGGCGAGATGTTGCGCACCTTGACCGGGTCCAGCGGCTTGCGCCGGGCGACGAAGAGCTCGAGGAAGCTCTGCCACTCCATGATCACCTGCGGCCCGAAGCCGTCGATGTGCACGCCGTTGGTGGCGGTCATGCGCAGGGCGGGCGCGTTCACGAAGCGGTCGAAGAGCAGGAAGAAGTACGGCCCCGTCTGCTCGTCCTGCCAGGAGCCGGTGAGGAACACCGGCACCTGCACGTGGTCGACGAAGGTCGTGGGGTTGTACCGGTCGTGCTCGGAGGGATCGTAGAAGACGATCTTCCGCGCCTGGGCGACGTTGTCGATGAGCTGGCCGTGGAGCAGCTGGTTCTCGCCGCAGACGGTGTCACCCGCGTCGACCTGCTTCTGTTCCCACCCCTGGCCGAAGGGCACCGCCTTGCTCAGCACGTTGTGCACCCACGAGAGGGCGAAGCCGTCGTTCAAGATGCCGCCGGGCAGCAGCGTGGTGTCGGTGCTGGCAATGACCGACATGGGGGCGATGGCCGCGAGGCTGGGCGGGGCCTCGGAGGCGACGAAGAGCTGCGAGATGCCCGGGTACGAGAGGCCCACCATGCCGACCTTGTGCTCGAAGGCCCAGGCCTGGGCCGCGACGATCTCGATCACGTCGTAGCCGTCGAGCAGCTGCAGCTTCTCGAAGTAGTCGTAGGCACCGCCGGAGCAGCCCGTGCCGCGCATGTTCACGCTCACCGTCGCGTAGCCGAACATGCCGGCGAGCAGCGACGAGGCGTCGGTGGGCGGCGTGCACATCACCGGGAAGTCGTCGCAGAGGAAGGCGAAGTCGGGGTTGGGCTTCTGCGGCCGCGAGGCGTCGTAGCCCGAGTAGTTCACCACCGTGGGGAACGGGCCCCGGCCGCGCGGCAAGGTCACCCAGGCCGAGAGCGTCGTGCCGTCGCGCATCGTGAGGTAATTGAAGCCGGCCTTGAGCTCCTGCTTCGCGTAGCTCTCGGAGCTGGGCTTGCTCGACTCGACCGACATCACGGTCAGCGGCGGGCTCTGCTCCGGTCGGGCCCCTGCGGTCTTCACCAGGTACCCGGCGCCGGGCTTCAGCGCGCGAAACACGAAGCTACCCAGGGCGTCGGCCGTGCCCGTGGCCACCGTCTTCCCCGCGGCGTCGACGACCACCAGGTCCTGCCCCGGCGTCGCGTGGGTGACGTGGAGCTGCTCGACGCTCTGCCGGACCTGGAAGGTCGCCTCGCGCGCGCAGCCGGCGACCAACGACACCAACACCAGCCCGATGGAATGCAGTGACCGCATGGTCCCCCTTTTTGAAAAAGAGCGGGCCGTCTAGCGGGTCTGATCTGCTCAGCGCAAGAGGGCGAGCAGGTCTTCGGGGCGCTCGAGGAGCACCTGGGCGCCGGCCTTCGTCAGCTCCTCGCGGGTACGAAAGCCCCACAGCACGCCGATGGAGATCATCCCCGCGCCCAGGGCGGTGCCCACGTCGACGGGCGTGTCACCGACGAAGCCAATGCGCGCCGGGGGCACGCCCAGCACCTGCGCCAGTTCGAGGGCGGCGGTAGGGTCGGGCTTGCGGGGCACGCCGTCGCGCTCACCCCGCACGTCGACGAAGGGCCAGCGCCCGAAGGCGTGCTGCACGAGGTGCCGGGTGAAGTCGTCGCGCTTGTTGGAGAGCACGGCCATGCGCCGGCCGCTGGCCACCACGCCGTCGAGCATGCGATCGATGCCCGGGTAGGGAGCCGAGCCGCTGTGCTCGAGCGCGCCGTAGTGGACGCGGTAGGACTCGGCGAGCACCGCGACGGGGGCGGGCAAGGCGGCGTCATCGACCACGTGCCAGTCGAGCCGCTGGGCCGCGCGGACGGCCCGCCGCACCAGGTGCTCGGCGCCCTCGCCCACGAAGGCCTTGTAGGCCTCCGTCGAGTGCGGCGGGAGCCCCAGCTCTGCGAGCACCACGTTGGTCGCCGAGGCGATGTCGATGATCGAGTCGGCGAGCGTGCCGTCGAGATCGAAGATCAGCGCGTCGATCTGCACCGCGGCGCTCAGGTCGGCTTCGGCATCGACAGGTTGAGCATCACGGCCTCGCGCACCAGCTTGCGGAGCACCGAGTCCTTCAGCTCCGCGACCGAGGTCAGGGTGATGGCGTCGCCGGTGAGCTCGCTGGCCGAGGGGAGCTGGTCGCCCTTGAGGAAGCGCACCAGGACCTCGCGCTCGCGGGGCTCGATGCGGGCGAAGACCCCGTTGGCGAAGTACGCGGGCGAGCCGTCTTCGAGCACTTCGGAGGCCTCGGGCGCGGCCTCGAGGACCAGCTTGCGCAGCGTCTTGACCACGGGCTGCACGGGGGGCGGCAGGCGGTTCATCAGCCCCTCGACGTCGGCCTGGGCGAGCGCGCGACCGACCGCGGGCGAGACCTGCGGCGCGGGGGCCTTGACGGCGACCTTCTTCGGCGCGGGCTTCTTCGCCTTCGGGGCCACCTTCTTCGGCGCGGGCTTGGTGGCCTTCGGCGCGGGCTTCTTCACCTTCGGCGCCGCCTTCTTCTTCGGGGCAGGCTTCTTGACGACCTTCTTCGGCGCGACCTGCTTCGCCTTCGACTTCGCCTTGCTGCCGGACTTCGCCTTCTTCTTCGAACGAGCGATGGCCATGAGTGGCGCGGACGCTACCCGCCGGCCCCCCCCAAGGCATGGGGAAAATCGAGGAGACCAGCCTTGCCAGCGCGCCCGGGGAATGGGACGGGAGGGTCATGAACCCGATCACGCTGACCGTCTGGTCCGACTTCGTTTGACCGTGGTGTTACATCGGCCTCGGCGAGGTCGACACGCTGAAGAAGGATTTTGAGTTCGTCATCGACTGGCGCCCGTACCTGTTGCGCCCCGACACGCCTGAAGAAGGCAGCGAGCTGCCGGCGCACATCAAGGCGTTCATGGCCAACCCGGACAACCCGCTCTTCCTTCGAGCGCGGGCGCTGGGGCTGACCATCAAGCCCCGGGACGTGGTGCCGAGCACCCGGCGCGCGCACATGTGCACGGAGTACGCGCGCAGCCAGGGCAAGCTCCAGGAGTTCCACCACGGCGTGCTCGAGCGCTACTGGTCGCACGCCGACGACATCCACGACTGGGCGGTGCTCAGCGCGGTGGCGACGGCGGCCGGCCTCGACGCGAAGCAGATGCGCGCCGAGGTCGAAGCCGGGACGTGGAAGGCCGAGATGGAAGCGGGCCTCGCGGCGGCCGCCGAGCTGGGCATCAGCGCGGTGCCCACCTTCATCGTGGGCAACAAGTTCGCCATCCAGGGTGCGCAGGAGGCCCGCGTGTTCCGCCAGGCCTTCGAGCGCGTCCAGCGCGGGATTTGAGCCCTTAGAACTGGTGCTCTTCGGTCGAACCGGAGAGCGCCTTGGTCGACGACAGGCCACCGGAGATCACCTCGGAGACCTGGTCGAAGTAGCCGGTGCCGACTTCGCGCTGGTGCCGGGTGGCGGTGTAGCCGTGGGCCTCGGAGGCGAACTCCGCCTGCTGCAGCTGGCTGTAGGCGGCCATGCCGGCCTCGCGGTACTGCGAGGCGAGCTCGAACATGCCGTGGTTGAGCGAGTGGAAGCCGGCGAGCGTGACGAACTGGTACTTGTAGCCCATGGCGCCGATCTCCTGCTGGAAGCGGGCGATGGTCTGGTCGTCCAGGTTCTTCTTCCAGTTGAACGACGGCGAGCAGTTGTACGCGAGCATCTTGTTGGGGAACTTCGCGTGGATCGCGTCGGCGAAGCGCCGGGCCTGCTTCAGGTCGGGGGTGCTGGTCTCGCACCAGAGGAGGTCGGCGTAGGGCGCGTAGGCGAGGCCGCGGGCGATGGCGAAGTCGTCGCCGTTGCCCTTGAGGCGGAAGAAGCCCTCGGGGGTGCGCTCCTTGCCGGCGACGAACGGCCGGTCGCGCTCGTCGACGTCGGAGGTGATGAGCCGGGCCGACTGGGCGTCGGTGCGCGCGATGACCAGGGTGGGCACGTCGGAGACGTCGGCGGCGAGGCGCGCGGCGACGAGGGTGCGGATGAACTGCGAGGTCGGCACCAGCACCTTGCCTCCCATGTGGCCGCACTTCTTCTCGCTGGCGAGCTGGTCTTCGAAGTGAACGCCGGCGGCGCCCGCCTCGATCATCGCCTTCATCAGCTCGAAGGCGTTGAGGGAGCCGCCGAAGCCGGCCTCGGCGTCGGCGACCATGGGCACCAGCCAGTGGCGGTCGCGCTTGCCCTCGGCGTGGTCGACCTGGTCGGCGCGGCGCAGCGAGGCGTTGATGCGGCGCACGAGGTTGGGCACCGAGTCGACCGGGTACAGCGACTGGTCGGGGTACATCTGGCCGGCGGTGTTCGCGTCGGCGGCGACCTGCCAGCCCGAGATGTAGAGCGCCTCGAGGCCCGCGCGGACCATCTGCACCGCCTGGCCGCCGGTCATCGCGCCCAGGGTGTTCACGTATTCCCGGGTGTGCAGCAGCTCCCACAGGCGCATGGCGCCGAGGCGCGCGAGGGTGTGCTCGATCTTGATCGACCCGCGGAGCTTCTCGACATCGGCCTTGCTGTAGGGCCGCTCGATGCCTTCGAAGCGCTTCGCGTGGAGATCGCCCGTGGTCAGGTTCATCGTCTTCGCTCGTTCAGTCATGACGCGCTCCTCTTCGGGGGTGGTGCTGCGGACGAGCCGGTGCCGTTCGCGGCCTCTTCTTCGAGGACGCGTCGGGGTCACCGGGATGGGTGGGGGGGACTAGGACTTCGCTTCAGCTGCCAACAGCCACTGGTACGCCGGCAAGGTGAGGAACTCTTCGAACTGGTCCGAGGTGGAGAGCGCGCGGAAGAGCGCCATGGCCTCGTCGAACTTGCCGCCCTTCGCGTCGGCGAGTTCTTCGCGGATCACCTGGTCGAGCTTGGCGACGGTGATGCGGCCGTGGCGCACCTGCTGCCAGACCTGGGCGCGGCTGATCTCCGCGGTGGCCGCGTCTTCCATCAGGTTGAAGAGGGGCACGCAGCCCTGCCCTCGCAGCCACGCCTCGAGGTAGCGCACGCCGACGCGCACGTTGTGGCGCAGGCCGTCTTCGGTGTTGGTGCCTTCGGGCACGCGCAGCAGGTCTTCCCGGGTGATGGAGACGTCGTTGCGCAGCACCGAGAGCTGGTTCTGGCCCTTGACGTGGGCGTCGAAGATGGCGCGGGCCACGGGGACGAGGCCGGGGTGCGCGACCCAGGTGCCGTCGTGGCCGTCCTTCGCTTCGCGTTCCTTGTCGGCGCGCACGCGGGCCATGGCGGCCTCGTTGGCGGCGGCGTCGTCCTTGATGGGGATCTGCGCGGCCATGCCGCCCATGGCGAAGGCGCCGCGGCGGTGGCAGGTCTGGATGAGCTTCTGGGCGTAGGCGCGCAGGAACCCCTTGTCCATCGTGAGCTGCGAGCGGTCGGGGAGCACCAGGTCGGGCTGCTTCTTGATGAAGCTGAAGATGTAGTCCCACCGGCCGCAGTTGAGGCCCGCCGAGTGCTCGCGCAGCTCGTAGAGGATCTCGTCCATCTCGAAGGCCGCGGGCAGGGTCTCGATGAGCACCGTGGCCTTGATGGTGCCGCGCTTGATGCCCAGGGTGTCCTGGGCGAAGTCGAACACGTCGTTCCACAGCCGCGCCTCGAGGTGGCTCTCGAGCTTGGGCAGGTAGAAGAAGGGGCCCACGCCGCGCGCGAGCTGCTCCTTCGCGTTGTGGAAGAAGAAGACGCCGAAGTCGAAGAGGCCGCCGCCCATGGCCTTGCCGTCGACCTTCACGTGCGCTTCTTCGAGGTGCCAGCCGCGGGGCCGCACGAAGAGCAGCGCGGTCTTCTCGTTGAGGGCGTAGGCCTTGCCCTCGGGGCTGGTGAAGGTGAGCGTGCGGCGCACGGCGCGGTAGAGCGACTCCTGGCCGGCGATGACGTTTTCCCAGGACGGCGCGAGGGAGTCTTCGCAGTCGGCCATGAACACGTTGGCGCCGGAGTTGAGCGCGTTGATCACCATCTTCGCGTCGGTGGGGCCGGTGATCTCCACGCGGCGATCGGCGAGCACCTCGGGCACCGGGGCCACGCGCCATTCACCCGCACGCACCGAGGCGGTCTCGGGGAGGAAGTCGAAGCCCTTGCGGGTTTTCCGCTTTGCCAACAACTCGCGGCGGCGCTCGCCAAACCGGCGCTCCAGGGCCACGAGGAATTCCTGCACCGACGCCCCCAGCAGCTCTGAGGAACGCCCGGTCAACTCGATGCCATTAACGAGACCCATGTGCGCTCCCGGTAAACCAGAAAAGCTCATAACCACCTTGAACAAGGACCAAAGTAGACAGCCTTCACACTCATGACAAGCCGCGTTAGACTGAAAATCAGGCGGCACTTGTAAATCTTGTAAAGTTAACACCGCTTCGTGAAGCAATCCGAGCGTTTGACAGATTCACATTGAGTCATCCGGGCGTCACGGAAGTTTGAAAACGGCAGTTCAGCCTGAGAAGTAGCGGTCATGAGCGGCCTGAATCGACGGGAAGTGCTGGTCGCGGGGTTGGCGGCGAGCGTGGTTCGGGCGGCGGGGACTTCGCACGGCATCGTGTTGGTGCACGGCGCGTGGCACGGGGGGTGGTGCTGGGACGCGGTGGTGAAGGGGCTCGCGGCGCTGGGTCACGTCGCCGTGGCTCCGACGCTGACGGGGCTGGCCGAGCGGGAAAAGGAATTGAACGCGCAGACCACGCTGGCCACCCATGTCGCTGACGTGGTCGAGGCGGCCGCGCAGTTCGATCGCGTGGTGCTCGTGGGCCACAGTTACGCGGGGCTGGTCATCACGCAGGCCGTCGACCCGCTGGGGAAGAAGCTCGAGCGCCTGGTGTACCTCGACGCGTTCCTGCCGGCCGTGGGGCAGTCGGGCTTCGACCTGATGAAGAAGGCGTACGGGGATCACTGGAAAGAGAAGGCGGCCGGGGGCTTGAGCGTGCCTCCGATGTTGTCGGCGAAGGCCATGGGCGTGCTCGACGAGAAGCAGGCGAAGGCCGTCGACGCGCGGCTGACACCCCACCCGCTGGCGACGTTCGAGGCGAAGGTTCAGTTCGACGAGGCCGCGTGGAAGGCGGTGCCCAGGACGTACCTGCGCTGCGCGAAGTACGCGGGCTTCGGGCCGACGGCCGAGCGCGCGAAGACGCTGGGGCTCGACGTGGTGCAGCTCGATGCGGGGCATGACGCGATGCTCGCGGCGCCCGGGGCGCTCGTTGCGGCCATCGATCGCGCCGTGAAAGGATGAGGGCCATGGAAGCGACGCACAGACCGAGTCCTCCACGGCCGCGAGAGGCGCCCCCAGCGCGCCTTCACTACTCTCGCGACCGGTTCAGGGACATGGACCGTGCGGGGATCTTCGGGGACGAGCGGGTGGAGCTGATCGAGGGGGAGATCTACGTCATGGCGCCGATGTTGGAACCGCACGCGCGGCCGATTCAGCACCTCAACCTCGCGCTCGCCCGCACGCTGCCTGAAGGCTTCACGTTCCGCTGTCAGCTCCCGTTCGCCGCTGAGGAAGACAGCCAGCCGCAGCCCGACTTCACGATCTTCAGGGCCGACGAGCAGCCCGAAGACGACATGCCCGACAAGGCCGTGCTCGTGGTCGAGGTCTCTGACTCGAGCATCTCGTTCGACCTGGAGCAGAAGGCCGGGGTCTACGCCCGCGCGCGCGTGCCCGAATACTGGGTCCTCGACGTGAAGAAGAAGGCGCTCGTGGTGCACCGGTCGCCGACCGCGTCCCGCTACCGCAGCGTGAAGAAGCTCAGCGACCTCTCCGCGGTGGAGTCGTCGGCCGTCCCGGGACTGGTGCTCGATCTGCGGCACATCTTCATCAAGCGCTGAGCCGCTGGCACCGGGGTTGCTCTGCCGGCGTGCATGACCGGTGAACCGACGCTTCGTGACGCCACCCCCGCGGCCCTGTGGACACGCCGCCTGAAGATGGCCGCCCGCAAGGGCCAGCGACTCGTGGGCTGGTGGACACGGTCCGACGCCTTCCCCGAGCCGGTGCTCGAGCCGAGGCCCCTGCCCCACCTCGTGTACTCGGCGCGCATTCCCCTGCACCGGCCCGAGGCGCACCCGGTGTTCGAGGCGGGCAAGAAGCACAACCTCGCGCTCGCAGCGCCCTCCTTCGACGGCCTGCTGATCGGCCCCAACCACCCCTTCTCGTTCTGGCGGGCGCTGGGCCGCGTCACGCAGGCGCGCGGCTATCGCCACGGCATGGAGCTCGCGGGGGGCTGCATCGTGCCGGCGATCGGCGGTGGGCTGTGCCTGATGGCGCGGGCGCTCTTCCAGGCGGCGCTGTTCTCGGGGATGACGATTCACGAGCGGCACGGACATTCGATGCAGGCCATCGAGCCGCCGCCCGGGGTGCCGTGGGGCATCGACGCCACGGTGTTGTGGCCGTACATCGACCTGCGCTTCGAGCCGCGCGATCGCCTGATGCGGCTGGGGGCAATCGTCCGCGACGAGGCGTTGATCGTCACCGTGACCTCCACCGCGCCGCTGGCCGAGAAGTTCGAGCTCGAGGCCCTCGACGAGCGCGTCACCCAGGAGGACGACGGGCGCATCCGGCACAACCGCATCGTGCGCCGTACCGCCACGGGCGCGAGCGAAGTGGTGGCGGTCAACCGCACGCGCATGCTCACGGAAGAGAAGCAGCGGCGAAACTGCCTGACCTGCAACGAGACCTCGTGCCACGCGAAGGTCGAGGTGCCGGCGTGAAGCTGATCATCGCCCCCGAGCCCGCGCCCTGGCTGCGGCCGTTGCTCGACACCCTCTCGGGTGAGGAGGTGCTGGTGATCGCGCCCTGGGCCGTGCCCGGTGCGCTGGCCTCGCTGTTCCCCCGGAACGCGCTCGCGTCGGTGCGACACGTCGCGTTGCCCGGCTGGTTCGCGGCCCGGGCGTTGGCCCAGCGCGCCGCCGTGGCCCTGGGCAGCGGCGCGGACCTCGCGTTCACGCTGCACGCGCGGGTGGCCCTCGATGCCCTCGTCGCCGCGTGGGTTCCGAAGCAGGTGACGCAGGTGTTCGCGCCGTCGCTCGCCGCGCAGCGCACCTTCGCGAAGACGCGCGCCGAGGGCGTGTTGCTGCAGGACCTCCCGAGCTTCCGCGCGCTGCACGCCGGGCTCGACGCGGCCGCGGAGCAGCTGCCCTTCGCGACCTTCTTGAAGAACTACCGGGCCCCGCGGCACCTCCTCGTGCGCCAGGAGGCGGAGCACGTGCTGGCGCGCAGAGTGCTGGTGACGAGCCGGTTCGCCCGGAAGGCGCTGCGCAAACGCGGGGTGGCGAGTGAGCGCCTGGGCGTGCTGCCCCTGCCGTCGCGCGCGGTGCCGCTGACCTTCGACCCGCGCAGCCGCGACGTGCTCCTCGCGGGGACCAGTGCGTCACGTCACGGGCTCGAGGTCGCGCTCGCGGCGATCGCCCAGACTGACGACCTGGTGCTCTGGGCCCGGCGGGGTCCTGGCTACCGGGAGCACCCGCGGCTGCGCAGCTACGAGGGGCCGCCACCTCCGATACGCGCCGTCGTGGCGCCGGCGTGGGTCGAGACGTTCGCCCGCGAGACCGAGGCCGCGGCGCGCGGTGGGGTGCCCTTGATCGGCACGGACCGCGCCCTGGGGTGGCTCGAGGGCGCGGCGATCATGGAGCCGGGAGACAGCGAGCGCCTGGGCGCCTTCCTCACAGGCGCAGGAGATCTCGCGCCATCCACAGCATCATCTTCGGGTTGTCCATGACCTTGGAGACGGCATAGGGCACGTGGGCCCGGCCATAGCCGATGTACACGCGCACCTTCTCGCCGAGCTCCGCGGCCGAGCGCAGCGACTTGCGCATCGGCAACCCGTAGAGGAGCTCGAGCTCCCGGCTGGTGTCCTTCTCGGCCAACCGCCGCAGCGAGGTCTCGCCGAGCTTCACGTCGTGGGTCGCGACCGCGACGTGCGAGGCCTTGCCAGCCAGGGCGTCGATGACGCGCGCGAAGCCCTCGGCCGGGTCCAGCGCGGACGCCTCGGGGAACTGGCCCTTCACCACCCGCACCGGAAGCCCGAGCTCGGAGGCCCACGCCGCGTCGTCAATGCTGCGCGCCCACCGCCCGGGCAGCGTGTAGCTGACGGGAAACTTCGAGCCGTAGCGGGCGGCAAACGCGGTCACCACCTGGCGCGTGCGCTCGGCGCTGTCAGGGTCCATCGCGTCGAAGTGCAGCCGCAGGCCCCGCTTGGCCGCGCGCTCAGCCAACTCCTCGAGCAGCGCCTCGGAGTAGCCGAGGGCGGTGAGCTTGAGGGAGAGGTACTCGCCGGTCTTGAGCACCTCGAGGGCATGGAGGTACTGGTTGGCCACGTCACGCGGGGTATCGCGCCCGTCATCCCAGAAACCGAAAGTGCTCGGGATGTCGCGCTCGGCCCATTGATCGGCGACGTGCCGGGCGTCCTCCACGGAATCGCCCGCGACGTAGACCCTGGCGACGTGCGTGAGCACGAAGCGCATGGTGGCCCTGCGGTAGCGACGAAACGTCCCCAGCTCGGTTTCGGCATCCATGGTGATGACCTCGTTGGCGGTTCACTTCCCCACTACTTTGCGAGTCCAAAGAGCTTCGAGAGCTGGGTCGCGTCGTAGCGACGCACGAGATCGCCCTTCGCCTGGGCGAGCAGGGGCTCGAGCGCAGGCAGGGGGATCATCGGAGGCAGCGACCCTGCAGTGACCGCGCGCCGCGTGGGGTTGTGCACGATGAGTTCGTCCGACTCGGTGGTGACCGGGCGCAGGCGATCGCGCGCGAGGCGATAGAGCCTGCCGGCGATGGCCCGAAGGCTCTCCGGGGTGCCCAGCCGGAAGAGCTGGAGCGTGGACATGGGCACCGCTTCGCCCAGCCAGCGTGACTTGTAATAGCCAAAGCTGTGCATCATCCCGACGGTGCGCTTGCGCGCCTCGATCATGCGCAGCACCGTCATCGGCACCAGCGGCGTGCCCGGGCTCACCGCAGACCACTCGTCGTCGAACACCATCTCCAGCGCCGAGCTGTCGTGCGCGCCCACGCTGTAGAGCATGCCGGCGACGGCCTGCCCGTCGATGAGCACGAAGCCGGCCCCGGGGCAGGCGCCGTTCTCGCCGCGCGCCCACCCTTCGAAGAGCTGCACGCGCACCGGGTCCCGGGTGATGGCCGCCTTCGTGTCGGGGTCTCGCTTCCAGCTGCGGCCCTCGAGGGCGAGGTAGATCGGAAGGAGCGCGGGCATCACGGTCGCGCCTTCGGCCACGAGGTACTCGACGCGACCGGCCTTGAGCAGCTTGCGCAGGCCGCGGCGCACGTCGCTGCGGAAGTCGGCCTGGAGCGCGTTGAGGTATTCCTGGAAGCTCGAGAAGCGATCGGCCGCGGGGATGACGCTGGCCGGCGTGAGTGGGATCTCCTGCTGCCAGAACCGGCGTCGGGGGCTGCGTGCGATGGCGCGACGGATGGCCGAGGCCTCGTCTTGCTGGTGGAGGACGAAGACGCTCCACGGCTGGCCCTGGTCGAGGATGACATGGAGCATGGCCTCGGCGACCCGGTCTTCGTCTTCGGGGCGCGAGACGAGGTGCGGGCGATCTCCGAAGTGCGGCGCGAGGAACTCGAGGCGGTTCGGGTGTCGGCCGAAGCGTCGCTTCCGCGTCAGGCGCAGCGGGAGGTAACCCAGCAGCCGGTTCCCCTCGTAGCAGAGGTAGATCCGCGGCTCGAAGCCCGTGCCGCCCGGGCAGTACTCGTCGTTGCGCGCGGCGTGCAGCGAGAAGTCGAGCGTGGAGAACACGTCGGGGCGCGCGCTGGCAGCGTGGACTTCATTCGCTTCGCGGCGGAAGGACTCGGCTTCGCTCAATGACGAGACGACGCGCACTTGCAGCTCTGCCATGGGCCGCCTCCGTGCCGCGCGAATGTGCATCGGACATGCCTCACGTACGTGCGCCGAGCGCAGTGCTGATTCGCCACACACCCGCGCACGGAGGCGAATCGCGCTGCGAGAAATCTGCGCTCCGGCCAGGTGCCTGAGGAACCGCTTCAATGAGCGCAGAGGGCGTGGTCTCTTGCCACCGCTTTGACCGCCCCCCTCGCTGCCCTCCTGCCGAAACCTGGTGAGCCCAAGCTCACGCCCGACGCGGTGCTCGACCGCTTCGTCCAATACGTCACCTCGACCGGCCTCTCGATGTACCCGGCCCAAGAGGAGGCGATGCTCGAGCTGCTCGGCGGCAAGCACGTGGTGCTGGCGACGCCCACGGGCTCCGGCAAGTCGTTGGTGGCGCTCGCCTTTCACTTCCAGGCCATGGCCCAGGGGAAGACCAGCTTCTACACCTGCCCCATCAAGGCGCTGGTGAACGAGAAGTTCTTTGCCCTGTGCGACGCGTTCGGCGCGGAGAACGTGGGCATGATGACCGGCGACGCGGCGATCAACCGCAAGGCGCCGATCATCTGCTGCACCGCGGAGATCCTCTCGAGCTTCGCCATCCGCGAGCAGCGGCTCTTCGCCGACTGCGTGGTGATGGACGAGTTCCACTACTACGGGGACAAGGATCGCGGCGTGGCGTGGCAGGTGCCGTTGATCTCCATGCCCGAGACGCAGTTCCTGCTGATGTCGGCGACGCTCGGTGACACCAGCGCCATCGCCACCAGCCTGAACGACATCACCAAGCGCGAGGTCGCCGAGGTGCGCTCGGCCCAGCGCCCGGTGCCGCTCGAGTTCCGCTACTCCGAGAAGCCGCTGCACGAGACGGTGCAGGAGTCGCTCAACGCCAACCAGGCGCCCATCTACCTCGTCAACTTCAGCCAGCGTTCGGCCGCCGAGCAGGCGCAGAACTGCATGTCGATCGACGTGTGCACGAAGGACGAGAAGGTGAAGCTCAAGGAGGCGCTGGCCGGCTTCCGCTTCGACACCCCGTTCGGCAAGGAGCTGAAGCGCTTCCTCCTGCACGGCATCGGGTTGCACCACGCGGGCCTGTTGCCCAAGTACCGCCGCCTCGTGGAGCGCCTCTCGCAGCAGGGCCTGCTCAAGGTCATCAGCGGCACCGACACCCTGGGCGTCGGGGTGAACGTGCCCATTCGCACGGTGCTCTTCACGCAGCTGTGCAAGTTCGACGGCGAGAAGACGGTGATCCTCCCGGTGCGCGACTTCCACCAGATCTCCGGGCGCGCGGGCCGCAAGGGCTACGACAACGTGGGCTTCGTGGTGGCGCAGGCGCCGGCGCACGTCATCGAGAACTTCAAGCTCCAGCAGAAGAAGGCGGAGGGGAAGAAGAACGTCACCATGCAGAAGCCCCCCACCAAGGGCTACGTGCACTGGGACGCGTCGACCTACGAGAAGCTGCGCGTCAACCAGCCGGAGAAGCTCGAATCACGCTTCACGGTGACCCATGGCCTCATCGTCTCGCTGCTGCAGGCCTACGAGGGGTCGCAGATCAGCGGCTACCGCAGGCTGGTGGAGCTGATTGGCCTCTCGCATACCTACGAGATCAACAAGCTGCGGCTGCTCAAGCACTCGCGCACCGTGTTCCGGGCGCTGGTGGACGCGGGCATCGTGACGGTCGAGAAGCGCACGCCGACCATGGCCGCGCACGCGAAGGTGAACAGCGGGCTGCAGCGCGACTTCTCGCTCAACCACACGCTCTCGATGTACCTGCTCGAGGTGTTGCTCAAGCTGGACCCGGTGAGCGAGTCCTACGCGCTCGACGTGGTGTCGCTGGTGGAGTCGATCCTCGAGAGCCCGGACCCGGTGCTCTACGCGCAGCTCGATCGCGCCAAGGGCGAGAAGATCCGCGAGTTGAAGGCGCAGGGCATGGAGTACGACCAGCGCATGCTGGAGCTCGAGAAGGTCGAGCACCCCAAGCCGCTGGCGCAGCTCATCTACGGCACCTTCGACGAGTTCGTCGCGAGGCACCCGTGGGTGGCGAAGGAGAACGTCCGGCCGAAGTCGATCGCGCGCGACCTCTTCGAGACCTGCATGACCTTCAATGAGTACGTGAAGGAGTACGAGCTGCAGCGCAGTGAAGGCGTGCTGCTGCGCTACCTCTCCGACGCGTACAAGACGATCATCCAGAACGTGCCCGAGGCCGCGCGCAACGAGCAGCTCGAGGACATCGCGGCGTACCTGCTGACCACGCTCAAGCACACCGACAGCTCGCTGGTGGCGGAGTGGGAAGCGATGCGCTTTGGGCGGGAGCTCGGGGTGGTCACCGCGCCGGGGGACGCGCCTCCGAAGCCGCGCATGGATCTCGCGAAGAACCCGAAGGCCCTGGCCGCCCGCGTACGTGCCGAGCTGCACCAGCTGGTGCGGTTGCTGGCGCGCAAGAACTACGAGGACGCGGTCGAGCAACTGGGTGGGGTCGAAGCGGGTTGGACGGTGGAGTCGTTCGAGGAGGCGCTGGCGCCGTATTGGGCCGAGCACCCGAGCCTCGACACCACGCCGCGCGCCCGGCAGCCGGTGTTGACGCAGTTGATTCCCACGGAGGATCGCGTGTGGACGGTGCGCCACGCGCTCATCGATTCGAAGGGCGAGCAGGACTGGTATCTCGAAGGCGTGGTGGACCTGAAGGGCCGAGACGATGTCGACGGCGCCCTGGTGACCCTGCGCCATGTCGGTCGCTAACGAAACTCCCTCGCCCCTCGACAGAGGGGAGAGGGCCGGGGTGAGGGGCCAAGCCGCCTCCGACGCCAGTCCTCCGCCCCCGTGGCACTGGCCCCTGACCCGAGCGCTCCCGATCGCGCTCCTGAGCGTGACGCTGGTCACGCTCGGGTCCCTGCTCTTCCACCCGACCAACTACCTCCCCGCCGACGTCCCGGACGTAGCGTTCATCGAAGCGCTCGTGCGCTGGGACGCGGGTTGGTACGGCGAGATCGCGAACAACGGCTACTGGCTCAAACCCGGTGAACAATCGCCGGTCGCGTTCTTCCCGCTCTACCCGCTCCTGATCCGCGGAGTCGCGGCCATCGGCCTCAACCGTTGGCTGGCCGGAATCCTCGTCAGCTTCTTCTGCGCGCTCGGTGGCCTGCTGGTCTTCTTCCGCTGGGCGAGACTCGTGGCCCCCACCCACGCGCTGACGGCCTTCTGGCTCCTCGCGGTCTACCCCTTCGCCGAATACCTCTACGGGGTCGTCTACTCCGACGCGCTGTTCCTCCTGCTCGCAGTCGGCGCCTTCGCGTCTCTCGAGCGAGGTCGGCACCTCCAGGCCGCGCTCCTCGGCGCCCTGAGCACGGCCTGCCGCCCCGTCGCCCCGGCGATCGTGATCGGCCTGCTGGTCCGCAGCGTCGAACTCCGCCGCACCAGGCACCTCCCGATCCGCTTCATCGATCTCGTCCCCGCGCTCTCCGGCCTCGGGCTGGCGTGCTTCATGGGCTACCTCCAGTACCGCTTCGGAGACGCGCTGGCCTTCGCCCACGTGCAAGGCGCCCCGGGCTGGGACCAGGAGCCCGGTTGGCGCAGCTGGCTCAAGCTGTACTGGTTCCACACCATGTTCCCGAAGGTGGACCCGCTGGTGGGGATCCGCCTCGGAGGGCATGCGCTGTTCACGGTGCTGGGGTTGGTGCTGGTGGTCCCGACCATCAAGCGGCTCGGCTGGGGCTACGGCGTCTACACCCTGCTGGTGATCGGCATCCCCGCGGTCTCGAGCAAGGACTTCCAGGGGCTCGGGCGCTACCTCATCGCCGCCTTCCCCCTGTTCCTCACGGTGGCGCACCTGGTGGACCCGAGGCCGCGGCTGCGCCTCCTCTTGCTGGTGGTCTTCGGGCTGCTGCTCGGCGCCCTCGCGATGGCGCTCGGCGCGGGCGGCTACGTGTCGTAAGCACGGCCCCATGAAGAACGTGCAGACGGTGATCATCGGCGCGGGCATGAGTGGGCTCGCGACGGCGGCGGCGCTGGGCAAGGGCGCCGACCTCGTGGTGCTCGATCGCGACGCGGAGATCGGCGGCTATTGCAAGACGGTGAAGAAGGACGGGTTCACCTGGGACTACTCAGGCCACTTCTTCCACTTCAAACACCCGGAGATCGAAAAGTTCCTGGTCGAGCGCATGCCCGGCCAGCAGATCCGCAAGGTGATCAAGAAGTCGTTCATCTCGTTCGCGGGCAAGCAGATCGACTTCCCGTTCCAGAAGAACATCCACCAGCTCCCGCAGCAGGACTTCATCGACTGCCTGCACGATCTCTACTTCGCGCGGCTCGCGGGCCAGCCTCCGCAGCCGGAGACGAACTTCAAGGAGATGCTCTACGCGCGCTTCGGCCGCTCGATCGCCGAGAAGTTCCTCATCCCCTACAACGAGAAGCTGTACGCGACCGACCTCGCCACGCTCGACCGCGACGCCATGGGGCGCTTCTTCCCGCACGCCGATCTCACGGACATCGTGCGCAACATGAAGCAGGCGGACAACGCCTCCTACAACCAGACCTTCACGTACCCCGAGGGTGGGGCCATCGAGTACGTCAACGCCATCGCCAGCGAGGTCGCGCCCTCGGCGATTCACTTGAACGAGGGCGTCACCGGCATCGACCTCGCGCAGAAGATCGTCCGCACCACGAAGGGCGAGTACCGCTTCGAGCGGCTGGTCTCGTCGGCGCCCTTCCCTGCCCTCTTGAGCCTGTGTGGCCTGCCGGTGGAGCCCGGGGTGTTCACCTGGAACCAGGTGCTGGTCTTCAACCTCGGCTTCGACGCCAAGGGCCCGAAGGACGTGCACTGGGTCTACTTCCCCGACCGAGGGCTGCCGTTCTACCGGGTGGGTTTCTACGACAACATCTTCGACGGCGATCGCATGAGCCTCTACGTGGAGCTCGGCTCGCCCAACGGCGCGGCCATCGACGTGGCGGCCCTGCGGGAGGGCGTGCTCGCGGGCCTCAAGCGCGAGGGCATCATCACCACGCAGAAGCTGGTGGCCGAGCACTCGGTGGTGATGAACCCCGCCTACGTGCACATCACCCAGCGCTCGAACGCCGCGCTCGCGGAGCTCAAGACGCAGCTGGCGAAGTCAGGCGTGCACAGCATCGGGCGCTACGGCGGGTGGACCTACTGCAGCATCGAGGACAACATCGTCGAGGCCCGCGCGCTGGTGAACACGCTGGGACGCTGAGCGCTCAGGGGATCGCTTCGATGGTCAGCTCGAGGATCTCCACCTCGAGGGCGGCCTCGCTGAAGAGCCGCACCTCGGTGCCGAGGAGCTGGGTGGCCAGCTCGAACTCGAGGGACACCTCGCCGTCCAGGACCTCGCCCAGGTCGACGTGACGCGAGGCCACGACGTGTCCCACGGAGCTCACGTCGAGGGAGCCGCGGCCGATGGGGCGCTCTCCGTCGAGGCCCCGCACCGAGAGGGTGGCGCGCCACCGGCCAGGGGGGATCAAGACGAAGGGCCCGAACATCGCGTACCCCGGCTTGTCCGCCTTCACGTGCAGCACGCCCTTGGACTTCTTGCCGAGGCTGCTGTGGAGCTGCGGCGCGGTGGCGGTGAAGCGGTAGCCCCAGACCTTGCGACGCATCAGCTCGTAGCAGGCGATGACGGCCGGCTTCGGCGCGTCGTGGCGACGCCCCACCCAGCCGGCGCGACCCGCGGCCTCGAAGAAGTAGTGCTCTCGGAAGCCGAGCGCGAGCGATCGCTGCCGGCGCATGGCCCACAACGACTCGCCGTCCAGGCGCGGGCCCCAGGCGATGGGAAACGTCGGAGAGATGGGCTCAGCGGCGAACACGGCCTTGCCACCCGGGAGGATCGCCGCGTCGAGGGCCGAGAACGCGAGCTGGTGATCGAAGGCGCGGTGAAACGATCGAAAGAAGAGCACTGCGTCGACCGGGGCCGCGAGGCGCTGCAGGTAGCTGAAGTCGCCGTGCACGACCTCCACCTCGACCCCGTGGAGGGCCGCGTGTTGCCGCACGAGATCGCCGAGCGCGGCCTCGGTCTTGACCGAGATCACCTTCGCCCCGGCCTTCGCGAGCGCGACGGCGGCGACGCCGGCGTCCTCGCCGAACTCGAGCACCGTCGCGCCCTTCACGTCACCGAGGTGCGTGAGGGCCTGGCGCACGACCAGCGCATCTTCCTGCGTCGAGCGACGCACGCCCGGGTGGCTGGTGACGTGAGGCCGGCCCGACAGCTCGTGGCACAGGGCCACCTGCGAGTGCCGGTACTCTTCGGAATGCGGGTTCACGCTCACCCCGGCCGGTCGCTCCATCCGCAGCGCCGACAACGCCCCACGCAACGCCTCATCGGACCCCAGGGCCGCGAGTTCATGGAAGACCTGGTCGAGTTCCTCCACCGACCCCAGCACGCGCGCCCCTGCCACCCTGGACTTAGTGCCCATGGCCCATCACGCGCTCGAACCGCTGGTTCACGGCACACGACTCGATGACGTTCTGCAGGCCCGTGGCGACCACGCTCCAGCGCCGCGCGTTGCACCACTTCGCGGTCATCGCCGCCGACTGGGCCTCGAGATCCTCGCGCGCGAGCAACTGCGCGATGCCTTCCGCGAGCTCCGGGGCCGCCACGCCGGGCAGCGAGAACACGGCCCCGCTCACGTCCTCGAACACCGACAGCGGCGTCACGGCCACCGGCCGGCCCGAGGCGATGCCCAGGCGCACGGCCGCGCTCGAAGACTCGCGGGTCGCCTGGTACGGGAAGACCACGAGGCTCACGTCGGCGAGGCGATCGAGCGCGTCTTCTTCCGCGAGGAAGCGCGTCTCGAACTCCACCCGTGCCTCCAGGCCGTGCGCGCGCACCTGCTCGACGCAGCGCGCGTGCTCTTCGTTCGACACCGTCGCCGGGTACAGCGCGTTGACCAACCGCAGCCGCAGCGAGGCGTCATCCTTGGCGAGCAACGCGAAGGCGTCGATCAACTGGGGCAGGCCCTTGCCCGGCAAGAGGAAGCCGAAGCAACCGATGATCTTCGGGCCGATGGGCGGCACCACGTGGCGCGGGGCGCGCACGCCGTGCAGCAACATCGCCGAGTTGTCGGTCAGCCCGTAGCTCTTGAGCCGGTTCAGGTCGGGGGCCGAGTGCACGAAGATGCGCTGCACGCCGGCCAGCGTGTCCCGCACGTGCTCGAGCGAGATGTACTCGTCGCCGTGCTGGAAGGCGGCCGTGGAGTGGAACACGCAGTACACGGCCACGCCCCGGGCCTGGAGGCGCGAGAGCAGACTCTCGAGGGCGGCCAGCTTGTAGAACCCGAAGTTGTACTGGATGACCAGGGCGTCGATGCCGGTGGTGCAGGCCTGCTCGTAGACGTCGTCGAGGTTCTCGGTGCGCGAGCCTGAGTCCCAGCAACGGACCACGCGCTCTTCGTCTTCGACGATGAGATCGGTGGTGCGGTTGGCGAAGATCGGCCCGCGCTGGAGCGGCAGCGCGTCGAGGATGTAGCGGGAGTACTCGGCGATGCCGCAGCGCGAGTTCCACGTGGTCAGCCAGCCCACCTTCGACTCGGGGTTGAGCTGGGGCATCGAGCCCAGGGCCACCACGGCAGTCTGGGTGCGCTTGACGACGCGGGCCCACGACGACTCGGCGACGACGCGCTCCAGGGCCTTGTCGGTGCGGACCTTGCGGGCCTCGGGGGTCGCGGTGAAGACCTCGCGCAGCCGCGTCGCGAGGTGCTGCGGGTCGGGCTCGGCCCACAACGAGACGCCCTCGACGAGGTGCGAGCGAGAGTGGGCGAACTCGAAGTCCACCATCCACGCGGTCTGGTCGTCGCAGAAGTCGGTCTGGCCACCCCACCGCGTGGTGATGACCGGCAAGCCGTGGCGCATGGCCTCGGCGAGCGGCAACCCGTAGCCCTCGCCGCGGGCCGCGCCGACGTAGGCATCGGCCGACTGGTACAGCTTGCCGACCGCCTCGTCGCTGATGTCCTGGTTGATGACCTGGATGGGCGCCGCGTCGGGGTAGCGGGCCCGGAAGGCGCGCACGTCCTCGTCCATGGAGTGGTGCGGGTTGGGGAAGGTCTTGATGACCAGGCACACGTCGTCGCGACGGGTGAAGGCGCGCTGCCAAGCGTCGAGCAGCACGTCGGGGGCCTTGCGGGGGAAACACGACGAGACGTGGAGGAAGCGGAACGGAGCCCCGGCGACGGGCGCGGCGTGCGGGCCCGAGGCCGGCAGGTGATCGGAGCCAGCGCCGACGACCGCGATGGGCACCTTCACCCCCGAGTCCATCAGCACCTTCTTGACCGTCTTGCTGAGCACCGTCACCAGGTCGAGGCGCTGGTTGAAC
>CAIVGN010000131.1 GCA_903905455.1 uncultured Archangium sp.
ATCGAATGACAGGGTCGCTCTTCGCCGTCCCCGTCTGGCTTTCGCCTTCAAGAGGCTTCTCGGCGCAATCTGCCGTGCCGCACAGGTGGGAGCCGTGACTACGTGAGGTCAGTGCTCGGTGACGGCCTTCCACGTGCCGCGTTCGCTCTGCTCCATCACCACGGTGCCTTCCCAGCCGGTGCCGTAGAGCGCGGTGTTCACCGTGAACCCCTCGAAGCGCCGCTGCCCGAGCGCGACCTGCACGTCTCGCGCGGGGCGGGAACACCCGAGGCTCGCGGCGAGGGTCTGCACCGCGGCCTTGCGCGGGTGCCCGTAGGCCCAGGCGGTCCAGTCTTCCTCGCGGTGCATGTCGCCCATGGAGATGACCGCCATGCAGGGCGAGACCGTCTTCGTGAGCTCCAGGGTCGTGCCGTTGTACGAGCCGTGGTGGCCCACGAGCAGCACGTCGCTGTTGAGCACCGAGCCGTGCGCGTTGAGCAGCGAGTGGATGGCCTCGGTCTCGAGGTCGCCGGTCACCAGCACCGGGTGGCCCCCGAGGTCGATGCGGATGACCAGGCTGTGGTTGTTGGCGTTCATGAAGCTCTTGGTCTCCCAGCCCTCGGTGTTGGTCTTCAGGCTGCCCCAGAAGATGGTGAACTGAGGGTCGACGTCGCCGCAGGCCACGGGGTCGATGTGCGCGTCGGTGACGCCCTTGCCGTTCTCGATCTCCGCGCGGGCGACGGTGCGCAGGGCGCCGCGCTTCTTCATCTCGAGCTCGGCCTGCTCCTGGGTCTCGCCGCCGGACTCGAAGACCAGGCCGTCGGCGCCGCGGGGCTGCCCGTTGGTGACGAGGTGCTGCACGGTGAAGTTCTTCATCACCAGCGGCAGCCCGCGCGTGTGGTCGATGTGCGGGTGGGTGATGTAGACGGCCGCCAGCGTGCGGTTGAGGTCGGTGCGCCGCGCGAAGAAACGCTCGAGGTAGTCGCCCAGCGCCTTGTTCGAGTCGAAGTGCGCGGTGCTCTCGCCGCCGGTGTCGATGAGCACGGCCGCGCAGGGGAACTCCATCAGCGTGGCCGAGCCCTGGCCGATGTCGATGACGTGCATGCGCAACCGCGCGGGCGGAGCGGCATCAGGCCCCGGGAGCCCGACCTGCGCGCGTGTGGCCCGGCTCTCGGGCCGCACCCGCTTCGGGGCGGGGCAGGCGACCAACAACAACAGCATCACGGAGGGGATGAGGCGGCGGAACGTCACCACGACCACCCTACACGGCGGGACGCGGCTCAGGGGGGGCGGAAGTGCAGTCGTTGCCGTCGGTGGCCCTCGAGGGCCACCGGCGTCGCCTTCAGTGAAAGACGTTGCGCAGCGAGGGCGCGGCGATGACTGCGTCGAGCCACCGCTCGAGCGTCTCGCGGTCGGCCGCGGCGAGCTTCTTCGCGACGTCCGCGGGCACCGCCTTGAAGCGGCGGGCGATGATGCGCTCGACGGCCGCGCGCAGCGCCTCGAGCTTACCCTTCTCGATGCCGCGCTCGAGCCCCTTCTCGATGCCCTTCTCGATGCCGCGCGAGAGGCCCCGCTTGAGGCCCGCGCGCAGGCCTCGCCTGCGGCCGAGTTCCTCGTGGTACTGAATCATGCTGCGCATCTGCTCTTCTCCTTCCTCCATCGAGAGGATGGCCTGCTCGACGAGCGGCGCCGTCTCTTCATCGACGGCGTTGGCAAGGTAGCTGAGAAAAGAACGCAGCGTCGAGGGGTCCTCCTTCATGAGACGGAGCGCCTTGCGTACCAACGCGTACTTCCGGTGACGAGGAGCGGCCGCGGCCTTCAGCGCCAAGAGCCCGCCCTTCAGCGCAGGATGC
>CAIVGN010000132.1 GCA_903905455.1 uncultured Archangium sp.
CGACACGTTCACCCAGCTGTCGAGCGGCAACTGATCAGCTGATCACAGCCAGCCGAGGGCGAGGTAGCTCTCGGCGCTGCGCCGCAACGAATCATCGAGGGTGCGCTTCGGGGCGTAGCCCAGCAGCTTCTTCGCCTTGTCGATGCGGCACGTCCAGCCCGGGGCGAGGAGCTGGCGCGCCAGCTTGCGGTTGAGCGGCAGCTTCTTGCCGGTGAGGTTGCTCACCACGTCGGCGGCGGCGCCCAGGAGCGCGAGCACGCGCTCGGGCACCACCACGGTGCGCGGCGAGCACTTCAGCGCGTCGGCGACGATGCGCATCAGTTGCTCGACGCTGGCGGTCTCGTCCGACGACGAGAAGAATGCCTCGCCCACGGCCTCTGGCCGGTCCGCCTGGAGCAGCAGCTGGTCGACCACGTCTTCCACGTCGACGAACGAGAGCCGTCGCTCTGCGCCGCCGATGCGCAAGATGATGCCCTTCTTCACCAGCTTGAAGAACTGCAGGTTCTCGTGGTCGCCGGGCCCGAGGATGCGCGAGGGGCGGCAGCAGGTGACCTCGAGGCGATCCCCAAACGAGAAGGCGATGCGCTCGGCCTCGGCCTTCGACTCGCCGTACCATTCCTGCGGGTTGAAGCCGTCGCTCTCCACGCGGGCCACGCCGTCGATGGAAGGGCCGGTGGCGGCGAGCGATCCGACGAGCACCAGGCGCCTGGCCCCGGCGGCGATCATCGCTTCCCCGACGTGACGCGTGCCCTCGGCGTTGACCTTCATGAAGTCGTCGCGCGTCGCGCCGCGGCGAATGCCCGCGAGGTGAAACACGGTGTGCACGCCGGCCATCGCGGTGGTGAGTGATGCGGGTTGGGTGACGTCGCCGGGCACGATCGTCGCGGCGATTCCCTTCAACGCCGAGGCGTCGCTGGCTGGCCGCACGAGGCACTTCACGTCGTCTCCACGAGCGACGAGGGCCTTCGCGAGCCACGCGCCGAGGAAGCCGTTGGCGCCGGTGATCAGGGTCTGTCTGCTGCTCATGCGAGGGAGTTTCCCTCGAAAAAACTGATCGAAGGGCTGTTTTTCCCTCGGGCCGGTGCTAGCAACTCGCTCTCGGTTTTCCCAAAAGGAAGCCGTCAACGTCCCCGGGGAGGGGGCCTTCAGTCCACCGCAGTCCAACAAAGGAAGCACCATCAATGGCCGCCAAGAAGCCTGCCGCGAAGAAGCCTGCTGCAAAGTCCGCTCGTAAGCCCAGCGCCGCGTTCATGAAGGAACTGCAGCCGTCGCCTGAGCTCTCCGAGGTCGTCGGCGCCAAGCCGCTGCCCCGCACCCAGGTCATCAAGAAGCTCTGGGAGTACTTCAAGAAGAACAAGCTGAACGATGGCCAGACCATCAACCTCGACGACAAGCTGAAGAAGGTCTACGGCAACAAGAAGACCATCAAGATGACGGAGGTCTCCAAGGCCTTCTCGCACCTCAAGGGCTGAGTCTCACCCGCTGGTGCTTCACAAGGGCTCGCTCCTCATATGGGAGCGGGCCCTTTGTTTTTCTGGACGCGGTGCCCTTCCAAGAAGAGACGCGCATGACGAAGCGGGTGTTGTTGCTCAAGCCGGGCGTGACGAGTTCGAAGGCGGTGCTCGGTGACTACGAGGCGTGGTTCGCGCGCGCCAGCGGGGCCCAGATGCACCCGGTGGAGCTGCACGCGGGGGAGCGGGCGCCGGGGGCCGGGGCCTTCGACGCGGTGATCATGACCGGCTCACCGCTCACGGTGACGCAGCCGGTGGCGTGGATGGAGCGCGCGGCGGACTACCTGCTGGAGGTCGCCGCGCAGGGCACGCCGGTGCTGGGGGTGTGCTTCGGTCACCAGCTGCTCGCGTGGCGCGCGGGGGCGAAGGTGGTGCGCAACCCGAAGGGCCGCGAGCTGGGCACGGTGTCGGTGGAGCTGACCCCGAGCGGCCTCGGCTCTCCGCTCTTCACGGGCTTCCCGCCGCGCTTCGAGGTGCAGGCCACGCACGAAGACATGGTGGTGGCCGGCCCCGGGCTCGCGGTGCTGGCGACCAACGCGCACTGCGAGGTGCAGGCCTTCGCCCTGGGACCGCGTACCTTCGGCGTGCAGTTCCACCCGGAGATGGACGCCACCTCCATCGGCTACTGCATCGGGTCGCAGGACACGCGGGACGAAGATCGCGCGGCGGCGGTGGCGCGCGAGAGTGACTGGGGTGCGGCGTTGCTGCGGCGGTTCCTGGAGCTCTCATGAACAAGGGGTGGTGGCTGGTGATGTTGGCCGCGGCGGGGTGCAAGCCGCCCGTGGGCGCGGCGGTCACCTCGTGCGAGGTGCCCCTGCTGAAGACCGGCGCGGCCCGCGACTGCACGGTGGAGGTGGTGCGCTTCGAGGGCCCCACGTCGGCGTGGTTCTCGACCGACTCGAAGAACCGCAAGGCGAAGGTGCGGCTCGAGCTCCAGGTGGCGAAGGGGCAGGTGAAGGCCACGGTGCGCCGCTTCGAGGGCGAGCCCCTGGCGTTCACCGTGGGGCAGGCGCCCCAGGTGCTCGAGCTGGAGACGTCGATGGGCAACAACCAGCGCTTCGAGCTGGCCCTGGAGCCCCTGGGCGCGGCCGTCGAAGGGCTGACAGGCACGGTGAACTATTCCAGCCCCTGACGCTTCGGCGTGACAGGTGCGGCTCGTCACATACAGTGCGAGCCGTGCCTGGTTTCGACGTCTGGCCTGGAGTGCCGTACCCGCTGGGCGCCACCTGTGACGCGCAGGGCGTGAACTTCGCCCTCGCTTCCCACCACGCGACGGCGGTCGAGCTGTGCCTCTTCGACCCCATCGATCCCGACCGCGAGCTGGCCCGGCTGACGCTGCGGGACCAGACGAACCACGTGTTCCACGGCTACGTGCCGGGGCTCAAGACGGGCGCGCTCTACGCCTACCGGGTGCATGGGCCCTGGGCACCGCACGACGGGCACCGCTTCAATCCGCACAAGCTGGTGATGGACCCCTATGCGCTGGCGCTCTCGGGCAAGCCCGACTGGTCGGCGCCGCTGCTGGGACACAAGCGTGGCCACGTCAACACGCTCGACGTGCAGGACTCGGCCATGGGCGCCCCGCGCTGCGTGGTGGTGGAGGACGACTTCGACTGGCGCGGCGATCAACGCCCCGAGGTCATCTGGCGCAAGGCCCTGCTCTACGAGCTCCACGTCAAGGGCTTCACCGCCCAGCACCCCGAGATCCCCGAGGTCTTGCGCGGCACCTACGCCGGCCTCGCGCACCCCGCGGCCATCGAGCACCTGCTCAAGCTGGGGGTGACCAGCGTCGAGCTGCTGCCGGTGCACGAGTGCGCGCCCGAGGGCTTCCTGCAAGAGCGCGGGCTCACCAACTACTGGGGCTACAACACCCTGGGCTTCTTCGCGCCCGACCAGCGCTTCAGCGCCTCGGGCACCCGGGGCCAGCAGGTGCGCGAGTTCAAGGAGATGGTGCGCTCGCTGCACCTCGCGGGCATCGAGGTGATCCTCGACGTGGTCTTCAACCACTCGTGCGAGGGCAACGAGCAGGGCCCGACGCTCTCCTTCCGCGGCATCGACAACGCGACCTACTACTGGCTCGACGAGCGCGATCGCTCCAGGTCGCGGGACTTCACCGGCTGCGGCAACTCGCTGGCGCTGCACCGGCCGCAGGTGCTCAAGCTGGTGCTCGACTCGCTGCGCTACTGGGTGCGCGAGATGCACGTCGACGGGTTCCGCTTCGACCTCGCCACCACCCTGGCCCGCGCGCCGTCGGGCGAGTTCGACCCCAACGCGTCGTTCTTCGCCACCCTGTTCCAGGACCCGGTGCTCTCGCGCGTGAAGCTCATCGCCGAGCCGTGGGACGTGGGGCCCGACGGGTACCGCCTGGGCAACTACCCGATGATCTTCGCGGAGTGGAACGACCGCTACCGCACCACGCTGCGGCGCTTCTGGCGCGGCGACGGCGGGCAGCTGGCCGAGCTCGGTTCGCGGCTCTCCGGCAGCTCCGACTTCTTCCGGGTCTCGGGACGGCGGCCCAGCGCGTCGGTGAACTACGTGGCCTGCCACGACGGCTTCACGCTCCACGATCTCGTCAGCTACCAGCGCAAGCACAACGAGACGAACCTGGAGGAGAACCGCGACGGCGCCGACGAGAACCAGTCGTCGAACGCCGGGGTGGAAGGCGAGAGCGACGACCCGGCGATCATCGAGGCGCGCGATCGCCTGATGCGCAACCTCCTCACCTCGCTCTTCCTCTCGGTGGGCACGCCGATGCTGCAGGCCGGCGACGAGTTCGGGCGCACCCAGCACGGCAACAACAACGCCTATTGCCAGGACAACTCGCTGTCCTGGGTGAACTGGAACCTGACGGTGCGGCAGCGCGCGCTGCTCGCCTTCACCCAGCGGCTCTCGGCGCTGCGCCAGGGCCAGCCGGTGCTCCTGCGGCGCAACTTCTTCCTCGGGGAGGCGCTCGACGACTCGCGGTTCCGCGACCTCGCCTGGTTCCACCCCGCGGGCCACGAGCTGGCCCCGGACGAGTGGCGCAACCCCGAGCTGCGCTGCTTCGGGGTGTTCTTCGGCGGCGACGCCATCACCATGCGCGACCCGACCGGCCACCGCGTGGTGGGCGACACGCTCCTGGCGTACTTGAACGCGGGCCCTTCGCCGGTGCGCGTGGTGATGCCGCCCTCGGCCTGGGGCACGGGCTGGGAGCTGCTGCTGGAGACGGCCACCGACGAGGCCCGCGCGCTGGAGTGCGGCCCGGGCGAGGTGATCGTGGTGCCCCACTGCGCAGTGCTCGTGCTGAGGCTGCGAACGGGTCATTGACCTGCGGGGGCGGCGCTCTTAGAGGCATCGCGTGGGCACCCCCGTTCTCTGGGCATCATTTCTCGTCGGCGTGGTGATCGTCGTCGCCATCGATCTGTTCGCCGCCGGCGGCAAGGAAGTCACCCCCAAGAAGGCCGGCATCTGGACGGGCATCTGGGTCTCGCTCTCGCTGGGCTTCGCGGGGTTCCTGCACACGCAGTACGGCACCACCGCGTCGGTGCCGTTCCTCACCGCCTACGTCATCGAGTACGCGCTCTCGGTCGACAACCTCTTCGTCTTCCTCGTCATCTTCAGCGCGTTCAAGGTGGGCAACCGCGCCCAGCACCGGCTCCTCTACTGGGGCATCATCGGGGCCTTCATCTTGCGCGGCACGCTCATCGTCCTGGGCACGGCGCTGGTGACGAAGTTCGAGTGGCTGCTCTACGTGTTCGGCGTCTTCCTGCTCTACACGGCCTACAAGCTGCTGTTCTCGAAGGCCGAGGACGAAGAGGTCGACCCCGAGCAGAACCCGCTGCTCAAGTGGGGCCGCCGGGTGTTGCCGGTCTCGTCGCAGGACCACGGGCTGGCGTTCTTCGTGCGCGAGGGCGGCAAGCTGGTGGTCACGCCGCTGTTCCTGGTGCTGCTGGTGGTCGAGACGAGCGACATCCTCTTCGCGCTCGATTCGATCCCCGCGGTGCTGGCCATCAGCCAGGACCCGTTCATCGTCTTCAGCTCCAACGCCTGCGCCATCCTGGGCCTGCGCTCGCTGTTCTTCCTCGTCAGCTCGTTGATGGACAAGTTCCGGTACCTGAAGATCGGGCTGGGGGTGATCCTCGCGTTCGTGGGCGGCAAGCTGATCCTCGAGACGGCGTTCGCCGAGTGGGCGCGGCACCACGAGACCATCGTCATCGTCGTCTCGCTCTCGGTGATCGTGCTGAGCCTCTCGATCTCCATTCTCGCGTCGACCTTCATCAAGCCCAAAGACGCTCCGGCGGAGCCCTGACCATGTCGAACACCGAGACCGAAGGCGTGCGCATCAAGGTGAAGGCCTCGTACTGGCCGGAGCGCAGCTCGCCCGACAACAACCAGTGGGCGTTCACCTATTCGATCACCATCGCCAACGAGGGCCCGCGGGCGGCGACGCTCAAGGCGCGGCACTGGGTGATCACCGACGCCAACGGCCGGGTCGAAGAGGTGCGCGGCGAGGGCGTGGTGGGCAAGCAGCCCAAGCTCGAGGCGGGCAATACCTTCGAGTACACGAGCTGGGCGATGCTGCGCACGCCGTTCGGCACCATGAGCGGCGAGTACCTCATGGAACGCTCCGACGGGGCGCGCTTCGAGGCGAAGATCTCCGAGTTCGTGCTCACCCAGCCCAACGCGCTGAACTGATCAGCCCGGGCGCGGGGCGGCGGCGCGCTGCAGGCGATCTCGCACCGCGAGGCCCAGTCCTGATTCGGGCGGCGGCACCGCGAGAATGAGATCGCCCAGGGCGTCGGCTTCCCGCAGCCGGGCGTAGAGCACCTGGGCGAAGCCCGCGTCACCTTCGGGCACCTCGAGCCGCACCACGCCCGCGGGCACCGGCACGGAGGCCGGCGCGAGCACCACCACCCGGGCCCCGGTGGCCAGGCGGCGCTGGGCCTCGTCGTGGAGCGCCTCGGCGGTCACCAGCCACAGGCCGGCGCGGGGCGCGTAGTGCGACTCCAGCAGGCCGGGGGCGCGTACGTCGGTGGCGTGGGTCACCAGGGTCAGCGGCGCGCCCAGCACGGCCTCGATGGCCTCGCGGGAGATGCCACCGGGCCGCAGCAGCCGGGGGGGCTGGTGGGTGAGGTCGACGATGGTGCTCTCGACGCCGACCTGGCTGGGGCCGCCATCGAGCACGAGGTCGACGTCGCTGCCCAGCTCGTCGCGCACGTGTTGGGCGGTGGTGGGGCTGACCTTGCCGAAGCGGTTGGCCGAGGGCGCGGCGATGCCGCCCCCGAAGGCGCGCAGCAGCTCGAGGGCCAGGGGGTGCGAGGGCACGCGCAGGCCCACGGTGTCCTGGCCGCCGGTGACCGCGTCGGACACCGTCGCGTTGCGCTTGACGATGAGGGTCAGGGCGCCGGGCCAGAACGCCCGGGCCAGCTTCTCTCCGGCCTCGCCCAGGCCCAGGGTCCATTCGCGGGCGCGCTCCACGCTGGGCAGGTGGACGATCAGCGGGTGGCTCGAGGGGCGGCCCTTGACGGCGAAGATGCGGCGCACCGCGAGGTCGTTCGAGGCGTCGGCGCCCAGGCCGTAGACCGTCTCGGTGGGCAGGGCGATGAGGCCCCCTGCGCGGAGCACGTCGACGGCGCGGGAGATCTCGGGGGGCGGGGCCACCCGTTCTTCCTGCCGGAATTGCGTGCACCGCGCCAGCCCGCTAGAGGCCCCGCCCATGTCTGCCCAGCCTTCGAAGAACCTCGACACCTTCAAGAACCCCGCGCCGGTCCGTGACTACGAGATCGTCTTCGACTGCCCGGAGTTCACCTGCCTGTGCCCGCTGACCGGCCAGCCCGACTTCGCGACCTTCAAGATCTCCTACGTGCCCGACGAGAAGTGCATCGAGCTCAAGTCGCTCAAGCTCTACATGTGGAGCTTCCGCAACGAGGGCGCCTTCCACGAGGCGGTGACCAACCGCATCCTCGAGGACCTGGTCAAGGCGTGCGCGCCGCGCAAGATGACCGTCTTCGGGCACTGGTGGGTGCGCGGGGGCATCACCACCGACGTGACGTGCACCTTCGAGAAGAAGGCCGCCAAGAAGAAGCGCTGATCAGCGCCCGAAGAACGCCAGCAGCCGCGCCAGCAGCCCCACGCGACGCGCGGTGGCGCTGGCCGGCGTGGACGCCAGCGCGGCGAGGTTCACGCGCGGGCGGGCCGGCACCAGGAACGAAGGGGTCGCAGCGGGGTCGGGCGGTGGCGCCTCGGGCAGCTCGCCGCGCGCCGGCAGCGTGGTGACCGCGACCAGGCGCTCGAGGAGCTGGTCTTCGAGCACCGCGAGGCCCTCCTCGGGCGTGCGCGAGGAAGGCCACACCCCGTCCCAGTGAATGGGCAGCAGCGGCTCCCGGCGCAGCGCCTGGAGCTGCCGCTGCATCACCGGCCAGCACAGGCCGCAGATGACGTCGAAGGTGCGCTGCGGGCTGGCGCGGGGTTCTGGCCACAGCGGCGCGAGGGCCTCCTGCAGCGCCTGGAGATCGGGGAACCGGTCACCGCTGAAGCGCACGCCCTGGGCCAGCACCGCGGCCAGCGGGGCGCCCACGTGAGGGTGTAGCTCCACGGGCACGCGCACCTCGGACCGGGAGTACCTGGTGAGGCTGGGGAACATCTCGTAGCGGCCGCCGCGGTAGGGGTGAAAGCCGCCGGTGACCAGCTGCCAGAGGAGCAGCGCGGCGCGCGTGGCGACGGAGCCCGGGGTCTCGGGCCGCCCGCTGATCGCCTCGGGGCTGAGGAAGAACAGCGAGTCCGGTGAGAGGTTGCCGTCGTACTCGGGCTCGCCCGCGATGTCGGGGGGCACCACGTCGGTGAGCCACTGGTTGAGGCCGCCCACGGCGAAGTGCCAGGCGCCGTCGATGCCCAGGCCCACGCTGAGATCGGTCAGCAGCAGTGGGCGGGCGCGCGGCGGCACCCGGGCCAGCGGCGCGAGGCCCTCGAAGATCGTCTCCGCGATGGCGCGCAGCACGTCCATGGGCAGCACGCGGCCCGACGTGCGCAGGGCGTGCGAGACGTCGCGCAGGGTGACGCCCACGAAGCGCTCGTAGATGTACTGCGCGTCGTAGCCCCCGAAGTCCGAGCTGATGAGGCGCTGCCACGGCGGCCCGAGCTCCCGGGCGATGGCTCCCAGGGCGGCGGCCTCGGCGAGCATCTCCTCGGAGCGGGCAGAGGGCAGCAGGCGCTCCATCACCAGGGGCGCGCGCACGTCCGCCCGGGGGGCGACGGGGATGACCTCGCTGGTGAGGCTCCGGTGGAGCGGCGCGCCGATCACGATGCGCCCCAGCATAGAGCGTTTGGGCGCCGCGCCACTTCGCGCGGGCCCGCCTTTCAGCGCGTCGTCAGCTCGCGGTTGAGCGGCGAGGCGGGGTTGCCCTCGAACTTCCCCGAGGCCACGTCCCAGCTGCGGCGCGTGATGCGCACCCGGTGCTGGTCGGGGTCGATGTCGTAGACGTGGTAGCCCGCGCCCTTGACGTGGAGATCGGTGGCGCTGCCGGCGTTGATGGTGGTGCGGCGCGCGGTCTTCACCACGTAGGGCCGGTGCATGTGTCCGTGCACCACGAGGTCGAGCGACACGTCGGGCCGATCGATCAACTGGGTCAGCTCGAGGTCGTCGCGCAGGCCGTGCTTGCGGTGATCGCGCTGGCCCTCGGCGCGCAGCAGGCCGTAGTGCATGGCGAGCACCACGAACTGGTCTTTCAGCGACGCGTCGGTGAGCACCCCGAGCAGCGCGTCGCGTTGCCTCGGACCGCACAGCCCCGACGAGTCGATGAGGCTGGTGGGCCGCGCCACGTCGATGCCCACGATGGTCACCTTCGGGGCCACGCGCTTCACGAAGGGGAACGCGCCGCCTTCACACAGCGCCCCGAAGTGTTGCTCGAAGCGCCCCGCGGCGCTCTTGACGTAGCGATCGTGGTTGCCCGGAAGGCAGGTGAAGCGCTGCGGCTGCTGCAGCCGGGGGCCGAAGAGGCCGGCCACGCGCGCGAACTCGGCCTCAGACGACACGCCGGTGAGATCGCCGGTGCACAGCGCGTGATCGACGCCCTGCGCGTCGACGTCTTCGAGCAGCCGGGCGATGCGCACGTCGCTGCCGGCGAAGTGCGCGCCGCGGCCCATCAGCGAATAGCTGGCGATGGCGGCCAGGCGCTTGAGCGCGAAGCCGCCGCTCAAGGGGAAGTCGGTGATGTGGATGTCGGAGAAATGCGCGAGCTTCACTTCACAGCCCCGGGGTGGCGCGGAAGATCGTCGCCTGCCCGCGCAGGGTCACCGTCTCGTCGGCGCCGATGAACACCGAGCGCCCGCGGCCGAAGGACTGGCCCTGGGCCTCGAACGAGCCTTCGGTCACCAGGAGGATCTGCGGCAGCCCCGGGGGCAGGGTGCGCTCGCCGTCGAGGGTGAGGCGCGAGAGGCGGAAGTCGGGCGCGGGCGTGGGGTACGTCGCTTCGCCTTCACCCTCGGGCCGCAGCACGTGCGGAGGGCCGTCGCGGAAGTCGAGCACCGACAACAGCTCGGGCACGTCGACGTGCTTGGGGGTCAGGCCGCCGCGCAGCACGTTGTCGGAGTTGGCCATCAGCTCGATGCCCGTGCCCTCGAGGTATGCGTGGAGGTTGCCCGCGTCGAGGTACAGCGCCTCGCCGGGCTTCAGGATGACGAGGTTGAGCAGCAGCGCGCCGACGATGCCGATGTCACGCGGGTAGGCGGTGCTCAGGCGCTGCGCGAGCAGGCACTCCGCCTCGAAGCCCGGCACCGGCGAGCGCGAGGCGTCGACGAGCTGGTCGACCAGCGCGCCGCGGGCCGACGGGGGGAGCGTCATCACGTGCTCGAAGTAGCCGCGCAGCCCGTGCTGCTCGAGCACCGAGGTGTCGAGGCCCAGGCCCTTGAAGAGCCGCACCGAGTCGGCCACGCGGCGGAAGCCGCACAGGGCGTGGAAGTCGGTGAGCGCGCAGATGATCTCTGGCTTGTGGTTGTCGTCCTTGTAGTTGCGGTGCGGGGCCGAGCGCGGCACGTCGGCCGCCTCTTCCTTCGCGTACCCCGCCTTCGCCTGGGCGAGGGTGGGGTGGGCCTGCAGCGAGAGGGGCTGGGCGGCGGCGAGCACCTTGAGCAGGAAGGGCAGGCGGGGGCCGAAGCGGGCCAGGACCTTCGGGCCCAGCAGCGTGCCGGGCGAGGTGGCGAGCAGCGAATCGAGGGTGACCCCGTTGCCCAGCGTCGAGGGCGCCGAGGGGTGCGCGCCGAGCCACAGCTCGGCCTGGGGGCTGCCCGTGGGGGGCTGGCCGAGGAGCGAGGGGATCGCCGTCAGGCTGCCCCAGGCATACGGCTGCACGCGGTTCTCGAGCGCTTCCATGGCGTCAGGACAGGAGGCTGCGGAGCATCCACGCCGTCTTCTCGTGGATCTGCAGGCGCTGGGTGAGGAGGTCCACGGTGGCCTCGTCGCCCCCCTTCTGGGCTCGGGGGAACACCGAGCGCGCGGTGCGGGCCGCCGCCTCGTGGCCCTTCACCAGCTCGCGCACCATGTCGTTGGCCTCGGGCACGCCGTCGGCCTCGGGGATCGACGAGAGCTTGGAGAACGCGCTGTACGTCGCGCGCACCGGGTAGCCCAGGGCGCGGATGCGCTCGGCGACGGGGTCGGTGGCGAGCCACAGCTCGTTGTACTGGGTCTCGAACATGAGGTGCAGCGTCTGGAACATCGGCCCGGTCACGTTCCAGTGAAAGGCGTGGGTCTTCAGGTAGAGCGAGAAGGTGTCTGCCAGCAGCGCGTTGAGCCCGTCCGCGATGGCCTTGCGGTCTGCCTCGGCGATGCCGATGTCCACCGCCATCTCACTGCCCTTTGCCGTCTTCTTCGCCATGACTGCCTCCCGTGCCCCGTGTGATTGACGCAGCGGAAGATGCCCCGCCCGCCCGCCCGTTGCTCGTAAAGATTGGGTTGACGTCGTCGATTTCTGGATTAAGTCTAAACTCGAAATGAGTCCAGACCTCGTCACGCAGCTCAAGACCGCCGGCATCCAGCCGTCGGCGCAGCGCCTCGCGGTGGCGGACTACGTGCTCACCACCGACGCCCACCCGTCGGCCGACGAGGTGCTCGCGCAGGTGCAGGGGAACTTCCCCATGCTCTCTCGGGCCACCGTCTACAACACGCTCAACCTCTTCGTGGAGAAGGGGCTGCTGCGGCAGCTGGTGCTGGCCGAGGGGCGCACGGTGTTCGACCCGCGCCTGGGGCCGCACCACCACTTCATCGACGACGAGACCGGGCGCATCGAAGACGTGCCGTGGGACTCGCTGCGAGTCGGTGACGTGCGCGGGCTCAAGGGCTACGAAGTACGCGAATACATGGTCGTCATGCGGGGCCGGAAACTCGGCGGGTCCCGCGTGCAGGGTCGGTCTGCCAACCCTGTGAAGAAGCGCTGAGCGGTCCAACCTCATTACCTGAAGGAGTCACACAATGCTTACCCCTGGAAGCAAGGCCCCCGAGTTCACCACGAAGGCGTGCGTCGGCATCGAGAAGGGCAAGGAGTTCGCCGACATCTCTTCGAAGCAGTTCGAGGGCAAGTGGGTGGTCTTCTACACCTACCCCAAGGACTTCACCTTCGTGTGCCCCACGGAGATCGTGGAGTTCGACAAGAAGACGAAGGACTTTGCCGATCGCGGCGCGGTGCTCATCGGCGGGTCCACGGACAACGAGTTCAGCCACCTCGCGTGGCGTCAGCAGCACGCTGACCTCAAGGGCATCAAGCACCCCCTGCTCTTCGTGAACCCCTCGATGGCGCAGGGCTTCGGGCTGCTCCAGCCGCAGGCCGGCGTGGCACTCCGCGCGACGTTCATCGTCGATCCCCAGGGCACGGTTCGTTACGCGTCGGCCAACGACCTCTCGGTCGGCCGCAACGTCGACGAGGTGCTCCGCGTGCTCGACGGCTTGCAGACCGACGAGCTGTGCCCGTGCAACTGGAAGAAGGGCGAAGAGACCCTGACGGCCAAGCTCAAGAAGTAAGGCTTTTCTTCCGCGGGCGTGGCGGGGACGCGTGTCCCTGCCGCGCCCGTGGTGTTTTCACGCTGACTGGAGACGAACCGTCATGGAACAGCTGAACCTTCTCCGCGAGCAGTTCCCCGACGCGGCGCGCGACATCAAGATCAACCTGACCAACGTGCTCCAGCCCGGCGCGCTCAACGCGGCGCAGACCTGGGGCGTGGCCATGGCCACCGCCTACGCGGCGCGCAACGAGACGCTGACGAAGGCCGTCATCGCCGACGCGAAGAGCGCGGGCGTGGACGACGCGGTCCACGAAGACGCGAAGGCCGCCGCGATCCTCATGGGCATGAACAACGTGTACTACCGGTTCCGCCACGTCATCGGGAAGGAGGAGTACGAGCAGAAGCCCGCGCGCCTGCGCATGATGCGCCTCAAGCAGGTGGCCACCAACCAGGTCGACTTCGAGCTCTTCTGCCTCGCGGTGTCGGCGGTGAACAACTGCCAGGCCTGCGTGCAGTCGCATGAGCACGTGGTGCTCGAGGGTGGGCTGACCACCGACCAGGTGCACGACGCGGTGCGCATCGCTTCGATCATCAACGCCTCGGCGATGGCTCTCGAGTCGAACTTCTGAAGCTCGCGTCGCGCATCGCGGCGAGCCTGGTCTTCAGGTTCGCCTGCTACTTCGCGATGGTGTGGATGGCGCTGTGGGCCGAGGCGAGGCCTGCCCCGCAGCTGCCCGACCTCGTGCTCGAGTACGTGCCCTACGTGGCGTGGGTCGACCGCTACAACTACCTGCTGTGGTTGTTCTCGTACGTCCCCATCGCCCTGTGGCTGCTGGTGAAGGACGCGCCGCGCTTCATTCGCTACACCATCTCCAGCGGGCTCATCGCGCTGGTGCGCGGGGTGTGCATCCTGGTGACGGGCCTGGGGCCGGTGAACGGCCACGACCCGCACGTGGGCATGGACTTCGACACCCGGCTGTCCGCCTTCCTGCACCTGGTTACGCCCTTCGGGTTCTTCGACACCGGCGCCGGCGCGCGCGTGTACCTCACCAAGGACCTGTTCTTCTCAGGCCACACGGCGACCACGTTCCTGCTGCTGCTCTACGTGTGGAAGTTCCCCAAGCTGCGCGCGGCGATGCTGGTGTCCCACGTGCTGGTGGTGGCGAGCGTCTTCTTCGCGCACCTGCACTACACCATCGACGTCATCGGGGCCTACGCCATCACCTTCACGCTCTTCACCCTGCGGGTGGGGCCGGTGTCGCGGTGATCACCGCGGGGCCGCGGAAGATCTTCCGCACCCCTCCGAACCACGCCACCAGCAGCACCACGCAGGTCGCCGAGAGGGTGAGGCCCGCGAGATCGTTGGGGGGCAGCGACATCAGCACCACCATGAAGACGATCCACGCCACGGCGACCACGTTGATCACCGCGCCCCAGCGGCCGAGCGTCCACGGGCCGACGCGGGGCCAGCCGCGGCGCCGCGCGAGCAGGCCCAGCAGCACCGGCAACCCGTAGCTCGCGTAGAGCGCCACCGTCGAGAGCGCGGCCATCACCGACAGGGCGTCGGCGAAGAGGGCGAGCGCGAAGGCCACGGCCACCGACACCCAGACCCCCACGTGCGGCGTCTGCCACTTCGGCGAGACGCGGGCCAGCTGGCTGGAGAAGGGCAGGCCCCCGTCGCGGGCGAAGGCGTAGAGCATGCGCGAGTTGCTGGTGACCGAGGCCAGCCCGCAGAACCACATGGCGCCGACGGCCAGCCACACCAGCGCGGTGCCCAGCCCCCCGAGCGACTGCTCGAGCACGAAGATGAAGGGGTTCTTCGCCTGGAGCGTGGCGGGGAGATCGGTGATCGCCAGGGTGATGGCGAGGATCATCACGTAGCCGGCGATGGCGCTGGCGATGATGGCCATCAAGATGCCCCTGGGGGCGTTGATCGCCGCGTCCTTGGTCTCCTCCGAGGCGTGGGCGGAGGCGTCGTAGCCGGTGAAGGTCCAGGCGGCCTGCAGCAGCCCGGCGAAGAACCCGGGGATCACCGCGTTGCCCAGGCCGGGGGCGCCCTCGAGGAGGAACGAGGCCGGCTGCTTCTTCGCGAAGAGCACCACCGCGCCCACGAGGATGATCACCCCCACCACGTGGTACCAGGCCGACACGGTGTTGAGCGCGGCCACCACCTTGACCCCCACGTGGTTGAGCACCGCGTGGCTCAGCAGCAGCACCGCGTAGAGCGCCAGCACCGCGCCCCGCGAGCCCTCGAGGCCCAGCAGCGGCGCGAGGAACTCGGCGAGCCCGAAGTCGATGGCCGCGGTGATCGCGAACTGGCCCAGCACGTTGAGCCAGGCCGTGGCCCAGCCCGCGCCCGGCCCGCCGAGAATGGAGCTCCAGTGGTACAGCGCGCCCGCGGTGGGGAAGGCCGACGCCAGCTCGGCCAGCGAGAGGCCGACCACCAGGGTGAAGATCGCCACCAGGGGCCAGCCGAAGAGCATCACCCGGGGGCCGCCCGCGGTGAGGCCCGCGCCGTAGAGCGTCACCGCCCCGGTGAGGACCGAGATGATCGAGAAGCTGAGCGCGAAGTTCTGGAACGCGCCCATGTCGCGCAGCAGCTCCTGCTTGTAGCCGAGCGCCGCGAGGTCCCCGTCGGCCGGCGGTCGTTCAGCGGCCATCGGCCACCCTCCACAGGTACCAGCTGGCGACGGTGCGGTACGGCCGCCAGGCGTCGGCGTGCGGCACCAGTGCCTTCGGGGTGATGGGGGCCTTCAACTGGCGCAGCAGGGTGAAGCCCTTGCGGACCCCGAAGTCGTCGATGGGCAGCACGTCGAGGCGGCCCAGCCGGAACATGAGCATCATCTCCACCGTCCACCGGCCGATGCCGCGCACCTGCGTGACGCGCTCGACGATGGCGTCGTCTTCCAGGGTGCGCAGCTCGGACAGCGAAGGCACGGTGCCGTCGAGGCACTTCGCGGCGAGGTCCTTGATGGCGGCGGACTTCGAGGCCGAGAGCCCGCACGCGCGCATCGCCGGGAGCCGGGCGCGGTGGAGTCGCTTCACGTCGGGCTCGTCGCCGTCGCCGAAGCGGTCCTTCACGCGCTGGTGGATGGTCTCGGCGGCCTTTCCATGGAGCTGCTGGTGGCAGATCGAGCGCACCAGCGCGTGGAAGGGCTCGAAGTCGGGCGAGGGGTCGATGTCGCAGGGACCCACCCGCGCGATGACCTCGCCCAGCGGGGCATCGATCGAGGAGAGGAACTTCTCGGCCTTGCGCAGGGAACGTCGGAACGCGGCGTCGGACACCGTGGCACTGTACCTGAACTCAGTCCGCCGCCCGGCGCGGGTTCGGGGGTATGCTCCGCGCGCTCATGACTCAGGCAGCCCCCCGAATTCCCGGCCGGATTCTCGTCATCGACGACGACCGTTCCGCGCGCCTCCTCCTCGAGCGGGTGCTCGTTCGCGCCGGCCACCAGGTGGTCCTCGTCGACAACGCCGAGCAGGGCCTCCAGGCCATCACCCAGGGGGGCTTCGACCTGTTGATCACCGACAAGAACCTCCCGGGCACCGACGGTCTCGAGGTGCTGCGCCAGGCGCGGGAGAAGCAGCCGACGATGCAGGCCATCCTCATCACCGGCTTCCCCACCGCCGAGACGCGCACCCACGCCAACGATCTCGGCGTCTTCAGCTACGTGACCAAGCCCTTCGGCGTGCACGACATCCTCGACATCTGCGACGCCGCCATTCGCGCCCGGGGTACTGCAAGGTGAACCACCGGGTCGTCGTCATCGACGATGAACCGGAGGTGTGCGCGCTCCTGGGCAAGGTGTTGGTGCGGGCGGGCCACGAGGTCTTCAGCGCGCACTCCGGCGAGGCCGGGCTGGCGTTGCTCGAGCAGCACGAGGTGCACTGCCTGGTGGTCGACAAGCTGCTGCCCCAGATGGGCGGGCTGGAGGTCATCGCCGAGGTGCGCCGCCGCTGGCCCCGGGTGGCCATCGTGCTGGTGACCGCGCACCCCGAGCCGTTCAACCTCGAGGCCGCGCGGCCCGAGGTGGTGCTCCCCAAGCCCTTCAAGACGCTGCAGGCCGTGGAGGACGCGGTGCGCGAGGCGCTGGAGGCGATGGAAGCCAGCGCCCGGAAGGACCCGCTGACGAACCTGCGCGATCGCGTCGCGGCCGTGGTCGCGGAGATCGCCCCCGGCCGTCGCAAGCGGGAGTGACGCGATGATCCGGGCGCTCGGCGAGAGGGATCTCTGGCTGGCGGGCGTCTCGGCCCTCGTGGCCACCGCTGCGTTGACCCTGGCCTTCGGCATCGGCCGCACCCGCGACGACGCCACCACGCCCACCGTCGCCTCGGTGAAGCAGTCTTCCGGCGAGGTGAAGCTGCGCCCCGCGCTCACCCTGGGCTGGCGCGGGGCCTCGCGCGGCGTCGAGGTGCACGACGGTGACGCGGTCTTCGTGCCCCCCGGGGCCGAGGCCACCATCGCCTTCCTCGACGGCACCGAGCTCTCCCTCGACGAGCGCTCGCTGGTGGTGATCGAGCGACCGCGGGCTGGCGTGCGCAACGTGACCCTGCGGCAGGGCTCGGTGTCCGGCCGCGCGGGCCGCGACGGGCTCACCCTCAACACCCCCGCCGGTGAAGCGCACCTCGAGGCGGAGACCGAGGCCCACGTCGAGCTGACTGGCAAGCAGCTGGAGGTCTCGGTCAAGAAGGGGACCGCGAAGGTGACGGGCAAGGCCGGCGGCCAGAGGGCCATCGCCCGGGGGCAGCGCGTCGCCGCGGCCGAGACCGGCACCACCGAGCTCGCCCCCTGGCCCGCGCAGCTGTTGCTGCCCGACGCCCAGGCGCGCGTGCCGTTTCGGGGCGAGCCTGCGCCGGTGACGTTGACCTGGTCGGGCGCGCTGGCCGAGGGGGCCAAGGTGCAGGTGGCGCGCGACCGGCTGTTCGCCTTCCTCGAGTTCGAGCTCCCCGCGGTGGGCGGCAGCGCCGTGGTCAAGCAGCCCTCGAAGGGCGTCAACTGGTGGCGGCTGGTCGACGCCGACGATCGGCCGCTGTCCGAGGCGCGGCGCTTCACCTGCGCCGAAGACGTGGCCCCGGTGGCCATGTTCCCGCGCAATGGCGAGGTGCTGCTCGCGCCGCCGGGCACCGAGGTGGCCTTCGTGTGGGCGCCGCTGCCGGGCATCACCCGCTACCGCCTGGAGATCTCTCCCAGCCAGGGCTTCGAGCCGGTGACCGTGAGCCAGACGGTGGCCGGGGCCTCGGGGCGGCTCAAGCTGACGCTCAACGAGGCGACGTGGTTCTGGCGGGTGCGCGCCGAAGACGAGCTGGGCCTGGGCGCTCCGTCAGCGCCGCTGCGCTTCCGGGTGATCCACAAGGGCATCCCCGAGGCGCCGGAGTTGTTCAACCCCGAGATCGAGGTCACGCCCTGAGGCGCGGTCGGCGCTGGCTGCTGGGCCTGCTGGCCCTCGTGGCCTCGGCTGCCGGGGCGCAGAACGCGCGCATCGTCTTGCGGTGGAAGGACGTGCCCGGGGCGTCGGCCTACGAGCTGCAGATCGCCAAGGATCCGGCCTTCGTGGAGATCGTGCTGCAGACGCGCACCACCACCGCCGGCTACCGCTGGGAGCAGCTGCCCACCACCACCCACTGGTGGCGGGTGCGGAGCTTCGATGGCGAGAGCCGGGCCAGTGAATGGAGCCCGCCGCGGACCATCGCCGTGGACAGCGCCATCCCCACCCCGGTCAAGCCGGCAGACGGTGCGCTGAGCCCGTGCGGGGCGACCGTGGCCTTCGAGCTCGACCCCTCGCCGCTGGTGAAGGAGTACCTGATCGAGCTGTCGAGCAACTCCGAGTTCAACAGCTTCCGCACGCTGCGCTCGCCCGCGCCGCTCTTCGAGGTGCCGGGGCTGCCGGCGGGCGCGTGGTGGTGGCGACCGCGGGCCATCGACGTCAAGGCGCGCACCAGCGGGCCGGGGCCGGTGCGGAGCTTCGCGGTGCGCATCGCGCCGCCGAAGTTGAAGGCCGTGGCCGACGTTCCGCTGGGCACGCCCCAGGTGCAGCTGAGCTGGTCCGAGGCGGGGTGCGCCAGGAGCTACCTCGTGGAGGCCACGCAGGACGGGCGCGACAAGATCTCCATTCCCGCCCCGGGGCTCTCGCTGGCGTTCAAGGCCGGCGTGGCCGGTGAGTACAAGTGGCGCGTGGCGAGCGTCGACGAGCGGGGCACCGCGGGCGACTACAGCCCCGAGAGCGTGTTCCGGGTGCGGCTGCCGACGCCGAACAACCGCGCCGAGTCGATCTCCCTGCGGGCCGATCTCTCGTGGGGGCCAGTGCCCTCGGCCACGGGCTACAAGCTCGAGCTGCAGCGCCAGGGCGCGAAGGGCCCGGAGAACGTCTCCGCGGTGACGGTGCCCGCGACCTCGTGGCGCTCGGCCGAGTTGCCGCCCGGCGAATACCGCTGGCGGGTCACCACCCGCGATGCGCTGGGGCACACCTCGTTGCCGTCCGACTACCGCACCTTCGTGCGCGCGGCCGGGGCCCCGGTGGCCCAGCCCGCGTGGCGCTCGCCCCTGGCCGACGTGGTGGTCGAGCCCAACGCCGACGTGGAGCTCTCGTGGTCCGCGGTGGCCGAGGCCCGCAAGTACGAGGTCGAGCTCGACGGCACGCCGACCCGGGTCCTGGGCACCAGCACCACCACCGGGCCGCTGAGCGAGGGCGCGCACGTGGTGCGGCTGCGCAGCGTCTCCGACGGCTTCCGTTTCTCGGAGTGGACCGCGCCGCTCGAGCTCTTCGCCGGCCGGCCACCGGTGGCGCGCGCCGAGGTGTCGCTGGTGGGTGAGCTGGTGCAGGTGCGGCTGGTCGACGCCAAGGGGCGGGTGGTCCACGGCGCGACCCCGCGCTTCTCGGTGCGCGCTGGCGCCCTGGCCCCGGCCGAGCTGAAGGACGGCGCGTGGCTCGCCCAGTGGACGCCGCCGGCTTCCGGTGACGACCTGCTGACGGTCGACGAGCGCGACTTTCACTTCGAGCAGGTGCTGACGCCCTCTTCCGACGCGACGTGGTCGGTGGCGGCGCGCGCGGGCGGCATCTTCAGCGGTGGCGCGGTGGCCTCCCCCTCCTTCGGCCTGGGGGGCACGGTGCGCCTGCCGTTCTTGCGCAAGCGCCTGGGCGTGGAGCTGCGCGCCGGGCTGTACCGCGCGGGGAGCTCCTTCGAGCTGGGCGGGGCGGTGATCCCGGCGCAGGCGTGGATGGTCCCGATCTCCGCGGTGCTGGCGTGGCACCAGAACGTCGGTGCCTTCCAGCTGAAGGCCGGCGTGGGCCCGGCGATTCAGTTGGCGTGGGTGCAGGTTGGCCGCGAGTCGGGCTTCTTCGGCATGCCGGGGGTCGAGGTGGTGGCCGCCGTGTCGCGGCGCCTGGGGCCCGGGCGGCTCGAGGTCGAGCTGAGCTTCCTGTACGCGCGGCTCGACGTGCCCCTGGCGCGCCTGAACGCGGGCGGCGTGGGCGTCCGCCTGGGCTACGCTTTCGATTTCTAAGAGGGGGCTTCACGTGCGGTGGTCGCTGCGAACACAGATCGTCGGGCTGGTCGGGGCGATGCTCGTCGCGGCGATGGGCGTGTACCTGGCGCTCGCCACGCGGGTGGTGACCGCCGACAAGGAAGCCAGCGTCTACGACGTCAACGCGCTGGTCGCGGGCACCGTGGCCCAGCAGGTGGGGCGCACCGTCGACGGCATCGCCGACAAGCTGCGGTACTTCGGGCAGGAATACGAGATCACCCCCGGTGACGCCGAGCGCCGCGCGCGCAGCCTCTTCGACGCCGACGAGGCGGTGCTCTCGCTGGAGGTCTTCAAGCGTACCGAGGGCGGCTTCGAGCGCTCGTTCCTCTTCGTGGACAACAAGCGGCTGGCCGAGCTGAACCTCACGGCCGACGACCTGACCGAGGCGCGCAAGCGCACGCCGGCGCCGCTGGAGGCCGTGCAGTCGGCGGGCCTGGTGCTGCAGAACGCGTCGCTGGCGCCGGATCTCGCCCTGGTGCGGCTGAGTTCGGCGACGGCGGATGGGCGCGCGGTGGTGATCGCCGATCTCCGGCCCGAGTGGCTGCTCTCGGCCGTGTCCACCGGCCACGTCTACAAGGTGTTCCTCGTCGATCGCCTCGGCCGCGTGCTGGCGCACCCCGACGGCGAGCTGGTCATCAAGCGTGAAGATCTCTCGCTGCTCCCGGTGGTGAAGGACGCCCTGGGCGGCAAGCTGGCCCGCGGCACCGAGGAGTACGAAGCCAACGGGGTGCGCAAGGTGGCGGCCTTCGCGCGCGTGGAGAACGGCGTGGGCGCGGTGGTGGTGGAGGTGCCGCGCGACGAGGTGTTCAAGGCCACCAACGAGTTGACACGGCGCTCGCTGCTCTTCGCCGTGGGCGTGGTGTCGCTGGCGCTGGTGTTCGCGGTGCTGCTGGGGCGTCGCGTGACGCGGCCGCTGCGCGAGCTGCAGCAGACGATGATGGTCATCTCCCGCGGCGAGTTCGGCGTCGAGGTGCCGGTGGCGGGGCCGACGGAGATCCGCTCGGTGGGCGCGGCGCTCAACGAGATGAGCCGAGAGCTGGTGCGCCGCAGCGAGCAGCTGCAGAAGACCAACGCCCAGCTGGTGCAGTCCGAGAAGCTGTCGGCGGTCGGCGAGCTGGCGGCCAGCGTGGCCCACGAGGTGAAGAACCCCATGGTGGGCATCGTGGGCTTCGCGCAGCTCGGCCAGGAGTCCGTCGACCACGTGGAGATCCAGGAGTACTTCAAGCTCATCGAGCAGGACGCGTTCCGGGCGAACAAGATCCTCCAGAACCTCCTCGAGTTCTCGCGGCCGCCGGAGATGGAGATCGAGGCGCTCTCGCCCAATGACGTGGTCATGGGCTCCATGGCGCTGTGCGTGCACCAGCTGCAGATGCAGGGCGTGAAGGTGGACACGGCGCTCGCCGAGGGGCTCCCGGCGATCCGCGGCAACTCGAACCAGCTGCGCCAGGTGCTGCTCAACCTGATGATGAACGCCGGCCAGGCGATGGACCAGTCGCCCAAGAAGCTGATCACCGTGAGCACCCAGACGGTCGAGGCGGGCTTCGTGGAGATCCGCGTGGCGGACACCGGCCCGGGCCTGGCCGACGACGTGAAGGACATGCTCTTCAAGCCCTTCTTCACCACCAAGCGCCGCGGCCAGGGCACGGGCCTGGGGCTCTCGGTCTCGCGCACCATCATCGAGGCGCACCGCGGGCAGATCCGCGCGGAAGGGGCGCCCGGCGCCGGCGCGACGTTCATCATCCGGCTGCCGACGGCGAGCGGAGGGTGAAGGCACGACAGCCCCGGTGCGCTCGAACGCCTGGCCGGCGAATGGTGGGGCGACGCACGCTCAGCGCTGGAACGAGGCGAACCTGCCCGGGGTGCGCACCTGGCCGTGCTTTGAACGTCAGGGGGCGTCGTCGTCCGCAGCGCCCCGGGGAAACCAGCGCGCCTGGGGACCGACGCCGATGAAGAGGTCGTTCACGCCCTCGCCACGATCCAACAACAGCGTCACGGGTCCGGCCACGCCGTGGTGTTGGCGCACCCGGAGCGCTGCGCGACCATCGAGATCGACGTCAGCCACGAAGGCAGCGGCCCCGCCTCGCCGGCACCGCACCGGAGCGCTCCTCTCGCCGGTTCGGACCCCCGTGCGTCGCGTCGGCGTGACGGGCCGCGGGGGGGCCCTCCGTGGCGCTCTCGGCCGGCGTCGTGCATTCTCCGGTCTTGCGCCGCTTCGTCCTCGCCCTGGGTCTGCTGCTCTCCTCTCGCGCCACGCTGGCCGCCGACGCCTGGGATGACCCGTTTCCCGGGGTGAGGCACCTCAACCGCACCGGTCCCTCGAATCTCAACATTCACGCCGTCGTCGTCGACCTCTGCGCGCCCGGCGTCTCGGTGCGCACCACGGCGTACGCCGAGAAGGCCCAGCGCACCTCGGCCTTTGCCTCCTCGGTGGGCGCGCAGCTGGCCATCAACGCCGACTTCTCGTGTCGCCCCGTCGACACCGGCCCGAACAGCCCCTTCGCTCCCTGCATGGGACACGTGCCCTACGTGACGTACGGCATCGCGATCCACGACGGTCAAGAATGGCCCGGCACGCTGACCCGCGACGCGTTGCTCGCCTTCGGCGCGGACCGCACGCAGCTGTTCGACAACGCCGAGATGCAGCCCTTCGACGCGAGCTGGATGAAGGAAGGGACAGGAGGGCATTTCTCGTCGGTCATCAACGGCGCGGCCAATGGTTACGACTGCCCCATCGACCCGCGCACGGCGGTGGGCCTCTCGGCCGATCGCACCCGGTTGATCATGGTGGTCGCCGATGGTCGCAGCACCTGGCGCGGCATCACCTGTCGCGAGGCGGCCGACCTGATGGTCGAGCTCGGCGCCGATCGCGGCACCGGCCTCGACAGTGGGGGCTCGTCGACGATGTGGTTCGCGGGCCGCGGCGTGCTCAACCACCCCTCTGACGGCACCGAGCGCGTGGTAGGCAACCATCTGGCGATCTACGCCACCGGCACGGGCGCTCCGGCGCACTGCGTCCAGCCGCCGACCACCGTCAACACCGCGGCCGTTCCCCCCACCGTCGCTGCGTTCGGGAGGCCGGGGCGCTTCAACGGGGTGACCCCGGTGCGCCTGTTCGACACGCGCACCCCCCCCGGCTCCGCCAACCTCTCCGGCGTGGTGCGTGACGCCGCCGGGCGACTCGCGGCGATGAGCCCGTTCTCGCTCGACCTCGCAGGGGCCTTTGGCGTGCCCGCCGACGCGACGGCCGTGGCGTTGAACCTCACGGCGGCCGACGAGGGGGCCGGTGGGTACGCGCGCGTGTGGCCGACGGAGCTCACCCAGCCGAATGTCTCGAACCTCAACTTCACCAACGTGGGGGCCATCACCAACACCGCGCTGGTCGGGCTCGGAACGCCAGGACGCCTCTCGGTCAGCGCCAGCGCTCCGACCCACCTCCTCGCGGACTTGCAGGGGTACTTCGCCGCGACGGGCGCGGGCTTCATTCCCGCCACGCCGCGGCGCCTGCTCGACACGCGCTCGGACCCCGCCGGCAAGCTGCGGTCGCACGTGAGCCGGGTCATCATGCCGGCGAGCTCGCCTTCGCCGCACGCGGTGGCCTTGAACCTCACCGCGCTCGACGCGACCCTCGCAGGCTTCGTCACGGTGTACCCCTGCGACCAGCCAGTGCCCGCGGCGTCGAGCGTGAACTTCGCCGCGGGCCAGGTCATCGGCTCGGCGGTCATCGCCCTCATGGGGACGACCGGCATCTGCGCCGACGCGCAGGTTGACGTGCACCTGGTCGTCGATGCCATCGGCACGTTCGAAGCCGAAGGGGGGCTCGCCTTTCAGCCCGTGACGCCGGTTCGCCTGGTCGACACGCGAGAGGCGAGCAGCGCCTGGGTGGGGCGCACCATGCGCCAATCACCGCTCGAGCTGCGGGTCGACCGGCTGCCGGGCCTGCCGGCGCGCACCGGCGCGATCTCGCTCAACGTCACGGTGACGGGCGCGGTCGATGACGGGTTCGTCACCCTCTACCCGTGCGCCGCGGGTCTCCCGTCGACGTCGAACCTCAACTACCGCGCGGGGCAGACCATCGCCAACGCGGTGCTGGTGGGCCTGGGTGATGGCCGGTTGTGTCTCAACAGCACGGGCCGCACGCACGTGGTCATCGACCTCACCGGCGTCTTCGTCGGGCCGCCGCCGGTGGTCGATGCGGGTTCGCCAGACTCGCCGGACGGCGGCCTTCCGATCGGCGGTGGCGCGGGCGGTGGTGGAGGAGCCGCGGGTGGTGGTGCCGCGCCGGACGACCCGGGGGCCATGACCGGAGCCGGCGTGGCAGGGTGCGGCTGCGGCACGGGTCCGCTCGAGTTGGCGGGGCTGCTGACGTTGCTGGTTCGTCTGGTCCGCAAGCCCGGCTGATCGTTCCCTCGTTCAGGAGGGAAGGAAGACACCCCTGCGACAGGGAGCGTCGTACGGGGCGTGGAGCGTCTGCGCCGCGAAGCCACGCCGACGACAGCCGCGCCCCCACCAGCACCGCCCGCAGCGGCCTGCGTCTCGCGGCCCGAAGGCCCGAGCCCTGGGCGCGCATGCCCTGGAGGAAGGCCTCGCGAAGCGCTCGGACCTCGCCCTCGGTGCGCCCGGTGCGTTGCGCGAAGGTGGGGGCTCACCGCGCCAGAGACGAGGTCGACGAGGTCGTGCTGGTCCCATGACATGCGGGGCCTGAACCTTCCGAATCGGGAGGACCCCAGACCCCTGAACGTCAATTGGAACGAAGGAACGTTCTCTGGGCGACGAATGGGCGCGGTTCTCTGACGGTTCTCACCGGCATTGACCCCCTGCGGCAGGATCTACTCACGAGCTTTGACCCCTCTGCACCCGCGTGACGCGGCTCGTCCACCCGCTCCAGCCATCCCGGCTGGAACGGGAGGCTGGCGTGGCGTTTCGCGAGGTGTCGATGTTGGAAGTGAAAGAGGTGCTTCGGCGCTGGCTGGCCGGAGAGGCGAAGAAGGCGATCGCGCGCGCCGTGGGCGTGAGCAGGAACACGGTCCACTCGACGCATGGGCTGCCAGCACCCTTCGACGCCCTTCAACCGCGCGCCGCGAGCGCGGCCCACAGCGGAGCCCCGGCGAGCCCGATCGTCACCGAGCGGGCCTCGAGCTCGGCCGGCACCTCGGGGTGTTGCCGGTTGACGCGCACCAGGGTGGCGCCCGGGTGGTGGAGCGTGAGCGCCTCGGCCGGCCAGCGGATGACGCTGGGCGTGTTGAAGCCGGTCCCCACGTCGAGGATGACGAGCTTCCCTTCCTGGGCCTGGCTGAACCACGCCTCGAAGCGCCCTTTCTGCACGCGGTAGGGCTCGTCGATGAACCAGTCGCCGCCGCGCACGTTGAGCATCACCTTGCCGCCGCAGTTCGGGCAGCGCGGCACCAGTGCCGGGTCGGTGAGCTCCTCGGTGGCCAGGTCGACCTTCGGCAGCGCGGCCTCCACCCACGGCCCCGCGCTCCACGTCGAGGCGTCACTGCACGGCGCGAGGCACTGCAGCCGTGCGTAGCTCCCCTGCCGCGTCCAGATCCGCCGTGCATCGAAGCCGCTGCGCTCGAAGAGGTCGTCGGCGTTGCTGGTGAGCACGAAGCGGTGCTTGCCCTGGGTGATGGCCCGCAGGTGCTCGTAGGGTTCGCCGTGGGGAGGGGGCGTGAAGCGCAGCTCCTCGAGGTGGCGGGCGAGGTGCCCCCACTGCACCGCGTCGCTCGGCCACGCGTAGCCGAAGAGCTGGTACCGGCAGCGGGGCCCGCGCGAGGCCAGCACCGGGTAGCGCCGGACGAACTGAGCCTCGCTGGTGTAGTCGAAGCCCGCGTCGGCGCTCATGCCCGCGCCGGCGGCGATCAAGACGTGGTCGGCTCCGGCGAGCAGCGCGGCGACGCGCTCGACGAGCTGGGGGGTGAGCGCACGGGCGAGGTCACGCACGGAGTGCCTCCAGAAAGGCGCTCGCGGTCGCGGCCTGGTCTGCGGCGGAGAAGGTGACGAGCACGACGTGCTCGAGGCGGGGGTCCTTCGCGAGGCCCTCCCGGACGGCGGCGATGGCCACCGGCGCGGCCGCGGCCACCGGGTAGCCGAACACGCCGGTGGAAATGCCACAGAAGGCCACGCTGGTCGCGCCCGCATCGCCCGCGGCCGCGAGGCACGCCGCATAGCAGCGCGACAAGGCCCGCGCGTCCTCGTCGCTCGGCCGGCGCCCCGCGACGATGGGCCCCACGGTGTGGATCACGAAGCGCGCCGGGAGGAAGGCCCCGCCGGTGGTGGTCGCGGTCGAGGTGGGCTCCGGGCGCCCGCGCCGCGCCATGATCTCCCCGCACTCTTCCCGCAGCCGCGGGCCGGCGGCCGTGTGGATGGCGTTGTCGACGCAGGGGTGGTCCGGGCGGTAGCAGCCGGTGAGCCCCGAGTTCGCGGCATTGACGATGGCGTCCACGGCCAGCGTGGTGAGGTCGCCCCGCCAGTGGCTCACCCGCGCGCCCCAGCCCGTCGCCGCGAGCCGGGGGAGCTCGGACGCGCGCGTGGGGGCGCGCTGCTGCGCCTCGGCCGCCCACACCGCGTCGAGCAGGGGCCAGGCCTCCGCGGGGAGCGTCGCGGGTGGCGCGACCGTCAGCCGCGCGCGCAGGCGCTGCCGGGAGCGCTGCGGCCCGGCGGCAGGCTCGTCCCCGAGGAGGTGGAGCAGCTCCTCCACCGCGTCGGCAGCCGGGAGTGTCGCGGTCGGGGCGGGCATTGGCGCGCGAGAATAGGGCGGGGGCTTACTCCCTGTCACCGCTGGCGCAGGGTCAGAGGAAGTCGACCTCGCCACCATCCGAGACGCACACCTTGGAGATGTCCGCGTCCTTCAGGGTGCTGAAGACTTCCCAGTCCGTCACTTCGACCGTGAAGGCGCACAGGAACTGGTGCTCGCCAAACACGAGCAGCCACTTGTCGCTGTAGCGGCCGAGGTTCCGCAGTTCCTCGGGCCCGAGATCGAAGGACGGCGTCGACTTCGGGGTGGTCAGCGACATGCCGGTAAACGAGCTGTGGGCCAGCGAGAGCGAGTTCTGGCAGAGCCCAACGGTGAGGTTGCAGAACTCGCCCATGTTGTCGTGCGCGAGCGCCGGCTTCACTTCCTCCGGAGCCTGGCCCAGCCCCGCGGCGACCAGGGCGCGCGCGACGCGGGAGGTGAACCGCGCAGAGAAGGAGAGCTTGAAGGCCCGCGAGCTGAGCATGATCGCCGTCACCCAGTGATCGAAGCTCAGGTCATGGTCGGAGGTCAGTTCGCGCTCCTCGAAGGGAATCGACTGCAGGGACGCCTGGAGCGCCCTGCGCGCTGCGTCTCGAGCCATCGCCCGGATCGTCGCAACTGCTGCTTCGTGCGTGTCTTGGTGCTTCATGGGTTCCCTTGATGCGCGGGGGGCATGAGAGACCGAAGCCTACGTTTGGATCGCACGAAGGACAACATTGCGACAGGCAGCGCCCACCCTGTCGCAGGGCGTTACTACCCCCGAAGCCCGCTCCGCCGGGGGGGATCAGCGCCCGGCCCTGCGGCGCGAGAGGCCGAGGAAGACGAGGCCAAGCAGCCCGACGGCCCCCGGGGCCGCGCTGCAGCCACCCTGTACCGGGGGTGACGCCGCGAGGTCCGGGGTCGGCGTCGGGCTGCCGCCCATGCCCAGGCCCTCGTCTCCGGCCACCGGGGGGCCCCCCGCGTCGGGCTCGACCCGGGGCATCGCGGTCAGGCCGCCATCATCGGGAGCGCGCTGCGGCTGCCCCGCGTCGACCACGACCGGTCCGCCCGGCGTGGTGCACGCGCCCCGGTCGCAGCCCGCGTCGAGGGCCTGGCAATCGAGGGCCTGCCGCGCGGTGCAGCCCGTGCCCTCAGCCGAACCTCCGGCGCACTTCTCGTCGACACAGCCGGCGCCCATGGCCGCGCACTGGGCGGTCTGCTGTCCGGTGCAGCCGGAGCCGGGGCAGTAGCCGCCAGCGCAGGTGCCGTCGACCGAGTGACAGCCGTAGGCGCCGCAGTCGAGGGCGTTGCGGGCGGTGCTGCCGCTGCCGGCGCAGTGGTCGCCGCCCGAGCAGGCGTGGTCCACGCAGCCGCAGCCCTGGGAGGTGCAGTCCGTCGTCTCCTTGCCGGTGCAGCCAGAGCCCGGGCCGGCGCCTCCGGCGCACTGGTGATCGACGCAGTGGACCCCGAAGGCCGCGCAGTCGTGCGTCTCGCGCCAGGTGCAGCCCGAGCCCGCGCAGGCCGCGCCGCCGTTGCACTGGTGGTCCGCGCAGCCGCAGCCCACCTGGCCGCAGTCGAGGGTCTCCTTCGCGGTGCAGCCGGAGCCGGGGGCCGTACCCCCGTTGCAGGCGCCGTCGACGCAGCCCGCGCCGTACGCGCCGCAGTTGGCGGCGTGCTGCGCGGTGCAGCCGGTACCGGGACAGAAGACGCCGTTGCAGGCATGGTCCACGCAGCCGCAGCCGAAGTTGCCGCAGCCCGCCACCTCGTGGCCCAGGCAGTTGTCTTCGGTCAGGCCGTTGGCCAGCACCTGGAGCGCAGCGAGGTCGCCGTTGAAGAGGTTCTTGTCGACGTTGCCGCCGATGCCGGGGATGGCCCCCACCGAGGAGTACTGCCAGAAGTTCCAGGCGTTCCACCCCATCGGGGTATTGGGGCAGCTCGAGGGCACGCCCCCGGTGTTGGCCCCGTAGGCGGCGATCCACAGGGCATGGCTGCCGTAGTTGGCCGACTGCACGCTGGGGTCCCACGCGTACTTGCCGGTGTAGATGAGCGGCTTCTTGCCGGTGCCGGCCTCGACCCGCGAAAGCCAGGTGTTCATCTGCGACTGGATGAAGGCGGCGCTCTGGCCCTGCATGCTGGCGCCCTCGATGTCGAACATCACCGGCAGGTCGCCCGCGCCCAGCCGGCCCACCGCGGCGATGACGATGTCGGCCATGCGGTTCTGATCATTCGAGGCGCGCCAGAATTGATATGCGCCGCGGATCATCCCTGCGTTCTTGATGCCCGCCCAGTTGGTCTGGAAGGTGGAGTCTCCGCCGTAGCCGTCGCCGATGCGGGTCACCGCGAAGTCCCAGCCGGCGGCGTGCACCGCGTTCCAGTCGACGTGGCCCTGGTAGACCGAAACGTCCACGCCGCGCACGGTGGGGCCGGCCGCGCAGGACACCACGGCCTGCTCGATCCACGCGAGGTCCGCGGGGCTGCCCGGCTCGGGAGCGGGCCCGGAGCACCCTGCGAGCCACAACGCCGCGACCAGCCCGATGGAGTTTCGCATGAGGGGTGGTCGGCCGGAGCAGGGGCGAGGTCACCGCCTGGGACGTAAAGGCCCTTGCTGATCCACCCCGCATTTTAGCGATGATTTACCGGCTGCCCAGGCGCGGCCGGCGCTGCGTCGAGCGCCTCTTCGAACCTCGACACGAGCACCTTCCTCGAGCAGGGCGACTCTGCGGCGGCGGGTGCGGCGAACGAGGGCGCGTGGAAATCACACACCTCCCCGCGCTGCTCGAGCCGCGGCAGCTTCCAGGCGACCGCGCGCTGCCCGTGACGTAGCTCCTCAGGGCGAGACGATGAGCTTCTGCCCCTCGAGGATGATCTCCTCGGTGCCCTGGTGCACGGCCACCCAGCTGGGGGTGTTCTCAGTGCGGGCCCAGGTGCCGCTGCCGCGATCGAGGCCCAGCTCGAGCCAACCCTTCGGCTGCCCCTTGAGCGAGTATTCGATGCGCATCTGCACCTGCGGCGCGCCGACCTTCGGCTCTTCGCCCGCGCTGAGCACCTCGGTGACGATGAGCCGGTTCCAGATCTTGTCGTGCCAGTTCTTCGCCAGCTCGTCGGCCTTCTCGGGCGTGGCGGCGCGGGCCACCTTCGCGGTCTGGGCGATCTCGGCTGCGCTCTGCACGAAGGCCGCTTCCTTGTCTTGCGACTTCACGACGAAGGCATCGAACTCGGTGGGCTTGAAGAGGTGCAGCCGGCGGTCGACCAGCAGCTGCGAGCTGGGGTCGAGGTCGTTGAAGATGCTCGACGAGATGAGGAACACCTCGCCCGACTTCTCGTCCTGGGCGTAGCTGCCGATGAGGCCGCTGATGGGGCGCGAGATGACGAAGCGCCGGGTGACGCCCGCGACCTGGAGCTCCAGCCTGCGCTCGGTGTCCACCAGGCCCAGCTCCTTCAACTTGTCGGCGCCCAGCTTGCCCAGGGCGCGCGTGCCCTCGAAGGGCGTGAGCTTGACCCACAGGGTGTCGGCGCGATCGTTGGCGAAGACGGTGCGATCGGGCGCGGGCTCCGCGGGGCGCACGGAGGCGACCACCGTGCCCGCATCCACGCCGCCATCCAGCTCGACCAGCGACACGCCGGCGTCGAACACCGGCCGCTTCCCGGGGAGGAAGGCGAGGGTGACGAGGAACCGGTCCTTCTTCTCGAGGTCGACGAAGCGGGCGCCGTCTTCGTAGCGCACGCGCTCCAGCGAGTTCTTCTGCGCGTCGACGATGACCACCGACTCGGCGTGGGTCGATTCCTTCGGGCGCTGCCAGGTGACGTAGGCGGCGATGAGACCCGCGACGGCGAGGCCTCCCTGCAGGGCTGCGCTGCGCGCTTTCACGACTTGGTCTCCTTGGTGACGGGCTTCTTCACGCGGCGGCGGGCGAGCCACCCGATGCCCACCACGGCGAACGGCGCGAGGAAGGTGGTGCCGTAGAACCACGCCGAGTCCTGCTGGCGGCTGCGGGTCAGGGGCACGTCGATCTCGGTGTTGGTGATGCCGGCGAGCTGCTCGTCACCCAGCAGCCACTTGAAGCCATCGATGACCAGGTACTGGTTGCCCGGAAGCTGCCCCAGGACGAGATCGGCGATGGCGTCGGAGTCACCCATCACCAGCGCGCGCATCGCCTCTTCGTTCTTGTTCGACGGAGCGCGGCGCTCGACGGCGGTGACCACGCCCCAGGCCTTCTTGGCCTCGCCTTCCTTCGCGTCGTACTCGAAGTTGGAGACCACCTCGTTCCAAGCGTCGGGCAGCGAGCGCACGGCGAAGTCGAGGGTCAGGCCCGCGGGGTGCTGCGGCAGTTCCTCGAGCGCGCCGGCGCCCAGCAGCAGCAGGGGCGAGCTGTTGCGGCCCAGGAAGCTCACCACCGGGTGCGAGCTGAAGGCGCGGGTGCCGATGTTGATGCGATCGGCCGGGCCCGGGGGCGGGCGCACGTTGGCGTTGCCGCGCTCCTGGGCGAGCACCTGGGGCTTGAACGACAGGCCCAGCGGCTTCATCAGCTCGTCGAAGCCGAGGCCGTTCTCGGGGTCGAGGGCGATGAAGAGCCGGCCCCCGCGCTGCTCGTAGGCCTCGATCGACTTCGCCTCGGGCTCGGTGAAGGCGCGCGTGGGGCTGATGATGAACAGCGCGGCGGCGTCTTTCGGGATCTCGTTGCCCAGGCCCTCGGCGGTGGTCAGCGTGCGCACCTCGAAGTTCTGGTCCTGCAACGTCTTGTAGAGGATCTCGATGGTGGCCCGCTGGTCCATGCCGTTGGTCGGGTCCTGGCTGCGCTCGCCGTGACCGCCGGTGAGGTAGACGGTGCGCCGCGACCTGGCGACCTGGAGGATGCGCTTCTGCACCTCGGCGTCGAGCCCGCGCAGCTGGGTCTTGGCCTTCTCGACCTCGACGCCGATGAAGATGCTCTCCTTGCGCGCGCCCTTCTTGATGAGCACCGTGCCGTTGCCGCTGACGCCGAGCTCCTTGGCCCTGGTGGGCTCGAGCGCGTGGTCGAGCTGGGTGACCTTGAGCTGCGGGGAGGCCGCCTCGAGGTCCTTGAAGTAACCGATGACCGCCTCGGCCGCGTCGCTGGCCGGGGGGAAGAAGAGGTACACCTCGAGCGGCTCGTCGAGCGAGGCCACCAGCCTGGTGGTGGCGTCACCGGCGCGGGCCACGCGGAAGTACGAGAAGTCGGCCTTCACGTCGCGCTCGGTGGCCACGTACTGCATGGTGAAGGCGAAGATCAGCGCGCCCGCGAGCCCGAGGCCCGAGAGCAGCGCCTCCTGGATACGCCCGTCTTCGAGCGTGGGCGCCTTGGCCATGGACGCGAAGGCCAGCTCCATGAGCAGCGTGGGCAGCAGCGAGACCGTCATCAGCGCCGGCCACAGCACGCCCAGGGCGCCGGCGAACTTCGGCGAGCCCGACGCGAGCGCTGCGCCGGTGAGCTTGGTGAAGAGGTCCGACTGCAGGAAGTAGAAGAGGAAGGCGAGCGCCGCCGTGCCGTGCAGCAGGGCGAAGATGCGGTGGGTGCGCGCCAGGGCCACGTTCTTCGCGCTGCTCGCGCGGAACAAGCGGAGCACCAACGCCCCGAGCACCAGCACCGCGCCCACGGCGGTCAGGGTGTAGCGCGCGACGGGGTTCTCGACGATGCGCTCGCCGACCCACGCCAGCAGGAGCCCGACGGTGAGGATGATGGACAGCTGCATGGTTATCTCCACCTCCGCGCTTCGATGACGCGCGTCGCAGCGAAGAGGGCGATGAAGGTGACGAGGCCGAAGTAGGCCACGTGCTTCAGGTGCACGAGGCCGGTGCGGAAGGCGTCGAAGTGCCCCCACCAGGCCAGGCCGTTGACGATGTCGGTGAGCGGGCGGTCGGTGACCTTGCCCAGCAGCCAGGCGGTGGTCAGCGCCAGCACCATCACCCCCGAGAGCACGGCGGCGACGACCTGGCTCCGGGTGAGCGCGCTGCCGAAGGTCCCGATGGCGAGGCCCGAGGCCCCCACCAGCATCAACCCGAAGTACCCGGCGGCGATGTGGCCCAGCGAGACCTTGCCGTACACCGCGACCAGCAGCGGCATGTACGTGGTCGACGCGAAGAACAGGCACATGAAGAGGAACGCGGCGAGGAACTTGCCGAGCACGATCTCCACGTCGAGCACCGGCGACGAGTAGAGCAACGCGATGGTGCCCGTCTGCCGCTCCTCGGCGATGAGGCGCATGGAGAGGAACACCGCGCCCACCATGGTGATGCCGGAGGTCAGGGTGAAGAACTCGGCGAGCACCTGCGACGAGGGCTTGGCGGTGCCGGCGACGGCGAAGGCGTTGAACAGCAGCCCGTCGATGAAGAGCATCACCGCGATGATGATGTAGCCGCTCATGGTGCGCAGGTACGACTGCAGCTCCCGTCGAGCGATGAGGGTCACGTTCTTCACGGTGCGTCCTTCCCGTGCGTCAGCTTCAAGAAGATGTTCTCGAGGCGGGTGGCGGCCTTGTCGACCTTGAGCACCGTGGCCTCGGCGGCTACCAGCGCCTTGACGATCTGCGGCCGCAGCTCCCCGGTCCCCACCACGCGGAGCTGCGCGGTCTGCCCTTCGAGCCGGGTGAGGGTGACGTCGGTGACCCCCGCCACGGCCTTGAGCGCGTCGATGGCGGCCTGCGCGGGGCTGGTCACCTCGACCTCCACCGCGCCGGCGTTGCCCAGGAGGTTCGAGAGATCCGCCTCGGTGCCCCGCGCGATGATCTCGCCCTGCTGGATGACGAGGTAGCGATCACAGATCTGCGAGATCTCCCCGAGGATGTGGCTCGAGACCAGCACCGTGTGCTCGCCCTTGAGCTGGCGGATGAGCTCGCGCATTTCGACGATCTGCACCGGGTCCAGGCCGCCCGTGGGCTCGTCGAGGATCAACAGCGACGGGTTGTGCACCAGCGCCTGGGCCACGCCCACGCGCTGCCGGTAGCCGTGCGAGAGCGTGCTGATCACGTCGTCGCGGCGATCGGTGAGCGAGGTCTTCCGCATCGCGTCGTCCACGCGCAGGTCGAGGTCGGCCGAGGTCACCCCGCGCAGCTGCGCGACGAACTCGAGGTACCCGCTGACCGTCATCTCGTCGTACAGCGGCGGGGTGTCCGGCAGGAACCCGATGCGCTTGCGGATCTCGTGGGGATCTCGCGAGACGTCGAAGCCGTCGATGAGCACGCGGCCGCTGGTGGGCAGCAGCACGCAGCCCAGGACCTTGAGGGTGGTCGACTTGCCCGCGCCGTTGAGGCCCAGGAAACCGATGACTTCGCCCTTGGCGATGGTGAACGAGAGGTCGCGGATGGCCGCGCGCTCTCCGTAGTACTTGGTGAGGCCTTCGACCTGGATCATCGGTGCGGACCTCTAGTCACTGTCGATCTCAAGTCAAGGAGCCTCGGTTGAACCGCACGAGACTCAGGCCCAGCGCCAGGGCCAGGACCACGGCCGTCCAACCCGCGGCCTCGGGGCCGAAGTCCCCGCCCGACCAGAACCCGGGAGGCGCGACGGCCCTGGCCACCAGCAGCGAGGTGCCGGCTGAGTTGCCGCTGACCGGCTGACCGAAGACGAAGCCCTCGAAGAAGTTCCACGCCACGTGGAGCCCCATGGGCATCCACACCGCGCCGGTGCGCACCATGACCGCCCCGAACCACAGCCCCACGAGGGTGATGAGCAGCGCCGCCACCAGCGAGGCGTGGGGGTTGAGCAGGTGCAGCCCGCCGAACAGCGCGCTGGAGATGGTCACCGCCTTCACGTCGCCCAGGCCCCGGCGCAGCGCCTGGAAGCCGAGGCCGCGCAGCAGCAGCTCCTCGCCGAAGCCCGCGGGCGCGAGGGTGAGCAGCTGGGTCAGCCCGGCGAGCACGACGGGCTGCGTGTTGAGCCGCAACGTCGTCGCGCCCACCAGCAGGGGCCCGAGGCAGGAGAGGCTGAGCGCCGCGCCGCCGAGGAGGAACCCGAGCCCGAACTGCCGCGCCGGCCTGGGGTGCGAGAGGCCCGGAGGCTCGCGAAAGTAGTGCCAGGTCACCGCCGTGGCGGCGAGGCCCGAGAGCAGGGTGGGCAGGGTCGCGAAGAGGACCCGCGGCGAGTCGAGGTGCCGCGAGCCGCCCAGGCCCGCCACCGCGAAGGCAAAGGTGGTGCCCGCCTGCACCAGCACGGCCACCACCACGAAGCAGAGGATCACCCAGCCCGGCCGGGGGCGGTATTCGCTCAAACGCCGGCCCAGGACGACAGCGCGAGGCGGCGATCCTCCAGGGCCCGGCGGGTCGAAGGCGAGAGGAACGTGGCGAGCTCGAGCTCCCGTTGGGCGCCGTAGCCGCTGCTGACGTGCGAAGGCGCGTGGCCCGGGTGGCACATCAGCTCCACCACGCCTTCCCGCGGGGCGAGGTCCAGCTGCTCGACCCAGCGCGCGGGCGTCCAGTAGGCCTCGGCGCCGGCGTCCCCGAGGAATACGTCGTTGGTGCGCACCCCGTACGCGCGGAGCTGCGCGCGCATCGCGGGGTTGATGCTGCGCACCGCCAGCGAACGCGCCTTCGCCACGCGGGCGAGGCCCTCGAGCACCGGGGCCCGCAAGTGCGCGTGCTTGTGGACGTCGAGGTGCGTGGCGCCGCGGCCGAGCAACGCCTCGAGGCGGTCGAGCTGGGCCCGCGTCTCGCGCTCCACGAAGTCGGCGTCGAGGGTGTCCTGCTCGTTCAACTCGCGCGCGGGTTCACTGATGGAGGGGAAGCGCACCAGGTTCAAGTGGAGCCCGATGGCGAGCCCGTCGGCCTGCCGGGCCGCGTCTTCGCTGTGCGGCGAGTTGACGATCATCGTGGTCGACGACACCACGCCCTGGCGCATGGACTGGGCGATGCCGCGGCTGACGGCCGGGTCGTAGCCGAAGTCGTCGGCGTTCAAGATGAGCCGCGAGGTCATGGTGCGGGGGCCGCGGCGGCGCACTTGGAGAGCAGTGCGTCAGCCTCCTTGGGGAACCGCTCGCGCAGCTTCTTCTTCGCCGCCTCGAGCTCCGGGGTCTGCTGCATCTGCTCCATCTCGCACAGGGTGGTGAGGGCCCGCGGGTCGGCTCCGGCCAGCGCGTCGGCGGCGAGGTACTCGGCCCGGGCCCCGGCGAGGTCGCCCTTCGAGAAGAGCACGGCGGCGAGGTAGAAGTGCCCGTCGAACAGCTGGGCGTCCTGCTTCACCGCGCTGCGCAGCAGCTTGAGCGCCTCGTCCTTCTGCTCCTTGCGGAACTTCACGAAGCCCAGCTCGGCGGTGGTGGCGGCGTCGGGCTTCTTCTTCATCGCCCGGGTGAGCGCCGCCTCGGCCTCGTCGAGCTTGCCGGCCTGCGACAGCCAGAAGCCCTGGCGCGCGAGGTACTGCGGGTTGGTGGGCGCCTTGCCCACGGCCTTCGTCCACGCCTCGAGGGAGGCGCTGGAGTCGGCCTGCGCCTCGCGGAGTTCGGCCATCAGCGCGTCGGGCCGCGGGTCGGCGGGGTCGAGCGCGCTGGCCTCGCGAATGGCGGCCTCGGCGCGCCTGGCCTTCTTCCACTGCGACGCCGCCTTGCCCTCGATGAGCCTCGCGTCCAGGTTCTTCGGGTTCTTCACGCGCCAGCCATCGACGAGCGAGAGCGCCGCCTCCCACTCCTTCGCCTCGAGCAGCAGCGCCCCGGCGCGGGTGAGCTGGGCATCGGTCGCGTCGGGCAGCGCGGCGATCTTCACCAGGGCGCTGGTGCGCGCCGGTCCCTGGACCGATTCGGCCTGCGCGAGCTGCTCGGTGGCCGTGAGGCTCGGCTTCTGGAGCGCCACCAGGGCGCCCAGGCCGACCACGACCAGGGCCAGCACGCCGATGGTCAGCGGGAGCTTCGAGCGCTTCTTCGGCGCTTCGACCGGGGCCGGCGCGGCCAGGGGCGTGGGCGCGGGCGCAGGCTCCGCCGGCACGTAGGCGCGCAGCGGCGAGGGGTGCGTGGCCTCGAGCCCCTGACCCGGGGTGAGCGGCGGGGCGAGGCTCCCGGGAATGGAGGGGTCGGCCTCGCGGGCGCGGCGCAGCGTGTTGCGGCGCTCGTCGGTCTTCGCCGGGAAGAGCAGGGTGACGTACTCGGCGACCTCTTGCGGCGTGGCGAGCACCGTGTCGCCCCCGACGCTCTCCAGCGCCTCGACGAACTCCGCGAGCGACTGGAAGCGGCTGCGCGGCTCCTTGGCGATGGCGCGCAGGCAGATCGCCTCGAGCGCCTTGGGCACGGCCGGGTCGTAGCTCGAGGGCAGCGCGGGGTCTTCGCGCGCGATGCGGATCACCACCTCGTCGATGCTGTTGCCGGTGAAGGGGCGCCGCCCGCAGATCTGCTCGTAGAGCATCACCCCGGCGGCGAAGATGTCGGCGCGGTGATCGACCGGCTTGGCGGTGATCATCTCGGGCGACATGTAGAAGAACTTGCCCTTGAGCGTGCCCGGTTCGGTACCCGACCCCCACGCGGTGGTGCGCGCGATGCCGAAGTCGATGACCTTCACCTCGCCGTTGACGCCCACGTGGATGTTGTCGGGCGTGAAGTCGCGGTGCACCAGGGCCAGCGGCTTGCCGTCTTCGCCGAGCGCGCGGTGGGCCGCGTCGAGACCCCGGCAGGCGTCGCTCAGGATGCGCAGCGCGACCCCGGCGGGCATGCGGCGCCCGTCTTCGGCCGCGCGCTGCCGAAGCTCGGCCCAGGTGCGCCCCTCGAGCAGCTCCATGGCGATGTACGGCTCACCGCCGACCTGGCCCAGCTCGAAGATGGTCACCACGTTGGGGTGGTGGATCTGCGCGGTGATGCGCGCCTCGTTGAGGAACATGCGGACGATCGCCGAATCCTTGACCAGGTGAGGCAGCAGCCGCTTGACCGCCACCATCGGGCCGAACTGGCCTTCGGGGGTGATGTGCCGCCCCACGTAGACCTCGGCCATGCCGCCCGTCGCGATGCGCGAGGTCAACCGGTACTGCCCGAGCCACGTCGGTTCGCCCAAGTTCTCCACGAGGCGCCGACTCTAGGGCACGGGGCCGCGGTTTGACTCGAAAAGGCCGGGCGGACCCCCTCAAATCCGCCCCAGAGGGGGCGCGGGCGCGGTGCTAGAAAGCCCACCGCCATGGATCATCTGCGCTTCAACTTGAACGGCGTCTGGGTCGAAGAACGAAGTGTCAGCCCGACGATGACGCTGCTGCGGTACCTGCGCGATCGAAAGCAGCTCACCGGCACCAAGGAAGGCTGCGCCGAAGGCGACTGCGGCGCGTGCAGCGTGGCCATCGCCGAGCTCGGCGCCGACGGCCAGCCCGTGTGGCGCTCGGTGAACTCGTGCCTCGTGATGTTGCCCATGCTCCAGGGCAAGCACGTGCTCACCGTCGAGGCGCTCAAACAGGGCGAGGCGTACCACCCGGCGCAGGTCTCCATGACGAAGGCGCTGGGCAGCCAGTGCGGCTACTGCACCCCGGGCATCGTGATGTCGATGTTCGAGGCCACCTACCGCAAGGACCTCGACGCGCCGTGGAAGCTCGACGACCAGCTGTGCGGCAACCTCTGTCGCTGCACCGGCTACCGCCCCATTCGCGACGCGGCCGAGGAGGTCGCGGGCACCTGCCCCAACGACGGCTTCACCCCCGCGAAGCCCGAGTCGATGGAGCTCGCCTACGAGGCCCACGGGCAGCGCTTCGTCACGCCGGGCACGTTCGAGGCCCTGTGGCAGGAACTCGACGCGCACCCCGACGCGCGCTTCGTCGTCGGCGGCACCGATCTCTGCCTCGAGGTGACCAAGAAGTTCGCGGTGATCCCCAAGCTGGTCTCGCTCGAGGGGCTCACGGAGTTGAAGCAGGTCTCCGAGACCGACGCGTTTTTTCGCATCGGCAGCGGCGTGAGCATCGCCGAGCTCGAGACCTTCAGCGCCACGCGCCTGCCCTCGCTGCACCGCATGGTGCGCTACTTCGCCGCGCGGCAGATCAAGCACCGCGGCACCGTCGGCGGGAACCTGTGCACCGCGTCCCCCATCGGAGATCTCCCGCCCGCGTTGATCAGCCTCGGCGCCACCGCGGTGATCCGCGGGCGCGGCGGTGAACGCCGGGTGCTGCTCGAGCAGTTCTTCGTCGGGTACCGCAAGACCGCGCTCGCGACGAAGGAGCTCCTCGTGGCCGTCGAAGTGCCGCGCCCCGCCTCGAGCGCCCGCGCCGTTTGTTACAAGGTCTCCAAGCGCCGCGAGCTCGACATCAGCACCGTCTCGGCCGGCTTCTACGTCGACACCGACGGCGAAGGCGTGGTGACCGTGGCGCGCCTGGCCTACGGCGGCATGGCGGCCACCACGCTGCGCGCCGCGGGCGCCGAAGCGGCCCTCGTGGGCAAGGCGTGGTCGGCCCAGAACGTCGCCCTCGCCGCGAAGGCCCTGGCCACCGACTTCACGCCCCTGTCCGATCACCGCGGCAGCGCCGCCTACCGCTCGCTCGTCGCCGCCAACCTCCTGCGCGGCTTCTTCGACGAGACCCTCGAGGTGCGGCAGCCACCGCTGGGGAGCCAGCACGTGGCGACGGTGCAGTCGGCCGAGGAGGTGCGCCATGGTTGAGAACCCCGGGAGCCCGCTCCACCAGCCGCTGCTGCACGAGAGCGCCCAGCGCCACGCCAGCGGCGAGGCGAAGTACGTCGACGACTTCCCCGCGCCCGCGGGCATGCTCGTCGCCCAGGCCGCCGGGGGCAGCCACGCGCGCGGCCGCATTCGCAGCGTGGACATTTCGAAGGCGAAGCTGGTGCCGGGCGTGGTGGCGGTGCTCACCGCCCGTGACATCCCCGGTCAGAACAACGTCGGCCCGGTGATCCACGACGAAGAGCTGCTCGCCAGCCAGCAGGTGCACTTCCTGGGGCAGCCGGTGGTCCTGGTGGTCGCCGAGAGCCTCGAGGCCTGCCGCGCGGGCGTGGCGGCGGTGAAGATCGACCTGGAGGCGTCCGCGCCGATCGTCACCATCGAGCAGGCCATCGCCGCGGGCAGCTGGCTGTCGGACGAGCACCGCATGCAGCGCGGGGACGTCGGCGCCGCGCTCGCCACCGCCGACGTGCGGTTCCAGGGTGAAGTGCGCACCGGCGGGCAGGATCACTTCTACCTCGAGACCCAGGTCACCCTCGCCATCCCCGAGGAGAACCGGGCGCTCAAGCTCTACTGCTCGACGCAGCACCCCAGCGAGGTGCAGGCCATCGTCGCCCACGTGCTCCACTGCGGCCGGCACCAGGTGGTGGTCGAGGTGCCGCGCATGGGCGGCGGCTTCGGCGGCAAGGAGACCCAGGCGGCCCCCTGGGCGGCCATGGCGGCGCTGGCGGCGCTCAAGACCGGGCGGCCGGTGAAGGTCTGGCTCAACCGCGATCAAGACATGCTGCTGACGGGCAAGCGGCACCCCTTCCTCACGAAGTTCGACGTGGGCTTCTCGAAGGACGGCACCCTCGTCGGCCTCGACGCGCAGTTGGTCAGCGACGGCGGTTTCAGCAACGACCTGAGCCGCGCCATCCTCGACCGCGCGCTCTTCCACTCGGACAACGGCTACTTCCTGCCGCACGTACGCCTCACCGGCCGCGTGGCGAAGACCAACCTGCCGTCGAACACCGCCTTCCGCGGCTTCGGCGGGCCGCAGGGCATGGCGTTGATCGAAGACCTGATCAGCCGTTTCTGCGAGCGCACCGGGCTCGATCCCGTCGAGGTGCGCCGCAAGAACTTCTACGGCGCCGCCCCGCGCAACCTCACCCCCTACTGGCAGGAGGTGAAGGACAACCGGCTGCCGCGCATCTTCGACGAGCTGCTCGCCTCGTCGGACTACACGAAGCGCCGCGCCGAGGTGGCCGCCTTCAACGCGAAGAGCACGAGCTCGAAGCGGGGCCTCGCGCTGACGCCGGTGAAGTTCGGCATCAGCTTCACCACCGGGTTCTTGAACCAGGCCGGCGCCCTCGTGGTGCTCTACGCCGACGGCACCGTGCAGCTGAACCACGGCGGCACCGAGATGGGCCAGGGGCTGCACACCAAGATGCTGGCCATCTGCGCCCACGAGCTGGGGGTACTGCCCGAGAACGTCCGGGTGATGAACACCTCCACCGAGAAGGTGCCCAACACCTCGGCGACCGCGGCCTCGAGCGGGGCCGATCTCAACGGGCAGGCGGTGAAGAACGCGTGCGAGACGCTGCGGTCCCGGCTGGCGCCCATCGCGGCGCGGCTGCTGGGGGGCGCGGATGAACGCGAGCTCGTCTTCCGCGGGGGCCACGTGTTCCTCGGCGAGCACCCCGAGCAGTGGGTGGCCTTCGACGCGCTGACCAGCGAGGCGCACCTCGCGCAGGTCTCGATGTCGGCGACGGGCTTCTACCGGACGCCGGACATCACCTTCGACCGCAACTCCGGGCGCGGGAAGCCGTTCCACTACTTCGCCTACGGCGCGGCGGTCTGCGAGGTCGAGCTGAGCGCGTTGACCGGCGAGCACCGGCTGCGCCGCGTGGACATCCTCCACGACGTGGGCAACTCGCTGGCCCCGACCATCGACCGCGGGCAGATCGAGGGCGCCTTCATCCAGGGGGTGGGTTGGCTGACCTCCGAGGAGCTGCGGTTCGACGCCCAGGGGTTCCTGCGCACGCACAGCCCCGACACCTACAAGATCCCCGCCTTCGGTGATGCGCCCCGCGAGTTCCACGTGGCGCTGCTGCAGAACGCCGCGCAGTACGACGTGGTCCACGGCAGCAAGGCGGTCGGAGAGCCCCCGCTGATGCTCGCCCTGGCGGTGGTCGCGGCCCTGCGCGACGCGGTGACGGCGTTCGGCCCGAAGGGGCGCGAGGTGAAGCTCGACATGCCGTGCACCGCCGAGGCGCTGTTGTTCGCCGTCGAGGCCCAGCGCCAATGACTCCCTCGCCCCGCATCGCGGGGAGAGGGCCGGGGTGAGGGGCCGCGCATCGCCCCAACGCCCCCCCCTCGTTTCACGCCCCGAAGAAGGTCAGCACCTGCATCGTCACCCACGCGAGCCCGGCCGAGAACGGCAGGGTGACGACCCACGCGATGAGGATGTTGGTCGCCACGCCCCAGCGCACGGCAGACACGCGCTTCGAGGCGCCCACGCCCATGATCGACGCGTTGATCACGTGCGTGGTGGACACCGGAATGCCGAGGTGGCTGGCGCCGAGGATCGTCAGCGCGCCCGCGGTCTCCGCCGCGAAGCCCTGCAGCGGCGTGATGCGGATGATCTTGGTGCCCATGGTCTTGATGATGCGCGTGCCACCGGCCGCGGTGCCGAAGGCGATCGCCGTCGCGCACACGATCACCACCCAGGTCGGCACGTGATCGGCCCCCTGGGGCATCACCCAGGAAGGCATCCACTCCGGCGTGGCCTGGCCCGTCGAGACGAAGGCCAGCAGGGCCAGGGTGATGATGCCCATCGACTTCTGCGCGTCGTTGCTGCCGTGCCCGAAGGCCATCAGGCCGGCCGAGAGCAGCTGCAGCCGCCGCGAGTGCGCGTGCACGATGTTGGGCCGGGCGCCGTAGAGCACCGGCACCGCGATGAGGAAGGCGACCCCCATGGCCAGCACCAGGCGCGTCTCGAAGGTGCTCGCCGCGAGCGCCTTGCCCAGCGCCTCGCCGTTCCACACCGCGAGGCCGAGGGCCAGGAAGACGGCCGCGACGAACAGCGCGAGCGTGGGCCGCCCCCAGTGCCCGCGGGCGATCCACACCAGGCCCACCATCACCAGGAAGGCGACCACGAAGCCGATGGTCGGGGAGGCCACCAACGGCACCAGCACCTTCTGCACCAGGGCGTTCCACTTGAACGCGCTGAGGCCCGAGTGCGCGGTGACGGCGCCGGCCAGTCCACCGACCAGCGCGTGCGAGCTGCTCGAGGGAATGCCGTACCACCAGGTGATGAGGTTCCACACCGAGGCGCCGATGAGCGCCGCGAGCACCACGCCCTGGGTGACGATGGCGGGGTCGGCGAAGCCCGAGGCGATGGTCTTGGCGACCGCCGTGCCGGTGACCGCGCCCACGAAGTTCAAGATGCCCGCGAGGAACACCGCGGTGCGAATGGGCAGCACGCCCGTCGAGACCACCGTGGCGATGGCGTTCGCCGCGTCGTGAAAGCCGTTGATGTAGTCGAACACGATGGCCATCAAGACCACCGCGATGAGCAGGCTAACCATGCTTCACGGCCAGGTTCGAGAGGAGGTCGGCCACGTTGTCGCAGTAGTCGACCGCCGCCTCGAGATCGTCCAGCGCCTCCTTCTGCTTGAGCAGCTCGCGGAAGTCGGGGTGTGACTCGGCGAAGAGTCCCGAGATGGCCTGGCGGTAGATGGTGTCGGCTTCCTTCTCGAGGGCGCGCACCTTGCGGCCGGCGTCGAGCAGCTCGGCGAACTGGTGCTTGCGCAGGCAGGGGACCGCCTGGGCGATGAGCGCGGTGCAGGCCTCGAGCTTCTCCATGATCTGCACCATCGGGGCCGTGGGCCGCTCGAGGTGGTACAGGTTGAAGGCGCGCGCCGAGAGGTTGCAGAGGTCGATGATGTCGTCGAGCTCGCTGGTGAGGCGGTGCAGGTCTTCACGGTCCAGCGGGGTCACGAAGGTGCGGGCCAGCGCGTCTTCCATCTTGCGCACCACGTCGTCGGCCTTGTGCTCGATCACCTGCACCGACTCGCGCACCTTCGAGGCCGGGCTGTCCTTGAAGGTGTGCAGCGCCTTGGCGGCCTCGTGCCCGTAGCGACCCAGCTCCTCGAGCATGTCGTACCAGTGGTCTTCGCGCGGGAGGATGAAGCGGATCAGTTCCTGGAGAGCGGCCATGGAGCAGCCCTTCAACAGACGACCCGCACTGTCCCGGTTACAACTCGGTGACGGTTGTGTGACCGCCCAAGTTACCGCCGTCGCTTGGGTTTCTGGTCACTTCCGCTTCCGGGCGGCGAGCAACTGGGTGAGTTTCGGGGCCAGGCCCAGCGACGCGGCGACGCGCGTGAGCTGCTGGAGTTCGCGGATGTCGGCCTGGTCGACCAGGGCCAGTTCGATGAGCGCCGAGAGCAGCACCACGGCCTCGGGCGAGCCGCGGGGGAAGGGCGGGGTGGCGTCCGCGGATTGGATCGCCGGCTCCACCACCGCCTCGGCGAGGCCCCAGCTCTTCGCGAGCTGCCGCAGGTGGAGCCGCTCCTGGTCGGTGACCACGCCGTCGGTCCGCGCGAAGGCCGCGACACATTGAAAGAGGCGCAAGGACTCGTGCTTCGGCGGCGGGGCGGGCGCGACGGCCGCCACGGAGCGCTGGAGTCCGCGCGCGATGAACTGCTCCCAGGTGAGGATGGTGTCGAGCACCCAGTCTTGCGCCGAGGCCGCCAGCGCCGCGCCGCAGTACTCGCAGGTGGGCTGGCCGTTGTCGGTCAGGGGCGCGCTGCACGCCGCGCAGCGGTTGGTGGCGAGGCCGATGGTCGAGGGTGCGCCGGCCCCGCGCCGCTTGAGCAGCAGCACGTAGCGCTCGTGGCGGCCCTTGGCGCTCCAGCGCACCTCGCAGGCGGCCACGTCGTCCTCGCCTTCGCGCCGGAGATCCTTCGTGTTGACCGCGCCGACCGCGCAGTCGTCCATGCGGCGCAGCAAGCCCTGGTGCTTGAGCTTGGCCAGCTGGGCCTGCACGGGAGCGAAGAAGGCAGGGGAGCTGACCTTCGCCAGCGACGCCGGCGAGCCGCTGCGCTGCGCGTCGACCCACTTCCAGAACACCAGCGACGCGCGGTCCTCGAGCACCGCGACGCTGAAGTGCTCGTCGCGCTTCTCGAACTCGGACAGGCCGGTGACGCGCCCCGCGCTCTGGGCCTCGACGCTCTGGGTCATCTCGGTCACCACCCAGTCGAAGTGCCCGCTGTTCAAGATCGCGCCGCAGTGCTCGCACTGGCCTGCCGCGTTGCCCTGGAACGGTGCGCCGCACTGGGGACAGCCGGTACCGCGCTTCGTCGAGGCGCGCGTGCTGCGCACGAAGGTCCACACCTCGGTGAAGGTGTCGACGCGGGCGCGCAGGGCGATGGCCTCCGCCTCGGCATCGGTGGCGCTCGCCGGGGCCTCGGAGTCGCGCAGGCTCGCGGTGATGCTCACCTCGATCGAATCGAACACGCGACCGACCTGCACCTCGACCAGCTTCGCGTCGAGCACCCTCAAGTCGGCCGTGGCGTCACGCACGCCCAGGGACTTCATGATCTCCAGCTGCGTCGCGAGCCGCTGCCAGGTGGCGTCGGACACGAAGGGGCGGATGGGCTGGAGCTCGCGCTTGAACCACGCGGCCTGCACCGCTTCGAAGTGCCGGCGCACCTGGCCGAGGAACACGCTGCGCTCGAAGGCCTGGTCGTGATCCATCAACGCGCGCAGCCCGGGGGGCGGCGGGTCTTCGCGGGGGCCGGTGTCTGGCTGGTGGTGCGGTTGAGCGCGCCCGGTACGCCGGCGACCTGAGCTGCCGAACGTGAGGACCAGGATGAGCGCGAGGAGGACGATGCCCGATACGATCAGCGGGGGCACGGGGTCTCCCTTCCCTCCCGGGTTGGTGCCCCCCGAGGATGAACTCGATCCACTCGAGGACCGCGAGGGACTGCGGGTCGAACCCGAAGAACTCCCTCCGCCCGAAGGCTTGGCGGGCTTGTAGGTCTCCCCGCCACCGGCACGACCCAGCGCGGGCAACGCCATCAACGCCACCAGCAGCACCAGCCCCCGTCGATTCATGGGCGGCACCCTAGCGTGACGGTCGATGACTTCTGGAGACATTGAGGTAGTGCATCGATTACCCAACGTCATCGATTCGCGCAGCGGACTTCGCGGCATGATGCGCCCGTGGACCTCGACGCCTACTTCCGCCGCATTCGCTACACCGGCAGCACCACCCCCACGTTGGCGACGCTCCATGCGCTGTGCCTGGCGCACGTGAGCACCATCCCCTTCGAGAACCTCGACGTGCTGCTCGGGCGGGGCATCGATCTCTCGGACGAGGCGGTCGATGCCAAGCTCATCACCCAGGGCCGCGGCGGCTACTGCTTCGAACACAACCCGCTCTTCCTGCGCGTGCTCCAGCAGCTGGGCTTCACGGCGCGACCCTTGAGCGCGCGGGTGCGGCTGCAGCGGCCCCGCGACTTCACGCCGCCGCGCAGCCACTGCTTCGTGGGCGTCGACCTCGACGGCGAGCGCTGGCTGGCGGACGTCGGCGTGGGAGGCCTCGCGCCCACCGGGGCCCTGCGCCTCGACGTGCAGACCGAGCAGCAGACGCCCCACGAGCCGCGGCGCATCGTGCAGGAAGGCGCGCTGCGCTTTCACCAGGTGAAGCTGGGGGACACGTGGTCCGACGTCTGCGAGTTCACGCTCGAGGAGATGCCGCCCATCGATCGCGAGGTCGCCAACTGGTTCACCAGCACCTCGCCGCAGTCCCACTTCCGCAGCCGGTTGCTGGTGGCCCGCGCGGCTCCCGACGGAGGCCGGGTCACGCTGCTCAACCGCCAGCTCACCCTGCGCCCCGCCAGCGGCGAGCCCACCATCACCGAGGTGCAGAGCCCCGACGCGCTGCTCGAGGTGTTGGCGGAGCACTTCGCGCTCGAGTTCCCGAAGGGCACGCGCTTCCCCGGGCCGCCGTTCGAGTGGCCGACCTGAGGATCAGCGCACGTCGAGGTCGGCGCCGAAGTCACCCGACAGCGCGCCGCGCAGCCACGCCCCCAGCCCCTTGAGCCCGCGCAGCAGCGGCAGGTCGTCGATGGGCAGGCCCCCGAGCACCCGCGCCACGTCTGCTTCGCGGCCCCGCGCCCGCGGCGTGAGGCGGAAGGCGAGGCGGCCGCGCTCGTCGAGCACCACCGGGTGCAGCACCCCGCGTTCGATCCGCAGCGCCCCGGGCACCGGCACCTCCCGCGGCAGCACGAAGGCGCGCCGGTAGCGGAACACCAGCTGCCCTTCCCGCATCGCGAGCCACCCGTTGGTGCGCACCGGCAGCGGCAGGGCCGGCCCCGAGTAGACGAAGACGCGACCCGCGCTCGCCACGTCGACCGGCGCGCGGAAGAGCCCCACCACGAAGGACCACCCGAAGCGCATCAGCCGGTACGAGAACCCCGCACAGAGCACCGCGAGCACCACCAACAGCGCACACAACATCGCGCCCAGCGTGGGGAACCAGCGCGAGAGCAGGCTCACCGTCACCAGCAACCCGAAGCGCAGCAGCTTGAGCGCGTTGTCCACCAGGCCAAACGGACTCAGGAGGATGAGCACGTTGAGGGTGTGCGAGGCGAGCCACACGCTGCCGTAGACCACCGTGGCGCCGAGGATCGCGAAGACCCAGGTGAGTCCCTCGGGCAGCGCGGCCGAGCTGACGTCACCCGTTCCCGCCCAGGCGGTCCCCACCAGCAGCCCGGTGACCTGCTGCGCGCTGAGCCCCTGCATCGCGCGCTGAAAGGCCCACGCCAGGGCCCCGATGGCCAGGGGCGAGGCGAGCAGCCCCGACACCTTGTTCTCCAGCAACTGCAGCGCGTCGAGCGGCTTCTTCGCCCCGGGAATGCGGGCGATGACCACCTCCTTGAAGAGGATGAGCAGCAGCACCACCACCGCCGGGCCCCAGAACCACGGCTGGGCGAAGAACGAGAGCTGGCCGCGCGCCGCCGCGTCGGTGTGCCACCAGCGCCACGCGCTCATCGCGGTCAGCGCCAGCAGCGGCGAGATGGCCAGCTCGGTGGTCTGCGAGAGCGCCTCGGCGAGGCCCTGGCTCTGGCCGGAGACCGCGAGCAGCTCGCGCCCCAGCGGCGACGTCGCGCCCTCGCGGGCCACGTCGCCCAGCAACAGGTCAGCCGGCTCGGCGGCGAGCACCACGTGACCCAACGAGCACACGATGAGGAGCAGTCGAAGGGTCACCCGGCGCACTCTACGCGTCGGCTGCCCGGCCATTGCGCCTCAACGCTGGGCGGCGGCGTCAAGGACGAGCGGTCAGTCGAGCATCGTCTGGGCGATGACCCGCTGCAGCCGGCGCCGCTCGAGGGTGTACGCGCCGAGGTGGCCGGTGGCGATGCGCACCGGCTCCACGCCCCAGTGCGCGGCGATGCGCTCGGTGGCGGCGGGCGAGACGATGCCGTCTTGCGTGGTGACCACCACCGCGCAGCGCTTCGACTTCGGCGGCGGGAGATCGAGCACCGACACGCGCCCCATCGCTGCGCGCAGCCGCGCCTTCGCGTCGTCGCCCAGCACCTGCCACTGCACCTGCGTCGCCAGCGGCCCGTCGCAGAACACCACGTCGGGCGAGGGGCTCGCGGCCATGGCCACCACCGGCACCTCGAAGGGCAACGACTGCACCGCCTGCGAGCCGAGCTGCCCCGCCATGCTGTAGCCGGCGACGCCGGTGGGCAGTCCTTCGGCGTGGTGCGTCTGGGCGAGCGCGCGCACCTCTTCGACGTGCGAGAGCCCCATGCGGAAGAAGTCTTCGACGCGGTTGATCGGCGCGGCGCGCAGGCCGAAGTAGGCGCCCTCGAGCAGCCATGGCTCGAGGCCCTGGGCCACCAGCGCGCCCACCAGCCACATGCGCGGGCCGTAGCCGGCGTCACCCCACGAGGGCGGGACGATCACCCGGCGCTTCGGAGGCCTCGGGGTCAACACGCGCCGCACGTGCATCGTCCGCAGCGCCTCGGGCAACACCGTGCTCGGGCTCGGCGCGGTGCCGTCTTGCACCAGCAGGCCCCGTTCCCGGTGGGATGGCTGCCAGGTCAGCTGAACCAGGGGCGCGTCGTGCGGCGTCTTGAACGAATCGGCCAGCGCCTCGAACGGCGCCAGCTCGCCCCAGCCCCCTTCGAACACGGCCGCGCGACGCAGCAGCCGGAGCGAGAGGTGATCGAGCCAGTGCATCACATGCCGATCAGCTGGCCACCGATGAGCGACATGCCGCCGTCGACTGAGTGGATGCTGCCGGTGACGTACTTCGCGGCCGGCGAGGCGAGGAACATGGCCAGCTGCGCGACGTCGTCGGTGGTGCCGAAGCACTGCAGCGGCAGCGCCTGCTCGATCTTCTTGCGCACCTCGGGGTCACCGGCCAGGCGCTGCATGCCCTCGGTGCCGTCGATGGGCCCGGGCCAGATGGACATCACGCGCACGCCCGCGGGGCCCCATTCCATGGCGAGCGTCTTGACCAGCATGTCGACGCCGGCCTTCGCCGCGCAGACGTGGGCCTGCATGGGGTAGGCGACCTGCGCCTGCGGGGCCGAGATGGCGATGATCGCCGCGCCCGGCTTGGTGAGGCGCTCGAAGGCCGCGCGGCACGCGTTGAAGGTGCCCAGCACGTCGATGTCCATCACCGCCTTGAAGCCGTTCGACGACATCATGGCCACCGGGGCGGGGAAGTTGCCGGCCGCGCCGCACAGCAGCACGTCGATGGGGCCGAACGCCTTGACCGCCGCCTCGATGGACGCCTCGAGGGCCGCGTAGTCGCGCACGTCGGCCGAGTAGCCCTCGGCGGTGATGCCCTTGGCGCGCAGGCCCTTCACCGCGGCCTCGAGCTTCTCCACCTTGCGGCCGTTGATCGACACCTTGGCGCCCAGCTCGCCGAAGGCCTCGGCGATGCGCAGGTTGATGCCGCTGGAACCGCCGGTCACGAAGGCGTGCTTGCCGGCGTACAGGCCGGGCTTGAAGATCGAGGTCATGAGGTCACCGGCTTGAGGAAGGGGATGGGGGTAGGCACGCTGGTCGGCCGCGCGCCGTTCATGAAGAGGTGGGTCACGCCGTGCAGCATGTCGTCGAGCGGCATGATCGGCTGCACGCACCACGAGGCCATTGCGGCCAGGCAGTTGAGCAGGAAGAAGTCGGCCAGCACCTCGGCGGGGATGACCGGCGACAATTCCCCTCGGTCCGCGGCCTCGTGGAAGCGGCGGGTCATCGCGGCGCGAACGATCTCCGCCTCGCGATCCTCGAGCACCGGGGCGCGGCGCAGCGAGACGCTGAAGACCTCGACCAGCAGCTTGCGGCGATCACCCTCGGACCAGAACTGGCTCATGCCGCTGATCAACGTGTCGAACACGGTCTGCAGGGCCACGTTGGGCGGCAGCGCGTGGAGCGCGTCGGTCACCGGCCCCTCGGATTCCTTGAGCAACTCGAGGAGGACGTCGTCCTTCGAGGGGAAGTGGAAGTAGAATGCCGCCCGGCTGACGTCGGCCTTCAGGGCGATGTCCTCGATGCGGCAGTTGGCCACTCCGTCGCGGCTGAAGACCTCGATGGCCGCGTGGTACAGCTTCTTCCTCGTTTCTTCTCGCTGTCTGTCACGCACGCCCCAATGTGTACTCTGATCGTCAGCTTCCAGCAGCAGGAGAGCGCCCCCCTGGTCATCGCGGCCAATCGCGACGAGCTGCGGGGGCGCCCTGCCACGCCGCCCCACCGCTGGCCCGGGGAGGACTTCCTCGCCCCGCGCGACGAGCAGGCCGGCGGCACCTGGCTCGGACTGACACGTGAAGGCCTGTTCGTGGGCGTCACCAACCGCTTTCCCTCCGAGCGGTTCACCGATCGTCAGTCGCGGGGCACGCTGGTGGTCGAGGCGCTGCGGGCTCGCACTGCGCGCGCGTGCCGGGCGCAGCTCGAGGGCCTCACGGCGACGCGGTTCAACACCTTTCACCTCCTCTACGCCGACCACGAGGCCGCCTTCGTGACCTGGAGCGACGGGGCGCGCATCTCGCACGCGCAGCTGTCGCCGGGCCTGCACGTGGTCACCGAGCGCAGCCTGGGCGGGGACGATCACGGCCGCACCCAGCTCATCGAAGCGGCGTGGCCGAGGTTGCCCCGGGAGGGTGGGGTGCCCACGGCGCAGGGGCTCGAGGTGTTGCTGGGCACGCGCGGCGCGGAAGATCCCACCGCCGGGGTGTGCGTGGACGTGCCCGAGATCAATTACGGCACACGGAGCTCGCTGGTGCTCTTCGTGGCGCCCGGGCTGCGAAGCTCGCGCTGGTACTGGGCCGATGGCCGGCCGGATACGACCCCCTTCGTGGAACATCCGTGGTTGATCGAGGAGCTGTCGCGATGATCGAACTCGAGCAGGTGGGGCGGCTCACGGTGTCCGCGGCGAGCGCGTGCGTGGTGCGGCAGGGCCGGTTGTACGTGGTGGCCGATGACGACGTGACGCTCCGGAGCTTCGCGCTCGACGCCTCGCCCCTCGAGGTGGTGTCCCTCTTCCCCGACGCGATGCCCGCCGACGAGAAGGCGCGCAAGAAGGTGAAGCCCGATCTCGAGACCCTCGCGGTGTTGCCCGACGGCTCGTTGCTCGCGCTGGGGTCCGGTTCGTCGGCGGCCCGGCAGCGCGCCGCGTGGGTGCGGTTTTCCGGCTCCGGCGTGCAGGTGGACGTCGTCGATTGTGCGCCGCTGTTCGCGCGCCTGGCGCGGGAGTTCGAGCAGCTGAACGTCGAGGGACTGGTGGTGCAGGGCGACGCGCTGGTGCTCGGCCAGCGGGGCAACGGGGCGAAGCGGGAGAACGCGCTGGTGCGGTTGGACCTGGCCCAGGTGCTGCGCTGCCTGGACCGCGGCGCGCTGCGGGCCGACGTGGTGCTCGGCGTGGAGCGGGTGGACCTGGGTGAACTCGATGGCGTGCCGCTGTCGCTGACGGATCTGGCGCTGGGCAGTGATGGCTCCCTGCGCTTCAGCGCCGCCGCGGAGGACACCGAGGATCCGTACGTCGACGGGGTGTGTGCCGGCTCGGTGATCGGCGCCATCGACGGGGGACGCGTGTCGTGGAGTGAGCGAGTCTCCCTCGTGGTGAAGATCGAGGGGTTGACGTTGATCAAGGGCGATCGCTGGGCCCTGGTGGCCGACGCGGATGATCCGACGGTGATGGCTCCGCTGTTCGTCGCGTCGATGCGCGCGTGATCCGGCGGTAGGGTCCGCCGCATGAAATCGTATGTGAGCGGGCCGAGCACCACCCCGTTGCTCGGGGAGACCATCGGCGAGAACCTGCGGCGCACCGTCGAGAAGTTCGGCGAGCGCGAGGCGCTGGTGGTGCGCAGCCAGGGCTACCGCGCCACGTGGCGCCAGCTGTGGGACCAGGTGGAGCGCATCGCGCTGGGCCTCATCGCCCACGGCGTCGCCCGCGGAGATCGCGTCGCGCTGTGGTCGCCCAACCGCTTCGAGTGGGTGGTGCTCCAGTTCGCCACCGCGCGCGTGGGCGCCGTGCTGGTCAACTTGAACCCCGCCTACAAGACCGCCGAGCTCGAGTACGCCCTCAACCAGTCGGGCAGCAGCGTGCTCATCCTCGCGCGCGCCTTCCGCCACAACGACTACGTGAAGATGCTCGGCGAGGTGCGCGACCGCTGCCACGCGCTGCGCCTGGCCCTGGTGCTCGAGGACGACTGGGAGCTGCTCTTGCGCTCCGGCGCCCACGTCACCCCGCAGGTGCTCGAGGAGCGCGAGCGCTCGCTGCAGTTCGATGACCCGATCAACATCCAGTACACCTCGGGCACCACCGGCTTCCCCAAGGGCGCCACGCTCAGCCACCACAACGTGCTGAACAACGGCTTCTTCGTGGGCGAGACCATCCGGCTGACGGAGGTCGATCGCATCTGCATCCCCGTGCCGTTCTACCACTGCTTCGGCATGGTCATGGGCAACCTGGCCTGCGCGTCCCACGGCTCGACGATGGTCATCCCCGGCGAGGCCTACGATCCCCAGCTGGTGCTCGAGACCATCGCCGCCGAGAAGTGCACCGCGCTGTACGGCGTGCCCACCATGTTCATCGGCGAGCTCGATCACCCGCGCTTTGCCGAGTTCGATCTCTCCAGCCTGCGCACCGGCATCATGGCCGGCTCCCCGTGCCCCACCGAGGTGATGAAGCGCGTGGTGACCCAGATGCACATGACCGAGGTCACCATCTGCTACGGCATGACCGAGACCTCGCCCGTCTCAACCCAGACCACCCACGACGACGCCCTCGAGCAGCGCGTGTCCACCGTGGGCCGCGTACACCCCCACGTGGAGGTGAAGGTCATCGACCCCGAGACCGGCGCCATCGTGCCCCGGGGCCAGCCCGGCGAGCTCTGCACCCGCGGCTACTCGGTGATGCTCGGTTACTGGAACAACGACCAGGCCACCGCCACGGCCATCGATCGCGCGGGCTGGATGCACACCGGCGATCTCGCGACGCTCGACGAGGCCGGCTACGTGAAGATCGTCGGCCGCATCAAGGGCATGATCATCCGCGGCGGGGAGAACGTGTACCCCCGCGAGCTCGAAGAGTTCCTCCACTCGCACCCCGGCATCAGCGAGGCCCAGGTCATCGGCGTGCCCAGCGACAAGTACGGAGAAGAGGTCATGGCCTGGGTGCGCCCCAAGCCCGACGTGACCCTCACCGCCGAAGAGCTCACGAAGTTCTGCGCGGGGAAGATCTCCACCTTCAAGATCCCGAAGTTCTGGAAGTTCGTCACCGAGTTCCCCATGACCATCACCGGCAAGGTGCAGAAGTTCCGCATGCGCGAGGTGTCGGTGCAGGAGCTGGGGCTCACGCGCTGAACGAACGACGACGGCGGCGAGGTCACCCTCACCGCCGTCGGTCTGCTTCAGTCTTTCGAACCGCGCTTACGACTTCGCGAGCTGGCGCAGCACGTACTGCAGGATGCCGCCGTGCTTGTAGTAGTCGAGCTCGTTGGGCGTATCGATGCGGCAGGTGACGGTGAAGGTCTTCGTCGCCCCGTCATCGCTCTTCGCGGTGACCGTGAGCTTCTTCGCCGGCGCCAGGCCCTCGGCGATGCCCGCGATGCTGAAGGTCTCGGTGCCCTTGAGGCCCAGCGTCGCCGCGTCTTCGCCCGCCTGGAACTGCAGCGGGATGACGCCCATGCCGATCAGGTTCGAGCGGTGGATGCGCTCGAAGCTCTTGGTGATGACCGCCTTGACGCCGAGGAGCATGGTGCCCTTCGCCGCCCAGTCACGCGAGCTGCCGGTGCCGTACTCGGCGCCGCCGATGATGATCAGCGGCGTGCCTTCCTTCTGGTACTTCATCGACGCGTCGAAGATGAACATCTGCTCGCCGTCGGGGAGGTGCTTCGTCACCCCACCTTCCACGCCCGGCACCAGCAGGTTCTTGAGGCGGATGTTGGCGAACGTGCCGCGCATCATCACCTCGTGGTTGCCGCGGCGCGCGCCGAAGCTGTTGAAGTCCTGCGGCTGCACGCCCTGCTCACCGAGGTACTTCGCCGCGGGGCCCTTCTTGTCGATGTCCCCGGCCGGCGAGATGTGGTCGGTGGTGATCGAGTCACCCAGGTACGCCAGCACGCGCGCCCCGTTGATGTCCTTCACCGCCACCGGGTCCTTGGGCATGTTGTCGAAGAAGGGCGGCTTGCGCACGTAGGTCGACTTCGGGTCCCACGCGAAGGTCGCGCCTTCCTTGACCTGGAGCGCCTGCCACTGGGTGTCGCCCTTGAGCACGTCGGCGTAGCGCTTCTTGAACTGCTCGGCCTTCACGCTCTTGAGCGCCTGCTGGATCTCTTCGGTCGAGGGCCAGAGGTCCTTGAGGAAGATGTCCTTGCCGTTCTTGTCGGTGGCGATGGGCTCGGTGACCGCGTCCCAGTTGGTGTGACCGGCGATGGCGTAGGCCACCACGAGGCCGGGGCTGGCGAGGAAGTTCATGCGCACGTGCGGGTGCACGCGGCCCTCGAAGTTGCGGTTCCCGGAGATGACCGCCGCGGCGGCGATGCCCGAGTCGATGATCGCCTTGGTGACCGGCGCCGGCAGCGGGCCGGAGTTGCCGATGCAGGTGGTGCAGCCGTAGCCCACCACGTGGAAGCCGAGCGCCTCGAGGTACGGCATGAGGCCGGCCTCGGTGAGGTAGTCGGTGACCACCTGGCTGCCGGGGGCGAGCGAGGTCTTGACCCACGGCTTGACGTTGAGGCCCAGCTCCACGGCCTTCTTCGCCAGGAGGCCGGCGCCGAGCAGCACCGAGGGGTTGCTGGTGTTGGTGCACGAGGTGATGGACGCGATGACCACCGCGCCGTTGGTCAGCTCGTAGCTCTGGGCGCCCTGGGTGACGGTGGCCTTCGCGGCCAGCTTCGCGTCGCCGTCCTGCACCTTGAGGATGTCCTTCACGTTCTTGGCGAAGGACGACTTCATGTCCTTGAGCAGCACGCGGTCCTGCGGGCGGGCGGGGCCGGCGAGGCAGGGCTGCACGGTGGAGAGATCCAGCTCCAGCGTGTCGGTGAAGACCGGGTCCGGGGTCGACGCGGTGTGGAAGAGGCCCTGCTCCTTCGCGTACGCCTCGACGAGCGCGATGCTCTCGGGCGAGCGGCCGGTCAGGCGCAGGAAGTTGAGCGTCTCTTCGTCGATGGGGAAGAAGCCGATGGTCGCGCCGTACTCGGGCGCCATGTTGGCCACCGTCGCGCGGTCGGTCAGCGGCAGCGAGCTGATGCCCGGGCCGAAGAACTCGACGAACTTGCCGACCACGCCCTTCTTGCGGAGCATCTGGGTGACGGTGAGCACGAGGTCGGTCGCCGTGGCGCCCGTCGCGAGCTTGCCGGTCAGCTTGAAGCCGATGACCTGCGGGATGAGCATGGTGATCGGCTGGCCGAGCATGGCCGCCTCGGCCTCGATGCCGCCCACGCCCCAGCCCACCACGCCCATGCCGTTGATCATGGTGGTGTGCGAGTCGGTGCCCACCAGCGAGTCGGGGTACGCCGCGCCGTCAGGCGACTTGAAGACGCCCTGGCCCAGGTACTCGAGGTTGACCTGGTGGCAGATGCCCGTGCCCGGCGGCACCGCGCGGAAGTTCTTGAGCGACTTCTGGCCCCACTTGAGGAACGCGTAGCGCTCGGTGTTGCGCTCGAACTCGATGTCCACGTTCTCGGCGAAGGCGGTCTTGGTGCCGAACTTGTCGATCATCACCGAGTGGTCGATGACGAGGTCCAGCGGGCACAGCGGGTTCACCTTCTGCGGGTCGCCGCCCATGGAGGCCAGCGCCTCGCGCATCACCGCCAGGTCGACCACCACCGGCACGCCGGTGAAGTCCTGCAGCAGCACGCGCGCGGGGGTGAACGAGATCTCGGTGTCCGGGTCGCTCTTGGGGTTCCAGTTCACCAGGGCTTCGACGTGGTCCTTCTTCACCACGCGGCCGTCTTCGAAGCGCAGCAGGTTCTCGAGCAGCACCTTGAGCGAGAACGGAAGCTTCTCGACCCCGCCGTACTGCTTGGCGAGCGTCTTGAGCGAGAAGATGTCGTAGGGGATGCCGCCGACGGGCAGCTTGGTTCGGGTCTTGAACGTGTCGATCTGGGCCATGGCGAACGTCTTATTCCGCCGGGCGCCAGCAGACGCAACACCCAAAAGACTTCAGTTACTGCATCGACTCGCGTTCGATCTCCGCGCGGTACTGGCAGGGATGAGCGCGGGTCGGGAAGTACTGCTTCACGTAGTCGAGCTGGGAGATGGCCTCGGCGACCTTGTTGAGCTCGTAGGCCGAGCGCGCCTTGCGGATCAGCTCCTTGCACTTGTCGTCCAGCGCCCGCTTGGACTCGTTCATCTTGTCGCGCGCCAGGGAGTAGGTGTACGGGCGGGCCTGCTGGGGCAGCGCCTCGAGGGTCAGCCAAGCTTCGCGGTAGTTCTTGTAGGCGTCCCAGCGGTTGCTCGCGCCGATGTCGCGCTGCTCCCACTCCTGGTTGCCGCGGCGGTAGTGCTCCTCGGCGTCGGCGATGAGGCCCACCTCGTCGCGTTCCGGCAGCACGGCGACCTCGATCCACAGGCTCCAGATGCGCCAGGCGTCTTCTTCGGGCGGGTTGCGCATGTTGTCGAAGGTGACGGTGTTGATCTCGCCGCGCTTGACCAGGTTCGCGGGGATGATCACCTCGAGGGTGCGCTCGGCGACGTCCATGGTGTCGGGGGGCAGCCAGCCGACCTCCATGCCGTTGACGGTGATCGACACCTCGTCCTTGGAGTTGATGTCGCGCGCCATGTAGTGGAGCACCACCATCACCTGCACCGGCGACTTGACCTCGAAGTCGAAGGTCTTCGAATCGGAGCGCGTGAACATCACGCCCTCGCCCAGGCCGAACGAGTACTCGATGGGCTCGCCCGACAGCACCTCGGGTTCCTTCGGCCTGGGCTTCGCGTCATCGGGGATCACCGCGAAGATCATCCCGCCCAGCAGGCCCAGGGTGACGACGCTGGCGACCACCGAGACGGCGATGCGCTTGGCCAGCGGGGCCTCGGTCCACCACAGCCGGCCCTGGCCCACGACGCCGCCACGCTTGAGCCGGGCGCGATCCGAGGCCGACAGCGCGACCTGTTCCCCGGTGGTGCGCACCAGCCGCGGGCGACCGCCACCGGCGACCTCCACACCCTGGGGCAGATCGTCTTCGCGCACCGCGAGCTTCGTGGCCGGCCGTGCCTCCGGGCTGGGCGGCTTGCGACCCGGGGTGCTGGGCCGTGTCGCCTTCATCACGGGGAGCATCTGGGTGCTGCGCCGCCCCATCTCCACGACCTCCTCGCGGCTGGCGTCCCTGGGCAGCATCGCTACGCCCTTGTTGCGCGACTTCTTGAGCTCCGAGACCGAGATGATGCGGGTGTGCGCGCCGCCCTCGGCGAGGGGAGCCTCTTCTTCGGGCTCGAGGTCCTTGGGCTTGAAGTTGAAGACCACCGGGCCCATCGAGATGGTGTCGCCGTCCTTGAGGAAGGTCTTGCCCTTGATGGTCTCGGTGTTGACGCGGGTGCCGTTCGACGAGCCGAGGTCCTCGATGGAGATCCCCGCGGGCTCGATGGCGATGCGCGCGTGTTGCCGCGAAACGCCCGCCTCGTAGAGGATGACGTCACATTCCGCGGTGCGGCCGATGACGACGGAGTCCTGGTCGAACTCGAACTCTCGACCCGACTCCTTGCCTTCGGCGATGACGAGCTGAAAACCCATGGAATCAGGCGGACTCTAGTGAGGCCCGCGCAGCTTCGGCAACAGCGCGGATCGCCCATTCGGGCTCCAGCACGGTGGCGTTTCCCCCGAAAGAGAGCACCCAGCGGGTCAGCCAGCGCTCCGAGTCGCCGGGCACGGTGACCACCACGCTGCCGTCGGCCTCGAGGGTGGCCTCGCCACCAAAACGTTCTTGCTGGTAGGGCGCGAGCTCGGGCGAGAAGCGCACCTTGACGTGCTTTTCGCTGCCGCCGCCCCCGGGCACCTGGCGCGTCGACTCGGTGGGCTCGGGGAAGCGGGCGTCGGTCAGGCTCACCTTGCCCACGCGATCGACGCGGAAGAGGCGCTCGCCGTTGCGGGTCAGGCAGAAGGCCTGCAGGTACCACTGGCCGCGGTGGCTGAAGAGCTCCACCGGCCGCACCCGGCGCTGCTCGCGCTCGCCCTTGCCGACGCTGATGTATTCGAGCTCGAGCTCGCGGTGCTCGAGGATGCCCTGCGAGATGAGCGCGAGGCTGTCGGGGCCGTCGGCGCTCACGTCGAGCTGCCGGGCCATCTCGCGGTACTGCTGCATGGAGGCCGGGGGGAGCACCTTCTCCAGCTTGGCGAGGCCGGTCGAGAGCGCGCCTCCCGACGAGGGCTTGAGCAACGCCGCGGCGGCCGCGAGCGCGACCCCTTCGGCGGCCGTGAGCCTGGGCGGCGCCGAGAGCCGCTGATCGAGATCGAGGTAGACGCGATCGTCCTCGACGTAGATGTCGATGAAGTCGCCGGGCTGAAACGGAGGCCGGCCCACCAGCGTGAGGAGGTCGAGCTCCTCGAGCAGGTCCTGCTTCGAGCACCCCACGGCCTGGGCCACCTCTTCCACGGTGCGGCCGGGGTTCTTGGAGACGAAGGGCACCACGAAGAGCAGGCGCCGCAGCCGCTCGAAGGCGAGGGTGTGGCTCATGGGGCACCTCCCGGGGGCGTGTGCGCGGCCAACACCCGCTGGGCGAGCTCGCGGGCGCGGGTGCGGGCCTGTTCGGGTTCGACCACGCGAGCGCCGGCGCCGAGCGACAAGACGTAGGTGACGAGGCCGTCGAGGTTGGTGGCGTTGACGGTGAGCCGGGCGACGCCGTCGGCTTCGGTGGGCTCGACGGCGAAGAGCTGGCGGGCGAGCGGGGCGAGGTCTCCGCTCAACGAGACGGTGACGGCCACGGGCGCGTGGAAGCGGTGTTGCCAGGGCCAGCTGGCGACGTGGGCGTCGACGTGGAAGTCGGCGGGCACCTCGAAGTCGTGGGCGCGGGGCTTGGCGGCGTTGACCGTGAGGGCACGGATGCGGTGCACGGCGAAGGTGCGCAGCTCCTTGCGGAGGTGGCACCAGCCCACGAGGTTCCACACGCCGCGGCGCAGCGCGAGGCCCCAGGGGTCGACGCGGCGCGAGGTGACGGCGCGGCTGTGCGGCGAGAAGTAGTCGAGGGTGACGAACTTGCGCGCGTTGATCGCGCCCCACAGGGCCTCGAGCCGCGCGGGGAGGTCCTTGATGTCACCGGTGCCGCCCAGCTCGAGGCGCACGTGGGCGTTGGGCAGCGGGCCGTCGGCGAAGAAGCCGACCTTGCGCAGGGCGTGGGCGAGGTCTTGCCGGCCGGGGAAGGCACCCGAGGCGAGGGCGGCGGAGCCAGCGGCGTAGAGCACCGCGAGCTCTTCGGGCGCGAGGCCCGGCTCGGGGAGGTAGTACGCCTCGCGATCGAGCGTGTAGCCCTCGACGCGGTCGTCGTCTTCGGGGGCCCAGGTCAGCGGGATGCCCAGCTCGTACAGCTCGGCCTTGTCGCGCTCGAACTTGCGCTGCGAGGTCTCGTCGCTGCCGCCGTAGTCGTCGGGGAACGCGTCGCGAATGTCGGCGAGCGACACGGGGTCGGTCGCGTCGAGGAACAGGGCGACCAGGTTGAGGAGTCTCTCGGTGCGATCCATGGGGCGGGGGGCGCACATCTTCTCATCAATGGCGCGCGGGGGACGGGCGAAATCACCGCGGTTCGCGACCCGCGGGCTCGCGCGAGCGCCCCCCCGTTCAGCCCGGCTTGATCCCCAGCCGCGCGAACGCCGCGAGCAGGTACTCCACATCACTCTCGTCGTTGAACACGTGCGTCGAGATGCGCAGGCCCACCCCGCGCGCAGTGGTCGAGAGGTTCGCCTCGCGCAACAAGGTGCGCACCACGTCGATCGGCGCGCCGTGCACCGGCACCACGCAGATGCCCGACAGCGACGCCGGGTCGTCCGGCGTGTTCGGGGTGAACCCCATCGTCCGCAGCCCCGCCCGGAGCTTCAACTGCAGCGCGATGTTGTGGCGCAGCGTGTTCTCGACCCCCAGGGCCTCGTGCAGCTCGAGCGCCGCGTCGACCGCGTAGAGCCCGACCCAGCTCCCGCCGCCGGCCTCCAGCGCCGACGCCTCGTGCCTGAACTTCGTGCCCGTCGCCGTGAAGCCGTGCGCGTCATCGACCCGCGTCGCGTGGACCCACGGCTGAAACTGCTCTTCCGGCTTCACCGAGAGCCAGCCCCCGAAGGGCAAGCGCACCTCGTCGAGCCACTTCTTCGCCACGTACAAGAGGCCCGTGCCGTAGCCGGCCATGAACCACTTGTGGCTGGTGCCCGCGAGGAAGTCGGCGCCCAGCTTCGCCACGTCGAGCGGCACGTGCCCCAGGCCCTGCGCCGCGTTGATGATGAACGTCAGCCCGCGCGCCCGGCACAGCGCCGCGACGCCTTCGAGATCGACCCGGAACCCGCTCCCGAACTGCACCGCCGACACCGCGATGGCGCCCGTCTTCGGCGTCAGCGCCGCCTCCAGATCGCCCACCGTCACCGTGCCGTCGGCCCGCAGCCGCGCCGCCCGCAGCGTCAATCCGTCGTAGAGGAATGGAAGCGTGGTGCTGGGGAACTCGCACTCCAGCGTCAGCACCTCGGTGATGCCGCGCGCCTTGAGCATCTGCGCGATGACGTGGACGCCGAAGCTGGTGCTCTGGGTGAAGGCCAGCTCGCCGCTGGTCGCCCCGATGAACTTCGCCAGGCGCGCCCGGGTGTCGTCCTTGAAGCGGGCCCAGGTGGGGTAGCTGACGTCGCCGTTCTCGAGCGCGTCGCGCAGGCAGCGCTCCATGGCGTCGAACACCGGCTGCGGGGTGGGGGACGAGGCGGCGGCGTTGAGCCACACGCGCTTCTTCAAGGCCGGGAACTGGGCGCGCACTTCGGCAGGCGTCATGAGGGCGGGAATAGCC
>CAIVGN010000133.1 GCA_903905455.1 uncultured Archangium sp.
GCCTGAAGTTCGTCAAGGTCTTCGTTTCTTCCGGGACCCTGCTTTCCGCGGCCGATTTTCCGGCTCTGGAGGCTTCTCGCGATTCAATTGTCCGGAGCCGAAGCTCCCCTTCACTGACTTCGTTCTTCAACGACTCGCCCAACACCGTACTACCCGCCCGCCAGTTCCCCGTGCGTCGCCGTGAGGGCCGTTGCGCGGGGGGTCGGCATATACATGATCATTCTTCCGACTGTCAACATCCTCCCTGCGAACTTTTCTGAAATCGAATTTGCGAAGAATTCAGGGCTGTTGGAGCCGCAAAGCGGTGGTGTCCACGCGACCACGCCGGGAGCGCTCTGAGATCACGATGGATCGCAGCTGCTGAAAGGCGTCGTCCAGGCGGTCGTTGATCACCAGGTAGTCGTAGCTCTGCGCGCCCTTCTCGCACTCGGCGCGCGCGGCGAGCATGCGGCGGCGGATGACGTCGTCGGTGTCGGTGCCGCGGGAGCGGAGGCGGCGCTCGAGCTCGTCCATCGAGGGCGGGAGAATGAAGATGCACACCGCGTCGGGGTACTTGCGCTTGATGGAGGTGCCGCCCTGCACGTCGATGTCGAACACCGCGATGCCGCCGGGGCGGTAGCTGTGGTCGATGACGCGCTTGGAGGAGCCGTAGAAGTTGCCGTGCACCTCGGCCCACTCGACGAACTCGTTCCGGTCGATCATCTGCTGGAACGTGAGGGTGTCGACGAAGTGGTAGTCCTTGCCGTTCTGCTCGGCGCCGCGCGGGGCCCGCGTGGTGTAGCTGATGGAAAACTCAGCCTCGGGGAACTCCTTCTCGATCATGCGCGCCAGCGTCGTCTTCCCCGCCCCGGACGGCGCAGAGAGAACGAGGAGCAGCCCAGGAGAGAGGACGATCGGGATCTGGGGGTTGGTGTTCATTCGACGTTCTGGACCTGTTCGCGGATTCGCTCGAGCTCGGCCTTGAGCTGCATGACGCGGCTGCTGATCTCGGCGTGCTGGCTCTTGGAGCCGGTGGTGTTCACTTCGCGGTGCATCTCCTGGACGAGGAAGTCCATCTTCCGGCCCGAGGGTTCCTTCGAGTTGAGCAGCTCGTGAAACTGCACGAGGTGCGAGTCGAGGCGCGTCATCTCTTCTGCGACGTCGGTGCGCTCGGCGAAGAAGGCGACTTCCTGCGCGAGGCGCTGGGGGTCGACGGTCAGGCCCTTGGAGAGCTCGGCGATGCGCTCGGCGAGGCGCGTGCGGTAGGCGTCGATGGCCCGGGGAGCCAATTCCTTCACCTCGGCGACCCAGCCCGCCACCAGGGCGAGCCGGGAAAAGAGGTCGGCGTGGAGCGCGAGGCCCTCTTTGGCCCTCATCTTCCCCAGGGCGTCGAGGGCGTGCCCGAGGGCGGCTTCGACGGCCTTGTTCGCGTCTTCGAGGGAGATTTGCGGTTCTTCGAGCCGGATGACGTTCATCTGCGTGGCGATGTCGCGCAGGGAGACGGTGTCCGGCAGCTCGAGGGCCTTCGCCAGGTCGGACCAGGCGCGGCGGTACTCCTTCGCGAGCGCGAGGTCGACCTGGGGCACGACCCCCAGCGAGGTGCGGCTCGCGCGGCGCACGGCGACGTCGACGGCGCCGCGGGCGACCTTGTCTTTGACCACCTTCTGGAGCGTGGCCTCGAGCGCCGACAACTCGCGCGGGAGGCGGACCTTCACCTCGCAGAACTTGTGATTGACCGAGCGGAGCTCAACGGTGAGCGATTCCGAACCGGCGGTGGCAGAACCTGAGCCGAAGCCCGTCATGCTATGCAGCATGGCTTGTCGTAATGGGCTTCCCCGACCAGATCAATTTCCCGACGCGGGGAGCCTGGTGAGCAGCGACGTAGTGCTGTGGTCCTTGGGGTCCCCGGCGACGGCGACGCGGCCTCCGTAAGCCTCGACCTCCGCGCGCTCGGGGATGCTCTCGGGCGTGTAGTCGGTGCCCTTCACGTGCACGTCGGGGTGGAGGGCGCGAATGACCACGCGCACGTCGGGCTCATCGAAGATCAGCACGAGGTCGGTGCAGCGCAGGGCCGCGAGCAACTCGGCGCGCTCGGCCTGGGGAATGACCGGTCTCCCGGGCCCCTTGTAGGCACGCGTGGAAGCATCCGAATTCACTGCCACGACGAGGCGATCCGCGAGGCGCTTGGCGGCCTCGAGGTAGCGGACATGGCCGACGTGCAGAAGATCGAAGACCCCGTTGGCGAGGGCGACCTTGAGGCCCTGGGCGCGCCAGGCCTCGACCGTGAGGCGGGCTTCGTCGAGGGTCATCGGGAGAGCTCCCGCTCGAGCTCCGGGCGCGACACCGTCGCGGTGCCCTGTTTCTGCACCACGAGGGCGCCGGCGATGTTGGCGAGACGGGCGGCTTCGAAGGCCGAGCCTCCCGCCCCGAGACCCAGCGCGAAGGTGGCGCTGACGGTGTCCCCTGCCCCGGTGACGTCGACGGCCTCTTGGGCGCCGTACACGGGGAGGTGCACCGGCTTGCTGCCCTTTTCGAAGAGGGTCATGCCGTGGCGCCCGCGGGTCACGAGGAGGACGTCACAGTTCAGCCGCTTCTGGGCGGCCTTCCCGGCCGCGAGGAGCTCGCCGTCGTTCTTCACGGACATACCGGTGAACGCCGCGAGCTCGGGCTCGTTGGGCTTGCACACGGTGAGGCCGGCGAAGTCGGCGAGGCTGAAGCGCGAATCGACGCTCACGGGGATGCCGCGCCTGGCGAGCGACCGCAGGGCCTCCCGGGTTTCGTCGCAGAGCACGCCGGCGCCGTAGTCGGAGACCATCACCACGTCGGCCGATTTGCCCGCCTCGAGGATCTGCAGGGCCAGCGACGCGCGGACCTTCGGGGGCAGCGGCCCGACCGCGCCCCGGTCGATGCGCAGCATCTGCTGGCGGCTGGTGCTGAAGCCGCCGGCGAGCACGCGGGTGCGCGTCTCGGTGACCGGGGAGGTCACGGCGCGCAGGGCGATGCCACTGGTCTTGAAGAGGGCCGCCATCTGCCGGCCGATGGGGTCGCGCCCCAGCACGCCGATGGCGGTGACCTTCGCGCCGAGGGCCCGGGCGTTCGCGGCGGCGTTGGCGCCCCCTCCCAGCTTCAGCTCCTCGCGCTCGTGGCGAACGATGAGCACGGGTGCCTCGCGGCTGACGCGCTCGGTCTGGCCGTAGAGGTAATGGTCGGCCAGGAGGTCACCGACGAGGAGCACGCGAACCGACGGGAAGCGCTTGAGCAGGGCGGAGGGCACTGGCCCCGCGTTTCGCACCTCAGGGGCGCGGCGACAAGAGAACGCCCCGGGTGACGTCCACGTCGAGCACCAGCACGTGGGCGGTGCCTTCTGGGAGCCGTTCGGCGTCCTTTTCCGTGGTCAGCAGCCAGGCGTTCGTCGCGGCCGCCCGGGCCGCGGCGACCTCGGCGGGGGTGAACAAGTGGTGGTCGGCGAAGGCGTGCACCGCGCGAACGACGGCGCCGAGCTGGGTCACCGCCTCGCGGACGAGCTGGGGGCGCGCGAGGCCAAGCAGGAGGACGACCTCCCGGCCGGAGAGCGCGTCCCGTCCCAACAGCATACCCTCGGGCGCGCGGACCCCGGTGATGCGGTGGCGAGCCTCGAAGTCGCCGGGCCGGCCGTCACGGCCCCAGACGTGGGTGGCGCGCCGGCGGCCCGAAGCGGGCTCACGCAGGGGACCGGCCGGGAGCATCCACCCGTTGCCCAGGCCCGCATCGACCAGGAGGTCGACGTCGCGGGCGAGCTGCCGGTGCTGAAAGCCGTCGTCGAGGATGAGGACGGTGGCACCCGCGGCCACGGCCTTCCGGGCGAGGTCGACGCGCCGGGGGCCGACCCACACGGTGACGCCGGGGCAGCGCCGGGCGATGAGGCGCGGCTCGTCGCCGACCTCTTCGACCGGAGGCAACGCGGCCGAGGTGAACGAGCGCACCGCGGCGGAGCGCCGGCCGTAGCCCCGGGAGAGCACGGCGACCCGGTGTCCCTGGGCCAGGGCCTGCCGCGCGAGATGGATGACGACGGGCGTCTTGCCCGAGCCGCCCACCACGAGGTTGCCCACGGAGATGACGTACGCCCCCTCGATGCGCACCGCGCGGCGCCAGCCGAGATCGAAGGCGAGGTGCCAGGCACGAATGATCAGCCCGTAGACCAGCGCCAGGGGCACGAGGAGCCAGGTCGCCAGCGAGGGCGGTGCGTACCAGCGCTCCATCACGCACCCCGGCCGTAGAACTCGAGCACGCGCAGGGCGATCGACGTCGGCGACTCGAGGGTCACGTGGGCCAGGGTGTCGCGCTCGCTCCCCTCGACGAGGGACTGCACCTCGGGCTCGACACGGGCGTCGGCGTAGTGCGCGAGATCTCCCTCGTCGACGGCGACGACCCGGACGCCGCAGGCGCGGGCCTGGGCGGCGGCGCGCGCGCTCCAGTCGTTCCCCAGCCCGAGAATCCACACCTCGTCGAGCGCCTGGAGGTGCCGGGTGAAGGCGGCACCCGATTGGTAGCCCTGGAACAGCACGGACGAACCGAGGGGCGCGGCCTGGGCCTCGAGCTGCGACTCGAGCGGCCCGTCGCCCACGAGCATGAAGTGCAGCGAGGGGTCGCGCTGGTGCCGCAGGGCGAAGGCCTCGAGGCCCAACCGGTGGCGGCGCGACGCCTGGAAGGTGGAGACCATGCCCAGCAGGCGCCCTTCGGGGAGTCCCAGCTCGCGGCGCAGCGCCGGTCGATCCGCCGCCGGGGAAAACTCCGGGCCCACCAGCGCCGGCAGCACCAGCACCCGCTGCCCGAGCAGCGCCCGACCCATCGACGGCGTGGGAACGGTGAAGCCATCGGCCGCGGGCATCGACCAGCGAACCGAGCGCGGCGCATGCACCGAGCGGATCAGGGTCGCGCCTTTCGGACGGCCGAGGCGCGCCAGGGTGTGATCGTGGCTGAAGTGGCAATGCACGACGTCGAGGTCGAGGCGCCGGAGGGTGCGCACGTCGCGCAGCATCGCCCACGGGTTCGACTTGACGGACAGCTCCAGGGGAACGCTCGCGGCGAGCCCGAGGGCCTCGAGCCGGGGAAGGAGCAGTTCTTCACTTGTCTTCTCGCGACGCAGGCGGTCGACGGCGATCGACACGTGATGCCCCAGGGAACGCTGGGCGAGGGCGAGCTGGGTCACCGCCTCGGCTGGCCCCGTGAAGAAGGGTGAAGCGAGGAGGTGCAGGACCTTCACGCGCGGAAGACCAGCGCCGCCAGCGCGTCGACGTTGCGGTCGCTCGCCCCGGAGATCTGGCGCACGGCGTTGCTCGCCAGCGAGCCCAGCGACTCGAGGGAGTCGGGGCGGCTGAGGAGATCGGCCATCACGCGAAAGAGGTGCTCGGGGTCCTTGACCTGGATGCCGCCCCGCCCCACCAGCACCTGCACGGAGTCGTGGAAGTTCTCCATGTGCGGGCCGAAGAGCACCGGTTTCCCCTGCGCCGCGGGCTCGAGGATGTTCTGCCCGCCCCGGGTGATGAAGCTCCCGCCGACGAAGACGAGCGTGGCGAGGCGGTAAGCGCGGCCGAGCTCTCCGATGGTGTCGAGCACGATGACCGGCGCCCGCTCGGGGTTGCCCTTCGAGCGCAGGCCGACGTGAAGGCCGGCCTCGCGACCGAGTTGCGCCACGCGCTCGGCCCGCTCGAGGTACCGCGGGGCCACCACCATCGTCAGGTCGGGCGTGTCGACCACCAGCTTCTTGTAGACCTCGAAGAGGTGTTCCTCTTCGCCTTCGTGGGTGCTCCCGGCGATCCACACCCGGGCGCTCGCGCCGAGACCCAGGGCCTCACGCAGCGCGTGATCCTCGACGGCCTGGGCGAGCGGCACGAGGGCATCGAACTTGGTGTTGCCGGTGACCACCACGCGGTCCTTCGGCGCGCCGAGTTGCAGCACGCGCTCGGCTTCGTCCTCTTCGCGCATCAGGAAGAGGTCGATGTCGTGGAGCGGGTTGCCGATGAGGTTGAAGAGGCGCCGGTAGCGGGACAGGTGGCGGGCCGAGAAGCGGCCGTTGGTCAGCGCCACGCGGGCGCCCGAGTCGTGCGCGGCGCGAATGAGGTTCGGCCAGATCTCGGTGTACTCGAGCACGAGCAGGTCGGGCTTCACCGCGGCCACGGCTCGGCGGGTGGCGCCGTAGAGGTCCCACGGCACGTAGATCACCGCGTCGATGTTCTTGCGCAACCGCTCGGTGGCCATGAGGTGGCCGGTGTTGGTCATCGTCGAGACGATCACCTTCGCCTGCGGGTAGCGGGCGCGCAGGCGATCGATCATCGGGGACAGGGCGAGGAGGTCTCCGGCGGACGCGCCGTGGAGCCAGATGCGCGGCCCGCCCGGCCCGGGGATGAGGCCGTAGGGGTAGAAGCCCAAGCGCTGCAACAGCCCATCACGCGTCTTCTTCATCAGCGCCAGCACCGGGAACAGCGCCACGAAGACGAGCCAGGTGGCGATGACGTACAGGAGCCGCATTCAGTCGCCGGCGTAGGGGATGCGCGCGCAGCGCGCAAGCCTCAGGGTCGGCCGGTGCCGGCCCGACGCCACCCGCGGTCCTCACGTGGGCTCACCCGGCGCTGGCGAGGAAGTCGACGAACGTCTGGGTGTCGATGACCGCGACTTCTCCGGCGGCGACGCGGGCCGGGCCGCGGAGGTGTTGGTGCACGCCGGTGTCGCCCAGCCGCTCGAGGACGCCCTCGAGGGGCAGCACGCCGAGCACGCGGGTGGCGGTGAGGGCTACGGCGCCGCGCGGGGTGCGCACCAACACGGCGCGCTTGAAGGCCTCGTCGAGCGGGTGGCCGGTCAGGCGGGTGAGGTCGATCACGGGCAGCACCTCGCCGCGGTGGGCGAAAACGCCCAGCAGGTGGGCCGGCGCGCCGGGCACGCGGGTGAGGGTCGGCACGTTGACGACCTCCGACGCGGTGTCGGCGGGGACAGCATAGAGGCTCGCCCCGCAGGCGAAGACCAGGTGTCCATGCGCGTCGGCCACGAGGGGGTTTCAAGCACACAAGCGGCGCGCTCCCAAGGTGGAAGGCAGGGCGCACGTTGCCTCACCCGGGCGCTGCCGGTATGTGCAGGTCGTGTTCGTCCTCTTCCAGGAATTGCAGCGCTACATCGGCTTCACGGCGGCTGATGAAGTCGTGCTCCAGGGGCTGCACTCGAAGCTCCAGCCGTTCTTCCCCGCCATCGTCGAGACCTTCTACGCCAGGGTGCTCGAGCACGAAGACTCGCGGGCGGCGCTGACGCGGGGCGAGAAGCACGTGGGCCAGCTCAAGGGCACCCTCGTGAAGTGGATGAACGAGCTCTTCGAGGGCCCGTGGGACGAGCGCTACGTCGAGCGGCGGGCGCGCATTGGCCGGGTGCACGTGCAGATCGCCCTGCCCCAGCACTACATGGTGTCGGCGATGAACGTGGTGCGCGTCGGCCTGCGCGAGCGGCTCTCGCAGGTCATGGCCGAGGGGTCGAAGGAGGCCCACGCGGCCCGCGATGCCGTCGAGCGCATCTGCGATCTCGATCTCGCGCTGATGCTGCACACCTACCGGGAAGACCTCGAGGCGGGCCAGGCGCGGGCGGAGCGGCTGGCGACCTTCGGGGCGCTGGTCGGGAGCATCGGCCACGAGCTGCGCAACCCGCTGGGCGTCATCGAGACGTCGCTCTACGTGCTCAAGGGGCGCACCACCGACGAGCGGTCCACCAAGCACCTCGATCGCATCGGGCAGCAGGTGACCCTGGCCAACGACATCATCACCCAGCTGCTGCACCTCATTCGCGAGCGGCCGCTGGCGAGCACGCGGGTCGACCTCTCGGAGTTGATGACCGGCACCCTCGCCAGCACCGCGCCCACGGTGACGCTGGACGTCAGCCCCGGGATCCACGTCGAGGGCGACCCCACGCAGCTGCGCCAGGTGCTGGTGAACCTCGCGCAGAACGCGGTGTTTTTCGCCGGCGAGTCAGGCCGCGTCGAGGCCCGGCTGCACCGCGCCGAGGCGGGGCTGGTGCTCTCGTTCGACGACAGCGGGCCGGGCATCGACCCGTCGATTCGCAACCGGCTCTTCGAGCCCCTGGTGACCACGCGGGCCGGCGGCATCGGCCTGGGCCTGGCGCTGGTCAAACGCATCACCGAGCGCCACGGTGGCACCATCTCCGCCAGCCGCAGCACGCTGGGCGGGGCCCGGTTCACGATTTCCATGCCCGCGATTGGAGCGACCCCATGACGCGCAGATACCTGGTGATCGACGACAACGAGGAATTCGCGGAGAACGTCGCGGAGATCCTCTCGGACACGGGGGCCGACGTGTGCCTCGCGGCGGGTGGGCGCGCGGGCCTCGAGCAGGTCAAGGCGCAGCGCTTCGACGTGGTGGTGACCGACATGAAGATGCCGGGCATGTCGGGGGCCGAGCTGGTGCGGCTGATGCGCGACGTCGACCCCGGGGTGCCGGTGGTGCTGCTGTCGGCCTACGCGCAGGACTCGCAGCTCGACGAGGCGAGGCGCTACGGGCTGCTGGCCTTCCTCAACAAGCCGGCAGGCACGCCCAAGCTGCTGGAGCTGCTGGCGCGGGCGCGCCGCGACGCCACGGTGCTGCTGGTCGAAGACGACCGGGCGCTGGCCGAGAACCTGACCGAGGCGCTCTCCTCTCAGGGCTTCACGGTGTGCGCGGCGAGCACCCTGGGCGAGCTCGACGGAGTGCAGATCAAGCCGCTGGCGGCGCTGGTGGACCTGCGCATTCCCGGGGGGGCCGATGGCATTGCGCTGGAGCGGGTGCGCGCGCGCTTTCCCGGCACGCCGATCATCGTGGTGACGGCCCTGAACGCGGACCCCCAGGGGCTGGAGTGCAACATGGAGGTCTTGCGCAAGCCCTTCGACACGCAGCAGCTCGTCGAGCGGCTCGAGGCCCTCGCCGCCCACGAGCAGACGTCATGACGGCCCGCCTGCTGATCGTCGAAGACAACGCCGAGTTCGTCGCCAACCTGACGGAGATCCTCGAGGACCTGGGGCACGAGGTGCGCTCGGCCGAGACCTGCGCCAAGGCGCTCAAGGTAGGTCTCGACTGGGTGGAGGTGGCACTGGTGGACCTGCGGCTGCCCGACGGCGACGGCACGCGGCTGGCCGAGCAGCTCAAGGAACAGAACCCCGACTGCGAGGTGGTGCTCCTGACGGGCCACGCGTCGGTCGAGTCGGCGGCGGCGGCGGTGCGCGCCGGCGTGTGGGACTACCTCATCAAGCCGTGCGCGACGCCCGATCTCCTGGCGACGTTGAGCAAGGCCCTGCGCCACGTGCAGGCGCAGATCGAGAAGCGGGAGCTCAGCCGCCGGGCGCAGCGGGCCGAGAAGCTGGCGGCGGTGGGCACCCTGACGGCCGGCCTGTCGCACGAGATCCGCAACCCGCTCAACGCCGCGGCGTTGCAGCTGACGGTGCTCGAGCGGCGCCTGCGCAAGCTCGACCCGGCGATCCAGCAGCCGTTGATCGACCCGTTGACGCTGGTGCGAGACGAGATCCGCCGGCTCGAGCACATCTTGCAGGACTTCCTGCAGTTCGCGCGGCCGGCCCCGGTGACCATGCGGCGCATCGCCCTCGACGAGCTGCTGACCAAGGTCGTCGCCCTGATGCGCAGCGACGCCGAGCGCCGGCAGATCGTGCTCGACACGCACTGGCTGACGCAGCCCGAGGTGTCGGGCGACGCCGACCAATTGCGCCAGGTGTTCATGAACCTCACCCTGAACGCGCTGGACGCGGCGGGCCCGGGTGGCCACGTGCGCGTCTCGTGCTTGCGCGACAGCGAAGGGGTGCACGTCTACGTCGACGACTCGGGGCCGGGCGTCGAGCCCACGCAGCGCGATCGGCTCTTCGAGCCCTTCTTCACCACCAAGGCGCAGGGCTCGGGCCTGGGCCTGCCGATCAGCAACACCATCGTCTCGCAGCACGGGGGCCGCATCGAGATCAGCCGCGGCCCCCTGGGGGGCGCGCGGTTCGCGGTATCGCTGCCCCGCTGATCAGTTGACGTGCTTCTCGCCGGACTTCTCGCCGCTGGCCTGGGCCTCGGCGTATTCCTTGAGCCGGTACTGGATCTTGCGCACCGAGATGCCGAGGAGATCGGCGGCGCGGGACGTGGAGCCATCGACCAGCTCGAGGGTGCGGAGGATGGCCTCGCGCTCGATGTCGTAGAGCGTCGCCCCGGGGATGAGGGAGTCGCCTGAGCGGTTGGTGGGCCGGGGACCGCGCAGCGTCGAGGGCAGGTCGTCGGAGGTCAGCTCGGTGCCGCGGGCGAGCACCACGGCGCGCTCGACGACGTTGCCCAGCTCGCGCACGTTGCCCGGCCAGTCATACGAGAGCAGCGCGTTGAGCGTGCCGGGGGCGAGGCCCTTCATCGGCTTGCCGTGCATCTGGCCGTAGCGCTCGAGGAAGTGCTGCACCAGCGCGGGGATGTCGCTCTTGCGGCGGCGCAGCGGGGGCAGCGTCACCGAGACCACGTTGAGCCGGTAGTAGAGGTCTTCGCGGAAGCGCCCCGACTTCACCTCGGCCTCGAGGTCGCGGTTGGTGGCGGCCACGACGCGCACGTCCACCTTCACGGTCTGGGTGCCGCCGACGCGCTCGAACTCCTGCTGCTGGAGCACGCGCAGCAGCTTGACCTGCAGGCCGGGGCTGACGTCGCCGAGTTCGTCGAGGAACAGCGTGCCGGTGTTGGCCAGCTCGAAGCGGCCCTCGCGGCGGCCGACGGCGCCGGTGAAGCTGCCCTTCTCGTGACCGAAGAGCTCGCTCTCGAGCAGGGTCTCGGTGAGGGCGGCGCAGTTGACCTTCACGAAGGGCTTGTCGCGGCGGGGCGAGGCCTCGTGGATGGCCTGGGCGATGAGTTCCTTGCCGGTGCCCGATTCTCCGAGGACCAGTATCGTCGCCCGGGTGGGCGCGGCGCGCATCACCACGTCGAAGACGCCCTGCAGCTCGGGTGACTCGCCGACGATGTTGGAGAACTTGTGCTTCTCGCGCAGCCGCTCGCGCAGCAGCTCGTTTTCCTGCTTGAGGGCGCGCTTCTCGAGCACCTTCTCGAGCTTGGCGAGCACCGCGGCCACGTCGATGGGCTTGGTGATGTAGTCCTCGGCGCCGGCCTTCATGGCCTGCACCGCGGTCTCGATGGAGGCGAAGGCGGTGACCATCACGAAGACGCAGTTGTGGCCCTCGGCGCGCGCCCGCTCGATGAGCTGGAGCCCGTCGAGCTTGGGCATGCGGATGTCGCAGAGCACGGCTTCCGGGCGGAAGGTCGACAACGCCGCGAGCCCCTCTTCGCCGTCAGCCGCCTCGCGGACCTCGTACCCCTCCTCGGTGAGGATGGTCTTCAGGGCGTCGCGGGCGTTCTGTTCATCGTCGACGATGAGAATGCGGTGCTTCATCGGAACTCCGGACGCGCAACCAGTGCGCGGGATTGGTGAGGGGTGAAGGTTTTGCACTACTTAACGGACGACGAGCACGGGTTTTCGACAGATGTGGACCAGGCGGTCGGTGGTGCTCCCGACGAGCATTCGCGACACGGCGCCCCGCCCCTTGCTGCCGACCACCACGAGGTCGAAGTTCCCGCTGTCGGCGAACTCGGCCAGGGCCTCTCCCGGCGCCCCCTTGAGACAAACACGTGACATTGCAGGCCGCCCCAACTCCTTGGCGGTCTCGGTGAGCAACAATTCGCCCCCCCGCAGGGCCTCTTCGACCAGGCGCCCCGAGTCAAAGGGCACCTCCGCAGGCACGAAAACGTGGGGGACGACGTGAGCCAGGGTGAGCTCACCGCCCATCGCATCGGCGATTTCGAGGGCCTTGCGGATGGCGTGCATCGACGCGTCGGAGCCATCCACCGCGGCGAGGATCTTCTTCATGTGTGCGCATGTTGCAGGCTTTGGGCCGACCTCGGTGGTCATGCGCTTGCTTGGGTGAGGAGCCATGCGACGACTCCTCGTGGTGCTGATCGTGGTGATGGGTTGCACCTCGTGGGGCGCGGACGCGAAGTCGGCGCCGAAGGCGAAGGTGGCCGCGGCGAAGAAGTCGTTGGGCGCGCCGACGTACCTCGGGCCGATTGCGCGGCAGTTGCTCAAGCAGCGCATGGCGCGGCACGGGCGCGACATGATGGCGCTGGTGCAGTCGGTGCTGTTCCTCGATCGCGACACGGTGCAGCGGCTCGCGGGGGAGATCGCCACCGAGCCGCGCCTCACGCGGCCCATCGCGGGCGGCGAAGACGACCTCAACGCGAGCCTGCCGGACCGCTTCTTCGTGCTGCAGGACGAGCTCCGCAGCCGGGCCCAGGCGCTGCTCGAGGTGTCGAAGAAGGGCGACGACGCGGCCATGGCGAGCCGGCTGGGCGAACTGACGCAGACCTGCGTGGCCTGCCACAGCGCCTACCTCGAGCCCGCCCCGCCACCGTCGGCTCCGTGACACTGGGTGCAGGCTGGCCCCCCCTCGACGCAGCGTTTGCGGTGGGACTTCAGTGAGATCGTGTGGATACCCGGCGGCCATCGTCTTGCAGTGCCCCGCGCCCATGCACGCGGTCGCCGAGGGAAGCACGGAAGGCATGGAACAGAGCGCCTTTCGGACCCTGCGCGCGCGGTGTCTCCAGCTGGAGGCGCTCGACATCGACGAAGAGACGACCTTCGAGTTGCGAGAGGTGTCCCTCGCGCTCAAACGTCTCGAGGATGGCACCTGGGGGCGCTGCCAGCAGTGCGGGGGGGCCGTGGGGCGCGACCGCTTGAGGGCGCTGCCCGAGACGCGCAGCTGCCATCGCTGCGCGCGGTGAACCGCGTCACTTCCCGAGGAAACGGATCGTCTTCTCGCGGGTGGTGCCGCTGCTCTCGTCGGTGACGACGAGCACCAGGTCGACCGGCTTCCACAGGCTCTTGCGGGGGATGGAGACCGACACCGGCACGTGGGCGTCGGTGAGCGACGCGAGGTCGAGCGTGGGCGTGCCGATGATGATCTGCGCGTCTTCGGGCGCGCCCTTGAAGGCCAGGGTGAAGCGCGCCGGGCCCGGGTTCTTGTTGAACACGTGCACCTCGAAGGGGTTTCGCACCACGTCGCCGTCGACGACGTAGGGCATGCCACCGCGGGCGCGGAAGATGTTCGCCTCGAAGGGCGTGCGGGTGGCGAGCGAGACCCCGAGGCCCACCAGGCACAACGTCATCAGCGACGCGTACACCAGGAGGCGCGGGCGCACGACGGGGCTGGGTTGGCCCACGAGCTGGTGCTGCGAGGCGAAGGTGATGAGGCCCCGCGGGCGCTTGACCTTGTCCATCATCTCGTCGCAGGCGTCGACACACTGCGTGCAGGCGAGGCATTCCATCTGCAGGCCGTTGCGGATGTCGATGCCGGTGGGGCACACCGCGATGCAGCGCTTGCAGTCGATGCAGTCACCGAGCTTCGGGGCCTCCGCGGCGGGCGCCTTGACGATCTTGCCGCGGGGTTCGCCGCGGGCCTCGAGGTAGGCCACGGTCACCGAGTCGCGGTCGTGGAGCACCGACTGGAGCCGGCCGTAGGGGCAGAGCACCACGCAGAACTGCTCGCGGAACCAGGTGAAGTTGAACATCAGCACCGCGGTGAACCCGAGCGTGAGGCCGAAGGCCTCGGTGTGCAGCCGCGGCCCCTCGTTGATCATCAGCCACAGCTCGCGGGGCGAGACGAAGAGCGCGGTCGCGGTGTGAGCGATGGCGGCGCTGAGGACCAGGAAGGTGGCGTACTTCGCGGCGCGGCGCGCGAACTTCGAGACCGACATCGGCTGGTTCTCGAGGCGGATGCGCGCCTCGCGAGGCCCCTCGAAGAAGCGCTCGACGGGGCGGTACAGGCCCTCGAGGAACACGGTCTGCGGGCAGGCCCAGCCGCACCACACGCGGCCGCGCCAGGCGGTGCCCAGCAGCAGCGCGAAGGCCACCGAGAGCGCGAGCAGGAGCACCAGCCAGAAGTCCTGGGCGTTGAAGGTGCTGCCGAAGAGGAAGAAGCGGCGGTGCTGCACGTCGAGCTGGATCATCGGGTGCCCGCCCACGGGGATGAACGGCCCCGCCACGTATACCCCGAGCAGCACCGCAAAGACCGTGCGGCGCCACCGGTTCCACACGCCCTTCACGTCGGCGGTGTGAATCATCAGACGCGAGCCGTCCTGCTTCATCGACCCGAGAATGTTGGGGGCAGTCATCGTCGTTGCTCCGTACTGCGAAAAAGAAACGGGGTGGGGCCCCGATTGAAGAGCGCCCCACCCCGGTGCCGGATTGAGAGCCACCCGAAGGTGGCCGAGGTTCACTCCAGCTCGACGCCCTGCGGTTCCTTGCCGGGCACGTTCTTGTTCTTGAGGGTCATCACGTAGGCGGAGACCTTGCGCACCTTCTCAGGCCCGAGGATCTGGCCCCAGGGCGGCATGCCCTTGTCGGCGTAGCCCTCGGTGACCGACTTGGCGATGTCGGTGGGCTTGTTCCCGTGGATCCAGAACTTGTCGGTGAGGTTGGGGCCCACGAGGCCCTGGCCGTCGGCGAGGTGGCACGAGACGCAGGTCGAGGCGAAGACCTTCTTGCCCTCTTCGACCTGGGCGGGGTCCTGGGCGGCGGCGAGGATCGCCTCGTCGCTCATGGGGTTGGCCGCGAGCCGGGCCTTCTTCAGCGCGTCGACCTCCGCGTTGTACTCGGTGCGGGGGTCGGGCAGCGACTTGGTGGTGTGGAACACCAGCCAGTAGCCGAAGCCGAAGACGATGGTGGAGAAGAGGATGAAGAGCCACCAGTTCGGCAGGTGGTTGTCCTCTTCCTGGATGTCGTCGTACGTATGGACGATCTTGTCGTTGGGGTTGGCGCTCACGATTTCACCTCACGCGTAGAGATTGCGGTTCCGTCATCAAGGGGGAGCTGGGCGTCGGTGGCGAAGTCGCTGGTCGTCTTGAAGACGAACACGCGCAGCGCCACCACCACGAAGACCCCCAGGAAGAGCCACAGCGCGATGAGGGGCATCGCGGTGGACTCCATGTTGGCGAAGTATTGCTTGAACACGACTTAGTTCTCCCCGCCGATCACGGCCGCCGTCTTGGGCACGTCTTCGGTCATCACCACGCCCTGGTCGCGACCCATGCGCTGGAGATAGGCGATCATGGCCACCATCTCGCTGTCCCAGTCGACGGTGATGTTGCTCTTGGCGAGGTCGGCCACGATGGTCTGGGCCTGCTTGCGCTGGTTGGCCTCGGCCGAGTCGATGTCGGCCTGGGTGTAGGGCACGCCGAGGGTCTGCATCAGGGCGAGCTTCTTCGGCGCGAGCGCGGGGTCGATCTTCCACGTGGCGAGCCACGAGAAGCTCGGCATGTTGGAGCCAGGGCTCGTGGAGCGGGGATCCATCATGTGGGTGTAGTGCCAGAGGCTGGGGTACTTGCCGCCGATGCGGTGCAGGTCGGGACCGGTGCGCTTGGAACCCCACTGGAAGGGGTGATCGTAGATGAACTCCTCGGGGCGCGAGGCTTCGCCGTAGCGGAGGTACTCGGCGACCATGGGGCGGATCATCTGCGAGTGGCACACGTAGCAGCCCTCGCGCGTGTACAGGTCGCGGCCCTGCTGCTCGAGCGCGGTGTACGGCTTCTGCGAGTTGCCGGTGGTGGGCACGGCCTGCTTCGACATGACCATGGGCATGATCTCGACCACGCCGCCCACGAGCACCGCCAACAGGGTGAGCACGGTGAAGGCGAACGGGCGACGCTCGATGAGACCGAACCACGACGCCGCGCCGCCCGCGCGCTCGCGCTTGTTGACGATGTACGCGACTTCGCCGACGACCAGCACGCCGATGGCGAGGCCGACCGCGAGGATGGTGTTGTCGACGTAGAAGAAGGCGCCCATGACCACGAGGGCCACGATCGAGAACCACAGCGGGCGACCGGCGATGACGGCCATCGGGCCGACGCCCTTGTCTTCTTCAGCCTCGGCACCGACCGTGACTTCCACGGTGGTGTTGACGGCCTTGGCGCCCATGATGGTCTTGAGGAGGTTCCAGATCATCACGCAGTAGCCGACCAGGTACAGGGTGCCGCCAATGGCGCGCACGATGTACATGGGGCGGATGGCGAGCAGCGTCTCGACGAAGCTCGTGTAGACGAGCGTGCCGTCGGGGTTCTGGTCGCGCCACATGAGACCCTGGTTCACACCAGCGATCCACATCGAGACCATGTAGACGACGATGCCGATGGTCGCGAGCCAGAAGTGGGCGTCAGCGGCCTTCTTCGAGTGCAGCGGGCGATCCCAGAGGCGAGGGGCGAGCCAGTAGAAGAGACCAGCGGCCATGAGGCCGTTCCAGCCGAGCGCGCCGCCGTGGACGTGGGCGATGATCCAGTCCGTGTAGTGGGCCAGCGCGGAGACCGACTTGATCGAGAGCAGCGGGCCTTCGAAGGTCGACATGCCGTAGAAGGTGACGCCGGCGACGAAGAACTTGAGGACGGGATCTTCGCGGACCTTGTTCCACGCGCCGCGCAGGGTGAGCAGGCCGTTGAGCATGCCGCCCCACGAAGGAGCCCAGAGCATCAGCGAGAACACCATGCCCAGCGACTGCGCCCAGTCAGGCAGCGCGGTGTAGAGCAGGTGGTGGGGGCCGGCCCAGATGTACATGAACACCAGCGCCCAGAAGTGCACGATGGACAGGCGGTACGAGTACACGGGCCGCTCGGCCGCCTTGGGGAGGAAGTAGTACATGATCCCCAGGATCGGCGTGGTCAGGAAGAAGGCGACGGCGTTGTGGCCGTACCACCACTGCACGAGGGCATCCTGCACGCCAGAGAACACCGAGTAGCTCTTGGTGAGCGACAGCGGGAGCTCGAACGAGTTGACGATGTGCAGCACCGCGACGGTGATGATGGTCGCGATGTAGAACCACAGCGCCACGTAGAGGTGCTTCTCGTTGCGCCTGGCCAGCGTCCAGAAGAAGTTGATCGCGAAGACCACCCAGATGAGCGCGATGGCGATGTCGATGGGCCACTCGAGCTCGGCGTATTCCTTCGAGGTGGTGATGCCCAGCGGCAGGGTGATGGCCGCGGCCACGATGATGAGTTGCCAGCCCCAGAAGTGGATGGCGGAGAGCGTGTCGTTGGCCATGCGCGTCTTGAGCAGGCGCTGCGACGAGTAATAGACGCCGGCGAACATCATGTTGCCCACGAACGCGAAGATCACCGCGTTGGTGTGCAGCGGACGGAGGCGGCTGAAGGTGATGTACGGGATGCCCATGTTCAACTCGGGCCACGCCATCTCGAGCGCGATGATGAGACCAACGAGCATGCCGACGGCGCCGAAGATGATCGACGCGAGCATGAACTTGCGGACGGTCGCATCATCGTACGAGACGCGTTCAATACGTGTGGTCATGACTTCACTCCGGGGTCCTTTGAGGGCTGGGTCTTCATGTCGTCTTCGAGGGGGGCAAGAGAAAGGCGGTCGGCGTGATCCAACGTGCGGCTCTTCACCGTCCACACGAAGAGGACCAGTGAGCCCAAGACCAGCATCAGGCTGACGAACACCTGCAGGACGATGACGCTCACAGTTGGGGCTCGCGTGATTGCTGCGCCGCCGCGAGGAGCGACGCAGACCTTGCGTCGTTCAACCAACTGGTCGCTGGGAAGGTGGGGGAAGGCTGAGACACGGCGCGTCGCCCTGCACTTGGCTTGCCAGCCGCGCAAGGTAGGGTAGCCGCATGATTCAACTCGCGATGTTGCTGGCGCTGGGCTCGGTGGACGCAGGGGTGAGCGATGGAGGCGTGGCGGCCACCTGGAAGCTCTCGACGAAGCTGGGCCCGGGTCAGCCGCTACGCCAGGAGTTGATCAGCGAGATGACGAAGAGCGGCGGCGGCGTGGGGGAAGGCGCGCTGACGAAGGCCGAGGCCGAGGCGCTGCTCGACGACCCGCGCGCCCAGATGGTCTACGGCGACAAGACCATCTCCATCGTCGCGCCCTCCATGGTGACGCGGCACCGGCAGGAGCACATCGACCTGATGAAGCGCTTCCTCTTGCCCGAGCGGGTCGACGCGGGGCGGGCCTTCATGAAGGAGAAGGACACGGTGTTGAGCGCGACGGAGAAGCGCACCGGCGTCGATCGCGAGGTGATCATCGGCATCCTCATGTGGGAGTCGAAGCTGGGCACCATCACCGGGGATTACTTCGCGTTCAACGCGCTCGCCTCGCAGGCCTTCTTCATCGACGAGGCCAACGAGGTGGCGCTGGCGAGCGCCGAGGAGAAGGCGCTGCTCTCGGGCGGGGCGCCGAAGAAGGGGAAGAAGAAGCCCACCGAAGAGGAGCTCCTGAAGATCGCCGCGGCGAAGGAAGAGGCCGAGAAGAAGCAGCGCGCGCGGGTGGAGAGCATCCGCGGCCGGGGCCACAAGAACCTCCTGGCGCTGGTGCGGCAGTGCAAGGCGCGCGGCATCGACCCGCTCGCGGTCAAGGGCAGCTGGGCGGGCGCGCTCGGGTTTCCGCAGTTCATGCCCGCGAGCCTGCGCTGGGCCGAAGACGGCAACGGCGACGGGAAGATCGACCTCTTCGAGATGGACGACGCCATCGCCTCGGTGGGCAAGTACCTCTCGTCCGCGGGGTTCAAGAAGAGCGCCCGCGACGCGGTGTACGACTACAACCACGAGGCGGCCTACGTGGACGGCGTGCTGGCCTTCGCCGACGCGCTCAAGGCACCGAAGGACGGGGGCTGAGCGCCGGCCCCGGACCGCGGGCGGAGGCCTGGCGGCCCTGCACCTCGCCGCGCAGGCTGCTCACGGTGATCACCAGCAGCGTGAGCGTGCTCAGCGGCATGCTCACCGCCGCGGCTACCGGGGACATCAAGCCGAAGAGCGCGGCGATGATCGCCAGCACGTTGTAGCCCAGCGAGATGGCGAGGATCCGCTGCACGACCCGGCGCAACAGCTGGGCGGCGTCGAGGGCCGCGTGAATGGGCCCGAGGCCATCACCCACGAGGAAGAAGTCACTCTTCGAGGGCATCACCGGGCGGTCGATGGCCGGGGTGCCGGCGGCGAGGGCGGCCTCGAAGGCCAGCGCGTCGTTGACTCCGTCGCCGATGTACAGCGAGTCGGTCTGGCCCAGCTCGCGCACCTTGGCGGCCTTGTCTTCGGGGGACAACGCGCCCAGCGCCCGGGACGGCTCGATGCCCAGGCCCTGGGCGAGCGCCTCGACGCGGGTCTGGGTGTCACCCGAGAGCAGCCACACCTTGAAGCCCTGCGCGGTGAGCCGCAGCAGCTCGTTCTTCGCGTCGGGCCGCAGCACCTCGCGCAGCTCGAGCGAGGCCACCGTCTGGCCGTCGTGGCTCAGCGTGGTCGCCCTGCCCTGCTCGCCGCTGGCGGCCCAGTTCGCGCGGCCCAGGCGCCAGGCGCCGTCGTCGCGCTTCCATTCCATGCCCATGCCCGGGTGCTCTTCGATGCCCGCGGAGGCGTCGTAGCGCGCGCCCACGGCCTCGAGTGCCCGGGCCAGGGCCGCGCTCACCGGGTGGCTCGAGCGCACCGCGAGGTTGTAGGCGACGTCGCGGGAAGTGGCGTCGAGGCGCGCGGGGAGCTGGGGGTCGACGAGCTCGAGGCGGCCGAGGGTCAGCGTGCCGGTCTTGTCGAACACCAGCTGCTTCACGTCGGTGAGGCGGTCGAGCAGGTCGGTGGCGCGCACGTAGAAGCCGCCCTTGCGCAGCCGCGACTGCACCAACTCGTAGGCCAGCGGAATGGCGATGCCGATGGCGCAGGGGCAGGTGATCACCAGCAGCGAGACGGCCACGTTGACCGCGCCCTCGACGCCGCGTGGCAGCCACAGCAGGAACCCCAGCGACGAGACGCCAAGCACGGTCACCACCCAGCGCTTGGCGAGGCGGTTCCACAGTTGGTGGTGCCTGGCCTGGGCGCCTTCGCGCGGCGCGGGCTGACGGAGCAAGGCGACGAGCGCCGACTGGGCGAAGTTCTCGCGGGCCTTCACGTGGAACGCGGTGCGGCCCGCGTTGAAGCTCCCGGCGGGGATGGTGGCCCCGGCCTCGACGCGACGGGGCGCGGCCTCGCCGGTCATCCAGTCGGTGCTGATCTGCGCCTCGGGCTCGAGCAGCGTGGCCTCGACGGGCACGAGGTCTCCGTGGGCCACGAGCAGCAAGTCGTCAGCCTCGATCTTCGGCGCGGGAATGGTCTCCAGCAGCGGGCCCTTCACGCGACGCACCATCAGCCCGTCGGCGCCATCGTCCTCGAGGAGGTAGCGGCGGTTCTTCTCGAGCAGCCGCTCCTGGAGGAAGCGGCCCAGCAGCATCAGGGTGATGAAGATGTTGAGGGTGTCGAAGTACGCGAAGTCACCGCGGCCCTTGCTGCTGATGAGCTGCACCACGGACATGGCGTAGACGAGCACGATGCCCATGGCGATCGGCAGGTCGAGGTGGAGCATGCCCGAGCGCAGCCCGCGCACGGCGGCCACGAAGAAGGGCCAGCCCCCGATGGCCACCGTCGCACTCGAGAACACGAAGGACAGCGTGGTGAAGAGCTGGAAGACCTCGGGGTCGGAGGGCGAGAGCCCGAAGTAGAAGCTCACCGAGAAGAGCATCACGTTGATGGCGATGGCCGCGCTGATGCCCAGGCGCAGGGGCAGATCGATGCTCCGCTTCGAGCCCTGCTTGCGCGCGGGACCGAACTGGTAACCGAAGCCCTCGACCTCCTTCATCCACGCCGCGGGGTCGAGCACGCCGCGCTTCCAGTGCAGGCGCACCGTGCCCAGGGTGGGGTTGATGGTGATGTCGCCGGCGCCCTCGTGGCGGCGGTAGGTCTCGTTCATCAGCCACACGCAGGCCGCGCAGTGAATGCCCTGCACGTCGAGTTGGAGGCTGCACACGTCGCCGGGCGTGGCCACGGACTGCGCGAGGAGCGGCTCGAGCCACGAGTGGCTGCGCGGTGAATCGGGCACCGTCACCGGCCCGACCTGGTCTCCGGCGAGCGAGTAGTAGCGGTCGAGCCCCTGCGCATGCAGCAGATTGTGCACGGCCTCACAGCCTCGACAGCAGAAGCGCGCACTTCCTGCGTCTTCGAGAATGGGGCTGGAGCAGTGCTCGCACAGGCCGCTGCGAGCAGTTGCAGGCGCTTCGTTCATGGGGGACATCTAGCGCGCCTCGGGCTGCGAACGGCATGCCCATTGAACAAGGACCGCGCCGATGGACCCCCTTCTCGCCTGGGCCGGAGCCGCCAGCGCCCTCGTGGCGGGCGTGACCGGCAGCCTGCATTGCGCGCTGATGTGCGGGCCGTTGGCCTGTGCGGGGCTGCCGCGGGGCCCGGGGCGAACGCAGGCGGCGCTCACCTGGCACTTCGGGCGGATCACCGCCTACACCTTCGTGGGCTTGTTGCTCGGCGCGCTCGGTCGCACGGTGTCCCAGGCGCTGCTGGTCTCGGTGCAGCCGGTGTTGCCGTGGGTGATGGCGGCGGGGCTGATCATCACCGCCTTCGATCTCGCGAAGCACGCGAGGCCCATCCCCGGGGTGGCGGCGATCTCCGGGGCCCTGGCGCGGGCCGGCGCGAAGCTGGAGCCCACCACGCGCACCTTCTTTCTCGGCGCGGCGACTCCGTTTCTTCCGTGTGGGCTGCTGTACGGGCTGTTCCTGGCGGCCATCGCCACGGGGTCGCCCTGGGGCGGCGCGGCGGTGCTCTTCGCCTTCTCGCTCGGAGCGTTGCCGGCGCTGGGCGCGGTGCAATTCGGGGCGAAGCGGTTGACGGTTTCACCGCGAGTGGCGTTGATCGCGAGGCGCGTGGTGCCGCTCGTCGCGGCCCTGGTGCTGATCGCGCGCGCGTTGATGATGCGAAACGAAGTGAACCACTGCGGTTGATCGCCGCAGCCACCCCAGGAGCACCACGCATGCGGAAGTTCCTCGTCGTTGCCTCGCTCGCCGTCGCTGCCGTCTTCGTCACGCCCACCGCGGCCTTCGCCGACGGTTGCTACATCTGTTCGTCGGGGAGTTCCGGCGGCTGCAAGCAGTGTCGCTACGGCGGCAGTGACACCCAGGCTGCTCGCAAGGAATGCGAGAAGAAGGGCTGCAAGATCGGCGGCACCGCGAGCTGCTCCAGCGCGGCCAACGTGAAGGTCTGCGCCATGCCCGCGCCCGAGAAGCCCGTCGAGACGGCGTCGCTCGAGACGCTGGAGTGCCTGCCGAACTGAGGGGCTCAGGGCACCGGGCCCAGCGGCGTGGAGGGGTCGACCTCCACCACGTGCACCAGGGAGCGATCGATGGCGCCCTGGTCTGAGCCGAAGAGGTAGCGGTCGACGCGGCCGCTCGCGTCGAGCACGGGGAAGTTGGAACTCCGCTCGAGCGAGCAGGCCGGCCCGTAGTCGAGGGCCACGGCGATGACCGCCTTGCCGGTGGCGGGGTTGGTGACGCGCAGCCGGGCGAGGCAGCCGAAGCGCGCGCCGTCGGCGGTGTACCAGGTCACGCGCTCTTCACATTGCGGCCCGGTGTCACCGGGAAGGCAGAGGCCCGAGCTGCGCGCCTGCGCCAGGCAGTAGGGAATGCAGTTGTCGCCGGGGTCGGTGTGGATGGCGCCGGTCGCGTCAGCCCAGCAGCCGAAGGCGGTGATGAAGTAGTCGCCGCTGGTGGATTTCTCGGTGCCGTAGCTGCCGGGGCACGAGAGCGTCGAGGTGGTGGCAAGGCACGTCGCCTCGGGACCGGGCGGCGGCTTCAGGCACCCGCGGGCGCAGGCCTCGACCTCGGCCTGGCCCTGCACGCAGCGCGTCCGGCGCAGGCCATCGGCGCTGCAGGCCCAGGTGGCGGCGAAGGTGCACGGGCTGCCGGCGTCGGGGGAAGAGGCGCCCGCGTCGAGCACACCCGCATCGAGCGCGCCCGCGTCGAAGGACCCGGCGTCGGAGTTCCCTGCGTCGGGAGCCCCCACCTCGAGCGCGCCCGCGTCGTCGGCGCCACTGTCGGCCCCGCCCACCACGCCCGCGCTGCACGAACTGAGCACCACCACGGTCAACCAGGTCGAGACGCGAGACGGCATGGGGGCAGTAGAGCACCGCGCCCGGTCGAGTTGAATTCGTCGTGACCAGACCGTCACGTTGTAGCCTCGCGCCGTGGCTTTCTTCGAAGCGCTGTGGACCGAGGCGAGGCAGTCCTTCACCCCGTGGGTGCTGCTGCTCACCGTCTTCGCCTTCGTGCTCACCAAGACGGTGGCCATCGACAAGCCGCGCTTCAAGGCGATGTTCCTCTTCATCGCCGCGCACCTCGCGGGCCTGGTGGCCACGGCCGGCTTCGAGGCGGTGCACTCGACCTTCGCCGACATCACCCGCACCCCGACGTGGGTCTTCGGCGCGGTGGCCATCGTCGGCGCCGGCGCCACCCTGCTCTTCTCGGTGCTGCTGCCGCGGGCGAGGCTCCACGCGCCGTTGATCGTGCAGGACGTGGTGGTGGGCATCGCCATGGTGGCCACCTCGGTGGCGGTGCTCAGCCGCGCGGGGGTCAACCTCTCGGGCCTCATCGCCACCAGCGCGGTGTTCACCGCGATGCTCGGCTTCTCGCTCCAAGACGTGATCGGCAACATCGCCGGTGGCCTCGCGCTGCAGGTCGACAACTCGCTCGACGAGGGAGACTGGATCCGCGTGGGTGACGTCACCGGCCGCGTGGTCGAGGTGCGGTGGCGCTACACCGCCGTCGAGACGCGCAACTGGGAGACGGTGCTCATCCCCAACACGGTGATGACCCGCTCCAACGTCTTCATCCTGGGCAAGCGGCAGGGCCAGCCTCGGCAACTGCGCCGCTGGGTGTACTTCAACGTGGACTGGCGCTTTCAACCCGGCGACGTGATCAGCGTGGTGCAGACCGCGGTGCGAGCCGCGCAGATCGACCGCGTGGCGAAGGAGCCCCTGGCCACCGTGGTGCTGATGGACATGACGGACACCTTCGGGAAGTACGCGGTGCGCTACCACCTGTCGGACATCGCGGTGGACGACCCCACGGACTCCGAGGTGCGCGCCTGCGTGTACTTCGCGTTGCAGCGGGCCGACATGACGCTGGCCATGCCCGCCCACGCGCTCTTCGTCACCGAGGAGACCACCGACCGCAAGGCCATCAAGACCGAGAAGCAGTTGCAGCGGCGCCGCGCCCTGCTCTCGACCCTGGACCTCTTCGCGGGGCTGGCCGAGGCAGAACGCGAGGAGCTCGCGCGGCACATGAAGTACGCGCCCTTCGCCAAGGGCGAGGTGATGACGCGGCAGGGCGCCGAGGCGCACTGGCTGTACCTGATGGAAGACGGGCAGGCGACGGTGCGGGTGTCGGACGGCACCTACGACCGCGAGGTGGCCCAGCTGAACGGCCCCTGCTTCTTCGGCGAGATGTCGCTGCTGACCGGCGAGCCCCGCAGCGCGACGGTGATCGCCAACGGGGAGGTGGAGTGCTTCCGGCTCGACAAGGCCGCGATGCAGGGCGTGCTCGCCGCGAGGCACGAGATCGCCGAGACGCTGGCGCGCGTGCTGGCCGAGCGACAGGTGACGCTGCAGGCCGCCAAGGAAGGGCTGTCCGCGGACGCCGCCCGGGAGCGCGCCAACCGGGAGACCAACGCGCTGCTCACCCGCATCCGCGCGTTCTTCGCGCTGGGCTGATCAGTCCACGAAGCCGACGCCGGTGGGCTGCTCGAAGGCCTCGGTGTTGGCGAGCGCCCGGCGCCAGGGCCGGAACTCGATGGTGGCGTGATCGGGGTGCCGCACGCGACCGCGCACGTAGGCCCGCCCGGAGATGACCAACACCTCGTCGGCGAGGTGGGGCCGGCCCGCCCGACGGATGCCCGCGGCCTCGGCGATCCCCACGTCGCGCCGCACGCGCGCCAACGAGCCCCGGGCCTCGGCCTCGACCTCCGCGAGCTCGCGCGGCTGGAGCGAGACGAAGAACCACTCGCCCTGGCGCTGGGTCTTCTCGAAGGCCCCGCGCTCGGCGGCGCGCACCTCGTCGCTCTTGAGCGCCTGGTGGGCGCCCCACACCGTGGAGGTGCCCCGGGGCAACTGGGCGATGAAGAGGTGCTGCTCGTCCATGCCGGCCAGGAAATGGCGCTTGCGGTCGGTGGTGAAGCTCTCGACGAACCAGCCCCGCTTTTCCTTGCGCACCACGTTGGGGGGCTCGCCCTTCTGGCGCCACTGCCAGGTGGTCACGAAGGTCTCGAAGCGGCGCCGGGGCTCGTGCACCAGCAGCACCAGCTGGCGCAGCCGCGGATCGACGCCCTCGACCTGCACCCGGTTGTCGTCGGCGCCGGTGAAGATCAGGAAGCGCTCGTGGCGCTGCGTGCGGTCGGGGCGCGCGACGTCGAGCTGCACGATGTCGGTGGCCCCCGCGCCGCGGAACAGCGGGCGGTCGCGCAGCTCGAGCGGCAGCTGGGCCTTCTGGAAGTGGGTGACGAGGTGTCGGGGAGACATGGCCCCGCGAAGACGCGGAGCCTCGCGGCAACCTGACGGCTCAGTGCTTCACGGAGGTGCAGCGCACCGGCTGGCTGCTCGCGGTGCGCGCCATCTCGTCGCTGATGTGCCCGATGGCGGCGAGCTCGGCGAGGATCGAGTCGCGCGCTTCCTTGAGCTTCGACGAGTTGCGGCACAGGCGGATGTCTTCCCAGAAGCCCCAGGGGGGAATGGCGAGCTGCAGCTCGGCGAGCTCCGCGAGGTTCAGCTGGGTCAGCGGCTTCTGCATGATCACCTCGGAGGCCTTCTCCACGCCGATGACGCCGTGGGCGAACCACATCGAGTGGAGATCGAAGGCCACCAGCTGGTCCTTCGCGAGGAAGCGGTGCACCCGGTCGGCCGCCACGGCGACCTGCAGGTCGGACTTCATGTTGAGCCGCCGCGCGAGGTTGCGCGCGAAGATGAGCTCGCAGGCGCCGTCCCCGTCGAGGATGCGGTTCTGCAGGCTGGCGAAGAGGCGCTTGAGCCAGGGCGTACCCTCTTCGCGCGGGCTGCGGAAGTAGTCGGGGCAGCCGGTGGCCGTGATGTAGAAGGCGATGAGGTGCTTGGGGAGCCTCGAGAAATCGGGCTTTTCCCACTTCACGCTCTCGCGCGCGCTGGCCGGCCGGGTGATCTGCAGGCTCTGGCGCTCGCTCTCGATCGACTGGCGCAGGTGCACCTCGATGTCGGCCTCGCTCTCGATCTGATTGGGCAGGGTGTTCGCGGTGTACAGGTAGGTGCCGGGGAGCAGGACCCCCACGGTGATCACGAGGAGCAGGCCCAACCACAGGGTCAACTTGATGAAGGTCTTCAGCGCACGCACTGGAATTTCCTGAAGGCAGAGGCGGGGTTTGTTACGAGCACGCCATGCCGGGCTGGAGCAGGGCCACGCTGACTCACAACGACGTCGTCGCGCCGGGCTTGCACCGGGTCACGTTGAACGTCTCGACCGAGGTGGCGCGGGGCTTTCAAGCGCCCGGACAGTACCACCGGGTCCGCGTGGCCAACGGAAAGGACTCGGTCTTCGCCATCGCCTCGCCGCCCGGGCAGGCGCACTTCGAGTACCTCGTGCGCGCCAACCAGGGCGTCGCCGGCGCCCTCACCCGGCTGGCCGTGGGCGCGGACGTCGAGGTCAGCCGCCCCGACGGCCCGGGCTTCCCGCTCGAGCAGGCGAAGGGTCGCACCCTGCTCGTCATCGGTACGGGCACGGGCTACGCGCCGCTGCGCTCGGTGCTGCACCACGTCCGCGCGCGGCGCGCCGAGTTTGGCCGCGTGCACGGGCTCTACGGCGCCCACGAGCCGGCGCAGTTGGCGTGGCGTGAAGAGTTCAGCGCGTTGTCCGAGGCAGGCATTCACGTCACACCCACGGTGTCGCACACGGCGCACGGCTGGGCGGGCGCGGTGGGCCGCGTGCAACAGCTCGTGGCCAAACTGCCCACCGAAGGCGCGATCGCCTTTCTTTGCGGGCAGATGGAGATGGTCGCCGAGGTCACGCAGTTGCTGGCGACCCACGGCGTGCCCAACGAACGGGTGTTTCTGAACTACCCGACCGGGTGAAGTTGGGGCTTCACGCCGTGGATCGCTGCCCCTAGTGTCCCCCGCGCATCATGGCGTTCGTCTCTACCTACTCACGCTGCACCTCCCCCGTCGGCCCCTGGCTGCTGGTCAGTGACGGCGAGGCCCTCACCGGCGTGTACCCCGAGTCGCACCGGGCGATCCCCGACACCGAGACCTGGCGGCGCGACGATGCCTTCTTCGCCGGCGTGCGCGACCAGCTCATCGCCTACTTCGCGGGGCGGCTGACGCACTTCACGGTCAAGCTGGCGGCCCGGGGCACCCCCTTTCAGCGCCGCGTGTGGGACGCGCTCCAGGAGATCCCCCTGGGCACCACCACCACCTACGGCGCCCTGGCCACGCACCTCGGCAGCCCCACGGCTTCGCGCGCGGTGGGTTCGGCCAACGGCAAGAACCCGCTCTCGTTGGTGGTGCCCTGCCACCGCGTGGTGGGGGCCACCGGGTTGACGGGCTACGCGGGCGGCCTCGAGCTCAAGCAGTGGTTGCTCGAGCACGAGGCGACGACGGCGCGGCGGTCGGCCGGTGGGGTGACGCCCATTGGGCTGGCGGCCATCACCCGGCACGCGGCGCAGCTCACGCTCTGAGGGCGGGGCCCCAAGCGGGCTTCAGCGCCCGGTGACCGACGCGGCCCGGTAGACGACTTCGTAGACCACGGCCGAAGGGTCGCTGGAGTGACTGCCCAGCGGGTTCTGGGGCGTCCACGCGGCGACGATCAACCGGCGCCCATCACGCGAGAAGCGAACCCGTCGCACCGCCCAACCGAAGGGATCTTCGACCAGCGGCTGCGCGCCGTGCACGATGACCTTCTTGTCCCACCCCCCGGTGGCAAGCGTCTGGCCGTCGGGGCTGATGCCCACCGTGGCCACCACGCCATGGTGCCCGTGCCGCTGCTCGAGCACCTGGCCCGTGGAGAGGTCGACGCGGGCCCCGCAGTCCCACTCGCGCTCGGGCTCGACCTCGTGCTTCTTCTCGCGGTCGTACACCGCCTTGGTGCGCTCGGACTTCGTGACCGACATCGCGACGCCGGCGATGGCGCCCTTCGCGTCGAGCGAGAGATCGTTGACCGGCGCGGGCATGGTGAAGGCGCGCGCCAGCTGCAGGCCCTGCGCGGAGCCGAGGCTCACGTGGGTCGCGGCCGGGGTGGCGGTGAAGACGATCTCGTGGCTCGACTCGTCGAAGGCCGTGGCCAGCTGCTGCAGCACCGGGCCGCCGAGCAGCGCCTGGGCGTCGGCGGGCACGCACGCGTCGCACACCGCGACGTCGACCTCCGAGATGGTGAGGTTCTTGATGCTCAACACGCGGCCCCGCGCGAGCTTCGCCAGCTGGGTGCCGAAGGCGGTGGGCACGGCGACGGTCTGGGTCAACCGCAGGGTGTCGATGCCGATGGCCTGGGCGAGCGCGCTCTTGACCACCAGGGTGGGCATGCGCTCGTCCAGGGCGATGGTGGCCGAGGCCGCCCGATCCAGCACCCCGCGGAACAGCACCAGCCCGTTCTTCTTCGTGACGTGGGTGCGCACCTCGCGCGGCGCCGAGACGGCGTCGGTGAGCGCGAAGACGAGCAGCTTCTGGTCCCAGCCGGCGGTCACCAGCTCGTCCTTCGGGGTGAAGGCCACGGCGCGCACCTCGTCGGTGTGCGGCCGAAGCTCGGCGACGTGCTGCATCTGGGGCACCGCGAGCACCGTCACGAGGCCCTTCGCGCCGCCCAGCGCGAGCAGCGAGCCCGACGCGTTCCAGCCCAGGCTCACCAGCGGCTCCTCGGTGAGCCACGCGGCGACGAGCGCGCCGGTGGCCGCGGCGTAGATGCGCAGCGAGCCGTCGCGCGACACGGCGGCCACGCGCGTCCCGTCAGGGGAGAACTCGAGGGCGTCGACGTCGAACTCCAGCGGGTTGACGGCGGCCTCGGCGCGCAGCGTGGGCGGCCGGGTCAGCTCGTGCACCGAGAGGTGGAAGCTCTTCATGCCCAGGCGCGACACGGCGGCGAAGCGCGAGTCGGGCGAGAGCTTCGCGTCGTAGATGAAGTCTTCGCGGTTGAGCACCAGCGGCTCGCCCAGCGCGAAGGGCACGCCCTCGAGGTACCCGCCAGGCGAAGCGCCGAGCGCGGTGAGCAGCGCGCCGGGCGTCTGCGGCGAGGCCCGGCACCCCCAGAGCGCGCCCAGCGCGACCAACAGCAGCCCGCGCATCACCCTTCCGGCCGCTTGGACGAGACTTCCTTCACGCCCTTGGTGGTGATGTTGAGCAGGTAGAGCTGTCGGCGCGCCTCGCGGGCGTCGTCGATGGTCAGCGAGCCGGTGGCGCCCTGGAAGTCCTTCACGTGCTGGAGCACCTCGCGGAAGCCGGCCCGGGTGGTGGGGGCGTTCTTCTCGATGATGCTGCGCACCAGCGCGGCGGAGTCGTAGCCCACGGCGTCGAGCAGGGTGATGCTCGCCTCGTGGTACGTCTCGCGGAAGGCGGTGACGAAGGCCCTGGTCGAGGGGCGATCGCTCGGCTCGTAGAACGCCTCGACGTACACGCTGCACAGCACGTACTTGCCGCCGCGCTCGATGAGCTGCGGGTCACCCGAGGCGCCCTTGGGCGAGCTCCAGGTCGAGGGGCCCAGCAAGGTGACGGTCTTGAGCTTGTCCTTGCCCGTCGTCTTCTGGATGCGCTCGAGGTCCTTCTTGTCGCAGGCGTTGGTGATGATGTCTTCGACGGCCAGCGCGGGCGCGACGAGCGAGACCTGCTGCCAGGAGTCGGGGATGAGCATCGCCTCGAAGTCGATGACCGGCTCGAGCGCGGCCTTCATCTTCTCCATGGCCTTGCGGCGGCGGAACTCGTCGGGGACGTTCTCGCGGATCTCGCGGATCTTCTCGTAATAGTCGCCGCGGTCCTCGAGGTAGTAGCGGCCGGCGAGGCGCTTGGCCTCCTCGGTGAACGTCTTCTGGTCGTGGTCGTAGCTCTCGATGCCGCGGATCTGCCCCCCGCGCTTCTCGATGGCGTCCCAGAAGTCGTTCGACAATTCGACGCCGAAGGGCGTGTTGGGGTGGAGGATGGCGAAGGTCTTGTAGCCCAGGGTGTTCATCGCGTAGTCGGCCAGCGCCTCGGCCTGCTGCGCGTTGGTGACCATGGTGCGGAAGATGTGGGGGCCGATCTCGGTGAGGCCCTCGGCGCGCGACAGGGTGATCAGCGGCACCTGGAGCTCTTCGGCCACCAGCGCGGCGCGCTTCGAGTCTTCGGCGAGCATCGGGCCGATGATGGCGATGACCCCGTCGTCGAAGGCGAGCTGCTCGACGAGCTTCGCGGTGAGCGTGGGGTCGCCCTGCGTGTCCTTGACCAGCAGCTCGACGTCGCTGCCCTTGAGGGCCAGCTGCAGCCCGCGCAGCGTGGTCTCGCCGAAGGCCTTGTACTTGCCGCTCATCGGCAAGAGCGCGCCCACCAGCTTCGTCTTCACGTGGGCCCGCTTGGCGAGGCGATCCAGCAGCGCCTTCGCGTCCGGGGCGTAGGCGGAGTCGGGCGCGTTGCCGAGCAGCGACTTGAGGGTCTCGTCGAGGCGGGGCCAGTCGCGCAGGTGGTAATAGACGCGGGCCATCTTGAAGGCGACCAGCGGCCAGCCGGGGTGGGACTTCGGCAGCTCGTTCCACGCCTCGGCGAGCGCGAGGAAGGTGGTCTTCGACTCCACGACGTCTTCGAGGGCGGCGAGGGCCTTCTTCGTCTCTTCGGGCCCGCTGGCGTTCTCGACGGCCTTGAGGGCCGACTTGAGCGCTTCGCCGTACTGCTGGCTGCCGGCGGCGGCGCGGGCGAGCGCGGCCTCGGCGAGGCGGCGATCTTCGCCCTCGAGGCGATCGACCAGCGTCGAGAGCGTCTGGTACGCGTCGCGGTAGGCCTTCATCTCGGTGGCGGCGAGGCCCGACTTGAGGCGCGCGTCGACGGCCTTCGGGTGCAGCGGGTTCTCGAAGAGCAGCTCGCCCAGCGACTTGCGCGCCAGCACGTAGTCCCCCTCTTCGAAGGCGAGCACGCCGGCGCGGTACAGCGCGTCTTGCCCGGCGGTCGTCTCGGGGAACGTCTTGCGCACCAGCAGCAACGCCTCGATGCCCTCGCGGCGCGACTTCGAGTCGGCGATGGACACGGCCTTCGCCAGCGCGTCATCGGCGGTCGGGTCTTTCTTGACGTCGACCTTCTGGCCACTGCCGTTGCCCCTGCCCGTTCCTTCAGGCCTCGGGCACGCGCACAGGAACAGCACGCTCAGCAGCAACAACGACTCACGCATGGCGGTGCACATAGCAGGCTTTCCCCGTGTGAAAACGCCCGCAGTGCGGGTGGTTGGACGCGGCTTCGCGGCCCCGGGCCCTCGGGGATTTCTCGCGGACCGTGGTCAATGGGTGACGAGCGGGGCCTTACCTTTCCCACTGCATGACAACCGCCAACCCGAAGCTGTCCTTCACCAGTCGAGAGTCCCCCTTCAAGAAGGACCTGATGACGCGCGTGGATGCGTACTTCGCGGCAGGTCGCTCGCGAAACGCCACGCCCGCGTTGTGGGCCAAGGCCGCCTTCTGGCTCTCGGCGGTGGCCGGCCTGTGGGCCGTGCTGACCTTCGTGGCCATGCCTGGCTGGCTGGGCTTGGGGTTGAGCCTGGTCACGGGCTTCTGCGTGGCCCAGGTCGGCTTCAACGTGGGCCACGACGCCATCCACGGCTCGCTCTCGAAGCGGCCGTGGGTCAACGCGCTGTTCAGCCGCTCGTTCGACGTGATGGGCGCGAGCTCCACGATGTGGAGCTGGGCACACAACGTGGTGCACCACACGTACACCAACGTGCCGGGCACGGATCACGACCTCGATCCGGGCTTCTTCCTGCACTTCTACCGGCGGGAGTCCCGGGGCTTTCTCCACCGCTTCCAGCACGTGTACGCCTGGGCCCTGTACGGGTTCACCATGTTCGTGTGGGTCTTCAAGAAGGACTTCGCGCAGCTCATCGAGCGGGGCGAGAAGACCACGAAGCGCGAGGTCGTCGACGTGGTGGTGAGCAAGGTGCTGCACCTCCTGTTCTGGGTCGGGGTGCCGATGCTGGTGGGGACGGTCGCGTGGTGGCAGGTGCTCATCGGCTACGCGCTGGTGCTCGCGGTGTCGGGCTTCACGGCGGCCGTGGTCTTCCAGCTCGCGCACGTCGTCGAGGGGCCCTCGTTCCCCGAGGCCGACGCGCAGGGTCACTTCGAAGACGACTTCCTCACCCACCAGCTCAAGACCACGGCGAACTTCGCGCCGCGCAACGCGCTCGCCACCTTCTGCACGGGTGGCCTCAACCACCAGGTCGAGCACCATCTCTTCCCGCGCGTGGCGCACATTCACTACCCGGCGCTCTCGACCATCGTCGAGGCCTGCGCGAAGGACCACGGGGTGCCGTACCACGTGAACCCCACGTTCCTCGGGGCGCTGGTTTCGCACGGGCACATGCTCAAGGTGCTGGGGCACAGCCCTCCGGTGCCGGTGCTGCGCGTCGCGCCGACCTGAAGGCGCTGTTCATCGCGGGGCATCTCTGGGAGACCGGAAGGCACATGCCGCCTCCCCCGCAGCGACCGCCGCGCCCGCCCGTTCGTACGCCCCGCACGGAGGGCGCCATCGAGCGGGCCCCGGCCCGGGGTCGGCCGGTGCGCACCTCGCGCATGGGCAGCGGGGGGCCGCGAGAAGAGAAGAAGCGCAGCCCGCTGCTCCCGGTGGCGATCGCCCTGGTGGTGGTGCTCGGGGGGCTCGTGGCGTGGAAGCTGACGCGGCCGCCTCCGGGCAGCCCGCCCCCGCCGGTCAGCGGCAAGCCCGCAGAGCTCTTCAAGGAAGCCAAGGGCCTGGCCCGCCAGGGGAAGTGGTCCGAAGCGAAGGCGAAGCTCGAAGCGCTGAAGGAAGAAGAGCCCGACTACGAGCCGCGGCAGATCGAGAACTACCTCAAGGTCGCGCAGACCGAGATCCCCAGCCAGCTGTCCCTCGCGGAGGCCACCGAGGCCATCGCCCGGGGCGAGCTGGGCAAGGCCAGCGCCGCGCTCGCGCAGGTGAAGACCACCACCCAGCAGGCGGCCCTCGACGCCGCGAAGCTCGCGCTCGACGCGAAGGCCAGCGCGCGGGTGACCGAGATGCGGACGCTGCTGTCGACGGCCAACGACGTGGCGAAGCTCCAGCGCGTGAAGGTGCTGGGCGAAGACCTGCTCGCCTTTCGCGCCGACGACCGCGAGGGCGCGGAGCTCAAGCACCAGGCCGAGCTGGGCCTGGGCCGGCTCCAGAACCGCACCGGGCCGACGCTGGCGCCCGAGACCCCGTGGCTCGAGGTGCAGCAGCGCTACAAGAGCGGCGACGCGTCGGGGGCGCTCTCGCTGGCCCAGGCCTGCGCCAACAAGTACCCGCAGTGCAGCGGCCTCGAGGGCAAGATCAAGGACTTCGAGGCGAAGTCCCACCGCCTCGAGGACCTGGGCGACGCCGAGCTGCTGGCGCTCTTCGAGCTCGATCGGAAGATCGCAGGCGACGCGTCGAGCGAGCAGAGCCAGCCGCTGCGCAAGCAGCTGGCGTCGAAGTTCTTCCTGAAGGCGAGCCAGGCGCGCACCACCGGCAACTGGTCGCGGGCCATCGAGTACGCGCAGCAGGTGCTGCGGGCCGAGCCGGGGAACGCGGGGGCGCAGGCGCTGGTGAACGACGGCCGCGCGCAGGGCCGCGACCTGTACTTCCGCGCCTACCAGCAGCTCGAGACGAGCCCCGACGAGGCGGCGAAGTTGCTCAAGGACGTGCTCGCGCTCACTCCGGCCGACGACGAGTTTCACGTCAAGGCGGTCGCGCGGCTCGCGGAGCTGCAGAAGAAGTAGGGCCGGCCCCCCTCACTTCGCAGCGAGCCGGACCTGCTTCCCGGCCAGCGTCCGCCACACCGTCGAGAACTCGCGTTCGAAGGTCCAGATCGCCAGGGCCTCACGTTCGGCCCACGCGACCAGGAACCCATCGGTGAAATCCGGAGCGTGCTCCGCGTGGTGAGCGAGCCATTCGAGCGCGCGCAGGGTGACGAGGTCTGGGCGGTCCGGCGCATCCAGTCGCAGCACCTCGGCCTCGAGCAACGCCGTCACCCGGCGCCGGAGATGGGCCGCCCCGAGGAGGAAATGGGCCTCGGTCAGCACCGGCAAGCCCACGCACAGGGGGCCCTTGAGTCGGTCGAGTTCCCGGGTGGCGCGCGCGTGGAGGCGGTCCTTCGGGTCGACCAGCGCGACCAGCGGGCCCGTGTGGACGAGAACGCGCCTCACCCTCGGTTGAGCTTTCGCGCAATGAAGGCCGCGACCGCACGACGATCGTCGAGCGGCGGGCGTTTCGTCTTCCCGACAGGTCCGGGAATGGCGTCGATGATCTCCTTCACGAGCACGGAGCGACTGGGCTGGACCCGGTGCTCGCGAGCGGCCGCCTCACGCAGCGCCCGGCGAACCAGCTCCGAGACGTTCACCTTGGCGCGGCGCAGCCCGCGCACCACGCGCTCGTCTTCACCCGAGAGTCGGACGTTGAGCAGCATGGCCGCGAGTGTTTTGACACGACCGTAAAGACACAACGGGGCGGGCTCAGCGCAGCGCGCGGTGAATGCGGGCGTGCAGCTCGGCCACGTCCGACGAGCCATGGTACGGGGCGAAGCCGAAGCGCAGCCGGTCTCCGCGCGCGTCGGTCACCACGTGGTGCAGCTTGAGCGTGGCGCACAGCACCCGCGCCTCGGTGGTGCGGAAGGTCAGGAACTGGCCGCGGCCCGGGTTGCTCACCGGCACCACCAACTGCTCCAGCGAGAGCTCCCCCTCGCGATCGAGACCCCCGACGAACTCCCGCTGCAGCAGGTGCGCGTGGGCCCGGTTCTTCTCGGTGGTCAGGCCCACCTGCTGCCGCCAGCGCATGGCCGCGTTGAAGCGGTAGAGCCCGGTGGGGTCGAAGGTCGCGCCCATGAAGCGCATGGCGCCCGGCGCATACGGCACCCGGCCGGCGACCTTCTCGTCGAGCGCCCCGAAGGCGGCGAACCAGCCGGTGTTCCGCGGCCGCAGTTCCAGCGCCGAGGGCGGCACGTGGAGGAAGCACGCCCCCTCGCCGCTCATCGCGTACTTGTAGCCACCCGAGAGGTAGAACGCGCGCTGGCCCACGCGGCCCAGGTCGGTGGGGACGGCGCCGAACCCGTGGTACCCGTCGATGACCACCATCGCCTCGGGCGGCAGCGCGTCGACGAGTTGCTCGAGCTCGCCGGCCACCGCGCCGGAGTTGAAGAACACCTGGCTGACGAAGACCAGGTCGGCGCCCTGCGAGGCGCGGGCGAGGCGCTCGGGGAAGGTGGCGAACGGCTCGGACAACACCCGGGTGACGCTCACCAGGCCGTCTTCCTCGAGGCGGCGCGTCTGGCGCTCGAAGGAGTGGAACTCCGCGTCGCTGGTGACGATCTTCGGCACGCCGGGCAGGCACGAGAGCAGCCGCAGCACGAACTCGTGGGTGTTGGGGGCGAAGACGATGCTGTCAGGCGACGGCAGGCCCAGCTCGCGGGCGATGTGCTGCTGCGCCTCGGGCCACACCTCGGCGAAGACGTGGTCCCACTTGTCGTCGGCGAAGCGGGCGGCGTCGAGCCACGCCTGCTGCTGGGCCTCGAAGGTGACGTCGGGCCAGTAGTGGTGGCTGTGGGCGGCGAAGTGCAGCCGCTCGGGGTCGGCGCGCAGGAACCGCTGGAAGCCGTCTTTCCAGCCCGCCATCACTTGTTCCCGAGGAGCTCTTTCACCTTGTCGAAGAAGCTCTTGCTCTGCGGGTTGACGTCTTCACCCGAGGCCTCGGCGAACTTCACCAGGAGCTCCCGCTGCTTGCCGCTCAAGTTCTGCGGCGTCTCGACCACCACGCGCACGTGCTGGTCGCCGCGGTCGGTGCTCTGGAGGTGGGGGATGCCCTTGCCCTTCATGCGGAAGATCTTCCCGCTCTGGGTGCCCTCGGGGACCTTCATCTTCACCATGCCGTCGAGGGTGGGCACCTCGAGCTGCGCGCCCAGGGTGGCCTGCACGAAGCTGATCGGCACCTCGCAGAACACCTCGTATTCCTCGCGGTGGAAGATGGGGTGCTCCTTGACGTGCACCACCACGTACAGGTCGCCCGACGGGCCGCCCTGCTCGCCCGGCTCGCCTTCGCCGGCCAGCCGCACCCGCGTGCCGGTGTCGACGCCGGGGGGAATCTTGACCGACAGCTCGCTGATCGACTCGGTCTTGCCCGCGCCCTTGCAGTCCTTGCAGGGGTCGGAGACCACCTGGCCGGTGCCGCTGCACTGGGTGCAGGCGCGCGCGACCGCGAAGAAGCCCTGGGTGAAGCGCACTTCGCCGGCGCCGCCGCAGGTGGGGCACTGGCGCTGCTGCTTGCTCTTGCTGCCGGTGCCCTCGCAGCTCTCGCAGCGCTTGGGCCGCGGAATCTTGACCGACACCTCGGTGCCGAAGGCGGCCTCTTCGAAGGTCAGCTCGAGGTTGTAGCGGAGGTCCGAGCCGCGGTTGCGCTGGCGCCGGCCCCGCCCGCCGCCACCGAAGATGTCCCCGAAGATCTCCCCGAAGATGTCGTTGATGTTGACGTTGTTGAAGCCGGAGCTCCCCTCGACGCCCTGGTGACCGAAGCGGTCGAACCGGGCGCGGCGGTCGGGGTCGGACAGGATCTCGTAGGCCTCGGAGGCTTCCTTGAACTTGTCTTCCGCGCCCTTGTCACCGGGGTTGCGGTCGGGGTGGTGCTGCATTGCCAGCTTGCGAAACGCCTTCTTCAAAGCGTCCGCATCGGCGTTTCGCTCGACGCCGAGCACTTCGTAGTAGTCACGCTTGGAAGCCATGGGCGCAGCCCATCTAACGCAGCCTGATTCGAAAGCAATCGACCCCGTGACCGTTCTTTCTCCCCGTTCGGACAAGCGCGTGTGGCTGCGGGTCATCGCGCGCACCGCGCCGTTCCGCCGGCCCCTCGTCCTGGCCCTCGTGGCGTCGGTCTTCGCGGCGGCGGCCGGGTCGGTGTGGGCGTCGCTGGTGGGGCCCCTGCTGCGCTCGCTGGTCAGCGGGGGCGACATCACCTGGGGGCCCTTTCAGCTGGAGCGCGAGGATCTCACCTTCAAGCTGCCGCTGGCGATCATCGGGGTGGCGGTGCTCAAGGCCGTGGCCGCGTGGCTCCACACCGGGCTGATGGGCCGCGTCTCGCAGGGGGTGCTCTCGCGGCTGCGCGAGGAGCTCTACGCGCGGCTGCTGGGGCTGCCCCCGAAGTGGTTCGAGCAGCGGCACTCGGGCGAGCTGCTGTCCCGCTTCACCAGCGACGTGGCCCAGCTCGAGTTCTCGGCCGGCCAGGCGCTGACCAGCCTCACCAAGGACTCGCTGCAGGTGCTGGGGCTGCTCACGGTGTGTTTCCTCACCGACTGGCGGCTCTTCCTCGTCACCTTCATCGTGCTGCCGGGCACCATCATTCCCGTCTCGCGGTTCGCGCGCGGGGCGAAGAAGGCGGCCACGAAGTCGCAGGCCTCGCTGGGGCAGCTCTCGATGATGGCCGCGGAGCAGCTCAACAACCTGCCGGTGGTGCAGGCGTACCGGGCCGAGCCCCGGGCGCTCGAGCGCTTCGACGCCGAGCAGGGCCGCTACCTCGCGGTGATGAAGCGCTCGCTGTTCATTCGCGGCGCGTTCAGCCCGACCACCGAGTTCCTCGGGGTCATCGGCGTCGCGGCGGCGGTAGTGCTGGGCACGCGGGCGGTGCAGACCGACCCGGCGCTGGCGGGGAACCTCGTGTCGTTCCTCGCGGCGGCGCTGCTGCTGTACCAGCCGGTCAAGTCCCTCTCGCACACCGCCTCGCAGATCGCCCTGGGGGCCGGCGCGGCGACGCGGCTGTTCGAGGTGCTCGACGCCCAGAGCGAGCTCGACGCGGGGGGCCTCGCGGCACCACTGACCCGGGCGCTGCGCTTCGAGGCCGTGCGGTTGACCTACGCCGACGGCCGCGAGGCGCTGCAGGGGGTGAGCTTCGAGGTGCCGGCCGGGGCGCACGTGGCGCTGGTGGGACCCTCGGGCGCGGGCAAGTCGAGCGCGGTGGCGGTGCTGCTGGGCCACGCCCTGGTCTCGGGGGGCACGGTGACGTGGGACGGCGCGCCCCTCGACTCGTTCTCGCGGCGCAGCGTGCGCGCGCAGCTGGCGTGGGTACCCCAGGAGCCGGTGCTGCTCTCGGGCTCGGTGCGCGACAACCTCAAGCTGGGCCGGGCCGACGCCACCGATGCGCAGCTGTGGACGGCGCTCGAGCGGGCCCACGCCGCGGCCTTCGTGCGGGCCTTCGCCGGCGGCCTCGAAGAAGACGTCGGTGAGCGTGGCTCGCGGCTCTCGGGTGGGCAGCGGCAACGCCTGGCCATCGCCCGCGCCTTCCTGCGGGAGCCCTCGGTGTTGTTGCTCGACGAGCCCACCAGCGCCCTGGACGCGCAGACCGAGGTCGAGGTGCAGGCGGGCCTCGCGGAGTTGATGAAGGGGCGCACCACGCTGGTCATCGCGCACCGGCTCTCGACCGTGCGGCACGCCGACTTGATCGTGGTGATGGAAGGCGGGCGGGTGGTCGAGCAGGGGCGGCACGACGCGCTGGTGGCGCTCGGGGGCGTGTACTCGCGGCTCCACTTCCCCGAAGGAGAGCGCCGTGGATCGTGATCCGTACGCCGAAGTGCGCGTGGGACCCAACCGCGTCGCCGTGCTCAAGGACGGCTACCAGGCCTTCCCGGCGATGCTGGCGGCGATCGCCGGCGCGAAGAGCACCATCTGCTTCGAGACGTACATCCTGAAGGACGACGAGACGGGGCTGCACTTCCTCGAGGCGCTGATGGCGCGCGCGCGGGCCGGCGTCGAGGTGCTCCTGATGTACGACTACTGGGGCAGCCAGATGTCGGACATCACGCTCTCGGCGGTGCGGGCCTCCGGCATCAAGGTGCACCTCTTTCGCCCCTGGCGCTACGCGGGCTCGTTTGCCCGCACCTTCTCGAAGGTGCGAAGGCGCAACCACCGCAAGACGCTGATCGTCGACGGGGTCATCGGCTTCACCGGGGGACTCAACATCAGCAACGACTACGCGGCGCTGGTCGACGGCGGCCGCGGCTGGCGCGACACGCACGTGCGCATCACGGGCCCCGACGCCGGGCTGCTCGAGCGGCTGTTCCTCAAGACGTGGGACAAGCACCGGGGCCCGGCCATCGACGGCCCGCGGTTCCGCCGGCCGCAGAACGCGGGCTGCGAGAAGCTGCGCGTGGTGGGCAACGACTTCGCGCTCGATCGCAAGGGCATTCGCCGGGCCTACGAAGACGCCTTCAGCAGGGCGAAGAGCCGCATCTTCGTCACCAACGCGTACTTCCTGCCGCCGGCGAAGATGATCCGGGCGCTCATCGCGGCGGCCCGGCGCGGGGTGCGGGTGGGCGTCATTCTCGCGGCGACCACGGACGTGAAGCTGGTGCTCTTCGCGGCCCGCGGCCTGTACCCCAAGCTCATCAAGAACCAGATCGAGGTCTACGAGTGGACCGCGCCGTCGGTGCTCCACGCGAAGACGGCGGTGATCGACGGCACCTGGGGCACCATCGGTTCGTCGAACCTGGACCCGCTCTCGCTGCGCCAGAACCTCGAGGTCAACGCGATCATCATCGAGCCCGCGTTCGGCGCGTCGCTCGAGAAGCTCTTCGCCGAAGACCTCCAGAGCTGCACCCGCATCACCATGGACCACGTGCGCGAGGCGGGCTTCGTGGACCGCGTCTTGTCGTGGTTCGCCTTTCGGCTGCGCCACTGGCTGTGAGGGCCGTTCAGTTGAGCATGTGGGGGAGCACGAAGTAGAGGTCGACGTCGGCCTCGCACTCCACGCAGCGCCCGCGGGCCACGCGCAGGCCGACGCGGGTGGCCTCGCCCAGTTCCTGCACGCGCCCGCCGCACTCGCACCGCACCGAGGCCCGCGCGTCCTCGAGCACCTGGGCCGAGCGCAGCACGAGGGGGTTGTCAGCCGTGGCCCCGGGAAGCCCCGCGCGCCGGCGCCGCGAGCGCACGCGCTCGAAGCTGCCCCGCGCCTTGCGGAAGCCCCACACGGCGAGCGCCAGCAGCAAGGCGTAGAGCAGCAGGTCCATCCCCCGCGCTTACGACTGACAAGCCGCGGCTTCAATGCTGTGGTCGCCTGCCGTGACGAAGACCTTCAGCCCCGACGCGCCGCTGGTCCCGCTCCTCGAGCAGATGAGCCGCGACATGGCGGTGCCGGTCGAGGGCCTGGTGAACCAGGCGCTCTTCACCTGGGCCCGGCTGCATGGCTACGCCGAGCCGACGGCGCCTGCGCCCGCCCCCGCGCCGACGAAGGTGCCCCCACCCCCCGAGCCGAAGGAACCCGAGACGACCCGGGTGCCGATCGTCGAGGAGCCCCACTGGACGCTGGCCGCCGGGGGGAGCTTCGGTCACGAGGCGGTCCCCGACACCACCGCGCCGAGCCTGAAGAAGGCGCGCCAGGTGGTGCTGGTGCTCAGCGACCGGGAAGTCGTGGTCGACGCGGACCGGTTCCTCGTCGGGCGCGACGTGAGCTGCGACCTGACCATCGACTCGGCGCGCATCAGCCGCCAGCACGCGGTCATCAGCCTGGGCCCCGACGTCGTGGAGCTCGAAGACCTCAAGTCGTCGAACGGCACCTGGTTCGAGGGCCAGCGTGTCACGCGCCGCGAGCTGCAGGACGGCGACGAGGTGCACTTCGGTGACGTCGCGGTGCGCATCTCGTTTCGCTGAAGGCCCGGCGGGGCCCATGAGAGGGTGAGCCACCGTGACTCGGAACGCAGCCATCGCCCTCGCGCTCGGATCTCTCATCGTCCTTGGCGGCGCGTGGGTCGTCTCGCGCGCGCTGACCGCGGAGATCACCGTGCCGGCCTGGACGCCCCCGGCGCCGCTCCCGTTCGCCGAGCCTGCCCCCCGCGCCGAGGCGCGACGCGACCCACCTCCGCCGCCCGCTCCGCCCGCGCCAACCGGCCCCGCGCCCATGGACACCACCACCGCCGTCCGCGAGCCGACCCAGGCGCTCCAGCCCGCCCCCGCCGACCCGGCCGCGGGCTCGGCCTACGCCCGCGAAGACAGCCCGGAGGTGGTGCGCGCGTGGGAGCTGACCTCGGGGCCGAAGAGCGGGCCGCCCCAGTGGCGCGCCGCCCAGAAGCTCTTCACGCGCTGCGTGACCCAGGCGCCCGAGAACGCGCGGTGTCGCGAGGGCCTTTCGGCCGTGAAGCAGCAGCTCGACGGCCTGGACGCCCCGGCCCAGCTGCGCGGCGCGCGGCCCCGGCGAGACACCTCGGCCGACGAATAGGGACCGCTACAGGGGCTGATCGAGGAAATCGGGGCGGAGGTCCGTGACCTGTCCCCAGCTGGCGTTGATGCGGTCCGCGCCGGGGATCGCGCCCCCCACGACGAACCCGAAGTCCACGCGCAGTACTTCCCTGTTGAGCTGCGGCAACAACAACCGGAACCCGATGCCCACGGTGTGGGTGAACGACGGCGTGGCGGTGAAGGCCGAGCCCACGTCGTAGAACAGCACCACGCCCAGCCAGTTGCTCCACAGCTCGATGGGCCGCGCGCGGTACTCGAAGTTGCCGAGGATCATGTTCGAGCCGGTGAACTGCTCGGGGAACGCGCCGCGCAGGCCGGTGGAGCCGCCCAGCAGCAGCTGCCGGTTGTCGAGATCGTTGGCCTTCAAGTCCACCAGCACGCGGCTGACGAGGCGACCGCCGAAGAACTCGGGGCTGTAGTTCGACACCTCGGCGGCGAGGCGGCGGTTGGCCGTCTCGAGGCCGGGCCGCACGCGCAGGGCGCCGGCCACCGTCACCGTGAACAGGTCGTCGGCCCGGTAGAAGCGGTAGCGCAGCGAGGCGCCCAGCTCGACGAAGTTCGAGGGGGCGAACGGCAGGGGGAACGCCCAGCGCGCGCCGCCCTGGGCCACCCACCCCAGCTGGAAGTCCTCCGACAGCTCGAAGGTGTCGATGTTGCGCAGCACCCGGAAGTCCGAAGGGAAGGCGCGCACGTACGCCGAGAGGTAGGTCACGTTCTCGGAGCGCGGCAGGTAGTTGGCGTTGAGCCAGTCGGCCTGCTCGCCGGTGACGAGCGCGGGCTTGTACTGGCGCGAGTAGCCACCCAGCGAGGCCGAGACGTCGACCTTGAGTTGCCGGCCGAAGCTGCGCGTGCCGGTGGCCTCTGAGGCGAACTCGCGCACGTCGTACACGAAGGGCACGTCACCGCTGGGGGAAGGCAACTGCCAGATGGTGGCGCCCCGGAACACGCGCCGCCGCCGCGCGTTCCACGAGCCGTCGACCATGAAGCCCCACTGCGGGTCCAGGTTGATGATCGGCTGGCCGAAGCTGACCGCGCCCGTGGTGCCCTCGAGCGCACCGGTGCTGCGGTTGAAGAGCAAGGCGGCCGATTCGCCCAGGTACCAGCGCGAGTTGAGCAGCCGCCGCTCGACGAAGGTCTGCCCCACCGAGAAGGTGTCGAGCCGGATGGTGGTGTTCACCGCGAGCTGCTGGCCCCAGCCGTTGAAGTTGACCTCGATCAACTGGAGCTGCAGGAACTGGAGCAGGGAGCCGATCAAGGTGAAGGAGTTCGAGAGCCGCAGGCTCCACTTGTCCTTGGTGACGACGAGCATCGCCACCCCGCCCTCGCGCCCCTTCACCGCGACGATCTTCACCACCGCCAGCAGGAACAGGCGCCGCAGGTTGCGCTCGGTCTCGAGCACCCGGTGCGGGTCCCACAGGTCGCCCACCTGGAGCAGCACCTCGCGGCGCACCACGGGCTCGCGGGTCCGGGTGTGGAGCAGGTTCAGGAACTGCGGGTAGGGATCTGTCGGAGAGAAGACGTCTTCGATGGCGACGAGGATCTCTTCGACCCGCTGGCCCTCGGGGGCCGGCTCGAGCGTGCGACCGTGTTGCGAGAGACCCCAGGCGACGAGGCGCTGCTCGTAGCCCGTGTCCTGGGACACCGGCGCGGCGGCGAGCATCGCAAGCACCAGCAGCGTCACCTCTGACCTCTCCCTGCGGGCATCTCGTGTCGAAGCTACCTGTGAACGCGGCCAAGGTCGCCGGTGGGGTTGTTCTCCCGGTTCGACTGCGACCCTGCGCCATCGGCCAGACCCGTCGAGACCCCTTGGGTGACGCGCCTTTACGACGGATCGCCGTATGCACGGCCCTCCTGTCGAAAGGACTCCCCCCCATGTTCGATCAAGACTTCAAACTCCTGACCCGCAACGCCCTCGACGTCGAGCTCGCCCTCATCTTCCGCCACTGGGACGCCACCCCGGTTCAGCGCGCCGAGTTCGTCGGCTGGGCCTGGGTAGTGGCCGCCACCGCCGACTTCTCGGCCTCCGAGAACCGGTCGGCCGCCGCGGAGCTGTTGCGCGACGAGCGCGCGAACCTGCTGCGCGTGCTCAGCGAGCGCTGCGTGAACACCTCAGAGGTCAGCCTCGAGCTGGTCAGCAAGCGCATGTTCATCGATTGGCTGGCCGGAGTGCTCGGCGCCGATCGCGTCGCGGCCTGACGCTTCGCCCACGGGCCAGCGCACGAAGCCGTGCTCCCGCTCCCAGGCGGTGGCGCTCAGCGGCGGGCCCAGGGACTCGAGAAAGCGCGCCTTGGGTTCGGTCGCCCCGGTGCCCCGGGCTCGAAGCTCCCAGTCGGCCAGCAGCGTGTGCACGGCCGTCCCCACGTGCGCGCGGCGGCGCAGGTCCCGCGGGAGCCAATCCCGGAAGAGCCAGGGGGAGAACCCCCGCGAGAAGTCGGTGTGCAGCAACAGCGCCTCGCGGTGCAGCGCCCCGCCCCGCTTGCGCAACAGCCACGCCGCGGTGACGCAGCCCCCGGTGTCGGTGCTGCCTTCGATGACCAGGCCCCCGTCGATCACCGCGGCGCCCAGGGCCTCGTGAATCGCGGCCACCTCGTCTTCGCGATACCCGCGCAGCACGTTCATCGCGCGCACCACGGCCGTGGGGCCCAGCGTGGCGCAGGTGCCAAAGTCCCCCACCAGCAGCTCGAGCCCCGGCGCCTCGTGCGCCTCCCGCTCGACGCCGATGACCCGCAGCGCAGGCGTCACTCCGCGGACGGCGAGCGCGAGCTCCAGCGTGGTGACGGGGGTGAGCCCGAAGCCGACGTCGACCACGGCGCCGCGGCCGTCGAGCAGCGCGCGGGCCTGCGTGGTGACCCAGGCATCGAGCGCGGCCAGGCGCCCGGCGCGGGTGCGGGGGCGAACGGGCCGTGACGAGACCAACGAAGCGCTCAGCTCACGGCGCGAGGACGGTGACCTGGAACGAGCCGGTCGCCGAGGGCGCGGTGCTGGCGTTGCTCGAGGGGATCAGCTTCGCGCGCACGGTGTAGGTGCCCGAGAGCTGCAGCCCTTCCTTGTCGGCCAGCGGCAGGGTGGCCGCGAAGACCTTCGACTGGCCGGCGCCCAGGGTCAGCGACGAGGTGGCGAAGCTGCAGGTGCGGGTGTCGGAGAGGCGGCGCACCACGCGGCCCGTGGACGAGACGAGCTCCACGTCGAACTGGCAGCCCGTCGCGAACTGCCACGAGGCCGAGGTGGAGCCGCTGTTCTTGAGCTGCAGTTCGACCTTCGCGTCGGCGGTCTGCGCGTTGCCCGGGCACGGCGTGGTGATGCACTGGATGGTGTTGGGCAGCGAGACGTAGCTGGCCTTGTCGAGCACCACCTTCGCGGTGAGGTCGGCGTCGGGGTCGGCCGGGAACTCGACCCCGCCCAGGGTCGCGCTCACGAGGTTGTAGCGGAGGTTGGTGCCGGTCTTGAACGACACGAGGCCGACGTTGGGCACGAAGGTGAGCTCGGTGAAGGCGGGCGCGGCGCACATGGTGGCAGGCGTCGAGACCTGCGCGAAGGCGATGGTGCGGGTGTCGGTGAAGCGGCCGGCCGGGGTGATGAAGGTGGTGCCCGTCGAAGCGCGCTTGCCCACGAGACCCTTGCACACCGTGCTGTTCGTCTTCCAGGTGGTGGTGCTGTAGCCAAAGCGCACCAGCGGCTCCCACTTCGAGTTCGCCCACTGGTTGAGCGTAGTGCCGGTGTCGGAGGTCATGCCCAGCCAGATGGGCTGCGCGTAGAGGCCGCTGACGAGGGCCATGTTCTCGCCCATCTGCTGCACGGTGATGGTGCGGCCGGCCCCGGCGGCAGAGCGGTAGGTCCACGAGTTGCCCGCGGCCATGGGCATCCACGTCAGCGAGCGGCTCGTGCTCGTCAACTCGGCGTCGTAGGTCTCGATGCCGTCGACTTCGGAGTCTTCCTGCCCGACCGTCGCCAGACCGTCAGGACCGCAGGCCCACAGCGACATCGCGACCATCGACACCAGAATTGAGCGCTTCATGTGTTCGGCCCCCGCGAGGTGAAACAGGTGGGCCTGCGTATGCCTATGTCGCACTACGCAAGTCAACGAGCGGACTTAGCGCACTGCGTCAGGAAAACCCGGCGAAGGGTCACTTCCAGGTGAGGGTCAGCTCGACGCGTTCGGCGGCGGTCTTTTCCCACGTGGCGAAGAGGGCCTTGTCGAAGAGGGCCTGGAAGAGGCTGCGCAGGAGCCCGACGTAGAGCTGGAGCGGGAGCACCTCTTCCTTGAAGACCAGCCGGGCGCTGTGTTCGCCCGCGTCGCTCACCAGGCGGTGGCCGGGGGCGATCATCGGGTTGAGCGTGGCCAGCAACGGCTTGAAGAGCGACCGGGGGCCAGAGCCCTTGAGCGACTCCAGTGACCGGCCGAAGGGCGAGTTGAGCAGCGCGTCCATCGTGTAGAAACCCAGCTGCTCGAAGGCCTCGTCGACGCTCTGGAGCTTCGGGGCGAGCAGCTCGACGGACTTCCACAGCAGGCGCAGGAACTCGGCCGTGGGGTAGGTGAGCGAGTCGACGTAGGCGCGGGGCTCGAGGGCGGCCTTGCGCACCTTCGGCTCGGCCGCCGGGCCCACGGAGCGGAGCACCGCGGCGACGAGGGCGTTGAAGAAGAGGCCCCGCAGGTGATCGCTGTCCTGGGTGCTGGAGATGCGGGCCTCGAGCTCGCGCACGTCGAGCACGCGGGTCTGGTTGGCGCGGATCTTCTCGGGGGCCTTCACCTGCGGTGGCTCGATGGACACGGCCGACTTGTCGGTGGACATCGTGGTCTCGAGCCCGGCGAGCGGCACGGCCTCGGCCTCGTCGGGGAAGAGCTGCTTCATGAAGGCCGCGAGGTGCGCGGTGGTGGCGGGCAGGCGCTGCTTGGCCAGCCAGCCCTCGATGGCCTTCTGGAAGGCGGCGGCGTTGGGGTAGCGCTCGGGCAGCTCGCGGGTGAGCGCCTTGAGCACCACCGGGTCGAGGGACTTCGGGACGCTGCGGTCGAGCATCGAGGGCGGGGGAATCTCGGCGCCCACCACGGCCTGCAGGGTCTCGGTCTCGTTGTCGCGCTTGAAGAGCCGGTCGGTGCAGAGGATTTCCCAGAACACGGTGCCCAGCCCGAAGACGTCGCTGCGCCCGTCGAGCGGCTTGCCGTAGGCCTGCTCGGGGGACATGTACGCGTACTTGCCCTTGATGATGCCGGTGGCGGTGCGCACCAGCTTGTTGGCGGCCTTGGCCACGCCGAAGTCGATGAGCTTCACCGCGCCGTTGAACGCGATGAGGATGTTCTGGGGGCTGACGTCGCGGTGGATGAGGTCGAGCGGCTGGCCCGAGGGCGTCTTCGCCTGGTGCGCGAAGTCGAGGGCGGCGGCGGCGTCGGCGATGACGCGGCACTTGAGCGCGAGCGGCATGCCGTGGCCCCGCTCGGCGGCGTAGACGACCACGTCGCGCAGCGACAGGCCGTGCACGTATTCCATGGCGATGAAGTACTCGCCCTTGTCTTCGCCGAGGTCGTAGATCTGCGCGATGTTCGGGTGGTTGAGGACCGCCGCGATGCGGGCCTCGTCGAAGAACATGTTCACGAACTCCTGGTCCTCCCGGAGGTGCGGGAGCAGCGTCTTGACGACGACCAGCTTCTCGAAACCGACGGGGCCCTTCTGCCGCGCGAGCCACACCTCGCCCATGCCACCGACCGCGATCTGCTTGACCAGCTGGTACTTCCCGAGCGTCCGCGACACGGGTGACTGGATACCACGCAGCGCCACGCCGCGGCTTTCCGGCTACAAGGGAGGAATGTCCGTGCGACGTCCGTCTGGCCCGCCGCCCCGCCCGCCCCTGTCTTCCGCGTCACCTGTGGCGCCGCAGCCGCTGGCGAGGAAGGTCAGCTCGCCCGACGGCCTCGAGCCGCGCGCGCCGAAGCAGCTGGTGACGCTCGACGTGCCGGTGCAGCCGCGCTCGTCCGACGACGTGTACCTCGCGGGCAGCGGGCCCGGCTGGGTCGACCCCGCGCCGGCGCAGGTCGACCGGGCACCGCCCGTGGCGCTCTACACCGGCCCGCTCTTCAAGGACGGCCCGAGCCCCGCCGACGTGCAGCAGGGCCAGCTGGGCGACTGCTACATGTGCGCGGCCATGGCCGGCCTCGCGGCGACGAACCCGAAGGCGGTGCGCGAGCTCATCAAGCCCCGGCCCGATGGCAGCGCCGACGTCACCTTCTACGAGCGCGACGTGGTCAGCGGGCAGTTTCACCCGGTGGTGATCCACGTGGACGCGGAGCTCTACGAGTCGCGCGGCGGCGAGGTGCTCTACGGCCACGCGAAGGGCGAGCGCGGCTCGATGGAGCTGTGGTTCCCCCTGGTGGAGAAGGCCTATGCCCAGTGGAAGGGCGGCTACGAGACGGTCGGCCTGGGCGGCGTGCAGAACGAGCTGTTCGAGGCGGTGCTGGGGCGGCCCGCGGGGTGGCTGGCGATCGGCGAGCAGAGCGATCGCGAGGCGGTGTGGGGCACCATCCAGGCGACGTTGCAGGCGGGGCTGCCCATCGGCGCGGCGACGCAGAGCTTCGATGACGGGCGCTACGCGAACACCGGCGTGCACGCCAACCACGGGTACTCGGTGCTGGGCACCGAACAGCAGGGGGCCGAGCGCTTCGTGGTGCTGCGCAACCCCTGGGGCGAAGGCGAGCCGCGCGGCGACGGCGTCGACGACGGCGTGTTCCGCCTCGAGCTCGAGGACTTCGTGAAGCTGTACGGGCAGCTGCAGTTCACCCTGGTCTGAGCGCGAGGCACCCGGGCCATGAGCGTCGTGGAGGACATCGCCGCCTTCCTCAACGAGGTCGGCGTGCCCTGTCGCAGCGCGCCGCTCCCGGAAGCGACCTTCCTGCCGGGCCTGCTGCTGGAAGCGGGCGCGCTCGTCTTCGACCCCGAGCGCCTCGCCTTCCCCGGTGACCTGCTGCACGAGGCCGGGCACATCGCCACCGCGGCGCCCTCGGCCCGCACGCAGCTCTCGGGGAACATCGTGGGCACCCCGGGCGACGAGATGGCGGCCATCGCCTGGTCGTACGCGGCGTGCATGCACCTCGGGCTCGACGTGCGCGTGCTGTTTCACCCGGCCGGTTACAAGGGCGGCTCGGAGTCGTTGATCGCTTCGTTCGCCACGCGGCAGCCGGTCGGCGTACCCCTGCTGGCCTGGTACGGCATGACCACGGTGGCGACGGGCACCGACGGCGCGTTCCCCGCCATGCGGTGTTGGCTGCGCATGACCGAGCCTCCGGCGAGCTGACTCGGCGACCAGGGTCCGTTCACTTCAGCGCTTCACGCAGCTCTGCCAGGGCCCGCCGTGCGTGGGTCAGGGCGAGCACGTTCTGAGTCATCTCCGGCTCGGTGTGCTCGAGCAGCGCCAGGGCCACCGAAAGCGTCGGAGGCCCTTCGAAGGGCACCTTGCGCTCCCCGCCGCCCCGCTCGCCCAGCGCCTCGAGCGCGGCCCTCGTCTCGAGCTGCGCGCGAATGCGGTGGCCGCTGGTGTCGGTCTCGGCGACGACCAGCGTCTCGTAGGCCGTCTGCAGGTAGTCGCGGGCGGAGAACGCGCCCGCCTCGCTGCGGATCACCACGGCGTTCGAGGTACAGCCAGAGAGGAACACGAAACCGAAGGCGACCAGGAGGTGACGCATGTCCGTTCGTCACTTCGGCCCCTGCCCCAATTCAATGCGGGCCCGGGTGATCGCTTCAGGTGGGCTGGCGACACTTGTAGGCTTGGGCCCATGAACGAGTTCGCGCTCATCGATCGCTTCGTGAAGTGCTTCGACGTGCCGCCCGCGCCGTTCGGGCCGGGTGACGACTGCGCCGTGCTGCCGAGGCAGGGGCCGTCGTGCATCACCACCGACGCGGTGGTCGAAGGGGTGCACTTCACCCGGGCCACGTTCTCCTTCGCCGACGTGGGCCACAAGGCGCTGGCGGTGAACCTCTCGGATCTCGCGGCCATGGGCGCCCGGCCGACCTGGTTCACGGTGGCCCTGGGAATTCCCCCGGAGGTCACGGTGCACGAGCTCGAGCGCGTCGCGAAGAGCATGTCGGCGCTGGCCCGCGTGCACGGCGCGACGCTCATCGGAGGCAACGTCACCTGGGCGCAGCAGTTGTCGATCACTGTGACCATGAGCGGGGCCCTCGAGGGAAAGCCGTTGCTCCGGTCCTCGGCGAAACCCGGGGACGCGATCTTCGTCTCCGGCCCGGTGGGTGATGCGGCCGGTGGGCTGCGGGCCCTGGAGGAGGGGACGCGGGTCCCTGCGCTGCTCAAGGCGCAGCGTCGCCCGTCCCCGCACCTCGCCTTCGCGGCCCTCGCGCGTCGCTTCGTGCACGCGGCCATCGACGTGTCCGACGGCCTCGCGCAAGACCTGGCGCACGTGTGCGAGGCCTCGCAGGTGGGTGCCGCCCTCGACAGCGCCTCGATCCCGCTGAGCGACGCGCTGCTCGAGTTTGCCCCCGACGACGCCCTCGAGCTCGCCCTGCGCGGCGGCGAAGACTACGTGCTGCTGGTCACCGCGCCTCCCCGTCACCGCGCGGCGCTGCTCGCGCTCGGCGCCTTCGAGATCGGCACCATCACCGGGGCCAGGGGCCTCACCCTCGACGGCCAGTTGCTCACCGGCCGGCTGGGGTTCCAGCACCGATGACCCCGTTCCGCGTCGCGTCGGGCGGGCTGTGGCTCGCGCTGCTGGGGATCGCCTTCTTCACCGCGCCCCCCGCCGCGCCGGACACCGGTGCGCAGATCACCCAGATGGTGACCGGCCAGCTCGCGGGCCTCAACGTGTCGCTCTTCGCGCTCTTCAACCTGATGGGCGTCTGGCCGCTGGCCATGGCCATCGCGCTGCGCACCGATCGCCCGTGGTGGAAGTGGCCCTTCATCGCCGGGAGCTTCGCCCTCGGAGCCTTCGTGCTGCTCCCCTACTTCGTGCTGCGCCCCTGGGGAGACCCGCGCGTGGAGCCGATCTCCGTTCCCGGCCGGTTCCTCTCGAGCCGATGGCTGCTGCTGGCCGTGGCCTTCGCGGGGCTCGCCTTTGGCGCGTTGTTCCTGGGGGGCGACCTGCAGGGCTTCGCGGTGCTGTGGAAGACCCAGCAGTTCCCCTACGTGATGTCCTTCGACTTCGTGGCCATGAGCCTCGCCGCCGGGTTGCTTGGCCTCGAGCGGCTCACGACACGGTGAAGGTCATGCCCGCGGCCACGAGGCGGTCGATGAGCGTGCGGCCCATGGCGGTCGCCGGCGTGAGCACCCCGGCGCGCCTGGGCAGCTTCGCGTCGTCGAAGGCCAGGCACAGCGCCGCCTGTCCGAGGATCAACGCGGTCAACTGGTAGCCGGGGTCGCCCTGGCCGGTGATCTCCAGCGTCTTCTTCACGCCGCTCTCGCCTTCGCCCACGACGTGCACCTGGAGGAACCCGCTCTTGCGCGTCTTCTCGTCGGGGCCCTCGCCGGGCCTGGGCAGGCGTGACTCCACCAGCTTGCGCGTGGGGCCGAACACCAGGCTGCCCATGAGCAGGCCCAGGCCCCCGGTGAACAGGGCGGCGTTGAACAGGCTCTTCATGCCCATCACCTCGGCGTAGCGGAACTGGCGGCCGTAGGCGTAGTCGAGGAGCGCGTTCGAGCGGCGCACCACGCGGGTGTTGATCGCCGCCATCACGAAGGGCGCCACCCACTGGTCGACGAACTCGTCGTAGCGGAGGCCCATGAGGTCGCCCTCGCCGCCCAGCTTCGGCTCCTGTTCGCGGTTGGGGGAGAGCGCGTAGGGGTCGGACAGCAGCGTGCGCCGCGAGGGGTTCACCTTCACCTCGTCGAGCATGTTGAGCATCGAGGCGATGGTGCCGCCGCTCACCCCGCCCTTCATCTTCACCACCACGTAGGTCGCCCGCAGCAGCGTCCCCAGCGCCTCGTGCAGCGCGAGCACGCCCAGGTCGGAGGGGATGGAGTCGAAGCCGCAGGTGTGGACGATGCGCGCGCCGCTGGCCTTCGCCGTGGCGTCGGCCCGGTCGATGCTGTCGCGGATGAACTGCGTCTCGCCGGTCAGGTCGCAGTAGTGGGTGCCCGCCTTCGCGCAGGCCTCGACCAGCGGCAGCCCGTACTTCGCGTAGGGCCCCACCGTGGTGCACACCGCCGTCGCCTGGGCGGCCAGCTTCGCGAGCGCGGCGGCGTCGCCAGCGTCGGCGATGAGCACCGGCCAGGCCTTCGCGGAGGCCGGCAGCTCGGCGCGCAACTGCTCGAGCTTCGGCCCATTTCGCCCGGCGAGCGCGATGCGGGCCCCGGCGGGGGCGTGCTGGGCGAGGTATTCGGCGGTCAGCCGGCCGGCGAAGCCCGTGGCGCCAAAGAGAACGAGGTCGAAAGTGCGGGTCACGCCCTCTCACTAACCTGCTCGCCGCGCGCCGTCTTCGGGTAGACACCGCGACCATGGCTCGCATCAAGAAAGTGCTGGTCGCCAACCGCGGTGAGATCGCCATCCGCGTCATGCGCACCTGCAAGGAACTGGGGCTGGCGACGGTCGCCGTCTACTCGGAGGCCGATCGCTCGGCGCTCCACACCCGCTTCGCCGACGAGGCGTACTGCGTGGGCCCCGCGGCCTCGCGCGAGAGCTACCTCGTCATCGACAACATCCTCGAGGCGGCGAAGAAGTCGGGGGCCGACGCCATCCACCCCGGCTACGGCTTCCTCTCGGAGAACCCGAAGTTCGTGCGCGCCTGCGAGAAGGCCGGCATCACCTTCATCGGGCCCCCGGCCAGCGCCATGGACGCCATGGGCGAGAAGACCATGGCCCGGCGCAACATGATCAAGGCCGGCGTGCCCGTGGTGCCCGGCACCGAAGCCCCGTTCGACAACTTCGAGCAGGCCAGGGCCTTCGCGGGGAAGATCGGCTTCCCGGTGATGCTCAAGGCCGCCGGCGGCGGTGGCGGCAAGGGCATGCGCCGCGTCGACCGCATGGAAGACCTCGACTCGGCCTGGCGCACCGCCAAGAGCGAGGCCATGAGCGCGTTCGGCAACGACGCGGTCTACATGGAGAAGTTCCTCGACCAGCCGCACCACATCGAGATCCAGGTCTTCGGTGACATGCACGGCAACGTCATTCACCTCAACGAGCGCGAGTGCAGCGCGCAGCGGCGCAACCAGAAGGTCGTCGAGGAGACCCCGTCGCCCATTCTCACCCCGGCGATGCGCGCGGCCATGGGCGAGGTCGCGGTCAAGGCGGCCAAGGCCGTCAACTACGTGGGCGCGGGCACCATCGAGTTCCTCGTCGACGCGCACCGCAACTTCTACTTCCTGGAGATGAACACCCGGCTGCAGGTCGAGCACCCCGTGACCGAGTGGGTCACCGGTGTCGACCTCGTGGCCTGGCAGATCCACGTGGCGCAGGGCGGCGTGCTGCCCCTGCTCGAGCCCATCGAGCCGCGCGGCCACAGCATCGAGGTGCGGGTGTACGCCGAAGACCCGGCGACCAACTTCATGCCTTCGCCGGGCACCATCAAGTACGTGCGCGTGCCCGCGGGCCCCAACATCCGCGACGACTCGGGCGTGTTCACCGGCTACCGGGTACCCAACTTCTACGACCCGATGATCAGCAAGCTCTCGGTGTGGGCGCCCACGCGCATGGAGGCCATCCTCAAGATGCGCCGCGCGCTCGACGAGTACGTGCTCATGGGCATCACCACCAACCTGCGCTACCTGCGGCAGATCATGCTGCACCCGGAGTTCGTCAAGGGTGAGTACGACACCGGGTTCCTCCCCCGGGAGCACCAGAAGCTGCTGGGCAGCGAAGACCCCGCGGTGACCCGGGCGTCGATGATCGCCGCCGCGGTCCGCGCCCACCAGATCACCGAGAAGGCCCAGGCCCACATCGCCCAGGCCCAGCAGCGCTCGGGTGGTTCGTCTCTTTCCCCATGGCGCACGGCCGACCGTCGCCAGGGCAGCTGGAAGCGGGGCTGATCGATGGCGCGCGCAACGAAGTACCACGTGAAGAACCTGGCGACGAAAGACGCCGAGGCGACGGTGATCGAGGTCGAGGCGCTCGGTGAAGGCCGCTACGCCATCACCCTCGACGGGCACCGCTCGGAGCTCGAGTCGCTCACCCTGCCCCACGGCACGGTGTCGATGATCATCGACGGCCAGTCGCACTCGGTGGAGTTCGACGAGAAGGGCGACGAGGTCGACGTGCTGCTGAACGGGCAGTACACGCGCTTCGACGTCGCCGACGAGCGCAAGCTGCGCCTGCGCGCCGCGAGCGCGGGCTTCGTCGTCGAGGGCCGGCAGGTCGTCACCGCGCCCATGCCGGGCAAGATCGTGAAGATCTTCGTGAAGGTCGGCGACGAGGTGACCGAGGGCCAGGCCGTGGCCGTGGTCGAGGCCATGAAGATGGAGAACGAGCTCAAGAGCCCCAAGGCCGGCAAGGTCACCGAGATCATCACCCGCGAAGGCGCCACCGTGGAGAACGGCGCCCCGCTCCTCGTCGTCGAGTGAACCCACGCGCGTGCTGATCGCGGTCGTCCTCGCCGTCTTGTCCCAGGCCGACGGTGGCGTGCGCTCGCCCGACGGGGGCTTGCCGCCGCCGGGCCTCGCCTGCCTGCCCACCTGGTACGCGGGCACGGTGAAGTGGAAGGCCGACGCCGGCTGGGGCCTCGATCTCGAGAACGGCGTCTTCCTCTCGTGGGACACGGGTACGAAGGTCGACCCCGACGACCCGGAGTCGGACGAGGTGCCCGATCTCCACGACATCTTCGAGCCGCCCTACGCCACCGGCCCCATCGTGGCCCTCGACGCCAGCGACGCGGGCCCCATCGAAGACCCGGGCCGCGCGCGCGTCGAGCAGCTCTTCCTGGCGACCTACGGCGCCACCCGCGACGAGGTGCAGGAACACCTCGGCCGGGTGCGCTTCTTCGGCCTGCGCTACCCCTTTCACGAGCGCGCCGCCGACGCCTTGCGCCGCGTGGTCGAGCGCCTCGAGCCCGAGGTGAAGGCCAACCCGCGGCTGCTCCCCTTCCTGCGGGACATCGGCGGCACGTGGATCTGGCGCACCATCAAGCGCAGCAAGCGGCTCTCGGGCCACGCCTTCGGCATCGCCATCGATCTCAACGTCGAGCGCAGCGACTACTGGCGGTGGACCTACCGCGGCCACCCGATGATCTGGAAGAACCGCGTGCCCCAGCTCATCGTCGATGCCTTCGAGGCCGAGGGCTTCATCTGGGGTGGCCGGTGGAAGCACTTCGACACCATGCACTTCGAGTATCGCCCCGAGCTGATCAGCCCGCTCTGCCGTACGAGCGGTAGATGAAGTAGCCGAAGCTGGCCAGCAGCAGCCCGAAGCCGACGCCGAACAGCGCGCCCAGCCCGAGCCCCAGCCGTGCCCAGCGACGCCCGCGGGTGCCGGCCTGGCCGGCGCGAATCAGCCGCAGCTCCTGGGCGCCCAACGCCAGGCCCGCGAAGCCCAGCACCGCGCTCACGCCCCACACCACCAGGCCCCGCCGGCCCTGCACCAGGAAGCCCGCGAGGAGGCCCGTGAGCCCCAGCAACGACAGGAGCGGCGAGGAGCGCGCCCGGCTCGAGGCGGGGCTGCCCACGAGGTGTGGCAGGCACCGGGCACAGGCCGGCGTCTCTTCGCGGAAGTACTCGACGCAGTCCCCGCACAAGAAAGTGCCGCAGCGGGAGCAGATCTCCACTGCGGCGATCTCCCGGTGCGTACCGCAGTGGGCTCCAGCGAGCGGGGGCGAGGGGCTCAAGACCCCCCGCACCCTAGACCCAAGGCTCAGTTCTCGGGGTACGCCGTCCAGCCCAGCGTCCAGTCGGTCGCGCCCACGGCGCCCACGAACGTCGCGGTGGGGTCGAAGAAGCCGTCGGAAGGAGGCGTGGCCCCGCCCAGCAGCGCCGGGGAGTCGGCCAGCAGCTTGAACGACGGCGCGGTGACGCTGGTGGCCGCCGCCAGCTTCGGGTCGAGGTCGAAGCGGTTGTTCAGCGAGGGCGCCGCGAGCTCGGTGGGCTCGTTGAACCCGTTGTCCACGATGCCGCCGTCAGCCCGCGGCGCGGCCATGTAGTCCGTCACGCCCTGCGTCGGGTTCTGGAAGAAGACGGAGTGGCTCACCGAGAGGGCGCCCTGCGACCACTGCTCCTTCGAGGGCGTGCCGTCGACCAGCAGGCCCTTGTCGGTGAAGTTGGTGACGATGACGTTGAAGAGCTTGCCGGCCGTACCCGCGCGCAGGATGAGGCCGCGCGAGGGCCCTTCGGACGCCGCGGTGTCGGGGTTCCGTCCCACGAGGGTCACGTTGTAGAGCGTGGGCGCGCTGCGCGGCGTGAGGCTCGCGTTGGTGGCGTCGTTGTCGGCCTCGATGCCGTGGTTGCCGCGCCCGGGGATCTGCGCCGCCACGATGAACTGCGCCTTGCCGCGCCAGCCCTTGTCCCAGTCGAGGCCGTCGTCGTCGGAGCCGGTGATCACCAGGTGCTTGAGGTTCACCGTGCCCCCGAAGAGCTCCACGCCGTCATCCACGCCGCGGTGCACCTGCACGAAGTCGATGGTGGTCGCGCTGCCGCAGGCGTTGAGGGTGATGCCGTTGAGCTCGTTGTTCGCCGACAGGGGGCGCCCGGCGAACTCCACGCGCACGTACTTGAGCGTGCCGCAGTCGTAGGCGTCGTCGGTGCCGCCGTACTTGTTCTTCGGGTCGTCGGCGAGGCCCTCGGCGTTGTTCTCTCCGCCCATGGTGTTGATCGTCGCGCGCCCCAGGAACACCACCCCGCCCCAATCCCCCTGCGGGCTGCCGCGCTGGCCGACCGGGAGGCTCGAGCTGAAGACGATGGGCGCGCTCGCCGTACCCGCCGCCACCAGCTTCGCGTCACGAGAGACGATCAGCGCCGACGCCGAGTCGCCCAGCACCGTGGTGCCCGCCTCGATGGTCAGCGTGCCGCTCGCCACGTAGGTCAACTGCTTGAGCACGTAGACGTGATCGTGGGTCCAGGTGGTGTCCGCGGTGAGGTCGGCGGTCACCTCGACCACCATGCCCGTACTGCTGCCACCACCGTCCGTGCCTGCATCGGCCGAGGGTTGGGCCGTGGTGCAGGCCGTGAAAGCGAGACACATCGAGAGCATCGATTTTCTGAAGTTCATGTTCATTTCCTCTCTTCGTTGAAGGTCCACGACAGCGTGCCCATCACCTGCACGCCGGGCGGGTTGACGAGCACGTCCACCCCGCCCTGCTTGAGACGCACCGCCTGGTTCAGCAGGTTGGAGGCGGCGAGCTTGAGCTGGAACCCCGCGCCCAGCCGCTGGGTCACCGTCACGTCGAGCCGGTGAAAGGGCTGCTCGATGACGTCGGAAAGGCCGTTGAACCCGACGTCCGAGATGCGGGGGCCGTAGACGTTGTAGAAGACGCCCGCCTCCGTGCCCCACTCGGGCCGCGACCAGGTGAGGAACACGTTGCCCACGTACGGCGACTGGCCCTGCAGCGGCCGCGCGGCGTTGGTCTGCGGCGAATCCGCATCGAGCGAGATGCGCGAGTAGATGAGCGAGAAGTTCGCCCCCAGCGCCAGCGGGGAGAGCACCTTCGCCAACCGCCCCAACGAGGTGCGCGCCTCGAGCTCGAGGCCCAGCAACGTCGCCGCCTTCGAGTTCTGGAAGCTCACGTCCCCCGCGAGGCTGCTGGTGCCGTAGATCACCCGCTCGATGGGCCGCTCGAACTGCTTGCCGTAGGCGGTGATGGCCAGCACGTCGCTCTCGCCCAGGAACCACTCGGCGCGCGCGTCGGCGTTGTGAATGCGGGTGCTCACCAGCTCGGGGTTGCCGCTGACGCTGCGGCGGCGCACCAGGTCGAAGAAGGCGAAGGGGGCCAGCTCGCGGAAGCTGGGGCGCGCCAGGGTGTAGGCGTACGAGAGCCGCACGTTGAGGTCCTTGCGCGGCGAGAGCACCACGTTGGCCGTGGGCACCACGTCGAGCGAGCTCCGCGAGACCGGCGAGAGCGTCGCCGACACGCCCGTCGCGAAGGGGGAACCGCCGGCCACTTGCTGCGTCGAGGCCTCGAGCCGCACGCCGGCGATGGCGCGCACGAAGTCGCTCGCCTTCCACTCGGTCTGCGCGAAGCCACCCACCACCGACAGCGAGGAGGTGTAGCGGTCGGCCGCCTGCGTCGTCTCCTCGAGCGTGATGGGGCGGTCCGCGGTCACCGGGGGACCGAAGCGATCCGCGGTCAATAGATCCTCGACCGGCAGGCGCTCGAGCTCGCCCGTGAGCCGCCCGAAGTAGCGGAACCGGCGCCCGTCGAACTGCCGCGCCGAGTACTGCCCCAGGCCACCCACCTTGAAGCGGAAGCTGCGCCACGGCACCGTGAGGTTCAGCGTGCCGCCGGTCGAGTCTTCGTGGAGCTGCAGGAAGAAGCGCTCGAGCGAGTTGGGCTGGAAGCGCACCTGGGTCGTGCCGTCGTCGTTCACCACCTGGCGCACGTCGCGAATGTCGGGCTCGTCGCGGTTGACCCGCGCGTAGTTGAGCTGCCAGTCGATCTCGGCGTCGAACAGCGCGTTGAGCCGGTGGAACCCCTTGAGCTGGTTGAAGAAGAGCTGGCGCTGGGTGAACTGCAGGCGGCTGCCGGTGACGTTCTGCGTCTCCTGCTGGTCGAAGCCCGAGGACCTCGTGGCCGTCGACTCCGCGTTCCACAGGTAGAGCCCCAGGGCGTCGAGCTCGTGGTTGCGGTCGAACTGCACGCCCACGTTGGCCAACACGCTCGTCGCGCCGCTCACGCTGCCGACCTCGGTGTCGAAGGTGCTGCTCCCGGAGCCCAGCGAGGTGGTCTCGACCGAGAGCTGCTGGCGGCGCTCCTTGCGCGAGAGCTGGCCCGAGACGAGGTAGCCCACGCGGCTCTCGTTGCCGAAGCGGTGCGTGTTGCCCAGGGTCGCGCCGAAGGTGCCTGCGGGCAGCGAGGTCACCGACGTCGGGCTCCACCGCGACGAGAAGGAAGAGGCCGCCGCCTGCTGCCGCTCGGGGGTCACGCCCTTCGAGCCCACGCGCGCGGGCACCACCGGGACGTCGGTGGGGATGGCGCTGGGAAGCACCCGCGACCCGCTCCCGAAGCCCAGGTTCTCGGCGAAGGTCGTCGCGTCGCCCGGCCGCGCCCGGAGGGTGGTCATGGTGTCTCCCGCCACCTGCGCGCGGAGCTTCACCTCGAGCTGCGTGGGGAAGGTGTTGGTGTCGATGGTCACCGAGCCGCCACCGAAGTTCGCGGGCAGCTCGGCGGAGTAGGTCTTGATGACGTTGAGGTTCGAGAGCAGCGCGACGGGGAAGAGGTCGAGCGGCACCGAGGGCTCGTCGGGCTCGGGGCTGGGCAAGAGCGTGCTGTTGAGCAGCGTCTGCGTGTAGCGCCCGCCCAGGCCACGAATGAAGACGTACTTGCCGTCGACCAGCGTCGCGCCCACCACGCGCTTGACCGCGTCACCCGCGTGCGCGTCGGGCGTCTTGGCGATCGCCTGGGCACTCAACGAGTCCTGCACCACCGCGGCCTTCTTGCGCTCCTGCACCAGCGCGCTCTCGTTGCGCTTGTCGACCTTCGCTTCGACCACCAGCTCCTGCACCGCGCGGCTGTCTCGCTCGAGCGCGACGTCGAGGGTCAGCAGGGAACCCGCCTTGACCTCCACGTTCGAGATGCGCCGGCCCTCGTAGAGCTCGTAGAAGACGCGCAGGTCGTAGGTGCCCGGGGCGAGCTTGAGCTTGTAGTTGCCGTCGACGTCGGTCAGCGCGCTCTTCTTCCCGCCGGAGACGACCTTGATCGTCGCCTCGATGAGCCCCTCGCCGGTCTTCGCGTCGGTCACCCGTCCCTGCACCCCCGTGAAGGCCTTCCTGGGACCCGCATCGGGGAGCGCGAGGCCCGCGTCGGCGAGTTCCACGCCCGCATCGGCGAGGTCCAACCCTGCGTCGGCGAGTTCCTGGCCCGCGTCGACGTCTTGAGCCCACGCGCCCAGCGAGAGCAGCACCGCGAGAAGTGGAAGGGCTCGGTTCACGCGGCGCTATCTGCGCGCCCGCCGTGTCGTCTTGCGGGCGCTCGCGTCACTTGTGCAACACGCGCCTGTCACGACCGCGAAACAGCCCAGGGGGAAGTGGGGGTTCTGGATCGTGGCCCTGCTCGCGCCCCGCGGGCCCCTCGATCTCAATCCGTCGATGCTCACGGTCTGGGGTGCTGGGGCTGGTTTGCAGGGTGGGCCCTGTGAAGTGGCACCATCACGCCATCACGGGGGTGTCAGCCCCCCTCGATATGAATCGGTGCATGGCGACCACCAGGATCCTCGAAGAACTCGCGGGCAGTCGGCACGGCGTCATCTCGCGCGAGTTGGCCCTCGTCCACGGGGTGCCCCGTGAGCAGTTCGACTGGCGTGTTCGGAATGGGTCTCTGGCGCGTCTCTACTGCGGGGTCTATCGCTTCATCGCGGCCCCGATGACCTGGCACCAGCGGGCCCTGGGGCTCACGATGCTCGGAGGCCAGGGTGCGCTCCTTTCCCACGAGTCGGCGGCGTTCCTCCACGAGCTCGAGGACTATGGCGAGCCCCGGGTGCTCGACCTCTCACTGCCCCGGTGCCGGCGCATGCGAGAGCCCGACGAGACCCGGGTTCACCGCACGCGCGAGTTCCTCGAGGGGACGGTGATCGAGGGCCTCCCGGCCACGACGTTGGCGCGAACGCTCGTGGACCTCTCGAAGGACCTGCCGGCGTGGAAGCTCGAGCGCGTGTTGCACGCGGCGTGGCGACTGAACCGGGGCATCGCGGGCCAGGTCGAGGCGAGCCTGGGCGCCTTGCAGCGCTCGGACTGGAGGGGCGCGGACCTGCTGCTCGAGTTGGTGCAACGACTCCAGAAGGGAGGCTTCGACAGCACACTCGAGGTCCGCTTCAGGCAGCGCATGGCGCAGGCGGCCATTCCCGAACCGGAGCTCCGCCACGTGGTGCGCGACGAGAGGGGCGCCTACGTGATGCGGCTCGATTTCGCGTGGAAGAAACTCAAGGTCGCGATGCACGTCGACGGATTCGCGTTCCACCATGACCCTGCGGCGATGCTCCGAGATGCCGAGCAACGCGCGCGGCTCACCGCCCTGGACTGGAAGCAGCTCGTGGTGATGGCGCAGTCGCTGCGAAACGACGACTGGTTGCGCCGGCTCGAGCAGACCCTCTCCCTGCAACGGCTCGCGCACGAAGCCTGAGCGTCCGGGTCAACCGGCGCTCGAGCCCAGGGGCTGCCGGTGACGCGCACGGCCCTCGAGCCCGGGCCATCCGCCCCCCCTTCCTGCCAGGGCCTCAGCGACCGCCCGCGCTGATGCCCGCCGTGTCGACCGCCGCGGTGGTCATGGTGTCGTCGGCGAGCACGGAGAGGGTCTCCACGCCGCCGCCGCGCACGAGATCCATCACCTCCAGCGCCACGCCGTAGTCCAGGTTCGAGTCCGCATCGAAGAACACGGCCTTGTCCGGGCGGGCGTTGATCATCCGAACGAGGCGCGCGGCCAGGTCGGCGCGGGCGATGACCTCGCCATTGACCCGGGTGACCCCGTCACGCTCGACGGTGAGCACCAGCGGAGGCAACGAGCCGGGCGGCGGCGGCTGGTCCTCTTCCACCTTCGGCGGCACGTGGAGCCACAGCTGCTTGGTGAGCAGCGGCGTCACCACCATGAAGATGATCAGCAGCACGAGCACCACGTCGACCAGTGGCGTGATGTTCATCTGCGGCCTGATGCGCCTGGGGCCCGTACCGCTCTCGAGTTCGACACCCATGACTCACCCCTGCTTGTTGGCGCGATCGATGACCTGCAGCGAAGCCCCGGGAAACCCGAGCGCCTGGCACCGCTTGAACATGGCGCGCACCTTCCCGTAGGCGAGCGCGGTGTCGGCCTTGAGCACCACGCGCGTGGTGGGCTTCGTCTCACGCAGGGCCTTGAGCCGGGCGACGAGCGTGTCTTCATCGAGCTCTTCCTTCTCGAAGAAGAACCGCCCGTCCTTCGTGAGGGTGATGGTGGTGGGCTCGAGGGCGCCGTTGCCCTGGTCGGGGTTGCTCAGCGACGGCAACGTGACCGACGCGCCGGCCTCCATCTGGGGGGCGACGACCATGAAGATGATCAGCAGCACCAGCACCACGTCGACCAACGGGGTGATGTTGATCTCCGGCTTCACGCCCCCCCGGCGGCGGGGCGCCGAGCCGTCGGACAGGTCAGCTCCCATGGGCCGGCGCCTTGCCGTGACGGGCCTCGAGGAAGTCGATGAACTCGCCGCGCGCCTGGTCGAGGGCGAGCAGGAGCGTGTCGGCCTGCGACGAGAGCCAGTTGTACGCGAGCACCGCGGGGATGGCGACGACGAGGCCCAGGGCGGTCTCATAGAGCGCCTCCGAGATGCCCAGCGAGACGCTGCCCAGGCCGCCCGAGCCTTCCTTCGCGATGCCCTGGAAGGCCGTGATGATGCCGAAGACGGTGCCCAGCAGGCCCACGAAGGGGGCGATGGAGCCCACCGACGCGATGATGTTCATGCCACGGCGCACGTCGGCGGCGAGGGCCTCGGTCTTGCGCACCAGCGCGCGGCGCGTGGCCTCGACGGGAGAGAGCGCCGAGGGCTTCTCGAGGGCCGCGAGGTAGGTCTTCGCGCCTGCGCCCAGCAGCTTGGCGAGGTGGCCGCCGTTCGACTCGGCCTTCTTCACCAGCGCCGCAGCGTCGTCGTTCTCGAGCAGCGCGCGGGCCTCGACGGCGAAGGTGCGGGACGCACTGCGCGAGCGCCAGTAGGCGAAGAGCCGCTCGAAGAACACGGCGAGCGAGGCGAGGGCCATGCACAGCAGCGTGCTGGCGACGGCGATGGCCGGGGGGCCCATGTGGGCGAGAATCTGGGTGATGGAGTCCATGGCGTTCAGTCCCTCAGCGAGAAGGTGATGTTGACGATCTTGAAGACGGCGATGGGCGCCCCCTCCAGCGTGGCGGGCTGGTAGGTCCAGCTGCGCACGACGACGAGGGCGGCCGAGACGAAGGGCTCTTCGCCCTTGAGCACCTGTACCCGGCCGACGCGGCCGTCGAGCTCGACGACGATCTTGAGCACGACCCGCGCCTCCTGGCCGGTGGCGCGGGCGATCTCGGGGTATTCCGGTTGGGCGTTGGCTTCCGAAGGCTCTGGCGGCTCCGCGTCTTCGGGGAGGTTCACCGGGCCCGACGCGCCAGCCTTCGCGATGACCGGCGCGGCCGACTCGTCTTCCTCGCGCGGCGCGCTGCCCACGCCGTTGCCGCTGCCATCGCCCGTACCGCCCACGGCGAGCGCGATGGCGGCCACCGCGGTGTCCGACTCGGGCGCGGCCTGCTTCGGGACTTCGCGCGGCGCCACCATGGCGGCCGCGGAGGGGGCCGGGGCGGTCGCGGCGACGGGCGCAGCGGGCGCCTGCGCCACGACGACGGGCGGCGGCTTCGGCTTGACGGCCCGCGGAGGCGGCGGGGGCGCGACCTCGAGCTTCAGCGGCTCGGGCGGCGGCGGCGGGCGGAACGAGACGTCGACCTGCTTCGGTTTGAGCTCCTCGAGCGGGCGCGACGACGCGACGGCCGCGACCAGCACCACGACGCCCCCGAGCACGACGGTGGCGGCGACGAAGGCCACGGTCATGCGCCGGCGGGTCAGGCCGACATCGGTCTCCAGCTCGAAGGCATCGAACATCGTGGGCGCGGTCTAGGCCCGGCCCTCGTCAGCGCGATGACGTCCCTGTCCCATCTTCGTCACGGGACTTCGTCGCGCATGTCACACAGCCCCCGTTTCAGGGAGCACTCACCACGAAGCTCGCCTCGTCGATGCGCACGCCGGTCTTCGGGAAGTCGGCCTGGGTGAGCTGCCGGACCAGCTTCGCGCCGCGCCCGGTGTCGTCGGGGAACGGCACGCCCTTCCCTTCCTGCTTCGTGGGCACGAGCTTGCCGCCGGCAAAGCGCCCGTCTTCGGCCAGGGACACCTCGAGCAGCACCGTGAAGCCTAAGGGCCCCGAGAGATCGAAGCGGCCGTAGGTGGCGAAGTTGCCCAGCGAGTAGGCGATGAGCCGGTCCTTGTAGAGCTCCATCGCGCGCACCACGTGGGGGCCGTGACCGAGCACGAGGTCGGCGCCGGCGTCGATGACGCCGTGGGTGAAGGTCTTCAGGTCGCCGCGGTTCTCCCCGAGGTAGCGCTCGGCGCCGTCCTTCACCCGGGTGGCGTTGGTGCCCTCGGCGCCGCCGTGGAAGCTGACGATGACCAGGTCGCTCTCGGCCTTCGCCTGGGCCACGAGCTTCTTCGCCGCGGCGAGATCGTTGACGTCGTTGCACGCCGCGCTGGTGTGGAACGCGACGAGGGCGACCTTCTTGCCCCGGGCGGTGACGTGGGCGATCGACCCCGGCGGCCCCGACCAGGCGATGTGGTGGGCGTCGAGCGCGGCCTCGGTTTCGCGGCGGCACGCCTCACCGAAGTCACCCGAGTGGTTGTTCGCGGTGGAGCCGAAGTCGATGCCCGCGGCCTCGAGGTACTTCGCGTAGGCCGTGGGCGTGCGGAAGGCGAAGCAGTTGCCGCCCTTGCGGCACTTGGCCGAGGTGCCCGAGTCGCACAGGGGCCCCTCGAAGTTCGCGAAGGTGAGATCCGCGTCTTGCAGCAGCGCGCTGACCCCCTCGAGCAGCTTCGCGCCGTCGTCCGGAGGCAACTTCCCCTCGGGCACGGTGGTGCCCATCATGATGTCGCCCACGGCGCGCAGCCGCAGGAAGGGTTCAGGGGGCGCGGCGGTGAGCGCGACGGCGACGAGCGCGGTGACGAACATGGCCCTGCGGTATCACGGCGTGGGGTCGGTGCAGAGCCCCAGGCTGGTGCCGCCGTCGCTGGCCACGCAGCGCAGCTCGGATACCAGGCCCGCGTCGGCTGGGCGCACCTGGGCGCAGGCGCCGCTCGCGCAGGAGCTGTTGGTGCCGGTGCAGGTCGCGCCCAGCGCCCCCGGCGTCGTGCAGCGCCCCCCGGCGACGCCAGATGCGCCCCGGCAGTAGAGCTCGCTGGCGCACTCCCCATCGCGCGCGCAGGTGTCGTTGAGCACGCCGAGCGGGGCACACGTCGCACCGCCGTCGCCCGGGGCGCAGCGCAGGTCGAGCCGACACACGCCACAACGCTGGCCGACGGTGGCGTATGGCTGGCAGATGGGGCGCCCCGTGCCCACCTCGGGCTGGCACGAGAGGTAGGCGCCACACAGCGGGGCGCTGCCCCCATCGGGAAGCGCGCAGCTCGCGTTCGGCCCCCGGAGTTGCTCGCACACGCCGGAGCCGAGATTGCACACCAGGCCCTCCGTGCATGACTGGTAGTCGCCGCTGCAGCGCCCGCCGAGGCCCGCGCGCGCCGCGCAGACCGTCGCGGTACCCGCGATGCCCGGGCCGGCGTCGACGGTGGTGCGCTTGCCGAAGTAGCCCTCGAGGCACTGCTGGGCCCCGGAGACCACCGCCCCCGGGCCCGGCCGCGCGAGGCACGTGCCCGGGCAGACCCGGGCGGACGAGTCGCAGTAGCTGTTCAGGTCGCAGTCGTTGGCGACGTAGCAACCCGCGTCCACCCCGACCCGGCCCAGGAAGATGCTCGAGCAACTGGTGGGCATTGCGCAGCTGGACCCCAGCGCCTCGAGACAGGTGGCGGCCGCGGTGCCGTCGAAGCCGAGTCGCCCGTCCCGCACCGAGGGGCCGTTGAGCGCGCAGGTGCCGATGCTCAGGGCCCTGGCGAAGTACGCGTTGCAGCCCGCGAGCGTGTCGAAGAGCCCGCAGCGCACCGCGAACTCGCAGTTCATGGGCTGGAGGGTGCTGCAGAACGCATCGAAGGTCACCGGGATGACGGTGGTGCCGCCGCCCGTGCCCGTGCCGCCGCCGGTCGCGGTGCCGCCCCCGGTGGCGCTCGAACCGCCGCCCTCACCGCCGTCGACCCCTGGGGAACCCGAGCACGCCGTCACCGCGAACACGACCAGGAGCAGAAGGGAGCGCATGGCGGCCGATGTTGCCCCATCTCGCGTGGCGGCGTGAGCGCCGACCCGCAAGCTTCGAAGGCACGAGCAGCCGGGGCCCGTTAGCCTGCCCCCGAATGCCTGAGCCCCGCCTGAGACTGCTGGAGTCGATCTCCGATGCCCCGAAGGCGCAGTGGAACGCGCTCTTGCGCCCCGACGACGCGCCGGTGCTGCGCCACGAGTGGATCGACGCCATGGAGGCCTCGGGCTCCGCGGTCGCAGAGCGCGGCTGGGTGGCGACCCACTTCACCCTGTGGCGTGGGGACACCCTGGTGGCCGCCGCCCCCGCCTTCCAGAAGCACCACTCCATGGGCGAGTACGTCTACGACTTCGGCTGGGCCAACGCCGCGCAGCAGCTGGGCGTGTCCTACTACCCCAAGCTGCTGGTGGGCCTGCCGCTCTCGCCGCTGACCGCGCGCCGGTTCCTCGTGGCCCCGGGCGAAGACGAGCCGAGGCTGCGCCGCCTGCTGCTCACGGCGATGACCGACTTCGCGAAGGACGCCGGCTGCTCGTCGGTGCACGTGCTCTTCCCCCCGGAAGACGAGGCGCTGGCGCTCGAGGCCGAGGGCTTCTTCCGCCGCGGCACCATGCAGTACCACTGGCAGAACCCGGGCTACCGCACCTACGACGACTACCTCTCGCGCTTCGACAGCAAGCGCCGCAACCAGTTCAAGCGCGAGCGCGGTGCGGCGGCCACCCAGGGCCTCACCCTGCGCACCGTGCGCAGCGGCGAGCTGACCCACGCGCACGCCCAGCTCGCGTGGCGCTTCTACGAGGCCACGGCTTCGCGCCACGCCTGGGGCCCGGTGCAGCTGACCCGCGACTTCTTCCACCGCGCCTTTGCCGGCATGCCCGACGCCATCGAGCTGGTGGTGGCCCAGCGCGGCAACGGCGAGGTGGTGGCCGGGGCCTTCAACCTCTTCAACACCCAGCGCCTCTACGGCCGCTACTGGGGCTGCTTCCAGGAGTTCCCCTTCCTCCACTTTCACGTCTGCCTGTACCACTCGATCGACGACGCCATCGGCCGCGGGCTCGAGGCCTTCGAGCCGGGCGCGGGCGGCGAGCACAAGATCTCCCGGGGCTTCGAGCCGACGCAGATCCACTCGGTGCACCGCATCTTCCACCGCGGCCTCGAGACGGCCGTGAAGGACTTCTGTCGCCGCGAGCGCGCGCAGGTGGAAGAGGTCACCGCCGACGCCGAGCGCATCGCGGGCCTCAAGCCGTGGTCACCGGCGCCATGACAGGGGGCGGCGCTCTGCTAGAACGGCCGCGTGCGTCTCCTGGCCGTCGTCACCCTCGCCTTCGCCTCCGCCGCCTGCGGGCCGGCGGCCTACGCGGGCAGCACCTTCGAGGGTGACTCCGAGGGGTGGACGCTCTCGAACAACGGCCCGCTGACCACCCCCACGCTCGAGCGCGAAGGCGGCAACCCGGCCGGCCACCTCTGCGGCAAGGACGAGGGCGACGGCGACATCTGGTACTTCGTGGCGCCGCAGAAGTACCTGGGCAACGCCAGCTCGACCTTCGGCAAGCGGCTCACCTTCGACCTCAAGCAGGGCAGCATCTACAACCAGGTGCGCGGCCGCGACGTGGTGCTCAACGGCGGCGGGCTGGCCGTGACCTGGTTCTTCCGCTTCGCGCCGGGCCTCGACTGGACGCCGTACTCGGTGCGCCTCGACGCCGACTCGGGCTGGAAGATCGACGAGCCCACCGGCCCCGGCGCAGCCGCCACCGAGGCCGACCTGCGCACCGTGCTCGGGGACCTGCGCAGCGTGCGCATTCGCGGCGAGTACTTCGACGGGCTCAACGACACCGCGTGCATCGACAACGTCTACCTCGGGCGTGACTGAAGGCCCCGTGGCGCACGAATGCACGAAGTGTGGCGCCTGCTGCGTGGCCCCCGACATCGCCGCCCTCGACAAGCCGCTGGGCCTGCGCTGCCCGCACCTGGGTCCTGACGACCTGTGCACCGCCTACGAGCAGCGCCCCGCGGTGTGCCGCAGCTACGCCGCCGACGAGCTGTGCGAGGCCATCGCCGCGCCGACCCTCGCGGAGCGCGTGGCGAAGTACCTGGCGCACTTCGAGCTGACCGACGAGGCCGAGGCCGTGCGCAAGAGCGGCCAGACCTCGCGCGCGGCGCTCTTCAAAGGTCGAGGCGGCTGAGCGCGCTGGCCAGCTCGGCGGTCAGCGGCATCAGCTCCTGCGCCTCCAGCTCGGCGACGTTCGACTTCGCGGCCTGGCGCAGCAGCTCGTCCACCACCTCGTCGACCCCGCGCAGGGGCTGGGCTGCGTCGAAGGCGGCCTCCAGCGCCCAGCCGGCGGCGCCGGTCTCGAGCGAGAGGTGCAGCTCGGCCTGCTCGGCGCGCCGCAGCGACAGGTTCCGCGCGTCGCGGTCGTGCGAGATGAGCACCGCCCGGGAGAGCTCGAAGCTGGTCGCGCCGAGCAGCTCAAGCATCGGCCGCACCAGGGCGCCCACCTCTTCGGCCGTAGCGCCGCTGGTGGAGGCCGCCTTGAGCTGGGCGCGCAGCCGCAGCATGGCGCGCTTGGTGTCGATCTTCACGTGGCGCCATGCGGGCATCGAGCCGAGCACCGCGAAGTCCTCTTCGATGTTGCGCGCCAGCGCGTCGCCGGCGCTCGGGGGGGCGGCCTCGAGGCGCTGCTGGGCGGTGCGGCGCAGGGCGGTCTCGGTGGCGCGGAAGCTCAGGGCGCGCAGCACTTCCTGCCCGTAACCCGGCACCACCTCGTCGCGAGACACCGCCCCCAGGGCCGCGGCCAGGAGGTACACCCCGTCGCTGACCCGCGCGCGGATCTGGGCGCGCAGCCGCTGCAACTCGGAGAGCAACCCCCAGGGGCTCGAGAGCATCTCGGGCCGGCGCATGAGGCTGCCGACCTCGCCGACCTCCTTCTTGATCAGCGGGCTGATGCTGCGGAAGACCGCCGTGGCCTCGTACTCGGCGCGCTGATCAGACCCCTCGCGGCCGAAGAGGCTCTCGCGGTTGCCCGTGGTGGGCAGGCACTCGTCGACCACGGTGCACAGCTCGTTGACCGCCACGACCATCTCGCCCACCGTGGGGGCCATCTTCTCCCACAGCGCGAGGTCGGCCGACCCGTCGTCGGCGTCGGCGGGCTCCAGGGCCACGAGGTTGATGCCCGCCAGGCGCTCGATGCAGCGGCCCGCGGCGGTGAGCACGTCGGTCAGCCGCGTAGCCAGCTCTCGATCGATGATCGCCTCGAGCAGCTCCACCAGCGCCGCGGGCAGTTCGCCGTCGTTCTGCTTCTTCATGCCCTGCGGTCTAGCTCAGCTGGCGCGCATGCGGTCACGCCACGCTTCCACCGCGTCCTTCGCTTCTTTCAACCCCACGCCATTTTTCTCGCGATACAGCTTGATGGCGTCGATCAGGTGCCCGGTGCGGATCTGCGCCTCGATCTCCGAGTCGTTGACCTGGCGCAGCAGGGCGGTCTTCGCGGGGAGGCGCAGCGTGCCCTCGCGCTCGAAGGCCTCGATGGCCTCCTTCGCGTCGCGCAGGCCCACGCCGGTCAGCTCGCGGTAGCGCTTGATGGCTTCGATCTTCCGCCCCGCGCGGACCAACTGCTCGGGGGTGGCCTCAGGCCCGAGCTGCTGCCCGGGCACCGGGGGCACCCCGGGCGGCGGCCGCTCGAGAGAGACGACCTCGACGCCGCGACGCCCCGCGAGGAGCACCACGGCGACGACGCCGATGACCAGTGAAACGAGAGCGAGCCCGAGCAGGAGAACCATGACGATTGTCGACTCTAGTCACATGCCCGGGCCGGCGGCAGTCAGGCCACTTCGAAGAGCGCCGCGGCGCCCATGCCGCCACCAATGCACATGGTGACGACGCCGTATTTCCCGCCGCGCCGCTTGAGCTCGCGCAGCAGCGTGCCCGTCATGCGCGTGCCCGAGACGCCCAGCGGGTGCCCCATGGCGATGGCGCCGCCGTTGGGGTTCACCTTCGCCGGGTCGAGGCCCAGCTCGCGGATGCAGTACAGCGACTGCGCCGCGAAGGCCTCGTTGAGCTCGAAGACGTCGATGTCCTTCACCGTGAGCTTGTTCTTGGCGAGCAGCTTGCGCACCGCGGGCACCGGGCCGATGCCCATCACGTCGGGCGGCACGCCGGCCACCGCGAAGTCGATGAAGTAGCCCAGGGCCTTGACGCCCAGCGCCTTGGCCTTGGCCTCGCTCATCACCACCACCGCGCCCGCGCCGTCGGTCAGCGGCGACGCGTTGCCGGCGGTGACCGTGCCCTTCAGGTCGAAGGCCGGCTTGAGCTTGGTGAGGCCCTCGAGCGTGGTCTCCGCGCGAATGATGGTGTCGTCGCTGACGGTGACCTGCTTGCCCTTGCCGTTCTCGTCGTAGAGCGTGACCGTGATGGGAGCGATCTCGTCCTTGAAGAGGCCCTTCTCGCGCGCCTCGCTCGCCTTCTTCTGCGACGCGGCGGCGAAGGCATCCTGGTCGGCGCGGGTGATGCAGAACTTCGCGGCGACCTTCTCGGCCGTGGCGCCCATGGTCGTGTAGACCTCGGGGTGGCTCTCCATCACCTCGGGGTTGGCCGAGAACTTGTTCCCGCCCATGGGGATCATGGTCATGGTCTCGGTGCCGCCGGCGACGCCCACCTCGTACTGCCCCGCCAGGATCGCCTGCGCGACCATGGCGATGGACTGCACGCCCGACGAGCAGAAGCGGTTGACGGTCATGGCCGACACGGTGTCCGGCAGGCCGGCCATCAGCGCGGCCACGCGGGCCACGTTGTTGCCCTGCTCGCCTTCGGGCATGGCGCAGCCGAGCACCACGTCTTCGATCTCTTCCAACTTCAGGCCGGGCACGCGGGCCACGGCTTCGCGGATGGCGTGGGCGGCCATGGTGTCGGGCCGCGTGTCCTTCAGCTCACCCTTGTGCGCGCGGGTGAACGGCGTGCGCGCGGTGCTGGCAATGACGATTCGCTGGGTCATGGTCTTGGTTCCTTTTCAGTTCCGTAGATGGCGTCAGTTGCGAAGCGGCTTGCCCTTTTCGAGCATGAACTGGAGCCGGTCCTGCGTCTTCGCCTCGCCGCACAGCGAGAGGAAGGCCTCGAGCTCCAGGTCGAGCAACTGCTGCTCGGTCACCGGCGTCGAGGTGGAGGTGTCACCACCGGTCAGCACCATGCCCAGCTTCTTGCCGATGAGCCGATCGTGGTCGCTGATCTGGTGGTTGAGCACCATGTCGTAGAGCTGCATGTCCACCGTGGCCGCGCCGCTGCGACCGGGCAGCAGGAAGGTGGTCTGCCGCGGCGGGCGGAACCCGGCCTCGGCCATGCCCAGGGCGCGCGCCTTGGCGTCGGCCAGGAGGTGATCGCGGTTCATGGAGATGAACGCATCGGGCGCGAGGAAGCCGAACTCCTTGGCCTCTTCGGCCGAGGTCGCGACCTTCGCGGTGCCGATGGTGAGGAACGCCTTCTTCACGAAGTTGAACGAGTCGATGTCCTTCGTGCCCCCGTACATGCCCGAGAGGTTGCGCAGCAGCTGCATGTTGCCGCCACCACCGGGGATGAGGCCCACGCCGAACTCCACGAGCCCGATGTACGTCTCGGCCGCCGCGACCTGGGTGTTGCCGCCCATGGTCGCCTCGCAGCCGCCGCCCAGCGCCAGCTGGTAGGGCGCGGTGACCACCGGGATGGTCGAGTAGCGCATGCGCTGGTTGGCCGACTGGAAGCCGCCGACGAGCTTCTTGATGTCGGCCCACTGCCCTTCCTTCGAGGCCCACAGCAGCATCGCGATGTTCGCGCCCGCCGAGAAGTTGCCCCCGTCGTTGCCGATGACCAGGCCCTTGCAGTGCCGCTCCGCCCACTCGACCGAGTCGTGCATCATGGCGATGATGTCGGTGTCGATGCTGTTCATCTTGGAGTGGAAGGCGAGCAGCGCGATGCCGTCGCCCATGTCGTAGAGCGAAGCCGAGTCGTTGCCCTTGATGAACTTGTTGGCCCGCTTGAGCCCGTCGACGGTGATCTGCCGCTCGACCTCCGGCACGTAGCGCACCGACTTGCTGCCGATGTTCCAGTACGTGTCGAACTGGCGCTCCTGGCCGTAGAAGCTGGTGCGGCCGGCGGCGACCATCGCCTCGACCCACGGCGCCACGGGAATGCCCAGCTCGTGCATGCGCTTGACGCCCTTGTCGACGCCGTACGCATCCCACGTCTGGAAGGGGCCCTGCTCCCACGCGAAGCCCCAGCGCATGGCCCGGTCCACGTTCACCACGTCGTCGGCGATCTCGCCCATGAGGCGCGCGGCGTAGGCCAGGGTGTCGAGCGTCACCTGCTCGGCGAACTTCGCGGCCTTGTCGGTGCCACCGAGCACCACGCGGATCTTCTCTTCCAGCGTCTCGGCGTCACGCGCCGCGCCCAGCGACTCGAAGCGCACCTTGTTCTGCGCGCGGTACTCGAAGGTCTTGAGGTCGAGGACGAGGATCTCCTTGCCGCCGTCGCCCTTGCTCTTCTTGTAGAAGCCGCTGCCCGTCTTGTCGCCGAGCATCTTCTTCTCGACCATCTGCTCGAGCCAGACCGGCGCCTTGAAGGTCTCGCGCGCGGGGTCCGCGGGCAGCGAGTCGTAACAGTTCTTCGTCACGTGGAGGAACGTGTCCAGGCCCACGATGTCCGCGGTGCGGAACACGGCCGACTTGGGGCGGCCCATGGCCGGCCCGAAGATCTTGTCGACCTCCTCGATGGTCACGCCGTGCTGGTCCATCAACTGGATGGTGCGCATCATCCCGTAGGTGCCGATGCGGTTGGCGATGAAGTTGGTGGTGTCCTTGCCGTAGACGATGCCCTTGCCCAGGGTGCGCTCGCCGAACTCGGCCAGCGAGGCCAGCACCGCGGGGTTGGTCTTCTTGCCCGGCACCAGCTCCAGCAGCTTCATGTAGCGCACGGGGTTGAAGAAGTGCGTCACCAGGAAGCGGCTCTTGAAGTCTTCCGAGCGGCCCTCGGTCATGCCCTCGATGCTCATGCCCGAGGTGTTCGAGCTGACGATGCAGGTCTTGCTCACCAGCGGCTCGAGCTTCGCGAAGAGCCCGTTCTTGAGCTTCAGGTCTTCCTTGATGACCTCCACCACCCAGTCACACTCGCCGACGCGCGCCAGGTCGTCGTCGAAGTTGCCGATCTCGATCAGCGAGAGCGCCTTCTCGGTCATCAGCGGCGCGGGGCGCTGCTTGCGCAGGTTCAAGAGCGCGCTGGCGGCGAACTTGTTGCGGAACGCCTTGCCCTCGGTCTGCTCACCCGGAGCGGCCTGGGGCGGGACGATGTCGAGGAGAATGACGGGGATGCCGGCGTTCGCGAGGTGCGCTGCGATGCCGCTGCCCATCACGCCGGCGCCCAGGACGGCGGCCTTGCGGATGCGGAAGCTCATGGTGACTCCAGGGTGGTTGGGAGGAACAGACAGGGACGACGGCGCGGATCCTTAGCGCAGCGTTCCTGCGATGGCCGTCAAATCGACTCTGGAATCAGTGATCCGGGCCCAAGAGTCTCCACTGGAGACATCAAGCCACGCTGATGAGGTGGGGCCGACCCGGCGCACACCCGATGACTCGCCTCTGGCCACCCCAGGTCCGCAGAATCACGCGCCGTACGTCTGGCCCGACCCATGAAGTGCAGGGGCCCGGTGCGTGTCTGCGCCGGGGAAGGAAGCGGGAAGCCCATGAACTCCATTCGCGCAATCGCGGCGCTGTGCCTCTTCGCCCTCTCGGGGTGTCCGCGAACGCTGGTCGAGTTCAGCTCGCTCTCGGTGACGCCCGACAACGCCCGCGTCGCCCGCGGCGAGAGCGTGCAGTACGTGGCCTCGGCCCTCTTCTCCGACGGCTCGGTCAGGGACGTGACCGCCGACGCCCTGTGGTCGGTGGACGACGAGTTCATCGCCACGGTCGGCGACGCGCCGGGCGTGGTGCGCTCGCTGCGCCAGGGCCAGACGGTGGTGCGCGTGCGCTACGCCGAGCGCACCCTGACGCGCCCCCTCATCGTGGGCCCCGCCGCGCTGCGCGAGCTTCAGCTCGACCCGCCGCACCCGGTGCTGCCCGTGGGCCTCGGGGTGCCGCTCACCGTGATGGCCATCGACAGCGACGGCGCCAAGCGCGAGGTGACCGCCGAGGCCGTGTGGACGAGCCTCGTGCCCGCCATCGCCTCCATGGAGGGCAACGCCATCGTCGGCCGGCGCGTGGGCGCCACCACCTTGACCGCCTCGGTGGAGGGGCTGCTGGCCACCGTGCCCGTCGACGTCACCGCGGCCACCATCGACCAGCTCGACGTGCAGCCCGCGGCCCCGGCGCTCCCGCTGGGCGTCAACCGCCAGCTCACCGCCACCGCGGTGCTCAGCGACGGCAGCTCTCTCGACGTCACCACCCGCGCCACCTGGCGCTCGTCGGCGCCGGCCATCGCCTTCGCCTCCGAGTTGCCCGGCGAAGAGGGCCTCGTCGCCGCGCGCGCCCTGGGCAGCGCGCAGGTCACCGCCACCGTGCTCGGCCACGAGGGCGCCAGCGACGTCACCGTGGCCGCGGCCACGCTCACCTCGCTCGAGCTCTCGCCTTCGCTCGCCACCCTGGCCATCGGCACCAGCCGGCGCTTCACCGCCACCGGCGTGTTCTCCAACGGCACCACCGCCGACCTCTCGCTGCAGGTGAGCTGGGCCTCGAGCAACGACGCCGTGTTCACCGTCACCGGAGGCCTGGCGCGCGCCGTCTCCGTGGGCCACGCATCCATCACCGCGAGCTTCGGCGCGGTGCGCGTCAGCCGCGCCCTCGACGTCACCGACGCCGCGGTCACCACCCTCGAACTCGGGCCCACGCCGGCCACCGTCGCCCGCGGGCTCACCCTCGCCGCGAGCGCCTGGGGCGTGCTCACCGACGGCTCCCGCCAGGACCTCACCGGCCAGGTGCTCTGGCGCGTGGCGAACCCCGCCCTCGCGAGCGTCTCCAACGCGCCGGGCACCAGCGGCCGCGTCACCGCCCTCGCCGAGGGCGTGACCGAGCTGAGCGCCACCGTGGGCAACGTCACCGCTCGCCTGCCCCTGACCATCTCCGCCGCCGACCTGCTGTCGGTGCAGGTCGCGCCCACCGCGCCCAACCTCCCGCTGGGCACCCGGCTCCCCTTCACCGCGACGGGCCTCTTCACCGACGGCTCCACGCAGGACCTCACCGCGCAGGCGACCTGGGCCAGCTCGGCGCCCGCCCGCGTGTCCATCTCGAGCCAGGGCGCCTCGCGCGGTGAAGCCGCCGCCCTCGCGCTGGGCCCGGCGACCGTCTTCGCCAGCGTCGGGGGACGCACCGGCCGCACCGTGGCCACCGTGACCGACGCGGTGCTGGTGCGCATCGACCTGACCCCGGCGGCCGCCTCTCTGCCGCTGGGCGTCACCGATGCCCTGGTGGCCACCGGCGTGTTCTCCGACGGCACGGTGACCGACCTCACCACGCAGGTCACCTGGCGCAGCAGCGCACCGGCGACGCTCTCGGCCTCGAACGCACCGGGGAGCCAGGGCGAGGTGCGCGCGCTGCTGGTCGGCGCGGCCACGGTGACCGCCCAGCTGGGCGCCATGCTCGGCACCGCGGAGCTGCAGGTGACCGCGGCCACCATCACCCGCATCGAGCTGACGCCCGGCAGCGCCACCATCGCCGTGGGCCTGACGCGCGACTTCACCGTCACCGCGACCTACAGCGACGCCAGCACCCTCGACTACACCGAGCACTCGACCTTCAGCACCCTGGCCGCCGACGTCGCCTCGGTCTCGAACATGGCCGGAAGCCGCGGCCGGGTGTTGGGCCTGAAGGCCGGGGCCACGCGCCTCTTCGCCAGCGCCATGGGCCTCGAGGCCTCGGCCGACGTGGTGCTCACCCCGGCCACGCTGAGCAGCCTGACCATCACTCCGCCCTCGATCCTGCTCGCCCGGGGCACCACGGCCACGCTGCGCGCCGACGCGACCTTCAGCGACGGCTCGACGGCCGACGTCACCACCCAGGTCGCGTGGAGCAGCAGCGACTCCGCCGTGGCCACCGTGGCCAACGCCGCGGGCACCGAGGGGCTCGTCACCACGCTGACCGCGGGCACCGCCACGGTGCACGCGCAGCTCGGCGCCACCCACGCCACCGCGGCCCTCACGGTGACCCCGGCGACGCTCGACACCATCGAGGTCGGCCCCACCCAGCCCTCGGTGCCCCTGGGCGCCTCGCTGCGCCTGGCGGCCACCGGCCGCTACAGCGACGGCTCCGCGCAAGATCTGTCGACGCAGGTGACCTGGGCCAGCGCCGCGCCGGGCGTGGCGTCGGTGTCCAACACCGCGGGCAGCGAAGGCCTGCTCGCCGCCCTCGCGCAGGGCACCACGGGCCTCACCGCGACCTTCGGGGGCAAGAGCGGCGGCACCACGGTGACCGTCACCGCGGCGACCCTTTCGCGCGTCGAGCTGACCCCGGCCACGCCGCGGCTGGCGAAGGACACCCGCATCGCGCTGCACGCCACCGGCGTGTGGACCGACGGCGCCACCCAGGGCCTGACCGACGTCTGCGTGTGGGCCAGCCTCGCGCCGGCCATCGCCACCGTGTCGAACGCCTCGGGCGTGCGCGGCCGGGTCACCGGCCTCACCGGCGGCACCGTCTCCATCACCGCCACCTGCGCGGGCATCACCGGCGCGGTCGACGTGGTCGTCACCAACGCGACCCTCACGGCCATCGAGCTCACCCCGCCGCTGCCCACGGCGGCCGCCGGCTTCACGGTGCAGCTCACCGCCACCGGCCTCTTCTCTGACGCCACCACGCAACCCTTTTCCGACTTCGTGAGCTGGTCCTCCGCCGACACCACGAAGGCCACCGTCTCCACCAGCGCCGGCAGCGAAGGCCTGGTGCTCGCCCGCGCCCAGGGCACCGCGCTCATCTCGGCCACCGCGCTGGGGGTCACCGGCAGCGTGAGCTTCACCGTCAGCGCCGCCGCGCTGCAGGGCCTCGACGTGACGCCGGCGACGGCCTCGGTGCCGCGCGGCCTCGCGCAGGGCTTCGTGGCCACCGGCCACTTCTCCGACGGCACCAGCGCGCCCATCACCGAGACGGCGACCTGGAGCACCACCGCGCCCAGCATCGCCACCGTGTCCAACGCGCCGGGCACGCGCGGGCACACCACCGCGCTGCTCGAGGGCACCACCACCATCTCCGCGGCGCTCTCGGGCTTCAGCGCGAGCGCGAGCCTCACCGTGAGCCCGGCCGCCTTGACCACGCTGACGGTCACCCCCGCCACGCCCTCGCTCGCCAAGGGGCAGTCGGTGCAGCTGACCGCCACCGGCTCCTTCACCGACGGCAGCACCCGGGACCTCACCGCCAGCGTCACCTGGAGCCTCGCCGACGGCGCCGTGGCCAACGTCTCGAACGCCGCCGGCAGCCGCGGCCTGGTGCAGACGCTGGGCACCGGCGCCACCACCGTGCTCGCCAGCTCGGGCGCCGTGGTGGGCAGCACCCCGCTGACGGTCACCCCGGCGCTGTTGGTGTCCATCGGGCTGACGCCCTCGAGCCCCACCGTGCCGCGCGGGCTGGCCCTGCAGTTGACGGCCACCGGCGTGTACACCGACGGCACGACGGCCGACCTCACCGGCCAGGCCACCTGGTCGAGCACCGACGGCGCCCACGTCTCGGTGAGCAACGCGCCGGGCAGCCAGGGCCGGGTACAGGCGCTGGCCCTGGGCACCGCGACGCTCAGCGCGAGCTTCGGGGGCTTCTCCGGAACCACGGGCGTGACGGTGAGCGCGGCGGTGCTGCAGCGCCTCGACCTGACGCCCAGCGCGCCGAGCGTGCCCGCCGGCCTCACCACGGCGCTCGTGGCCACCGGCGTCTACTCAGACGCGAGCACGCAAGACCTCAGCGCCACCGCGTCGTGGAGCACCGGTGACGCGACCATCGCCACCGTCGCCGGGGGCATGGTCAGCGCCGCCCGCGCGGGCTCGACCGTGGTCTTCGCCACCGTGGGCAGCGTCACCGGCAGCACCCCGCTGGTGGTCTCGGCGGCGCTGCTGCAGCAGGTGCAGGTCACCCCCCAGAACGTCTCGCGGCCGCGCGGCCTCACGCAGCAGTTCGCGGCGACGGGGGTGTACTCGGACGCCACCACCCAGGACCTCACCGACAGCGTGACCTGGGCCAGCAGCGACGCGGCGAAGGTGGTGGTCTCGAACGCCAGCGGCAGCCGGGGCCTCGCCACCACGCCGGGCCTGGGCGCGGTCACCCTCTCCGCCACCCGCATGGGCGTGACCGGCAGCACGCCCTTCACCGTCACCGCCGCGCAGCTGACCAGCCTCACCGTGAGCCCGGGCAACAGCAGCGCCCCCTTGGGCTCGGTGCGGCAGTACGTCGCCACCGGCCACTACACCGACGGCAGCACCCAGAACCTCACCGCCCAGGCCACCTGGAGCTCGAGCGCCCCGGCCGTGGCCAACATCTCCAACGCCGTGGGCAGCAACGGGCTGGCCACCACGCTCTCCACGGGCGCGACGTCGATCGCCTCGAGCTTCGGCGGGTTCAGCGGCAGCTCGAACCTGGTCGTCTTCCAGACCACGCTGACCCGCATCGACGTGAGCCCCGCCGGCGGCAGCACCGCGCTGGGCTACAGCCGCCAGTTCATCGCCACCGGCACCTACAGCGACGGCACCACGCAGGTGCTGGCCAACGCCACCTGGAGCTCGAGCAACGAGAACGTGGCCCTGGTCTCGAACGCCGCCGGCAGCCGGGGCCTGTTGTCGACCGTCGACCTCGGCACGGTCAGCGTCACCGCGACCTTCAACGCCGTCAGCGGCAGCACCGCGCACACCGTGACGCCCGCGGTGCTGGTGTTGCTGAGCCTCGCCCCCGGCAGCCTGGGCCTCGCCAGCGGGGCCACCGCCCCGGTCACCGCCACGGGCTACTTCAGCGACGGATCGATGCAGAACCTGACCTCGTCCGTGACCTGGACCAGCACCAACCCGGCCGTCGCCCAGGTGAGCAACGCGGCGGGCAGCGAGGGCCTGGTGAGCGCGATTTCCCCGGGGAATTCCACGGTGGATGCGGCCTCCGGCGCCGTCACGGCAAGCCTGAACGTGGTCGTCAACTAGCGTTATTCCAGTCGGTTACATAGGCTCTCCGGGTTTCTTCCACCCGGGACGCAACCCGCGTGGGCCGATGTACGACAATTCGGCACCTCGCCTCACTCACCCACGGACGACGCCCATGCCCATCATCACCGATCGCCGACTCGCCACGCTGTACGCCGCCTTCGAGACCCAGAAGCGGTCCAACCCGAGCCTGAAGCTGGGCACCGAGCAGGCGCTGCAGATTCTCGCCGAGGTGGGTGATCGCAGCGGCTGGTCGGCGAGCAAGGCGCTGACCGAGTTGAAGAAGCCGGGCATGACGCAGGCGCAGCAGATCGCCTTCGCCCAGAAGGGCCTGTCGGCGGGCGAGAAGAAGGACCTGGCGCAGATCCTCGACGCGGGCACGGTGCCCCTCGAGGCGTCGGCCAAGCAGTTCCTCGAGGCGGTGCTGGGGCGCACCTCGCCGGGCGGGAACACGGACATCGGCGTCAACGGGCTCACCGTCACCACCGACCAGGCCAGCGGGCTGTCGGGCAAGACCAAGGCGGGCGCGACCATCGAGGCCATCAACCTCTCGCAGTCGCCCGTGGGCCGGTACCACAACGACGACACCTTCGTGATCGGCAAGGCCGACGCGAGCGGCAACTTCTCGGGCGCCAAGCTCCAGGGCGACATGGCGATGAAGGAAGGCGACGTCATCCGCATGCGCGCGCGCTACGCCGATGGCACCACCTCCGACTGGGTCAACGTCAAGGCCAACACCGCCGAGACCTCGGACACCCGCAACGCGCAGGTCGCCGTGTTCCGCATCGGCCTGACCGCCGGCACGGGCGGCGCGATCAACGTCGAGAACATCAACGAAGGCCGGCCCATCTCCGAGCCCGGCGCCAAGGTGCAGTTCACCAACCTGCGCACCGGCGAGAAGCAGGTCGTCACTCTCGACGGCGAAGGCACCTTCCCCAAGAACCTCCAGCTCAAGGGCAACGCCGGCGACAACTTCTCGGTCGCGGCCTCCGACGGCGCCAACAACAAGGACTTCCGCGTGACGGTGGGCAACGTCACCGTGCCCGGCGGCACCACCACCGGCGACATCCTCCCCGACCCGGCGCTGCACAAGGACGAGCTGAACACCGACGGCACGCCCAAGTTCGGCAAGAAGACCTTCAACGGCCCGCTCTTCGTCAACGGCGTCGACTCGGGTGACGTGCAGCAGGGCCAGCTGGGCAACTGCTACTTCCCCGCGGCCGTCGCGGCCATCGCCAAGGCGAACCCCGACGTGATCAACAACATGGTCAAGGCCAACGGCGACGGCACGTACACCGTCACCTTCAAGGAGCGCGACTGGGCGACCGGCAAGACCAAGGACGTGCCGGTACGCATCGACGGCGACTTCTACGCCCGCAGCTGGGGTGGCCCGCTCTACGGCCACAGCAGCAACAGCGGCGAGACCAGCAAGATGGAGATGTGGTTCCCCCTGGTGGAGAAGGCCTACGCCCAGTGGAAGGGCAGCTACAACACCATCGGCAACGGCGGCTCGTCGGCCGACGTCTTCGAAGACTTCACCGGCGCCCAGGGCAAGTCGATCAACGCCGCGGGCAGCGCGGACAACGTGTGGAAGACCATCACCACCGCCATCGACGCCAAGAAGCCGGTCGCCGCGGGCACCCACGATGACGGCGGGCCGGTGAACTACGCCAACACCGGCGTGTACGGCGACCACGCGTACTCCATCCTCGGCTACGAGAAGACGGGCACCGAGCGCTACGTGGTGCTGCGCAACCCCTGGGGCGAATCAGAGCCCGCGGGCAACGGCGCCAACGACGGCGTCTTCAAGCTGAAGCTCGAAGAGTTCCAGAAGCTCTACGACAACGTCATGTACACGAACTGAAGCTTCATCCCCCCCGGACCTGAAGTGCGCGGCCGCTCCCCTTCACCGGGTGAGCGGCCGTGGTTGTTTCCAGGGGCCAACGAAAGCTCAGGGCGCGACGACGGCCAGGGTGCGCATGGCGTGCTCGACGTCGTGCTGCTGCGGCACCGAGGCGGCTTCCAGCGGGTCGGCCAGCCCGATGCCCGGCACGAACTTCCCGGCCAGCAGCTTGGGCGGCGCGAGGAGCTTGAAGAACAGCTCCTCGACGGTGCGGCGCATGAGGTGCTCGCCGAAGTTGGTGACCTCGGTGTCCTCGTTCACGAAGAGCACCCGGCCGGTCTTCTCGATCGACGCCTTCACCGCGTCCCAGTCGTAAGGCCACAGGGTCCGCAGGTCGATGACCTCGGCGTCGATGCCCTCGGCGGCCAGCGTCTCGGCGGCCTGGGCGCACAGGGGCAGCGTGCGGCCGTAGCTCACCACCGTCAGCTGCGAGCCCGCGCGCACCAGCTTCGCCTTGCCGATGGGGATCATCGGGTCGCTCAGCTCGGGCCACTGCGGCGCCCACTTGCTGCGATCGCCCAAGGGGGCGTCGATCATCTTCGAGAGCGCCTTGTCTTCGGCCGGCTCCCCGGGAATCAGCTCCACCCCACGGCTGCGCATCAGCGCCTTGGGAATGAGGAACATGACCGGGTTGGTCTCCTTGCACGCGGCCAGCAGCAGGCCGTAGGTGTCCAGGGGCGTGGAAGGCATGACGATCTTCCACCCGGGGATGTGGGTGGCCGACGCGTCGAACGAGTGCGAGTGGTAGATCGACCCGCGAATGCCGCTGCCCACCGGCGTCATCACCACCATCGGCAGGTTCCACTGCCCGTTGCTCGACCAGTGCGTGTTGCCCGCGAGCTTGAGCAGGTCGATGGTGTTGTAGATGTAGTCGCAGAACTGGATCTCGGCGACCGGCTTGCCGCCCGCCATGGCGATGCCCATGGCCATGCCGATGATCCCGCGCTCGTCGAGCGGCGAGTTCCAGCTGGTCTTGAGCCCCTGGGTGCAGGTGAAGGCGCCGCCCAGCGGGGGCCCCACGTCTTCGCCGAAGACGTCAGTCACGCCGAGGTTCTCTTCGGCGAAGTGCAGCGCCATGCGGACCGCTTGCGCGATGTTGGCCATGGTGTCGGGTCTCTTTTCGAGGGGAAGGTTTGAGGGTTCAGCCAGCGAAGGGGTCGCGACCCGGCTCGCCGTGGAAGACGTGGTCCCAGATGGTCGACCCGTCGGGGAAGGGCTCTTCCTTGGCCAGCCGCGCCAGGTCGGCGAGCTGCTCGGTGTAGCGTTCGCGGATGGCCTGGGCCTGCGGCTTCGTCAGCAACCCGGCCTTCTCGAGCTTCGCCTCGAACATGGCGATGCAGTCGGCCTCGACGGTGTTCATGTTCGCGCCCGAGGCCGACGAGTGGCCGTAGAGCCGCGAGACGCGCGCCTCGACGAGGTACGGCTTGCGCTCGGTGCGCACGTACTCGAAGGCCTCCTTGAGCTCGAGGTAGGCCGAGATGGGGTCGTTGCCGTCGATGGTCTTGGTCTTCATGCCGAAGGCCACGCCGCGATCGCTGATCTTCTCGACGCCCTGCACCTGCTCGAAGGGCGTGGAGATGCCCCAGCGGTTGTTGGTCACCAGGATGAGCACCGGCAGCTCCTGGCCCTTGCGCGAGGACCACACGAGGCAGCTGGCGAACTCGCCCTCGGCCGTGCCCGCGTCGCCGCCGGTGACGATGGTCACCCCGTCGCCGCCGTGGCGCTTCTGCACCAGCGCCGTACCCGGGGCCATGGCGTACTGGACCTCGATGGGCGAGCTGACCGGGGCGATGTTCCACTCGCGCTTCGAGAAGTGCCCCGCGAAGTTGCGGCCACCCGAGTAGGGGTCGCTGGCGGAGTTCTTCATCTGGCGGATGGCGCCCACCGGGTCTTCGCCCATGGCCAGCAGGGTCGCCGACTGGCGGTAGTGGAAGTGGCAGAAGTCGAAGGCCGGGCCCTGGCCCTTCTTGATCAGCAGGCCCAGGGGCACGTTGAAGGCCTCTTCGCCGGGCCCGCCGATCCAGAAGTAGCCGTGGCCGGTCTTGTACATGGCGATCAGGCGCTCTTCGAGGCAGCGCGCCTTGACCATCGTGTCGTGCATCGACAGCAGCAGCTCCTTTTCGAGCGGCAGCGCATCGGAGTGCGTCACCAATGCCTTGAAGGGCTTTGCCGCGGGCGTGGCAGCCTTCGCCGACTTCGCCGGGGCGCTCAGTTTCTTCGCGTCGCGAGCCATGGGTGAGGCGTCGTCTACACCCAAATCGCCGCCGACTGATCCACGAAACTACTGCTTGTAGAAGCGCAGGCTCTGCTTGGTCAGCTCGTCTTCGCAGTTGTCGAGCTTGCGCAGGGTGGTGGCCTCGTCGCACAGCTTCTTGACCCGGGCGAAGACCTTCTCGAACTGCTCGGCCCGGTCGGGGTCCTGCTTCATCACCGCCTGCATGTCGTCGAGGGTCACGTCGATGCGCTTGGCGCGCTTCTTCTCGCCCAGGGTGACGTCGTCGAGCGGCGCGTCGCGGTCTTCCTCGAGCGCCGCCACCTCGCCCGCGTCCGCGTCCCCTTCGGCCGCCGGGGGGGTGGTGGGGTTGGCCACCGGCACCACGGGGTCGGGGTTCAGGGTCGGGTTCTTCGGGGGATCTTCGGGCCGGGCGACGACCGGGGGATCGTTGGACTTCGGGGGCTCGCCGGTGGCCAGCATCGGGTTCTTGAGCACCGGCTTGAGGGGCGTGACGTCCTTCGGGCCCTTCTTGCCCAGGCCCACCGGGGGCGTAGGCCCCGTCGGGCTCGCGGGCCACATCACGTAGAGCAGCACCGCGAGGAACCACACGCCCACCACGCCGCCGAGCACGAAGGGCCACTTGCGGGTCACCTTGCGCTTCAGGTCGGCCACCTGCGCCGACACGGCGAGCTCGCGGGCGCGCTTCTTCTCGTCGTCCTGGCCGCCCTTCCCGTCGACCACCGGGTCGATGGCCATCAGGCTCATCATGGTGGCCGCGTTGCGCATCTGCTTGGTGGCCGCGCGCAGGTCGGCCTTCACCTGGGCCGCGTCGGGGCGCTCGCTGGGGTCCTTGGCGAGGAGCTTCAAGATGAGCTCGGACAGCGCCTTGGGGATGTCCTTGTTGATTTCGTGCGGCACCGGCGGCGGCGAGTGCACGTGCTTCTCCATCACCTCCATGGGCGTGTTGCCCAGGAAGGGGAGCTGCCCGGTGAGCATGTGGAAGCACAAGATGCCGAAGCCGTAGAGGTCGGCCGGGGGCCCCGCGGGGCGGCCGCGCGCGTGCTCGGGCGAGATGTAGTCGGGGGTCCCGGCGATGCGCGTGACGTTCTGCTGGTTGCGCCGCGCGAGCCCGAAGTCGAGCAGCTTCACGTAGAAGAGCGGCCCCTCCTTCACGAGGAAGATGTTGGCCGGCTTGAGATCGCGGTGCACCACCCCGGCCTCGTGCGCGGCCGAGAGGGCCGAGAGCACCTGCTCGAGGATGATCACCGCGTCGCCGGCGGGCACCTTGCCTTCGCGCTGCATGAGCTGCTCGAGGGCCTCGCCCTCCAGCAGCTCCATGATCAGGTAATTGCGGCCGTCGTCGAGGGCGCCGGCGCCGAAGATGTTGATGATCCCGCGGTTCTTGATGGAGCTGATGATCCGCGCCTCATCGAGGAGCCGGTCCATGTCGCGCGGGTCCTGCACGATGTCGGGCCGCAGCACCTTGATGGCCACGGCCTTGCCGATCAGCTGGTGCGTCGCCTTGTAGACGACGCCCATGCCGCCGACGCCGAGGCGCGACTCGATGACGTATTCCTGCAGCTTCTTGCCGATGAGCGAGTCGCGGGAGCCGGTCACCGGCGCCGAGCTGCCCTCTCCCTGGTTTGCGGACTTGCCGCCGTTGGTACGGCGGTTGACGCCGGACGGGGGCGTCGACGGCACCGGGCCCGCCGGTCGCGGCGCAGGCTTCCGGGGCGCGGCCGGCTTCTCTTCTTCCGCCATGGTGTCGTCGGGGGCGGTCTCCAACGACGGGTCGTTCGCTGCCGGGCGCTTCACCGCGGGCCGGGCGCTGATGGGCCGGGGGCCCGAGAGCGCCTTGCTGCGCGAGGTGGGCTCGACGCTGGTGGCGAGCAACGTGCCGCACTGAGGGCACGACCGGGTCTCGGTCGGCGAGACGGTTCCACACTTGGGACAGAGGACTTCGCCGGCCATGAGCGCGCGCATTCAACCACAGTCGGTCGAAGCCCAGCCGCTTGAAATGGCCCCCAACGGGGGGGTCAGGCCGGCGCCGACAGGGGCGAGAAGCCCGAACCGTCGCGCGAGAGCACCAACTGCCCACACGCCGCGGCGATCTCCCGGCCCCGGGGCCAGCGAATGAGGGTCAACAGCCCCTGCTTCACCACCCGCGCGTGGAAGGCCATCACCCGCTCGGGGCTCGGCGTCTCCAGCCCGGTGCCGGGGTACGGGTTGTAGGGAATGAGGTTCACCCGGGAGGGGATGCCCTCGAGCAGCTTCACCAGGCGATCGGCGTCGGCGTCGGTGTCGTTGAGCCCACCGAAGAGCACGTACTCGATGAAGTAGTCGCGCTTGTTCGCGCGCCGCGCCGCGTCTTCCCGCAGCGCCTCGAGCAACGAGGCGATGGGCCACGACTTCGTCTGCGGCATCACCTGCGCGCGCACCTCGTCGGTGGTGGCGTTGAGGGAGAGCGCCAGCGAGGCCTTCGACTCGGCGAGGAACCGCTTGAGCCCCGGCAACACGCCCGAGGTGGACACCGTGACCGACACGTGGCGCAGCTGCGGCGCGGGGCTCTGGGTCAGCACGTCGACGGCGTGGAGCACCTCGTCGAGGTTGTCCATCGGCTCGCCCATGCCCATGAACACCACGTTGCTCGCGGGCTGCGCGGCCGGGGCCTCGCTGCGGGCCAGGAGGTACTGGGCGATCATCTCCTCGGCCTTGAGCTGGCGGATGAAGCCGAGCTCCTTGGTCGCACAGAAGGTGCACTTGCGGGTGCAGCCGGCCTGGCTCGAGACGCAGATGGTGCTGCGCCCCTTCGCGGGGATGCGCACCGTCTCGACGTTGGTGCCCTCGAAGTCGAGGGCGTACTTGGTGGTGCCGTCCGCGCTCTCCTGCCGCTCGGTCACCTTCGGGGTGATCAGCTTCTGCCGCGCGAGGAAGGGCTTCCACACCCGGTGGGTGACGCCGGGCATGTCGTCGGGCAGCGCCGTGGGCAGCGGGCGCTGGGCGTAGAGCCACTTGATGGCCTCGATGGCGCGCGTGCGACTGCCCAGCTCGAGGGCGAGTTCGTCGACGGTCAGCGCAGGGAAGTGACGCACCGGCCCTCCCTCGCAGAGGTGTCGAGAGGGTGTCAATTCGTGTCGGCCCGATTGGGGTGTTTTGCGTCTTGCGTCCAAGGGGCCGGTTGAGGTCTGAGGCGCCGCTCAAAGGGTTGCTTCGGAGTCTCGGCATGCGTCGGATCAGTACCGTTGGCGGTCTCACGCTGGGCGTGGCGGTGGCGTTTACCCTCGTGGGCTGCGGTCAGGCGGTAGGCAAGAAGGCCTCCGATGCCGGGACCCTGCCGGGCGTGGTCGATGGGGGCGCCGTGGCGCTGACGCCCCGCGCCCCCGAAGTCATCGTCGGTGAGGCCCTCGCCCAGGCGCGCGGGTGCGTGGGGTGCCACAGCTCCACGGCCGGGCTCCTCGCGGGATCGAATGCGGGCGTCGGCGGTCAGCCGGTCTACGCCCCCAACCTCACCCCCGACCCGGCCACCGGCGTGGGCGAGTGGACCGACGAGGCGCTGATCACCGCCATCCGCTACGGCATCGACGACGAGGGCGCGACGCTGTGCTCCGAGATGCCGCGCGAGCCCGACCTGAGCGACGCCGACGCGGCGAAGCTCGTGGCCTGGCTGCGCAGCGTGCCGGCCATCGTCAACACCACCAACGCGAGCAGCTGCACCCCGCGGCTGAGCGACATCGTGCTGCATGGCCAGCTGGTGGCCCGCGAAAACGGCTGCGGCGAGTGCCATGGCCCCGCCCTCAGCGGCATCGACACCGCGCTGCCGCGCACCAGCTCGTACGCGCCCAACCTCACGCCTGACCTCGACACGGGCCTGGGGAGCTGGACCACGCAGCAGATCGCCGACGCGGTGAAGCTCGGCGTCGACGACGAGGGCGCGCAGTTGTGCGGCACCATGCCTCGCTTCGACGCGCTGACCGACGAAGAGGCCACCGCGATCGCCACCTACCTGCAGTCGCTCACGCCCTCGGCGCACCAGGTGCCGACGACGATCTGTGAGCCCAACACCTTCGCTCCTGATGCGGGGATTGAACCGATCGATGCCGGGACGCTGCCGTACGACGCGGGGACCCCGACGTATGACGCGGGCACCTCGACGCACGACGCAGGCACCTCGAGCCCCGACGCGGGTAGCTCGGCGCACGACGCGGGCACCTCGAGTCCCGACGCGGGCACCTCGACGCCCGACGCCGGCACCTCGACCCCTGACGCCGGCACCTCGACGCCTGACGCGGGCCCGGCGACGTGCACCAGCGCCGCGGTGGTCATCTCGCAGGTCTACGGTGGCGGCGGCAACGCGGGCGCCCTGTACAAGGCCGACTTCATCGAGCTCCACAACCGCACCGGGCAGCCGGTCTCGCTGACGGGTTGGGCGCTGCAGTACGCGTCGTCCGCCGGCACGAGCTGGACGAGCTCACCGCTGCCCGCCGGCGCGACGCTGGCCCCCGGCGCCTTTGCCCTCTTCGCCGTGGGCACCGTGGGGACGACCGGCGCCGCGCTCCCCGGCACCGCGACGACGCTGGCGACCGCGCTCAACCTCTCGGCCACCACCGGCAAGGTCGCCCTCACGCAGACCGTGACCGCGCTCACCGGCTCGTGCCCCAACAGCAGCGCGCTGGTCGACTTCTTCGGCTACGGCGGCACCAACTGCTCCGAGGGCTCGATGCCCGCCGCGGCGCTCACCAGCAGCACTGCCGGCTTCCGCAAGGAGCTCACCGGGGCCTCGGTCGCGTGCACCGACACCGACGTGAACGCCGACGACTTCAGCAACGGCGCGCCGGCCCCGCACCAGGGCACGGCGATCTGCAGCTGCCCGTGAAACACTGAGCGCCATGGCCGACCCGCGCGAGTTTTGGAACCACCGCTACGCCCTCCCCGGCTGGGCGTACGGCACGCAGCCCAACGATTTCGTGCGCGAGGTCGCGACGCACCTCGAGGGGCCGGTGCTCTGCCTGGGCGAAGGTGAAGGGCGCAACGCGGTGTTCCTCGCCGAGCGCGGCCTCGAGGTCACCGCCATCGACCTGAGCCCGAAGGCCCTGGAAAAGGCACAGCAGCTCGCCACCGAGCGCGGCGTGACGCTCACCACCCAGGAAGCAGACCTCGCCGACTTCGTGCTCGGCGAGGGGCGCTGGGGCACCATCCTCTCCATCTGGTGTCACCTGCCGCCGTGGCTGCGCACGCGCGTGCACCGCGACGTAGTGCGCGCGCTCAAGCCCGGCGGCCGCTTCGTGCTCGAGGCGTACACCCCCGCCCAGCTCGCCTTCGACACCGGCGGCCCCAAGAGCCTCGACCTGCTGGTTCCTCCCGACGCGCTGAAGGCCGAGCTCGAGGGGTTGACCTTCGAACGCTTCGAAGTGCGCGAGCGCGAGGTGCAGGAAGGCGACTGGCACCACGGTCGCAGTGCGGTGGTGCAGGTGCTCGCCCGGCGCTGAAGGGGTGGAACAACGCTTCCCCCCGGTGTGTCGACGGGTACGATGCCGCCTCTTCTGAAGGGGGAACACCCGAATGCACTCCTCACCCCGCGGCGCCGTGAGCCGTCGTCTGCTCATCGGCCTCGGCCTCGCCGCCCTCGCCATTCTCGGCATCGCCAGCACCCGCACCTGCCTGCGCGTCGGCTTCAGCACCGGGCTGTGGCTCGATGAGTGCCCCGATGGCGAGCTGCGCCAGACCATCAGCGTCTCGGCCCCCGAGCTCAAGCGCGGCGCCAAGGGGTGGGTGACGGTCACCGTCAACGCGACCTACCTCGTCGCGCCCAACGACTCGCGCAAGACCGAGCCCATCACCCGCTTCACGCCCATCGTCGCCCTCGTCGGCCCCAGCGGCGAGACGCTGCTGCAGCCGAAGAAAGCCTGGGCCTCGAACGGCAGCGCGATGCAGGGCGAGGTCGAGCTCCCCAAGGTGAACGACGGCGACTACACGCTGCGCACCCGGGTCACCTCGCCCATCGGTGAACAGACCCTCGATCTCCCCTTGCCGCTCTACACGCCGGCGCGCGTGCACGTGCTGACCGACCGCCCGCTGTACGAGCCGGGCAACACCGTGAAGTTCCGCGCGCTGGCCCTGCGCGCCTCGGATCTCACGCCGCTCGAAGAACGCCCGGGTACCTGGCGCGTCACCTCTCCCTCCGGGGACGTGCTGCTCGAAGAGCGCGCGCCCAGCGGATCGTGGGGCGTGGTGTCCGGCAGCTTCCCCCTCGATCACGCCGCCGAATCGGGTGAGTGGTCGGTGTCGTGGTCTTCCGGCAGCCAGAGCGAGTCGCGCTCCTTCACCGTCAAGCCCTTCACCCTGCCCCGCTTCCGCGTCGAGGCCGCCACGCTCAAGCCCTTCTACCGCCGCAACGAGCGCCCGGTGCTCAAGGGCTCGGTGACCTACAGCTCCGGCGCTCCGGTCGCGAACGCCAAGGTCGACCTCCAGTGGTCCGTGTCCGGCACCTGGCCGCCCCCCACCAGCTGGGTCGACGGCACCGGCCTGCCGAAGCTCGCGACCACCAACGCCAGCGGCGTGTTCACCCTCGAGCTGCCCATGGTGCCCGAAGACCTGCAGGACCAGGCCTCGCTCATCGCCGCCATCGGCGCGGTGGACCCCTCGGGGGATCGCGTCGAGGGCCGGGCCTCGGTGCTCCTCTCCCAAGACCTCGTCGCGGTGACCGGCGTGACTGAGCTCGCCGACGGGTTGGTCGAGGGCTTCAACAACCGCCTCTTCCTGCGCGCCACCACGGCCGACGGGCGCTTGCTCGAAGGCGTCACCCTCAACGTGAAGCGCCTGTGGGAGCCCACCGACAAGGGCACCGACGCGCTCGTCGACGAAGACGGCGTGGCCAGCGTGCAGGTCGACCCGGGACCGCCGGTGAACATCATCGTGCCCGCGATGCCCTTCCGCGCGCCGCCGCCCACGCCGCTCGTCGCGCGAGGCAGCCTGAGCGAGCGCCTCGGGCTCAACGAAGACGACGGCGCGGTCTCGCTCGCCGACCGCATGGCCTTCGATCGCCTCGACGCGAAGCTCGTGCCCTGCGCGCGCTACGTGCTCGGCGGCTCGGCCACGGTGACCGTGGGACTGCTGGTGCGCGCCAGCGGCTCCATCGCGGCCACCGCCACCTCCCCCAGCTCGCGCCTGGGCCGCTGCGTCGAGGGCACCCTCAAGGGCCTCCAGCTCGGCGCCGGCAAGGAGCGCTTCTTCGACGTGGTGTGGGGTTTCAACGACGAGGAACTGCCGCACTTCGAGGTCTCGCTCGACGGCATGCCCTCGGTGCCCGGCGCCCTCGAGACGGCCTTCGACGACGCCATGCTCGAGGCCCGCGATTGCCTGAGCGCGACGGTCAAGTCCGGACAGCTCCCGCGGCTGGTGCAGTGGAAGCTCAAGGGTCGGAACGTGGAGCTCACCTGGGTGCCGGTGAAGGGCGACGCCTATGCCGAGAGCGCGCTGTCGTGCATCGCCTCGCGCGTGAAGTCGCTGACCCTGCCGAAGGTTGCTGCCGAAGGAGACGAATCGGAAGAGGCCGAAGGCACGAGCCCCATCGGCGTGGCGCACGTGTCGATCAACGCCCCTGAGAAGTACGAGAACGCCCGGCCTCAGGACACGGTGATGGTCGGCTACGAGTTCCTCGTCACCGCGAAGAAGGGCACCGAGAGCTTCGGCAGCACCCGGCTGCGCATGACGCCGGGCACCGTGCCTTCCATTCGCCTGCGCGCGTCGTCGCAGCTGGTCAAGCCGGGAGACGCGGTGAAGATCGAGGTGCTCCGCGGCCCCGAATTCACCGGAGAGCTGCCCGAGAAGCTCTTCCTGACCCACGCCTTCCAGAGCCTCGAGGCGAAGCTCGACGAGAAGACCCGCGCCGCGACCTTCACCATCCCCGCCGACTGGCAGGGCTGGGCCGGCGTGCAGTGGGGCGGCGGCCAGGTGTTCCTCTTCGTGCAGCCCACCGCGTCGCTCGCGGTGAAGGTGACGCCCGAGAAGGCCCGCTACGCCCCGGGCCAGGTCGCCCAACTGGGCATCGAGACCACCCTGGGCAACGTGGGGGGCGCGGCCGCCGTCGGGCTCTTCGGCGTCGATGACAGCCTCTCGCAGCTCGCCACCCTGCCCGGCGCCGACGAGCTCGCGCCGCTGCGGCCCCAGGCCACCGGCGTCGCCGCCTTCGGATCCATGGATGCGCAGGCGCTCTCGTTGGGTCGCGTGCGCGGGGCCAACGCCGCGGCGGCCACCCTGGTTCGCGTGTCGGCGATGCCGCCTCCGCCGCAAGTCGAAGCCGCGGTCTCGGTCATGGGCAACACCGTGTTCGACCCCAACGAGGCCCAGGTCGATCGCTTCTACGTGGTGCTCGGCGAGCTCTACGCGCAGGTGCGCACGTGGGAGACCTCGGCGCCCGCCGCCGAAAAGATGAGCCCGCCGGTGATGGCGCGGCTGTGGAACCAGTCGCTCGAGGCCGTCGAGGGTCGCAAGGACTCGGCCCGGGACGCGTGGGGCCGCAGGTTGAGGTTGCACCGCTTGCCGACCGACCTGCTCGCGCTCACCGAGCCGCGGGCGGTCGTGATCAACGGCACGCGCCTGCCGGAAGACACCCAGAACTGGTCGCAGTGGGTCGCCAAGGAGAAGCCGTGAAGAAGGTCATCGTCTTCGGGCTCACCGCCCTCGCCATCGCCTTCGTCGCCCTCATCGGCATGGGCGACAACATCAAGGCCCTCTTCGGCATGAGCGCCGACGCCCTGTCGGGTGACACCAGCGTCTACCGCCGCGAGAAGAACATGGTCATGCCGTCGGCCGCGGCACCGCCGATGGAGGAAGCCATGGCCGCCGAGCCCATGGACAAGGCGAGGCCCAAGCGGAGCAACCTGCTCAAGTCCCTCGGCTCCGGCGAAGGCGGCGGGGGCCTCGCTGATTCCATCGGCATCGGCGGCATCGGCACCAAGGGCCGCGGCGGTGGCCTCGGCGACTCCAACTCGTTCGGCGGACTCCTCGACGGCAAGGCCTCGAAAGAAGAGGCCAGCCCTGAGGCCCCCGGAGGGCTCGAGCCGGCCCCCACCCGCGCGTGGTTCCCCGAGACCTTCCTCTTCGAGCCGCTCATCGTCACCGACGCGCAGGGTCGCGCGAACGTGCCGGTGAAGGTGCCGGATCGCCTCACCACCTGGCGCGTGCTCGCGCTCGCCCATTCCCGCCAGGGTAGCCAGGCCGGCGCCGTGGCCAGCTTCCTGGGCACGCTGCCCACCTACGTCGACCCCGTCACCCCGCCCTTCCTCTACGCGGGCGACACGCTGCGGGTGCCGGTGCAGGTGGTGAACACCACCGAAGAAGACGTCACCAGCGCGCTCACGTACCGGGCCAGCGGAGGCACGCTGTCCGCCACCGGCGCCACGGTGAAGGTGCCCGCCTTCGGCAACGCGCTGCAGTACGTGACGCTCTCCACCACCCGGCCGGGCACCGCGGTCTTCAAGACCACCCTGGGCACGACCGACGCAGTGGAGAAGACCATCGAGCTCAAGCCCGCCGGTCGCCGCGAGACGCAGAGCAAGGCGGGCACCCTCGCCGCGCCGCGCACCTTCACCCTCACCGGGCCGAGCAACCCGCTGCCCGGCACCGAGACCGTCCGCGTGCAGGTGTACCCGGGCGCCCTGGGCCTCGTGCGCAACGAGCTTTCGGCAGCGCCGGGCCGCGGGGGCGTGGCCGAAGACGCCTACCTGCTCCAGCTGCTGGGCCAGGCGCCCGCGCTGCTGCGCTCGCTGGGCGCGACGCCCGACGAGCCGGTGATCCGCGACCTGTCGATCCTCGCGACGCAGCGGGTGATGCAGTACGCGCGCTCGCCGTCGGTGGACGCCGCGACGCTGCTGACCGAGGCGGCGCTGGCGCACCCGCAGAACCCGGTGCTCGCGCGGCTGGGCGAGCGCCTCGCGTTGCAGGTCGCCCAGTCCCAGCGCGCCGACGGCACTTGCCAGGGCGCGACAGGGTGGACGCTCCAGCGCCTGCTCGTCACCACCGCCGAGTGCGTGCGCGCCTCCCGGGCCTCGATGGACGCGCCCGCCGCCCGCCAACGCGCGACGGCGGTGACCCTCAAGGCCTCGGGCGCCTTCGAGCGCAACGCCGCGCGCGTCAACGACGGGTACACCGCCGCGGCCATCCTCGCCTCGGGCGCCCTGACCGGCGGCGCGGGCGACACGTACCGCAAGCTCATCCTCGAGAAGCTCACCGACTCGGGCGACGGCGGGAAGTACCTCGCGGTGGACCCCGGCGTGGTGCGCGCCGACGGCCGGGCGCCTTCGACGTACGAGGCGACGGCCATGGCCATCCTCGCGCTCGACGGCGTGAAGGACGCCCCGCTCGCCGATCTCGGCACCTACCTGCTCTCGGGCTACACGACGTACGCGGGGTGGGGTGACGGCCGCGCGAACCTCGTGGCGCTGAGGGCCGCGGTGCAGCTCTTCAAGGACCCCGTGCCTCCGGGCGTGAAGATCACCGTGCTGCGCGACGGCCAGGCGCTGACCTCCGGGGCCTTCGACGCCAGCACCCTCAAGGAGGTGCTCTCGCTGGGCGCCGACGCCAGCGGCAGCGGTGGCGTGCACGAGTGGACCATCAGGGCCGAGCCCGCGGTGCCCGGCCTGGGCTACGCGCTGCAGCTCATCTCGTACGCCCCCTGGAAGGACGAAGCGGGCGGCGGCCTCGAGCTACGGACCACGCTGCCCACGAGCCTCAAGGTGGGCCTGCCCGGCGACGTGAAGCTCACCGCCTCGGTCCCCGGGGGCACGCCGATGAAGCTCGAGCTCTCGCTGCCGGCCGGCGTGCAGGCCGACTCGACCTCCCTGGGCAAGCTGGTCTCGAGCAACGCCATCCTCCGCTACGAGAGCGAAGACGGGCTCCTCACCCTGCACCTGCCCGCGCTGCCCAACGGCGCCACCTGGGAGCACGAGCTGCAGGTCATCGCCACGCTGGGCGGCACCCTGCACTCGGGGGCCTCGTCGCTGTCGCCCGAGGACACCCCTTCGAAGCAGAAGGACTTCGCGCCGGTCACCTGGCGCATCGACTGATCAGCGCTCTTCGAGGAGCGTCTTGATCTCCCGCACCCGGCGGGTGACGAACTCGCGCTCCAGGTTCTGGAACACCTCGGGCAGCAGGTCCCGGCTGGTGCACTCCTGCACGGCCACCAGGTTCTGCAGCTCGATCTCCAGCGGGTAGCTGGGGGGCACGAAGTCCTTGAGCACCGCCTCCACGTCGGCGGCGGTGACCTCCTCGCGGGCGTCGATCACCGCGCGGAACTTGGCGCGCACGAGGATCGCCTCGATGTCCGCGCCCGAGTACGGGTTGCCCGCGGTCAGCTTGGCGAAGTCGGGTACGTCGACCTTCACCTTCGTCTTCTTCTGCATCGCCCGGAACAGCTCTTCGCGCTCGGCGTCGGTCTGCGGGTAGAACAACGCGATGTGCTCCTCGGCGCGGCCCTGGCGCTTCAAGTCGATGGGCAGCAGGTCGGGCCGGCACGTCAGCAGGAACCACACGATCTTCCCGCGGAAGGCCGTGTTGCCCATGAAGCTGGCGATGGAGGCGAAGATGCGGCTCGAGGTGCCCGAATCTCCGCCCGCGTCGCGATCACCGAGGAACGCGTCGGCCTCGTCGATCATCACCGCCACCGGCCACAGCGCCTTGAGCAGGTTGAAGATCTTCTCCAGGTTCGCCTCGGTCACGCCCTGCCACTGGCTGCGGAAGTTGAGGAACTTCACGCACGGCACGCCGATTTCACCGGCGAAGCACGTCACGAGGAAGGTCTTGCCCGTGCCCACCGGCCCCGACACCAGGTAGCCCATGGGCATCACCTCGATGCGCCCCTTCTTGAGCGCCCCCGAGGCGTCGCGCAGCATCTTCTTGGCCTTGGCGTGGCCGGCCACCACGTCGAGCGTGTACTCGGGCTCGATGAACTCCAGCAGCCCGTGACACTCGGCCTGGATGATCTCCTTCTTCTTCTCCTTGAGGGTCTCGGTGGTGATCCGCGCGCCTGATTCGATGGCCTCGGTCAGCAGGCGGTCCAGGTTGATGCGCGAAAGGCCGGCGGTCATCTTCGCCAGGGCCTGCTGGCTGACGTCGGAGATCGACTGCAGCTTCTTGCCCTCCAGCTTCCACTTCACGAAGTCGAGGCGCTCGTCCTCGGTGGGGAGGTTGATCTCGATGTTCGCCACGTAGGGGTTGCGCGAGATGCGCGGCGTGAGATCGGCCAGGTTCTCCACCACGAGCACGATGGAGAGATCGCCGTTCAAGAACTGGGGGTCCGACGCCCACTTCACCAGGGTGGCCAGCACGAAGCGGTCCTCCGCCTGGAGGTTCGACATGTCGCCCGCCGGCGCGATGGTCTCGGCGAAGTCGATCACCAGGGCCAGCGACTTGCCGTCGGACAGGCGCATGCGCAGGTAGTTCTCGAGCACCTGCAGCGCGCGGCCCGGGTCTCGGGGCATCACCTTCGCGAAGTCGGTGCCGTAGAGCGAGTCGTAGCCCGCGAGCACCCGGTTCAGGTCCTGCTGGGTCTCGGTGGCCGCGGCGCGAATGCCGGAGCTGCGATCGTAGAAGACGACGTGGTCGCGCCCCCCGAAGAGATCGTCGGAGAGGAACTGCTTGAGGTTCGCGAACTCGCGGCCCCCGTCTTCCCGGGTGATGGGCTGCAGGTCACGCACCGCGCCGTAGACCACGAAGGTGCTGACGGTGCGCGTGTAGTACCGCTGGGCGAGCTTCTGCGCCCACGACGGGAGTCCCGCCAGTGGGTCATCGGTCTTCTTGCGAGCCATGTGGGTTCCCCTCGGGAGTTCACCCGCGCGCGCGGTGCCGCGTCACGGGGCCTTCTTCTTCAGTTCCTGCTTGAGCTGCGCCGGCTCGTTGCCTTCGCTGACGACGACCGTCTCGACGATGGTCTCGTAGCCGGGGGCCTTGAGCATCACCGTCACCTTGCCCACGGGCACCGAGATGATCTGCGGCCATTCCTTGTCGGCCACCGGCTTGCCGTTGATGCTCAAGGTGGCCGTGGCCGCGACCGAGTCGGGGACGGTGACCATCACCAGCCCCGTCGCTGCGGGCCGCAACATCATCACGCCCACCACGCCGACGATGAGCAGCGCGATGATGCCCGCCAGCGCGATGATCAACCGGGTGTTGCCACCCGACGGCGCAGCCTGCGCGACCTGGGGCAACTGGTTCGAGGTCTGCTGGTACAGCACCGCCGAGAGCGTGGGCGAGGTGTCGCTGGGCGACATCACCGGCGGCGGCGGAGGCAGGCCCATGGGCCCGCGCGTGTTGCGGCGGGGCTCGGCGGGAGACATCACCGGGGGGCCCGGCGGCTCGCCGCGCGAGAGCGCAGGCCGGCCCGGGTCGGTGGCCACGTCCTGCACCACGGGCTCGGCCCGGTTGCGGATGTTGAGGGCGCGCGTCGGGTCGGGCCGGCCCTGGTTGCCGGGGTTCGTCGCCGGCTCGTCGAAGAGGTTGGCGCCGCTGCCCGAGTCGGCGAGCACCGTCGACTCGTGCTCTTCCTTGCCGTTGGTGAGCATGGGCGCGACGGCGGTCAGCCGCGGCATGCTGGTGAGGCTCGGCGAGCGGTTCTGCTGCGGCGGCCCCGCGGGCGCCAGCGTGGGCGGCATGGGCCGCACGATGGGCGGCAGGCCCGGCGAGGTGCCGGCGGCCTGGTTCTGCATGCCCGCGCTGATGGGCATCATGGTGGGCACCGAGGTCACCGCGCTGGGGCTCTGCGCCTGGCCACCCATCTGCGGCACCTGGCCCACGCCGAAGCCCATCTCCGCGGCGGCGAGCATGCCCTCGGGCGCCTTGACCTCGGCGTACTCCGCGATGCGCGCCTTTTCCTTCTCGTAGTCTTCCGCGAACGTCGCCTTCATGAAGGCGGCGAGGTCCTTGCGGGCGAAGGCGTTGCCCGTCGAGTACATGAACGAGCGCAGGTCTTCGCCCAGCTCGCTGGCGTGCTGGTAGCGGTCGTCGACGTCCTTGGCGAGCGCCTTCATCACGATGCGCTCGAGCTGCTCGGGGATCTTCCGGTTGAAGTGCGAGGGCGGCAGCACCTCGACCTTGCGCACCTTCTCGAGCACCGAGAAATCGGAGTCGCCGACGAAGAGCCGCTCGCCGGTGAGCATCTCGTAGAGGCACACGCCCATGGCGAAGATGTCGCTGCGCCCGTCGAGCGGGAGCCCGCGGATCTGCTCCGGGCTCATGTACCCGAACTTGCCCTTCAGGATGCCGGCCTGCGTCTTGGTGGCCTTGCCCGCGGCCTTGGCGATGCCGAAGTCGATGACCTTGACCTCGCCGTCGTACGACACCAGCGCGTTCTGCGGCGAGACGTCGCGGTGCACGATGCTCATGTCGCGCCCCTGCCGGTCCTTCGCGCGATGGGCGTAGTCGAGCCCTTCACAGCACTGCGCGATGGCGTAGCAGGTCAGCGGAATGGGGGCCGGCTCGCCGCGCTTGCGGCAGCGATCGAAGACCGCGCGCAGGTCCTTGCCCGACACGTACTCCATGGCGATGAAGTACGAGTTCGAGAGGTTATTGAGCTCGTGGATCTGCGCGATGTTGGCGTGGTTCAGCTGAACCGTGATCTTCGCCTCGTCGAGGAACATCGAGATGAACTCTTCGTCCTCCGCGATGTTGGGAAGAATGCGCTTGATGGCCACGATGCGCTCGAAGCCGCCGGCGCCGAACGTCTTGGCGCGCCAGACCTCGGCCATGCCGCCGATGTTGACGCGATCGAGCAGGAGGTACTTCCCGAAGGGAATGGGCTGGCGTTTCGGAGCGGTGGTCACGCGACTTCCAGGGTGAAGGTCGGTACGAAAACGAGGGCGAGCGTAACGCGCCCGCACGACCGCCATGCGACGAAAGTTACGGCTCGCCCTCGGGTGTAGGCGAGCCCCACACAGGCGGCGCTGCCTCTTCTGCCGGTTCCGGGGCGGCGAACACCTCGCCCAGCCACCCGCCCTCGGCGGCCACGATGGCCGGGGCGCCGAAGGTCTGCCCGAGGGCCGTACCCACCAGGGTCACCCACGCGCGGTGTCGATCGCCGGACACGCAGTAGATGAGGGTGCCCGGGGGGGAAGCGCCGGGCTCGAGCGCCGGGCCCGTGCACCGCTCGCGGACCTCGACCTTCCACGGGGCCACCCGTTCCCCCTGCTGGAAGAGCGGCACGGGCCCCAGGCCGTCGAGGAACGAGCGCAGCAGCGCGGGGTCGCGCGGCACGGACTGGGGCGAGGCCTCGGCATTCGCGCCCTGGGTGAGCGCCTGCACCGCGGCGAGCAACCGCTCCTCGGCGCTCTGCGGTGAGCGCCTTGCCGAGAGAAACGAGAAGTCGAGGAAGAGCAGGCCCAGGCCCACGACGAGCGCGAGGCTGCGCGGGCGCCAGGCGGCCGGCTTGCGGCTCGTCACCGTGACGCCCAGCGTGCCCAGCAACCCCAGCGCCACCACCGAGCCCAGGAGCGCGAGCACCAGCGAGGGCGCGTCCCCCACGGTGGCCACCTCGGCCGACTCCAGGCGCACGAAGCGGACCACGTCACCCACGTAGAGCCACGTGAGGAAGGCCCCGAAGAGCCCCTGCACCACGAGGGACGCTGGACGCAGGGGCTTCACGCGCCCTGCCCCGCGAGCACGCGCGCCGGGTCGATGCGCGAGGCCCGGCGGGCCGGCAGCCACGCGCCGGCGACGGCCGCGAGCACGCCCAAGGCCACGCCCAGCAGCGGCAGCCACGCCGGGACGAGGAAGAAGGTGTCGGGCTTGAAGGGGAACTCGGGGAGCACGTGGCCGGCCAGCATATCCACCCCGAGGGCCGCGAGGATGGCGGTGATCGTCCCCAGGAGCCCTCCGCCCAGGCCCAGCACCACCGCCTCGGCGAGCACCAGGCGGAAGATGTCGGCCCGGCTGGCCCCCACGGCGCGCATCACCCCCAGTTCCCGTTCGCGCGCGCGCACCGCCGCCGAGAGCGCGTGGGCGATGTTGAAGGCCGCCAGGAGGCAGATGAGCGCCGAGAGCAGGGCCATGGCCGAGGTGGTGATGGCCACGGCCGCGCCGGCGTTCTCCGACATGCGGCGCTCCTGGTCGTCGATGCGCAGGCCCATGTCCTTGACCGCGGCCACGATGGCCGGAATGTCCGAGGGCGACGCCGCCTGGAGCGCGACGCCGGTGAAGGTGGCCGCGTCGACGTTGGCTTCCTGGTTGAGGCGCACCGCGACGGCGAGGGGCACGGTGACGCCGGCGAGCAGCCCGCGATCCGACACGCCCACCACCTGCAGCTGCGACGACGTGACCTTTCCCGGCGCGACGGAGGCCACGAAGCTGCGGTTCCAGTCGACGGGGAAGCTGAAGCCCACCAGCATCGTCGCCGAGAGCTGGGGCAGCGAGCGGGCCGGGGCGAAGCTCTTGTTGTAGATCTCGATGAGCCGCGAGGCGGCGACGACGGGAATGGGCTTGCCCACGCCGGGGTCGCTGAAGTCACCGAGCTGCACGTCGGCACGCACGAAGTCGGGGTCGACGCCCACGGCGAGCACCTCGATGCCCATGCGCAGCCGGCGCCCAAAGAAGTCCCCGTCGTAGAAGCTCACCGCCGGCACGCGCACGTTCATCTTGCGGTACGCGCGCTGGACCCCGGGCAACCGGGCGAGGCGATCGACCGCGTCCTGGTCGAGCTTGCCGCCGAACAGGCCGATGGCGAGCTGCGAGGGCACGACGTCCACCAGCCTGGTGTCCACGGGGAAGATCTTCTCACGCACCACGCGGCCCACGCCGAGACCCAGGGCCACGAAGAACACGAGGGAGGCGACGCCGATGGCGATGCCGAAGCTCGAGCTGAACGCCCCGCGGCGATCGCGCGAGAGCTGCAACCGCACCAGCTTCCTCAGGGCGGCGCGCTTCACGTCGACAGCCGCCCGTCGGTGAGGCTCACCACGCGGCCCGCGGCCTCGCGCAGGCGATCCTCGTGCGTCACCGCGATGATGGTCAGGCCCTGGGCGTTGAGGCTCTTGAAGAGCGCGATGACCTCGTCGGCGGTCTGCGCGTCGAGGTTGCCGGTGGGCTCGTCGCACAGCAGCACCTGGGGCCGGTTGAAGAGGGCGCGGGCGATGGCCACGCGCTGCCGTTCCCCGCCCGAGAGCTGGCTGGGCAGGCGCAGCGCCTTGTCGCCGAGGCCCACGCGGGTCAACGCCTCGCGGGCCTGGGCCTCGCCGCCACCTTCCCCCGCCGCGAAGGCCGCCGGGAGCATCACGTTCTCCAGCGCCGAGAGGCCCTGCACGAGGTGGAACGACTGGAAGACGAAGCCCACCGACTCGTTGCGGAACCGGGACAGCGCCCCGTCCTTCAACTTCGAGAGCTTCGTGCCCGCCACCGTGACCTCGCCGGTGAAGCCGGTGTCGAGCCCCCCGAGCACGTGGAGCAGCGTCGACTTCCCGGTCCCGCTGCGCCCGACGATGGCCACGAACTCGCCTTTGGCCACCTCGAGCTTCACGCCGTCGAGCACCCGCACCGTGCCCCGCGCGCCATCGTCGTAGCCGCGGCTGACGCCTTCGACGGAGATCACTTCGCGGCCGGCCCGAGCGTGAGCTGCAGCCGCGCCTGCACGACCTTCTCCTTCGCGCCGACGGAGAGCGAGACCGCCTTGAGGTCGTCCGTGGCGTCGAGCCAGCGCACCGTGGTGGCCTTGATGGCGAAGCCGCCGATGCCCCACGCGCTCTCGGGCAACGCGCGCACCGAGGCCGAGAGCTTCGAGAGGTCGACGGCCACGCTGAGCGCCTCGTCACCGAGCGACGCCACCTTCGAGTCGCCCTTGCCGTCGCTCTTCACCAGCGCGTCGAGGCGCTGCACCGGCGAGGCGAAGAACACGAGGTCGCCCTTCGGCGCGAAGTGCACCCCTTCGCCCTGGGCGTAGGTGGTGAGCATGGCCTTCTGCCCGTCGTCGCGGGTGCGCAGCTCCATCTGGGCGCCGAACTTCGGCGCGAAGCCGGCGACCTTCTCCAGCGTGGGCAGCACGGTGTCGGCCGACTTCGCCAGGGCGACGCCCGAGAGGTGCGCGTAGGTGAAGGGGTTGGTCTGGCGCAGGTCGAGCGACGGCAGGCCGCGATCCATCGGGGGGCGCTCGCTGAGCGAGAGCGAGGCGACCACGCCGGGCTGCAACTGGCCCAGCTCCTTCGTCAGGTCGAACTCGCCCTCGTTGAAGGCGCGGTTCAGGTACGGCCCCATGAGCTGCCGCAGCCAGGGCGCGAGCTGCGCGGGGTCGCCCGAGAAGCGGGTCACGAGGAAGGCGTCGCGGGGGAGGTACCCCAACAGGGACTTCGAGAGCGGCTGCGGCTGGAGCGACGCCAGCTCGGTGGGGTCGCCCTTCCACGTGGCGTTGACGAGCACCGACAGGCCAGCCGGGGTGAGCGAGACGGCGCCGGTGGCGCTGGTGAACGGCGCGCGCATCAGGGCCGGGGTGCCGTTGGGCAGGTACACCACCAGGTCGCGCTCTTTGGGCAACGCCTTGAGCTCGGCCATGTAGCCGCGGTCGGACATGAGCGAATCGGTCTCGGTCATGGACGCGAAGCCGGGCAACGCCCCCACGCCGGGGCCGTCGGTGATCAACGCGAAGCCATGGGCCAGCACGTAGCCGAGCTTCGCGGGCTCGCCCTGGCGCGGGGCGAAGCTCCTGACCGTCAGCTCGCCGAACTTCTGCTCGCTCAGCGCGCCGGCGCCGAGCCTGCGGTGGGCCAGCGTCTCGATGGCCCCCTGGAACTTCTGCGCGTCCTTCACCGGCAGCGCGAGGTACACGCTGGCCGTCACCAGCGCCGCCATGCCCGCCGAGCGCGAGCCGTCGAGGCCGGCCTTCTCGAGCGCCTCGGGGCTGCGCACGTCGACGCCCAGCTCACCGACCAGCGCGTCGGCGAAGGCCTTGCCGTCACCGAAGCCCTGCAGCTGGGCCGCGAAGCCCGTCACCTTGAGCGCCTCGAGGATCTGCAGCTTCTGCCCGGCCCCCGCCAACGAGGGCACGATCACCACGCCCACCGCGCCCCGGGGCAACACGCGCTCCACGGGCTCGCCCACGCGCGACGAGGCCTTGGGTTCACCACACTTCGAGCAGCCCGCGACCAGGGCCAGCGCCAGCAACGGCCAGGCGCGCCTCATCGCACGCGCTCCGAGCGGTGGGCGAGGGAGGCCGTCGACGAGAACTCCTCGGTGACCTGCATGAACGACTCCATTTCTCTGACCGTCTCTTCCGTGGCGGTGACCTCGGCGGTCAGCGCATCCAACTGGCGGCTGACGACTTCCGGGTCCCTGATGGCGATCGACTGTTCGTGGGTGAGTCTCAACACGTCCTCGATGCTGGCGAGCTGGTGGCTGACGACTTCGCGGCTCTCTTCGGCCTGTACGAAGCGCGCCACGCGCTTCTTCAAGATCTCCACGCGTCGCGACTTCACTTCCTTCAGCCGCTCGTTCTTCTCGCCCACCACCTCGGCCTCCAGCGCGTGGAGCTCTTCCTCGATGGCCTTGCGATCGGTGGCGTTGAGGTACTTGCGGTAGCTGTTCAGCGTCGCCACCAGGCGCAGGAAGCTGGTGAGCAGGGCCTCGAGGCGGCGCTCGCTGCTGGCCACCAACACCCGGCCCCCGGGCATCTTCCCGTAGCTCTCGAGGATGCGGTCCTTGAGCCCGCGCAGCACCTCGTAGTGCTCCTTCTGGGAGACGGCGAGCTCGCCCAGCAGGGCCTCGCGCTCCTCGGGCGAGGCGACGTCCGAGCTCACCTGGGCCTCGAGGTTGGCCCGCACCGCGCGCCGGAACGAGGGCAGCAGCGAGAGCATCACCGAGTAGAGGAACGAGCCGCCCGCGGCCGCCGCCAGGGGCACCCAGTCCCCCATGGCCACCGAGGCGAGGCCCCCGGCGGCCAACGCGAAGAAGTTGGCGGGCATCGACAGGGCGGCCTTCAGGCTGCTGCGCGTCTTCACGGCTGGCTCACGGGGGTTGGGGCGTCGCAACGTACTGGAGGGGCCCCAGGTCCGCAGTCTCGTCGGCCTCCGGGGCAGGCGGGGCGCCGAACAGCTTCTGGTTCAGGGCCGCGGCGCTGTTGAACAGCTCCGCGTAGGTCACCGGCGTGGCGTCGCCCAGGTGGAAGAAGGCGAGGTTCTCCTGGAGCGTGGCGGGCGGCGCGGCGCCGATGGCCTCCATGGGGTCCCCGAGCTGCGGCGCGAGCGTGCCCAGCACCCGGGCGGCCTCGGTGCGGTCCTTGAGCACCTGGCCGTTGGCGTCGAGGGTGCCGCGCACGAAGCGGCGAATGGCGTCCGGGTAGCGCGCCGAGAAGTCGCCGCGGGCGACCAGCACCGTGGCCAGCAGGTGCGGGGCGTCGGCGGTGGAGGCCAGCTGGGTGGCGCCCACTTCCCTCGCCACGGGTTCGACGTCACCCAGGAAGCCGGCGACGGCGTCGACCTTCTCGTCGCGCAGGGCCGCGCCCGCCGAGAACGCCGAGTCGAGGTTCACCAACTGCACGTCGCGCAGGGTGAGCCCGGCCCGCGAGAGGCTCCACAGCAGCAGGTACCAGGCGCCGCTGCGATCTTCGACGGCGATGCGCTTGCCCAGCAGCGCCTGCAGCCGGGTCACGCCCTTGGCGAAGATCACCTCGTGACCGCGGCTGCGGCCCAGGAGCATCACCACGCGCGGCGCGGCGTCACGCAGCAGCGACGCGCTCATGGCGATCGACGACACCGGGAGCACCGCGAGATCGACGCCGCCGTTCTCTCCGCCGCGAATGAGCGCCTTGCGCAGCTCCTCTTCGCGCTCGAAGCGCCGCACCTTGACGTCGATGGCGTAGGCCGCGCGGTACAGGCCCACGCGCTCGGCGTCGCCCGCGGCCCACAGCACCGGCGCGACGCTCCCCCGGGCCACGAGGCCGACGACCATGGCCCGCGAGGGGATCATCACCACGTCGTCGATGGGGGCCATCACCCCGGCGGGGAAGTCACCGGCGGTCAGCCGCGGCGGCCGGCCGTACAGGCGCTCCCGCGCGCGGTCGATGTAGCCCAGGCGCGAGGCGGTCACCGAGGCGGCGGCGAGGAGCACGGAAAACACCACGAGCAGCCACCGGCCGACAGGACGTCGCTTCCGGGGACTGCTCGCGGCTTGGTTCACGATGGGGACGCCTGGTGCCAGGGGACGGCGGTTACTTGACCTCGACCTTCTTGCCGATGGTCTTCTCCCCGGTCGACGAGACGTCGGCGACGGGCGCGGGGCTCTGCAGGCCCATCTCCATCTTGAACTGCTTCACCAGCTCGGCCGCCTGCAGCGCCTCGGCCTCTTCTTCGATCTTGAACGACTGGGTGTCGACGGTCTCCAGCGCCATCTGCATGCGCGCCTCGTTCACCGCGGTCTGCTCTTCGACCTTGCGGAGCATCTCGTCGTGGGTGGCGTCGATGCCGCCCACTTCGAAGCTCTCCATGGCGTCGGCGACCTTGCCCTGCCACTTGGCGCGGCGCGCGTCACGAATGGCCGACATCGCCTCGTTGGTCTTCTTGTCCTTCTCGCGCATGAACGCCTTCTTCACGTTCAGCGCCTTGTCGTAGGCGGACTTCGCGGTCGCCAGCTGCAGCTCGTTGCGGGACAGCGCGCCCTTCTCCATCTGGAGCCGCGTGGCGTACTGGGCCGCGAGATCGTCGCGCCCGCCCTGGATGGCCGCCTTCACCTTCGCGGTCAGATCGCCGACCTCGACCTTGTACTTGGCGTTCTCTTTTTCCAGCAGCGTGACGTTCGCCCGGACCATGGCGATCGACTCGTTCATCTTGGGGACCTGGTCGTTCAGGTCACGGATGTTCTGCTCGAGGATCAGCTCCGGGTCCTCAATGGTGCTGACGAAGAAGCCGACAAAGCTGCGCATCGCGCGCCGAAACCGTTGCCACATGGGGTCACGCTCTCCCGAAAGTCATCTAGGTGCGGGTTGAAAAACAGGGGTGAGTCTACACGGGTTTACGGGTGAACAACGCCTTCCATCCTCCCGTTCCGCCGAAGCGGAAAGTCTCGCTGTTGAAGGCACTTGCAGCGACCTTGAGGGCCAGCGCGGCGAAGGCGAGCACCGAGACCGAGGTCAGGCCGACGTCGAGGGCGGTGGCCGTGCCCAGCACCGCGGCCTTGATCAGCAGCGCCACGTTGAGCAGGGGGATCAACGCGGTGAACGGCCCCAGCTCCACCCCGGGCATCTGGCTCAAGAGCGCCGGCGCGAGGCACACCAGCATCACCGGGGACATCAGCGACTGGCCTTCCTTGAAGGTGCGCGCCGTGGAGGCCACCGCCAGCGAGATGCCGCTGAGCAGCAGGGCCGCGGGCACCAGGCAGGCGAGCATGGTGAGCACCTGGCCGAAGGTGAGCTGGAAGGTGGTGGTGGCCGGCCCGCCCAGCGAAATTCCCATGCCGAAGGTCACGCCCATGGCCGCGAGGTTGGCCAGGGCGGTGGCGACGGCGACGAGGCTGACGGTGAGGTACTTGGCGGCCATCACGTCGACGGGGCGCACCGCGGAGACCAGCAGCGTCTCGAGGGTGCCGCGTTCCTTCTCGCCGGCGGTGAGATCCACGGCCGGGTACAGCGCGCCGATGATCAGCATGGTCAGCAGGATGATCGGCAGGAGCCGGGAGGCGAGCAGCGGCCCGAGGTCCTTCTGGAAGTCGAGATCCACCGGGTCGGTCTTCACCGGCTGCACGAAGCCGGCCTCGAGGTTCAGGGCGTCGAGGCGGACCTGGAGCGCCTGGGTGTTGAGCGCGTCGAGCAGCGGCTTGATGCGGTCGAGGCCCTCCATCGAGCGATCGAAGCGCTTGGTGTAGAGCACGGTGATCACCGCCTGCTTGCCGCCCGCGATCGTGGCCTCGACGTCGTCGGGCGCGATGACCACGGCGACGACCTTCTGGTCCTTGAGCAGCGCCGCGCCCTCGGCCCGGGTGTGCAGGGCCCAGCTCGTCTTCGGCGGCGGCTCGCGCTTCGAGAGCAGCGCCAGCGTGGGCGCACCGACCACGGCGACGGTCATGGGCTCGTTCTTCAGCCGCAGCGTGCCGGCGGCGATGATCGTCCCCATCAGCAACAAGATGCCCGGGTAGAGCAGCACCGGCAGCAGCACGGTCAGCAGCAGCGTGCGGCGATCGCGGACCACGTCGAGCAGTTCCTTGCCCAGCAAGATGCGCCACGGGCTCACGAGAGGGCCCCGGCGAAGAAGAGGAAGGCGTCGGTCAAGCTGGTCTTTCCGCTCTGGGCGAGCAGCTCGGCGCAGGTGCCCCGGGCGCGGATCTGTCCCGCGCGCATGAAGAGCAGCCGGGTGCAGAGAGACTCCGCCTCTTCCATGCGGTGGGTGGAGAAGAGCACGGCCTTGTTCCGCGCCCTGGCCCGGCGCACCAGCTCGAGGATCTCGCGCGACGCCACCGGGTCGAGCGTCGCGGTGGGCTCGTCGAGCACGTAGGCCGACGGGTCGTGCACCACCGCGCGGGCGATGGAGATGCGCTGCTTCTGACCGCTGGAGAGCGCCCCGCACCGCTTGTCGAGGAAGGGCGTGAGCTCGAGCTCCTCGGCCAGTTCGTGGATGCGCGCGGCGAGCGTGGCTTCGTCGAGCCGCTGCAGGCGCCCGAAGATCTGCAGCACCTCGCGGCCGGTGAGGCGGTCGTAGAGGCCGGTGCTGGCGGTGAGGAAGCCCAGGTGCTTGCGCGCCTCGAGGGGGTGTTCCTTCACGCCGATGCCGGCGATGCGCGCGGAGCCCGACGCGGGCGTGAGCAGCCCCGCGAGCACCCGCAGGGTCGTGGTCTTGCCCGCGCCGTTGGGCCCCAGCAGGCCCACCACTTCGCCGGGCTCCACGGAGAACGAGACGTCGTCGACCGCGCGGGTGGCCCCGAAGTTGCGAACGATGGACTCGACCTCGATGACCGCGGGCATGGACGCCGCGCAGCGTGACCCAGCTTCCCGGTCAGCGCACGAAGTTCATGAAGGGCTCGCCGGCCAGCGCCACGCCCAGCTTGAAGCCCATCGAGGCGTGACCCCAGGCGACCCCGTCGAGGGCGTTCTCGAAGATGACGAAATCGAGCGCGTAGCTGCCCCGGGGCACGCGCAGCACGTAGTTCGGCTCGCCGCCCTGGAAGCGCCAGTCGAAGGTCTGGAAGTCCTGCTGGCGGAGCATCGAGAGGCCCACCTCGGGGCCGCCCAGCGTGTCCGCCACCACTTCGCCGCCGACGCGCAGCGGGCCGGAGATCTCGAAGGTCTCGTAGTTCATCTCCAGGGTGACGTCTTCCTGGAGGGGCACGCGGGAGAACATCAACTGCCGGCCCGAGGCGTAGGTCGGGTAGGTCTCGCGATCGATGGTGAAGTACACCTCGTAGTCGCCCTTCGGGAGCTTGACGGTGAAGGTGCCGTCGTCGGCCGGCACCACGCCCTTGAAGAACCAGCTGTACTGGCCCTGCATGGCGCGGTTGCGGAAGGCGAAGGTGCCCACCTTGCGATTGGGCACCGGGTCGTGGCCGTCGATGCTGATCTTCCCCTGGAACCGGGCCGTCTCCAGCGAGATGGGCATCGAGCGGTTGTCCTGCAACTGGTAGTAGCGGTCGATCACCCAGAAGCCGGTGGCGAGGTCGTCCGCCAGCCCGTCGTCGAGGCTCAAGACGGTGAAGTAGTTGCCGGGGAAGGCCTTGATGCGGAACGACGCGGTGTCCAGCGGCACCTCGTACATGAGGAAGCTCGACGAGGCCGAGGCCCCGGCGATGCCGAACAGGTAGAGCTGGAAGTTGTAGTTGGGGTTGGGCCGCGCGGGCCGGCCGTCGATGACGATGCTCCCCTCGATGGACCGGGTGGGGAAGTCGACGGAGAAGGTCGTGTCCTGCCGGAGATCCACCACCTGCTGCAGCAGCTTGCCGGCGATGCGCGAGGGCAGCGTGCGGTTGGGCAGGCCGTTGAAGTCGAGGGTGGTGCCGTACTGCCCCCTGGGGATCAGCGCGGTGAAGCCGGGGAGCCCGCCCTCGTGGTGCGAGGTGACCGTGGACGAGGTGTCGCCGGGCCGGGTGTAGGTGACGGTGAAGTCGGGCCCCGTGCGCGCGTCGGCCAGCGCCTCGCCGTCGATGGTGACCGAGGCCTCGAGCACCGACGAGGCGATGTCGACGTCGAACTCCTGGTCGTGATCGAAGTTGATGTTGGTGGTGGGCGTGACGGGGAACTTGGTCAGCTCCGTGCCGAAGAGCGAGGCCGCGGGCGTCGAGAGGAACAGCCCGAAGGTGCCCTCGAGGAGCCGCAGCTCATAGCTGCCACCCGAGCTGGTGACCATGGACTGCTGCCAGGTGGGCAGGCCGTAGGCGTCGAACCACACGTCTTGCGGAAAGGCGTTGGGGGTGAAGGGCAGGCCGCCGAAGCGCACCGCGCCGCGCAGGAGGTGCGAGGTGGCCGCGAAGCTGCGCTGCTGATCCCGCGTCATGTCGGCCCAGCCGTGGTCGATGAAGCCCTCGAAGTACGGCCACACGCCGCCCGGCTGGTGCTGGAGGATGTCGTAGCGACCGCGCATCACCTTCACCTGGAAGACGCCCTGCGGGTCGGGCACGCGCGTCAGCTCCGACTGGCCACCACCGGAGATGAACTGCACCTTCACCGGCTTGGTCTCCGGGGCGCCGTCGAGGAAGGCATCGGCGGTCAGGGTGCGCAGCGGCACGCAGATGCCCATGAGCAGGCCACCGTCGCTCCGGGTCGCGCCGCCGTCATCGCCGCTGAAGCCGAACGCTTCGCTGGGGCACGGCTCGCTGGCGTACATCGTCGGCCACTGGCTGGCCGGGGTCTCGGGCGCGAGAATGATGAAGCTGGCGTCGGGTGACGGGGCCACCCCGGAGTCATCGGGGCCGGCATCGGGAGCGGTCACGTCCGGCCCACACTGACAGCCGGCGAGCGCCAGCAGGGTCACGGCCAGCGCTGCGGTGAAACGCGCGTTCACGAAGGTTGCTCCCGGCCAGAGGCGAGTCCCCCTGAAGTGTCGCTGGCTTAAGCAAAGCCAGCGCCATTTGACAAGGTGGCGACCTTCTTAGGGAATTTCCCCAGTGCTTCCGGGCCCCCGCGACTGGGCAGGCGCCGCCGGTAGCGGGCTGTCAGTCGAGCTGGGCGACGAGCCGGGCCGAGGCCACGCGGGCCGCCTCGCGGATCTGCCCGTCGTCCATGGTCAGCAGCTGGCGGTCGCGCATCAGGACCTGGCCGTCGACCACCACGTCGCGCACGTCCTGGCTCTGGCCGGCGTAGACCAGCGTGGCCACCACGTCTTGCGAGTTGGGGGTGGCGTGGGCCCGCGAGAGATCGACGGTGATCACGTCGGCCTTCGCGCCTTCCTGCAGCACGCCGACCTGCCCCTCGAGGCCGAGCGCCCTGGCGCCGTTCAGGGTGGCCATCTCCAGCACCTTCATCGCGGGTAGCGAGGTGGGACCGGTGCGCGGGAGGTGGATGAGGGCCGCGAGCCGGAGCTCCACGAAGATGTCGAGGTTGTTGTTGCAGGCCGCGCCGTCAGCGCCGAGGCCGACGGTGATGCCCTGCTTCATCAGCTCGGGCACCTTGGCGGTCCCCGAGGCGAGCTTGAAGTTCGCGCTCGGGCAGTGGGCGACGCGGGTGTCGGTCTCGCGCAGCAGGCGCTGCTCTTCGGCGGTCAGCCACACGCAGTGGGCGAGCGTGGTGTGCGTGCCCAGCAGGCCGAGGTGGTGGAAGTAGCTGACGTTGTCCATGCCCGTCTTCTCGCGGACGACGTCGCACTCGGTGGGGTTCTCGGAGGCGTGGGTATGGATGCGCACCCCGCGTTCTTTCGCCAGCGCCTGCACGCGGCGCAGGAGGTTCTCGGTGCACGAGAGCACGAAGCGCGGGGCGAGCGCGTAGCGGAGCCGCCCGTTCTCGGCGCCGTGCCACTGCTCGATGAGCTTGATCGACTCGGCCAGCGAGCCCTCGGTGGTCTCGCGCAGGCCCGCGGGCACGCCCTGCCCCGCGTCCATCATGCACTTGCCGCCGACGAGGCGGATGCCGGTGTCCCGGGCCGACTCGAAGACCGACGCGTAGTGACGCACGGTACCCATGTCGAGCACCGAGGTGGCGCCCGAGCGGATGCACTCGAGGAAGGTGAGATCGGCCGAGGCGCGCAGGGACTGGGCGTCGTGGGAGGCCTCGAAGGGCCAGATGCGGTCGCGGAGCCAGTCGAGCAGCTCGAGGCCGTCGGCGTGGTTGCGGCACAGGGTCTGGCAGGCGTGCAGGTGGCTGTGAATGAGCCCCGGCAAGACCGCCTGGCCGCGCGCGTCGATGAAGCGCCGCACGCCATTCTTCCCACCGCGCTTGCGGGGGCCGACCTTGACGATGCGATCACCCTGGATGACCACTTCCGCGTCGCGCAAGACTTCGCGCTTCGCGTTCATGGTGATGACGGTGGCGTTGCCGATGACGAGATCCACGAGAGCGGACCTTCCCCTACCTGCCGGGCCGGGTACACTTTTCATCCGTGTTCCACGAACTCTTTGTCCCCGTCGCCCTGCTGCTCATCGATCTCCCCGGCGACCCGCCGCGTTACACGAAGCCCGCCGGCTCGGCCTCGGTGCGGTACTTCGAGTTCCTCGAGAACAACACCCACATCATCTACCCGATCATCGCGGTGAGCGTGGTCGCGCTCATCGCCTTCGGGGTCATCTCGGCCTGGCGCAGCGAGGACATCGACGGGATCAAGAAGGCCGAGCTGAAGCGGGAGATCATCCGCGAGCTCCGGCGCGAGGTCTACGGCATGACCGCCGACCGGCTCGCCAAGTCCATCGGCGTGCCCGGCGGGCGCATGCTCAAGCTGCTCGAGGAGATGGCCGAGTCGAACATCGTCGAGTCACGCACGGATACGTCGCGCGTGACCACGTGGCGCATGAAGGGCCTGACGAACTGAGCCTTACGGCTGCAGCCGTCCGATGATGGCCACGGTGACCGTCGGCGTATACGGGTCGCTGGTCCCCACCACCGCGAACACGCGCTGCTGCTGCGAAGGCACCTGGTAGACACCGGCGTCGTCGAGCGTGCCGTAGGCCAGCGTGCCGACCACCTTGTCGATGAGCGCGCTGGGCACCGAGGTCCCCTCGAGCAACACGGGGAACGTGGGCGGCGTAATCCAGTTGAAGAGCGAGCACGGGCCCGCATCGACGTCGCTGCAGCGCACGTTGGGCGTGGTGCCACCGTCCGCCGACTGCCACATCTCGACGTTGAGCAACCGCACCGGCGCGTTGCCCGCGTTGGACACCAGCCGCACCTGCTGGGGCACAGGCTGGTTGCCGGTGAAGGTCACCGGGAACGGCACCGGCGAGGGCAGCAACGACGAGCCATTGAGCGTGGCCAGCATGGTGTTCGGGCGGCGCGCGGTGCCCAGCGGCTCGGCCTGGCGCGTCCAGATGATGGTCGAAGAGTCCGCGCCGTCGCTGATGCAGATCGATCGCGGGTGGTAGGTGATGGTCACCGGCGCGGTCTCCCAGGGCTTCGGGTCGCTCACCGCCATCGGGAGCTTGAAGGACGGCACCATCCACGTCGCGGGCGAGCCACCATCCGCCAGCACCGGCGCGGTCGAGTACGCGTAGTCGATGGGCGCCCCACCGTCGCAACGGGCCGGCTGCCCCGCGGTGATGCCCAGCGTGTAGCTGACCGGGGTATTGCCCTCGTTGCGCACGTACATCTTGCCGCTGCGCGCGTACGGCACCGCGCCACCGTCGAGCTCGCACGGCAGCCCACCGTCGATGGGGAACACGCGCGCGTCACACAACGAGCCGAAGCGCACGTCGAGGTTCATGCCCGCCGTTCCGTCGGTGCACTGCTCGAAGGCCGAGTCGTCGAACTTGAAGCACAGCTTCGGCTGCGCCTGGATGCCCGCTCCCCGAATGGGGATCGACTTGTTGCCCACGCCGTTGGGCAGCACCAGCTCCAGCGAGCCCATGAGCAGCACCTGCTGCGTCGGCGCGAAGCGCACGGTGACCCTCACGCTCTCGCCACCGGCCAGCGTCTTCACCAGCGGCGCCAGGTTCGCGGTCACGCCCGGGTCGACCATCATCAACGTGGCCGAGGTCACCGGCAGCTCGTTGGAGCCCGAGTTGGTCAGGCTGAAGGTCAGCTCCTTCATCTCGCCCACGTAGATCTCGCCGAAGTCGAGCGAGGTGGGCTCCACCACGGCGGTCGCGGTGACGCCGGTGCCCGCCAACGAGAGTTCCACGGTCGGATGGTCCGGGTCGTCGGTGGTGAGGGTCACCGTGCCCAACTCGAGTTGGTCAGCGGCGGTGGGGGTGAAGGTGAGCGGCAGCTCGAGCTCTTCGTTGACCCCGAGCGAGACCGGCACGGTCTGCCCCAGCCCGAAGAGCGCCTTGGTGAACACTGCCTTCTCGAGGGTCAGCGCCGCGGCGCCCGCGTTGCGGATACGCACCTTCTTGGTGGCCGTGAAGTTGAGCTGCACCTTGCCGAAGTCGACGTTGGTGCGCGCGTTGCCCACGTCATCGAGCACTTCGATCTTCGGGAAGCGCTTGCGGGTCTGGGTTTCGCAGTTGCAGCCGACGAGGCTGACCAACAGGGCGGCGGTGGCGAGGCTCTTGAACGTGAACGTCATGACGATCCTTTGCGGTTACACCAGCTCGCTCTTGGGCGTGCGGCCCATGAGTTCGGCGACGGCGGCCTTCGGTGACTTGCCTTCCCAGGCGATGCGGTAGACCTGATCGCAGATGGGCAGCTCGACGCCCATCTTCAACGAGAGATCGCGCGCGCTGACGGCGGTCTTCACGCCCTCGGCGACCTGCTTCATCTCCTTCAAGATGTCGTCGAGCGAGCGGCCGCGGCCCAGCTCCACGCCGACCTTGCGGTTACGCGACAGCTCGCCGGTGCAGGTGAGCACCAGGTCCCCCATGCCCGCCAGCCCCGAGAGCGTCAGGGGGTTGCCGCCCATGCGCACCGCGATGCGGGAGATCTCCGCCAGGCCGCGGGTGATGATCGCCGCCCGCGAGTTGTGCCCGAGGCCCAGCCCGTCCGACATGCCCGCGGCGATGGCGATGACGTTCTTGAGCGCGCCGCCGACCTGCACCCCCACCACGTCGTTGGAGCTGTAGGCGCGGAACGAATCGCTGGCGAACATGCTCTGCGCGGCCCGGGCGGTGTTCTCGAACTTGCTCGCCACGGTGACCACGGTGGGCATGCGCTGCACCATCTCCTTGGCGAACGAGGGGCCGGAGAGCACCGCGATGTGCGGGTGGTAGCTCTCGGGCAGGCACTGCTCGAGCACCTCGGTCATGGTGCACAGCGTGACGTTCTCGATGCCCTTGGCGACGCTGACGATGGGCACGTGCAGGGGGAAGAGGTTCTGCGTCTTGCCCAGCAGGTCGCGCGTGGCCTGCGAGGGCGTGGCGACGATCACCAGCTCCGCGCCGGCGGCCGCCTCCTGGAGATCGGTGGAGCCGCGGATCTTCGGCGAGAGCGGCAACCCCGGGAGGTAGTTCACGTTCTCGTGCGTGCGGTTGAGCGTCTCGATCAACGCCGCGTCGCGCCCCCAGAGCACGACCTCGTCGAAGTTCGCGGTCAGGACGTGGGCGATGGCTGAACCAAAGCTGCCGGCTCCGAAGACAGTGGCCTTTTTCATGAGGCCCGGGGTTCTACTACCTCACAGCGACGTGACGAGCCCCACCGACGCATGCGGCATGACCACCGAGTCTTCGATGCGCCCGTGGACGTCGAAGCCGAAGGTGAACACGAAGGCCGTCTTCGCCGACAGGGGCAGCTCGGCGCCGGCCTTGAAGCCCACGTTGTGCCCGGCCAGCAGCAGCGGGGGAACGCCGGACAGCGGGTCGCTCGCGTAGGGCTCGGTGTCGAGGGCCAGCAGGTAGCGCAGCTCGAGGAACAGCCGCGCCGCCCGCGGGGTCGGCCCCTGGTACGAGACGACGAGCGCCGGGGCCACGTTGATGTTGCGCCGCCCCGTCAGCCATCGCGACCCGCGGACTTCGCGTGACGCGCGCTGGGTGAAGAAGGCGTAGCCCGCCTCGAGCGTGGCGCTGAAGACCCAGCTGTCGCCGCGGGCCAGGGTGAGCCGCGCCATGGCCAGCGGCTCGTTCATCAGGAAGTAGTACGTGTCGAAGCCCACCCCGAGATCGAAGCGCTCGCCCAGGCCGAACAGCGCGCGAAGGTTGATGAGGGGGAACCCCAGCGCCACCAACTGGCCCCGCTTGCCCGCGCCCAGAGAGGGGGCGCCGAGCATCGAGACCTGGTTGCGGTCTTCCACGCGACGAACCTGGGCGAGGATCTCGGGCCGGGGCCGCAGCGGGGTGACCTGGTTGAGGTTGGCCGGAGGGGGCCCGCGCGGCGCCTCGTAGGGAACGGGTTGCGACGGCGGCATCGGCGGAGGCAAGGGCCGCGCGGTGGTCGTCGGCGGCAGCCCACCCCACTCGTCTTCCGGAGCCTGCGCGCGCGCGACGCCCCCGAGGAACACGAGGGCGAGCAGGACGCCGATGAGGGAGCGGTTCATCGAGGCTCGCAGTGTGTCACGCCAGGGCGACGCGCGCCCAGGCGGACTGCACGGCGACGACGTCAGAGCGCCTTGAGGTACGCGATGAGGTCGGTCTTCTCGGCCTGGCTGAGCACCGAGGTGTTGCCGTGGCGGTCGCCCACGTTCGAGAGCACCCGCTCGGCGAGCGAGCGCTGCGAGCCGTCGTGGAGGTACGGCGCGGTGCGGCCCAGGCCCAGCAGCGAGGGCACGTTGAAGCCGTTGCTGCTGACGAAGCCGTTGTCGGGGTTGGCGCCCTGGAAGTGCAGCGTGCCTACGTCGGCGTTGGCGTTGTTGGTGAGCAGCTCGCCCGCGTGGCAGCTGCCGCAGGCCGCCTTCTCGAAGGCCGCCTTGCCACGCACCTGGCTGTCGGTGGGCACCGCGACGCGCAGCGCGTTCTCGGCCGCGGGCAGCGAGTCGATGAAGAAGTCGAGCTTGCCGGCGGTGGTGGTGTCGAGGCCCGAGCCGCCCATGCGCTCGGTGATGGTGTGCACGTTGAACTGGCTGAGCGACTTGAACTCGCCGCTCCAGTGGTAGGGCGCGGTGGCGAGCAGCTTGCGGCCCGCGAGCGCCGGCGTCTGGCGCGCCCCGTCGGGGAACTGCCACACGTGCCCGTCTTCTCGGCCGTCGAGGTGGCACGAGGAGCAGGCCACGGTGGTCTGCTTCGAGCTCATGCGCGGGTCCAGCGCGTCGAAGAAGAGCTTGCGGCCGTCCTGGAAGTCCGCGCTCAGGCCCGACTGGTCTTCCACGGACACGGTGGCGATGCGGGCGATGGTGGTGTCGGCGCCCTTGCCGCGGCTCTCGAAGACCTCGAGCTGGTGGCTGAACTGGCTGTAGACGAAGGCGCGCCCGCTGCGGGCGACCGCGAGGCCGTCGGCGCCGTGGCCGTCGACCTTCTGCACCATGCGAATGGAGCTGCCGGTGGTGTCGAAGTCGATGCCCGTGCCGCCTCGCGACCACGTGGGCATGAAGGCCAGGTTGCGCGTCTCGCGGTTGAGCACGAGCAGGAAGTCACCGCTGGTGTCGAGCACGCCCACCGTGGGGCCCTGGATGCCGGGGAAGTCGGTGGCGCTCGAGGCGAGCGTGCTGACCGGGAAGTCCTTGGCGTCGGAGTTGCGGCCGCTGCTGAAGCACGAGGTGAGATCGTCGACCTGCGGCTGCGGCGAGCCCGCGGTGTCGATGGTCACCAGGCCAGCGGTGGTGACCGCGCCGATGTTGCACGGGCCGCCCGCGGCGTAATACCCGCCGGCCGCCGTGGGTCGACGCCCGATGGAGTCTTCGCGGGCCCACACCACGGGGGCGAACACGCGGTCGCCCTGGGCGGTGACCACGAGATCGTTCATGGCGCGGGGGTGGTAGGTGGACAGCCCCGCGCTGCCGGGGGTCGCGAGGCGCGTGGCGTTGGCCGACTGGTAGATGGTCTTGTTCTCGCTCCTGGGCACCAGCGCGCCGGTGCCGAGATCGACCTCCACCAGCTCGCCCGCCTTGAAGAGAGAAACGAGGGCCCGGTTGCCGGCGATGATCGCCACCGCGCGGGGCTCTTCACCGACCTCGATCTCCCAGCGCTTCTCGAGGGTGTTGGTGTCGAAGGCGGTCAGGAGGCCCACCTCGGTCTTGTCGAGGGCGGTGGCCGAGACCACCAGCAGGGTCTTGCCATCGGCGGTCATGGCCATGCCCGCGGGCTCGACGCCCACCGGGAGGCGCCGGGCCTCGGTCCACTCGCCGCGGCGAATGACGGAGACCGAGCGGTCGCCCTTGTTGGTGACGAAGGCCGTGTCGTCGGCGCCGACGATGATCCGCACCGGGGACTGGCCCACGGGAATGCGCTGGGTGACCTCGCGGGTCTCGGGGTTGATCACCACCATGACCCCGTTGTCGGTGTCGACCGCGTAGAGCAGCGCGTCGTCTTGCGTGAGGGCCAGGGACCCCGAGGCCCGCGCCGAAGCGCCGGTGTTCGGAGGGGTGCAGCCGGAGAAGGACAACGCGGCGGCCAGGGCCCCCAACAGCATCGATCGCTTGAACCAGTTCATCGTGTGGAACCCCCGGGAAGAAAAGTCATCCTGCCATGCGTGTCAGGGCCGACTGGAAGGCCCGCTGCCCCGACGACGTAACTGCTTGAATTTCAAACTTGAGTGGCCAAGGCCGGCGCCGTTCTGCAGGTGCTGTGCCCGACGAACAGGGCGGCGAAGCGGGGGTTTGTTGCCGAAGAAGACCCGGGCGATCCCTGCGATGCGCAAGAAAGTGCCGACGCCGTGTGCAAGAAGCTGCGCATGGCCGGGCCCCAGAACGCCGAGCTGCTGTCGTTCCGGCGCACGTTCACGCTGCTCATCGTGCTCATCGTGTTGCCCTCGGCGGGGCTCTCGGGCTTCGGCGTGGTGGCCATCGTCAACGAGCGCGCCGCGGTGGAAAAGCGCCTCGAGTCGGTCTGGGCCAGCCGCCTGGACACGGTGGAGCGCGAGCTGCTCACCGCCCTGAGCGCCGAGACCCAGGTGCGCACCCTCGAGCCGATGTTGGTGCTCCAGCGCCAGGGCCTGCAGCTGACGGACACCGGCTTCACCCTCATCGACGGCGAGGTGCAGTCGAGCGACCCGCACATCGCCACCGCGGTCAAGGCCATGGGACCGGAGCTGGCCTCGGTGCCCGCGCGGCCGGTGGTGTTCTCGGTCACCTCGCCCCAGGGCACCTACCTGCTGGCGGCGATGAAGGACGGCCCGCGCGTGGTGGGCGCCCAGGTGTCGGCGGTGGCCATGGAGCAGCTGCTGGAGACCCTCGGCACCCCGGTCACCCCCGCGGGCGAAGAGGGCCGCTTCCTGCTGGTGCCCGTCAAGCGCGAGACGGCGCCCGAGGGCGTGCTGGCGCGCCTGGTCTCCGGGGTCAGCGAAGCGAAAGAGGCGGCGCTCGGGCCCCGCGAGCTGGCGGGCGTGGCGTTGCCTCCGCCGATGCAGGACTTCCGGTTGGTGGTGCAGGCGACGGGCGAGGACCCGGTGGCCAAGGCCTCGACGCGCAACCGGGTGGTGTACTCGGTGCTGCTGGGCCTCTTCTACGTGACCCTCACCCTGGGCGTGCTCTACACGGGCCGCACCCTGTACCGGGAGGCGAAGCTGTCGCGCCTCAAGACCGACTTCGTGTCCCTGGTGAGCCACGAGCTGCGCACCCCGCTGACCTCCATCCGCATGTTCATCGAGATGCTCGCCCTGGGCCGGGTGAAGGATCAGCAGGAGATGCAGACGGTGCTCGATCTCCTGATGAAGGAGACCGCCCGGCTCTCGGGGATGATCGAGTCGGTGCTCGACTGGTCGCGCATCGAGAGCGGGAAGAAGGAGTACCGCAAGGAGCGGCTCGCCGCGGCCACCCTGGTCGACGCCGCGGTCTCGGCCTTCAAGGCCCAGCACCTCCACGAGCCGACCGATCTCACGGTCACCCTCGAGCCCACGCCCAACGAGGTGGAGATCGATCTCGCGGCCATCTCCGGCGCGCTGCTCAACCTGCTGCAGAACGCGTGGAAGTACTCGAAGGACGACAAGCACATCGACCTGCGGGTGCACCGCGACGACGAGTTCGTGGTCTTCGAGGTCGAGGATCACGGGGTGGGCATCCCCCGGAGAGATCAGAAGCGCATCTTCGACCGCTTCTACCGGGTGGACACGCTGCTCACGCGCGACACCGAGGGCTCGGGCCTGGGCCTGTCCATCGCGCAGCGCATCGTGCAGGCCCACGACGGTTGGATCTCGGTCGAGAGTGAACCCGGCCGCGGCAGTACCTTTCGCATTCACCTCCCGGTGGCCTCATGACCTCCACGTCCGAACAGAAGCTGCGCATCCTCGTGGTCGAAGACGATCTCTCCATCCTCACCGGGCTCTCCATGAGCCTGCGCTTCGAGGGCTACGAGGTGCTCCAGGCGCAAGACGGGCGCACCGGGCTGCAGAAGGTGATCGACGAGCGGCCCGACCTGCTGGTGCTCGACGTGATGCTCCCGCAGATGAACGGCTTCGAGGTGCTCGAGGAGCTCAAGAAGCGCGGCAGCACCGTGCCGGTGGTGGTGCTCTCGGCCAAGGGCGTGGAGACCGACCGGGTGATGGGCCTCAACCTCGGCGCCGACGACTACCTGGTCAAGCCCTTCGGCCTGCAGGAGCTGCTGGCCCGCATCCGCGCGGTGCTGCGCCGCCGGGTGCGGGACGAGGCCCTGGTGCGCTTCTCGGACACGGTGGTCGACCTGAACGCCAAGACCGTCAGCCGCGCCGGCACGCCCATCGAGCTCACCGCCCAGGAGTTCAAGCTGCTGGGCCACTTCGTCAGCCACCCCGGCCACACCTTCAGCCGCGAGGAGCTGCTCTCGGGCGCCTGGGGCTATGGCTACGAGGGCACGGCGCGCACGGTGGACAACTTCGTCAGCCAGCTGCGCGCGAAGTTCGAGCCCGACCCCGAGGAGCCGAGGCACTTCAAGACGGTGCGGGGCCTGGGCTACCGCTTCGACGCCTGATCAGGCCGCGCGGAACCGCTCGCCGACGAAGGCCTTGAGGGCCGCGGGCAGGAAGAAGGTCAGCTCGACCTCGCCCACCTTGAGCTTCGCGCCGTCGCGCAGGGGCATGCGCTGCCGGGGCCCGGCCTGCGCCCTGTCGACCCAGGTGCCGTTCTTGCTCTCGGCGTCGGTCAGCGACCACTGCCCGGTGCGATCGTCGCGCTGGAGCCAGCAGTGGAAGCGGCTCACCGAGCCGTCGTCGAGCACCACGTCGTTGCTGTCGACCCGGCCGATGGTCACGCCCATGGCGAAGGGGTTGTTGCCGTGGGCGAGCTTCTCCACGAAGAAGATCAGCGGCTCACCGGCGTGCGGCCGGGCACTCACGCCGCCGGCCCCGGTCATCTCCCAGTGGCCCGAATCGGTGATGGCCTCGGGCGGCGCTTCCCACACCAGGCCGGGCACGGTCGGGTCACTCCCCGGTTTAGGGGCGACGAACAGCTTCAACGCGAGCTGAGAGAGCGGTACAGGCACGCAGCGGAGCGTAGATCAGCGCTCCCTCTGACAGTGGGTTCATCATGCATCGTCGATACTCGATTCACCGCGACGGCGACCTCCTGGTCGAAGATCTCGGCCCCGATGGCAAGCCGCTCGAGCCGGAGCCCGTGCCCCCCGAGGAGCGGCTCCCGGTGGAGCTGGTGATCCTCGCACCCGACGACACCGACTCGCGCGCCCAGCTGCTCGACCTGATGGAGATGGCCCTGGGGCTGGAGACCGAGGGCCCCGAGTCCGTGGGGCTGCGGAAGAAAGACGGTCACAAGCTCAACGTCTTGAGCTGATCAGCGCGGCGAGATCGTCGAGCGAGGCGCCCTTCACCTCGAGGGCGTGGCGGGCCCGCGAGCGGAAGGCGGGCATGACCCGGGCTTGTCGCCCCGGGCGGCGCGAGGTTGCATCCTGCCCAGCCCCTCCTACTGACTGAGGATTCTGCGCGCGTCCGCCGAGCTGGCGAACGGCTCCTGGCCTGCGGCCCAGGGCAGCGAGGCCAGGGCGCGGCGCTTCTGGCTGGCGTTGGCGGTGACGTCCGAGGGCAGCTCGCGCATCGCCTGCTGGATCTTGCGCAGGGCCGCGTCGTCGGAGGTGTCCCCGTCGGAGCGCAGCTCCTTGATGGCCTGGGAGAGCGCGGCGTCCTTCATCAGCAGCGGGTAGGAGTCGGCCGAGCCGGTGACCGCCTGCTGCACCACCGCGACCGAGTCGTTGCACACGCCGGTGATGCCGTAGCCGCCGGCGTAGAGGTTCTGCTCGCGGGCGGTGGTGTTGACCACGTCGGTGAACGCGCCGGCGATGGAGATGGCCTCGAGGGCCCTGGCACCCGACAGCGGCGCGTGGCTCGAGCGGCCACACCACGACGGGTCGGCCGCGGTGTTCGCGGGGAAGAAGCCGGTGCCGCTGATGCCCTGGTAGAACTTGAGGTCGGCGTCGAACTTCGGGCCCTTCGCCTGGGGGCCGGCCTTGATGGAGACGATCATCTCGGAGTGCGCCGCGGGCACCACGGCCTCCTTGCCCAGCGCGTCCTTGATGCCGGTCTTCACCATGAGCGGCGCGGGCACGTCGAGGAACTGGGGAGGGTTCGAGCCGGGCACCACGGTCTTCAGGTTCGCGAAGTTGGCCACGCGCTCGTCGAAGTGCACGTCGACCTCGTAGCCGTCGGCCACGAGCTGCTTCGTGAAGTCGTCGAGCTTGGTGAACTCCTGGCCCGCATACGTCACCGAGAACTTCTGGTCAGCGGCCGCGCCCGGGTTGTTCGAGAGCCGACCGAAGACCTCGGCCAGCACCTGGTTGCGCTTGACCTGCTGGTCGCTGGCGCTGCTCGGCAGGTCGCCCTGGAAGAGGCCGGGCGCGAGCTGCTTCATCTCGGTGCTGGGGCGCGCCACGTCGACGCTGTCGAGGGTCGCGAGGTCGAAGTGCTGGGGGAGGAAGGGCTTCGCCTCTGCGCCCTTCTTGATCTTCCCCGACTGGTAGCCGGCGTTGAGGGCCACGAGGCCGCCGCTGAGCTGCGCGGGCGTGAGCTCCAGGACCTTCGTGAGCGCAGCGGGGTTGGAGAGCACCGCGGCGCGCAGCTCGGGCGGCACGTCGACGCCGGTCTTTGCCTTGAGGTCGTCGAGCACCTTGTTGAGCGCGGCCTGGCCCTGCGGCGACTGGCCGACGGCGGCGAGCACCGCGGGCAAGGGCACGGCGTCGGGGTAGCGACCGGGCACGAGCTCGAAGTCGGAAGGGCCCTGCTGGCGAAGGGCGTTGCCCACCGCGTTGAAGGCGTCGCGGACCGCGGGGCCCGCGGGGCCCGTCCAATTCGCGGGGCGCGTCGGGGCGGTCGCCGCCGGCGTCGCCGGTGCGCTGGGCGTGGCCACGGTGGTGGGCGTGATGAGGCCGGGGGTGTTCGGGCGAATCGGACCAGGCATGGGTGACCCTCGCGAGCGCGTGACTTGGTGGGGGAAACGGAAGTGAAAGTGCCTCTCAGCGGCGCACGTGGCTCATCACACCCCGGCCCCCCCCAGCTGTGCAACCCTTCAGGCGGTGCGCTTGACCGAGAAGCCGATGCGCGCCCCGCCGCCCTCGCGCGGCACGGCCCACACCGCGCCACCGTGGGCCGCGGCGATGCGCTTGACCAGGGCCAGGCCGAGGCCGAGCCCATCAGGCCCGTCTCCGTTCTGCCCGCGGTTGAACTTGGCGAAGAGCGCCTGCCCGTCACCGGTGATGCCGGGGCCGCGATCGAGCACCTCGAACTTGAGGTCGGCGTCGTCGACCGTGACCTCGAAGGCGTCGGCGCCGTGGCCGTGCTTGGTGGCGTTGTCGAAGAGGTTGGCCAGCGCGCGCTGCAGCAGCGTGGGGTCGGCGGCCACCGTGTCGGGCTCCCCGATGACCGCGAGCGCCGTGGCCGGCAGCCCGGCACGCTCCACGGCGCGGGACGCGAGGTCGCGAATGGACAGGTCGCGCTTGCTGACCTGGCCGAACTCGAGGCGCGAGTTGGCGAGGAGTTCGCCGACCAGCGAGTCCATCTCCACCACCTCGCGATCGAGCTCGTCGAAGGTGAGCGGGGTGGCGCCGGTGTCCCGGGCGATCTCCGAGATGATGCGCAGGCGGGCCAGCGGGGTGCGCAGCTCGTGCGAGACGGTGGCCAGCAGCTCGCGTTGATCTTCGACCTGCTTCTCGATGCGCGCGGCCATGTCGTTGACCGCCTCGGCCACCACGCCGATCTCATCGCTGTGCGAGCAGGCGAGATCGGCCCTGGCCTTCAAGTCGCCGTTGCCGATGCGCCGCACCACCTCGGCCAGGTGATCGAGCGGGCCCGCCAGGCGCCGGGCGACGCGGCCCGACACCGTCCAGACCGCGCCCAGGGCGATGGCCAGGAAGGCGAACGCGCGCCACGTGCCGGCGTGAGGGCGCTGCATGCACACCTTCACCGTGCCCACGAGCACCCCGCCCTGCCGCACGGGCGCCTCGAGCACCGCGCGCCGACACAGCTCGCCGGTCGAGACCAGCCTGGTGCCGTCGGCGTCGTAGAGGTCGATGTTCGCCTCGAGCTCGGTGGCCGTGTCGCGGGCGAACTGGTCGCGGCCCACGGGGTCGTTCCACTCGCGGGCAAACTGCTTGCCCACCCAGTCCTGGCTGCGTTCCCAGGTGCGGGCCCACTCGGGCTCCTGGATGCGGGCCACGAGGCTCATCACGAGGAAGACGAGGAACCCGGTGGTGAGGATGCTGCCGAGGAACCACGCGAAGATGCGGGTGCGCAGGCGGGCGCGCACGCGGTGGCCCAGGGGGCCGATCTTCGGGCCGTGCACGTGGCGGTGGTGGCGGCGGAACATGCGCTCAGTCCCGGGTCAGCACGTAGCCGACGCCACGGACGGTCTTGATCAACTTCGGGGGGTCGTCGTTGAGCTTCTGGCGCAGGTGGCTGATGTGCACGTCGACGGTGCGCTCGCCGACGATGACGTCGCTGCGACCCGCCTCGGACAACAGCGCGTCCCGCGGCACCACCCGCCCCGCGCGCCGCACCAGCGCCACCAGGATGTCGAACTCGATGCCCGTGAGGTCCACCAGCACGCCCTTGTTGGTCGCGGTGCGCGCCGGCACGTCCACCACGATGTCGCCGATGGTCAGCTGCTCGCTCATCACCTCGGGCCGCGAGCGACGCAGCACCGCGCGCAGCCGGGCCAGCAGCTCGCGGGGGGAAAACGGCTTGCCGACGTAGTCGTCGGCGCCCAGCTCGAGGCCGACCACGCGATCGGTCTCGTCGCCGCGGGCGGTGAGCATGATCACCGGCACGCTGCTCTTGCTGCGGATCTTCTTGCAGACCTCGAGCCCGTCCATGCCGGGCATCATCACGTCGAGGAGCACGGCGTCGAAGGCGCCCTGTTCCAGCATGAGGAGTCCCCGGGCGCCGTCGGGCGCGTGACTGAGCGCGACCCCGTTCTGCTCGAGATACGAGCGGAGGAGATCAGGCAGTCGCACGTCGTCGTCGATCAACAGCACCCGGGAAGCCATCGTGGTCATGACCTTACCCTCGTGAGGCGGGGAAGCCCGTTACGGAGTGGCAGGCGCCGGCGCGGCGGCCGGAGCGGGGACGGTGACCACCTGGGGCGCAGCGGCCTGGCCCCCGGGCATGATGATGAAGACCTGCGGCTGGGCCGCGGGCGCCGGGGCGGCCTGGGGGACGATGACCGTCTGCGGCGCGGCCGCGGGGGCCGGAGGCGCGGAGGGCCTCAGCGCGTCCTCGCGCTCTTGCCAGCGGCTCTCGCAGCCGCCGTGGTGACGCGCGTGCCAGCGGGCGCTGGCGATGCCCGAGCCGAAGCCCGCGAAGATTCCGAAACCGAGGATGACGAGAAGGATGCGACGCATGGTGGGTACCTTTCTCAACTGCTTAGAGGTTGACGCTGCTGGGGGAACCGCCGGCGGGGCGGAAGCCGTGGTGGTGGTGATGGCCGCCGTGCGAGCAGCCGCCGTGCATGCGGGAGGGCCCGAACTCGACGAGGTCCGCCAGCCGGTTGCGCTGGTCGGGGTTGAGCGCCTCGTGCACCTGCTGCATGCCCTCGCGCACCGCCTTCTTCATCTCTTCGATCGAGGCCTGCTGCGTCTCGAAGGCCTCGTTGACCGCGGCCGAATCGAAGGCCTCGGCGCGCATCGCCTTGGCGTAGGTGCTGCGCGCACGCACGAACTGCTCGCGGGCCTGCAGGGCCACGCGCTCGGCGTTCTCCGTCACCTGGAGGATGACCTTCTCCTGGCCCGGCGTGGTGTCGAGGTGCTGGAAGAGGCGGCGCGTCATCCACCTGCGCGCGCCACCGCGGTGACCGAAGCCGCGACCATGACGCCAGACCTTCATGAACCCGATCAAGCTCAACGTCCCAACGAGAAATCCAAACATGTGCTTCCTCCGTCACTGCGACGAGAGCCGAGATGGCTCCCACTCGCGAAGGGCTTGCTTCGTCCTTGCGTGAGAGGAAGGTAGGAACCCAATGTGAAGGGCTTGAGGTGGTTCGGGTGAAGAAGCGTGAAGGAGCGGGTTCGTGACTCAAGCCATCGCCATTGCTCGCACCTTGCTGCTGACTGCCCTTCTGGCCGGGGTCGCGCACGCGCAGCTCCCCGAGCCCAGCCCGCCGCCGCTGGTGACGGGGGAACCGGGGAAAGAGGAAGCCGTGCTCGAGCCCGCGGTGGTGGCCAACCCGCCCCTGCCCCCGGAGGCGCCGGCCCCGCCCAGCCGCATGCCGCGCATCGCCATGGGCCTGCTCGTCGGCGCCGGCGCCGGTGCGCTGGGTGGGGTCGCGGGTGGCTTCATCGGCCAGGCGGCCATCCCCAACGCGTCGGTGCAGCCGCTGGGCGGGGCGTGGACGGGCGCGGCCATCGGCTTCGCCCTGCTCGCGCCGGTGGGGGTGCTGCTCGCCGGCCGGTGGTTCGAGGGCAACGGCGCGTGGTGGGCCACGGCGCTGGGAGACCTGCTCGGCGTGGGCCTGGGCGTCGCCAGCGTGGCGTTCGGAGGCGCGGAGGCCACCCCGCTGCTCTTCGCCCTGCCGCTGGCGGGTTCGGTGATCGGCTCCGAGGTCACCTCGAGCACTCGCGCGCCGACCCCGGTGGCCGTGACCTTCAGCAGCAAGAGCGGGACCTCCACCGTCTCGCTCCTCGGTCGATTCTGAAGTTGCCGGCCCGCACCGCCCGTGGGAACAGGGGGCATGCGACTGTGTTTCGTGCTCCTCCCTGATGCCCAGCAGCTGACCCCCCGCAAGCTCGAGCTCGCCGCGAAGCAGGAATTCCCCGAGCTGGGGAAGGCCACGTGGAAGAAGTCGAAGGAGGGCACCTCGGAGTTCACCTTGGGGGGCGTGCCGGTGATCACCGCGCTCATGCCCGTGCCGGTGCCCGAAGGTGAAGCCGACGAGGCCACCGACCGCAGCTTGAGCGGCCTCGACGGGAGCTGGACCCTGCCCGAGCACCGCGCGCACCTCGTCGTCGTGCGCCAGGGCCCGGAGTCGAACAAGGTGGAAGAGCTGGCGGCCTTCACCCGCGTGGTGGCGGTCATCGTGCGCGCGACCGGAGCGGTCGGCGTGTACTGGGGCGAAGGCGGCGCCACGCACCACCCCGAGTTCGTGATGAACATCGCCCAGAGCGAGCTCCCGCTGCCCATCTGGGTCGGCCTGTCCGTGGCGAAGACCAAGAAGGGCTTCGAGCTGCTGAGCATCGGCATGGCCCAGCTGGGCTTGCCCAACCTCCTGCTGCGCGCGCCGGACCTCGGCGGGCCCACGCTGGAGTTCTTCTACGATCTCCTCGCCTACGCCGCGCGGCGGGGCAGCGCCTTCGCCGAGGGCGAGACGGTCGGTCGTGATGAGCACGAGCGGCTGCCGGTCACCCATGAGAAGTCGCCGGTCGTCGCCAACGAGCAGGTGTGGGCGGTCACGATCGGGAAGTCCGCGGCGGTGAAGGTGAAGAAGCCCGCGGCGGTGAAGGCGAAGAAGCCGGCGGCGCCCAAGGCGAAGAAGAAGGCCGCCGCGCCCGCGCCCGCGAAGAAGGCCCCGGCGAAGAAGCAGGTCGCCGCGAAGAAGAAGCGCTGAAGTCGCGCGGGGCCGCCGTTACATCGGCGGTCCATGACTGTTCCTGAAGGCCGGGTCCGGGTGCTGCGTGACGGGCCCGTTCGCGCCGAGCGCGACTACGTCCTGTACTGGATGACCTCGTTTCGCCGGGCGCGTTCGAACTTCGCGCTCGAGCGGGCCATCGAGCACGCAAGGGCCCTGAAGAAGCCGCTGGTGGTCTTCGAGCCGCTGCGCGTGGCGTACCCCTTCGCCAACGATCGCCTGCACACCTTCGTGCTCCAGGGCATGGCGGAGAACCAGCGGCGCTTCGCCGCATCGCCGGTGCACTACTTCCCCTTCGTCGAGACCGAGCCGGGTGAAGGCAAGGGGTTGCTCGAGGCGTTGGCGAGTTCCGCGTGCGTGCTGGTGGGCGACGACTGGCCCTCGTTCTTCGTGCCCTCGATGCAGGCCGCGGCGGCGAAGAAGCTCGAGGTGCGCTTCGAGGTGGTCGACTCGAACGGGCTGTACCCCATGCACGACACCGAGCGCGTCTTCACCACCGCGCACTCGTTCCGCACGCACCTGCAGAAGGTGTTGCCGCCGCACCTGATGGCCGTGCCGCGCGAAGACCCGCTCGAGGGGTTGTCGCTGCCGAAGCTCGCGGCCCTGCCCAGGCGCATCACCTGGGCCCGCGCACCGAAGGACTTGCTCGCGGCGAGCCCCGCGGCCATCGCGGCGTTGCCCCTCGATCACTCCGTGGGCGCGGTGAAGATGGTCGGCGGGAGCGCCGCGGGCGAGGCGCGCATGAAGCGCTTCGTGGAGCACCAGCTCGTGGACTACGCCGAGGCCCGCAACGAGCCCGAGGTCGACGGCACGAGCGCGTTGTCGCCGTATCTCCACTTCGGCCACGTCTCGACCCACCAGCTCTTCGCGCGGATGGTGCGGCAGGAGCAGTGGCACATCGAGAAGCTCGGCAAGTCGATCGGTGGTTCGCGCGAGGGCTGGTGGAAGCTCTCGCCGCCGGCCGAGGCGTTCATCGACCAGTTCGTCACCTGGCGCGAGCTCGGCTTCAACATGTCGAGCCACTGCCCCGAGACGTACCAGTCGCTCGACTCGCTCCCCACCTGGGCGAAGGCCACCATCGAGGCCCACGCGAAGGACCCGCGGCCGCACCTCTATTCGCTCCAGCAGCTCGAGCGCTCCCAGACGCACGACCCGCTGTGGAACGCCGCCATGGGCCAACTGCGCCGCACCGGCTGGTTCCACAACTACCTGCGCATGCTGTGGGGGAAGAAGATCTACGAGTGGTCGAAGAGCGCGGCCGACGCGCTGCACGCCATGGAGTACCTGATGGGCAAGTACTCGCTCGACGGCCGCGACCCCATCTCGTGGAGCGGCTACTTCTGGGTGCTGGGCCGGTACGATCGCCCGTGGGGCCCCGAGCGGAAGATCTTCGGCAAGCTCCGGTACATGTCGTCGGACAACACCGCGAAGAAGTTCGAGGTGAAGAACTACATCGCCACCTTTGCGCCCTGAGCCACGCTTCGCTCAAGAGAGCGCGCGCAGGAACTCGAGGTCGCGGTAACGGGCGAGCCACTGGGGCAGGTCGAAGCCAGCGTGCCCGGGGATGGAAACAGAGCCCAGGAGCCTGCTGGTGGGCTGCGCTGGATACAGCGGGCCGAGGGCAGTCGCGAGGGCGGCGTGGCGGGCGAGGGACTCTGGGCTCGAGGCGACGGGCGGCTCGTCGGCGAGCGCGACCGAGACGCCGCCGGCGAAAGACCGCGGAGAGAACGACGCAAGGCGCCCGGGTTCAGCCTGCAGCCGGGAGTGCTTCGACCCCAGGAAGGACCAGCACCCGGGGTCCAACCCGTGGGCCGTGGTGTCGAGCTTCGCGCGATGGCTGACGTGCGCGTGCGGGTATTGGCGCAGGTGCGCGAGCAATTCCTCGGCGACGCGCGGGGCGTCCTTGAGCATCGGTCGTTCGATGCCGAACCAGACCAGCCCGGCCGTCGCCACCCGCACCGGGCAGGCCCGCGCGAGGTGCTCGACGATTGCGTCGAACGTGGCCCGACGGGGCACGGCGCGTCCCGCCCCCAGCGCCCAGAACACCTCGACGGTCGAGGGGTACGCCGCTTCGCTGCTCAGCGGCGTAGTGAGCCGCAGGGCGCTGACGCCGCCGTGGAGCTTCGCGCGCGCCTGATCGACGAGCAGCGTCCTCGCCCCGAAACGCGAGGCCACGTGGAGCGCCAGCGTCGACTCCAGGGCGGCAGCCGACCAGGGACGCTGCTTCCCCCGGGGTGGATTGATGGCGCTGAACTGCAGGCCCGTCGCCCCCACCGCCGCGAGGAAATCGGCGGGCGCCTCGCAAGGGTTCCCCTCGAGGTGCGCGACGAAGCCAATCTTGAGAGCGCCGAGTGACCCCACCCGGTGAACATCTCTGACCGCCGTGGTGCCGTCCAGCGAGCCCTGTTCCACGGGGCAGTGCGCGGCTACTTCCGCGTGCCGAAGAGGGTGAGCGCGAAGTCGGTGGCCTTGCTGCTGCTCGAGGTGCAGGTCGAGTTCACCCGGCCGTTCGCCGTGCCCTCGATGGTGTCGGCGGTGCGCGTGGCCGAGGCCGCGTTCACCGTGACCTGGTAGGTGCAGCCGTCGGAAGGCGTGGCGGTCATGGTGCACGAGGCCGGCACGGTGAAGGTGGCCGTGGTGCCATCGACCGTCGCCGCGTTGATCGCGCAGGTGAAGGTGGTGCCGCTGCTGGGCACCGAGAGCTCGAAGCGCGCGCCGTCGGCGATGGTGAGCGTGCCGGTGTAGGGCTCGGGGAGCCGGCCGGTGTTCAGGGTACCGGAGCCCGTCCACGTGCCCTTCCACGCAGTGACGTCGGGGCCGCAGGCGGTCAGGAAGATCGCGAAGAAGATCGAGAAGCGCATGGGGCGCACCTATCAGGTAGACGGCCGTTCATGCGCGCGGTCCTGCAGCGGGTGAAAGAGGCGTCGGTCACGGTGGACGGGAAGATCACCGGGCAGGTAGGCCCCGGGCTCCTGGTGCTGCTCGGCGTGGGCAAGGAAGACACCGAGGCCGACCTCGCGTTCATGGTCGACAAGATCCCCCAGCTGCGGATCTTCGAAGACGACGCGGGGAAGATGAACAAGTCGCTGCTCGACACTTCGAAGGCGCTGCTCGCCGTCAGCCAGTTCACGCTCTACGCCGACACGAAGAAGGGCCGCCGCCCGAGCTTCATCGACGCCATGGCGCCCGACGAGGCCCGGCGCTTGTACGCGTCGTTCTGCGAGAAGTGCCGCGCGATGGGGCTCACCGTCGAGGAGGGCATCTTCGCCGCGGACATGAAGGTCGCCCTGGTGAACGACGGGCCGGTGACCATCTGCCTCGACAGCAAGACGAGCTGATCAGCCGAGCAGCTGGCGCGCCGCGGCGAGCACCGTCGCGACGTCGAGCTTCTCCAGGCAGTCGTGGTGACCCAGCGGGCACCCGTGGCTGCCGTGGTTGCTGCAGGGCGAACAGGGCAGGCCCAGCGACACCGCGGCCCCGGGCGCGCGCGGCCCCCAGCGGGTCAGCGAGGTTGGGCCGAAGAGCGCCAGCGGCTTGCTCCCCACCGCGAGCGCGACGTGCACCAGGCCGGAGTCATTGCCCACCAGCAGCTCGGTGCGGGCCAGCGCGGCGGCGAGCACGTTCATGGACTCGGCGGTCAAGTCTGCGTCGACGGTGCAAGTCTTCCGGACCGCCTCGAGCAACGGCCCATCCATCGGGCCCCCGAGCAGGGCCACGCGAAAACCTTCGCTGCGCAACGCGGCGGCGACCTGGCCGAACCGTTCGGGGGCCCAGCGCTTGGTCTCCCACGCGGCCCCGGGGGCGACCGCGATCCACCGGCCCTCGCCCATCAACTGCGCGGCCCGGCGCCGGGCGTCTTCGCTCACCACCAGCTTCAGCGGCCCCGCTTCGTCCAGCTGCGCGGCGCGGGCATAGAGGGTGGTGGTGGGCACCTCGTTGAAGATGGTGTCGCGGCCGAAGAGCGAGCCCAGCGCCTGCAGGGGCGTGCGCCGGACGAAGCGCAGCCGCTTCGGCGCCGCGGCCCGGGCCACGCGCACCGACCACACCTTGTTCTGGAGATCGATCGCCAGGTCGAAGCGGCCCTTCACGTCGTGCAGCACCGCCGCGCGGCTCGCCCCGTCCTTGCGGCTGAAGGGGATGACGCGATCGACGACGCCCTCGAGCAGCGTGGCGTAGGCCGCGTCCACGACCCACTCGATGCGCACCTGGGGGTACTTCGCGCGCAGCGGCGCCAGCAGGCTCGTCGCGAGCACCACGTCGCCCAGCGCGCTGTAGCGGATGAGGAGGATCGACTTCACGGACAGGCGCTCCGTAGCACCGTGGATCGCCGAGTCGAAGCGGCGTGACGCGCGCCGGCTCAGCCCCGCGTGCGCCAGTACAGCCCGGTGCACTCGGGGACCTGGGTCCACTGGTGGTGTCGCACGCGGGTGACCAGGCGCTCCCCGAAGAAGAACCCCAGCGCCTGGGCCGCGGACTCCACGGTCTCGAAGGCGTAGTCGGTGCGCAGCGCGCGGTGGGAGAAGCCCAGCTCCGCGGTCACGAAGGCGTGAAAGGGCTCGAGCGAGTGCCCGCCGGCGAACGGCGTCTCGACGCCCGTGCCCATGGTCTCGAAGAGCACCAGCGTGCCGCCGGGGCGCACGATGCGTTCGAGCTCGGTCACCCAACGCCGGAGATCCTCGCGCCACCCCTCGGGGTTCCAACCCAGCGCGTGGCCGAAGGCCCAGCCCTCGAGGGCGAGATCGGCGCTCGCGTCGGGCACGGGCAGCGCGTCGTGCAGGGCGACGCCCCAGCGCACCTGGGGCAGAGACTGTTGCGCCACCGCGATCATCGCCGCCGCGCCGTCGAAGGCGTGGAGGCTGCGCGCGCGCGGCGCGATGAGGCGCGTGAGACGGCCGGTGCCGGCGCCGGTCTCGACCACGTCGAAGGGCCCCGGACCGACGAGCTCGAAGAGCGCACGCGGGAGGTTCCCCTCGTGGTCTTCGTGGGAGACCAACGCGTCGTAGCGATCAGCGTGGTGCTCGTAGACTTCGCGGTAGTCGGGCATGGGGGCCGGGCCGTCAGCCCTTCTTCTGGAGCGCGGCCTGGTGCGCCTTCTCGAAGGTGTCGGCGAACGTCGAGAGCATCGCCTGCTCGACCGCCGAGACCTTGCCACCCAGCCCGAGGAAGCCGCCGGAAGCCGAGGCCACGGCCAGCGCGCTGGCCATCACGTCGCCGTGCAGCGCCGTGCGCTTGGCCTCGGGGAACACCTCGACGAGGCCCGCGATGATGCCCATGGAGCGCTTGAAGAAGTCGGCGGAGGGAGGGGCCTCGAGCCAGCCCAGCAGCTTCCGGTGCGCCGCGCTGCCTTCGGCCACGTCGCGCGCGGCGGCGATCTTGAGGATCTCCGTGCGCTCGGCGGCGGAGATCTTCCCGTCGGCCCACGCGACCTGGAGGATGGGCACGAGGTGCAGCACGTGCACCGTGTCGCGATCGTAGCCGGCCTCCTCGAAGGCCTTCAGGAGCTCCGGGTCGTCGACCTCGTGGTAGTCGCCCAGGGCGCGGCGCTCGTTCTCTTTCGCCGCCCGCGCGCGAACCTTCTCGAGGAGCTCCGCCTCCGCCTTGAGGAAGAACTGCTCTTCCATGCTGCTGCCCCGCGAAGCGATCGAGTCGTTGTCGGCCATGGGGCAATCCTCCCCGGCCACCTCCCGGAGGACAAGCGTGGTGCTCGTCAGAACGAGCGCGCGACGTTGAGGCCCGGCACGATGCTCGCGCCCGGGGTGCTCAGTCCGCCGAAGAAGTTCACGAAGGGCGAGAGGGTCCACTTGCCGATGAAGAAGGTCACGCCCGGGCCCGCGCCCAGGAAAAACTGGGACTCGGCGAAGCGCACTCCGGGCTGATCGTGAATGAGCGCCACGTTGAGGTCGACGCCGAAGAACGACGTGAGTTGGTAGTCGGCGGTGAGCACCAGCACGAGGCCGCCGTGTTGTTGATCGAAGCTCCACTCGATGGACAGCGACGCGAGGAAGGTCAGCGCCCCCACCACCGGCACCGCCACGAAGGCGCCAACGTAGGGGTAGAAGCCACCGTGGGCCGGGGGCAGCAGCACCACCTCGAGCGCGCCCACGTTGAGCCCGAAGTCGACGGCCCGTGCGGCAGGCGCGGCGAGCAACACCACCGAGAGCACCAGTCCCCTCATGGGTCGCACTCTGCCACGAGCGCGCAGTCGCCGCAGACTCTGGGCGCTTCGAGCGCGTCGGGCCCGACCCACGGGCGACGAAAGCGATCCGCACGGTTCGCAGTGGCGCGCAGGGTGCAAAGCAGGACGGCATGGATCTCACGCATCGACACCTCGGGCCCATCTTCGAGAACATCGGTGCGTTGCTCGCAGACGTCCCCGGGCAGCTCCAGCAGTTCGAGCCCTGGGCCATCGAACAGTCCCACCGGCTGCAACGCGCCGCCCAGCAAGGGAAGCCGAGCCTCGCCTACGAAGCCGAGCTGCTCCGCTCGGAGCTCTCCCACCTCATCCCGCCCCCGGAGTTCGAGCGCATGTTGACCGAGCGCTCGGAGCGGATGCGGCTGTGCCAGCGGCAGTGGCTCACGGGCTTGCTCGACTTCGTGGATGATCTCCTCGACGACGAGGCCAGCGACGTGTTCCCCCGCGCAGCGTAGCGGCGGGCACCCGGTTACTCAGGCGGCCGTGTCTTCCCCGCTCCCCATCGAGCAGCCCTCGACCCACCCGTTCACCCGCGTCACCGTCGTGCTCCCGTGGGATCTCGACCCCACGCTCGGGGCCTTCCCCCGCACCCCGGCCGAGGGCGAGCTGCTGGTGCTCGAGACGCGGGCCAAGGTGCACGCCCTGCCCTGGCACCGGCAGAAGCTCACGCTGCTGGTCAGCGCGCTGCGGCACTTCGTCGAAGAGCGGCGCGCCGCGGGCTTTCACGTCGAGCACCGGGTGGCCGACGACTACGCCCAGGGCATCACCACCTTCGCGACGTGGGCGAGGCCCCGGTCGCTCCACGTCATGGCCCCGCGGGAGTACGCCATCGACGCGCGCGTGCGGGCGCTGACCCAGGCGCTGCCCTTGACCGTGCACGACGACGGCGGCGACGGCGGGCACTTCCTCCTCACGCGAGCGGCCTTCGAGACCTGGGCCGCCACGCAGAAGGGCCCGCTGCGCATGGACCGGTTCTACCCGGAGCTGCGCAAGCGCCTGGGCCTGCTCGTCGACGCCCAGGGCAAGCCCGAGGGTGGCCAGTGGAGCTTCGACGCCGAGAACCGCGAGCACGCGCGCGGGGTGGCGGTTCCCCCCATTGCCTGGTTCGAGCCCGACGCGCTGACGAAGAAGGTGATGGCCTGGGTCCGCAAGGTCGGCGCCTGGGGCACGCTCGACGACGACTTCGGCTGGCCGGTCACCCGCGCGCAGGCGCTCTCGTGGCTCGAGCACTTCATGCGGGTGCGGCTCGTGGACTTCGGGCCCTACGAGGACGCCATCCGCAGCGACGAGCGCTTCCTCTTTCACTCGCTGCTCTCGGTGCCCCTCAACCTCGGGCTCCTGCGCCCCGAGGAGGTCGCGCGCGCCGCGGCCGAGAAGTACCGCCAGGGCGTGGTCAGCCTCGCCAGCGCCGAGGGCTTCATTCGCCAGGTCATCGGCTGGCGGGAGTTCATTCGCGGCGTGTACTGGCGCCTCATGCCGGGGCTGCGCACCGCCAACCAGCTCGAGGCCACGCGCCCCCTGCCCGACTTCTTCTGGGAGCCCGAGCGCACCGACCTGCAGTGCCTGCGCGAGGCCCTGAGCGCGGTGCGCGACACCGGGTACACGCACCACATCTCGCGCCTCATGGTGCTCAGCAACTACGCCACCCTCGCCGGCCTCGAGCCCCGCGGCGTCTCGCACTGGTTCTGGGCGGCCTTCGTCGACGCCTACGAGTGGGTCGAGCTGCCCAACGTGGTGGGCATGGGCCTGTTCGGCACCGCGGCCTTCACCACCAAGCCCTACGTGGCGAGCGCGGCGTACCTCAAGCGGCAGTCGGGGCTCTCGGCGAAGGGCCGCGGCCCGAAGGTCGCGAAGCACGAGGCGCCCTGTGCGCGCTGCCGCTACGACCCGGATCAGCGGGTGGGCCCCGAGGCGTGCCCCTTCAACGCGCTGTACTGGGACTTCCTCGCCCGGCACCGCGAGCGGCTCTCGAAGAACCTGCGCATGCGGCAGATGATGGGCACCCTCGACCGCTTCGGCCCGGAACAGGTCGAGGCGATCCACCAGACGGCCGAGGCCCACCGCGCCACGCTCCGGCCGCTGGCCCCTCCGTGGACCTTCGACGAAGACGCGGGGTGACTACGCCCAGCCGCCGATGACCAACTGCATCAACGACTCGGGGCCGAAGGGCGCCTCGTTGAAGTCCGAGAAGCGCTCGCGGGCCTGCAGCCCCACCGACTCGAGGGCGTCGTCGAGGGTCTGCGCCGAGAGCCGCAAGGGCGAGAGCGGGTAGATGGCGTCGGAGCGCTCGCGCAGGTGCGGCACCATGCGGGGCCGCGCGCCCTCGTTCGACTGGGGATCGTTGAGCGCGTCGAAGGCGAACACCCCGCCGTCCGAGAGGTGGCTGGCCATCACCTCGAAGAGCGCGCCGAGCTCGTCGGGTGACTTCGCCACGCCCAGGGCCTGGTGCGGCGCGATGACCAGGCCGAAGGTGCGGCCCAGGGCCAGCGTGCGCAGATCGTCGGGGAGCACCTGCAGCAGCGAGGGCTCGGCCATCTTCGCGCGCCGCGCGTCGATCAGCGCCCGCAGCGAAGGCGAGGTCTCCACGGCGAGCACCTCGTGGCCCCGGGACGCCAGCGCGGACGCCACCAGGCCGTCGCCGGCGCCGAGCACGAGAATGGTGGCGTGCTCGATGACGAGCCTTCCGTAGAAGCGAGTGGGGCCGTCGAGGGCGAGCAGTGGTGCCATCTGTTTGGATCTTCCCTGCACCCTGTCGTCGTGAGTTGCCAGCGCTCGTACTAGAGTGCGCGCGTTCATGCCCACTGGAACCAGCATTCCGCAGCGCACGGTCCTCGGTGTGCGCGCCGCGTCGAGCGACCGCTTTGCCTCTCAGGAGTTCAGCCTCGTGCTGCTCACGGGCCCGCAGAGCGGCCAGACCTACCCCATCGGCCAGTCGCTGCGCATCGGCAAGGCGCCGGACAACGACGTGGTGATCGATCACCCCACGGTCAGCCGCAACCACCTCACGGTGCGCCGCCAGGGTGACGTGTTCCTGGTGCAGGACCAGGGGAGCACCAACGGCACCTTCATCGACGGGGCGCAGATCAAGGAAGGCTTCCTGCGCGCCGGCGCCCTGCTCGAAGTGGGCGACGTGCAGCTGCGCTTCCAGCCGATGATCAAGTCCCTCGACGTCTCGCCCACGGCGCAGGACCGGCTGGGCGATCTCGTGGGCAAGTCGCTGCCCATGCGGCAGATCTTCGCGCTCATCCAGCGCATCGCCCCCACCGACTCCACGCTGCTGCTCATCGGCGAGACCGGCGTGGGCAAGGGCGCCGCGGCCCGCACCATTCACAAGCTCTCGCCGCGCGCCACCGGGCCCTTCGTCATCTTCGACTGCGCCTCGGTGTCCGAGAACCTCATCGAGAGCGAGCTCTTCGGTCACGAGAAGGGCGCCTTCACCGGGGCCATCGCGCAGCGCGTGGGCTGCCTCGAGCGCGCTGACGGCGGCACGCTGTTCCTCGACGAGATCGACGACCTCCCGCTCGACCTGCAGCCCAAGCTCCTGCGCGCGCTCGAAGACCGCGAGTTCCGCCGGCTCGGCCAGTCGGGGGGCACGCACAAGTTCGACACCCGCGTCATCGCCGCCTCGAAGAAGGACCTGTGGGGCGAGACCCAGGCCGGCCGGTTCCGCGAGGACCTCTACTTTAGGCTCTCGGTGTTCACCCTCACCCTGCCCACGCTGCGCGATCGCAAGGAAGACCTCCCCCTGCTCGTCGACGCCATGGCCGGCGGCAACGTGTGGAACCGGCTCTCCGACAAGCAGCGCGACATGTTCAACGCGCACACCTGGCCTGGCAACGTGCGCGAGCTGCGCAACGCCGTCGAGCGGCTCAAGCACGTCGCCGACATCCCCGAGCTGGCGAGCGAGAACTTCCTGCGCGAGTACGCGGGCCCTGACCGCCAGGAAGGCGAGACCCTGCCGGTGAACTACGCGGGCCCCTTCAAGGACGTGAAGGACGACCTCGTTCGCGCCTTCGAGCGCGAGTACCTCACGCGGCTGCTGGCCAAGACGCGCGGCAACATCGCCAAGGGCGCGCGCGACGCCGGGCTGGATCGCAAGCATCTCTACTCGCTGCTGCACAAGTACGGCCTGGTGCAGTCCAGCGAGGAGTAGTCACTTCCGCGGCAGGTTGCGGTTGCGCAGCTGCAGGTAGCGCTCGCTGGCGGCGAAGCGGACCAGCTCGGTCATCTCGCTGGGCAGCGCCTTCTTGGCGCGCAGGCTGGCGATGGCCGGGGCGATGCCGCCGCACACCACGAGGCCCGCGCGGTTGGCCGAGTGCCGCGCCCCCTCGGTGAGCAGCGCGAGATCGATGCGCGTGCCCACCGCGCGCACCAGCTGCTTGAGCCGGTCCCAGGCGCGGGCGGGCACGGCGTCGCGGAACAGCTTCGTCTCCACGGCGGACGCGCGGTTCTCGGCGACCTGCGAGACGAGCACCAGGCCGCGCAGCACCTGCTCGCGGCGCAGGCTGCGCAGGGCCATCAGCTCGGGCTGCTGGGTGAAGAGGGCCCGCCCGGCGAAGAAGCGGAGTTCGGCGTCGGTGACCTCCTTCTTCACCGCCGCCTTGCCCACCAGGATCCGAGCCTCGGTGGTGAACACCAGGGACAGCGGCGGCCCCGGTTCATCGTTGAGGAACACGTCGGGCGAGCGCACCCCCAGGATGCGCACCGCGGCGAGCAGCGCGTCGGCCACCCCGCGCGCGCCCTTGCCCGCGTCGAGGTGGAACTCGTGATCGGTGCCCGCGTCGCGCCCCTTGGCCGGGTTGAGTCGACACAGGGCCACGCCCACCAGGCTCAGCAGTTCGCCGCCTTCGCCGCGCAGCGCGGGGTGCTTGAGGCCGGCGCGGTCGGTGGCGTTGAGGATCAGCCGGGGCGCGCGGGGCGCGGCGTGCGGGTCGCCTTCCAGGGCGCGGGCGATCTCCAGCATCAACGACGAGCGCGCCGGGTCGTTGCCGGTGTCGAAGTGTTCGGCCAGCAGCTTGTAGCCGTCGACCTCCAGCGGGTTGTGGCGCACGCGCTCGAAGAGGGCGGTGCGTTCGGCTGAGAGCGCGCGGGCCGGCGAGGGGCCGAAGGAAGGGGGCACCGCCACCGAGGGGTCGCCGAGCTCGACCTGGATCTCCGCGGTGCGGCGCTCCTCGACCACGTCGTGCATCGCCTGGGGCACCGGCCCGCGCAGCCGCTCGCGCTCGTCGGGGAGCTCGAGATCGCTCGAGACGATCTCCTCGACGTCGTCGAGAGCGGGCTCGGGCGGCAGGGCGGGCATGGGGGTGACGTCGTCTTCGAGGGGCAGCTCGCGGGTGTTCTCCCCGGGCTCGACGTCGTCACCCGCCGGGGTGTCGTCGGAGAGCACCGGGGCCCGTGGCACCAGCAGTGGCTCTCCCACCAGCGCGGTGAGCTGCCGGGCGACGCGGGGCGCGAGGCGTACGTGGTCGCTCGACTTGCGCTGGGGCTCGAGCCGCGCGCCCGCCTTCGCCGCGAGCTGCTCGAAGGCCGCGCGCTGCGCCTCGCCCCCTTCGGGCGCAGGCGCCTTCGGCTTGAGCCCCCGCCGCGGCGGGGGAATCACCAACGGCCCCCCGGGCAGGCCGGGCGGGCGCGGAGGCGACGGCGCGGGGGGCGGCGAGGGCGCGCGCGGCGCGGCCTGGGGCGCGTTCTGCATGAACTCGCGCTGCAGCTTCTCGGCGCGCTTCTCGTAGGTCTCGGCCTTCGCCTCGTCACCGAGCTGCTCGCGCACGAAGCGCCCGAGGCGTTGCCACAGGCGCATGCGCTGGGCCGCGTCGTCGGTCGCGGTGGCGGCGTGCTCCAGCGCCCAGGCGGCCTCGCTGTCGCGCTCGCCCAGGCTGATCAGCCGCTCGGCGTAGGAGAGCCAGGCCTCGCGGTGGCCGGGCTCGGCGCGCACCGCCTGCTTGAGCGCCTCGAGGGCCTCGGCGTCGCGGCCGGTGCGCTCGAGGAGCGTCACCAGCTCCATGCGCTGCAGCCGGGCGCGGGGGCCGCGGGGTTCGCGGGCCAGGGCGCTGGTGAGCAGCTGCTCGAGGGCCACGTCGTCGCCGGCGGCCCGGGTCAGCGCCAGCAGGCGCGCCGAGGCTTCTTCGTCGCCCGGCAACTCGGCGAGCACCTCGCCCCAGCTCCCGCGCGAGATCTTCGCGTCCCGCAGGGGCGAGTCGGCGAGCCGCGCCAGGCGGCGGTAGAGATCGCCGCGCCCCGGCGAGCGCCGCGGCAACTTCGCGAGCGCCTGCTCGAGGGCCCGCACCGGCGCGGGGTCACCCTGCATGGCCGCGAGCTCGGCCAGGCCGGCGGCAGCCTCGGGGTGCGCGGGGGCGATCTTCAAGGCCGCCTCGAAGTCGGCGCGCGCGGCGGCGACCTCGCGGCGGGTCAACGCCTCCTCGGCGCGCAGCACCAGGGCGCGGGCCCGCTCGAGGGGCGCCTGGGCCTGCTTCACGCCCGCGTCGAGGGCCTCGCGCACGCCGGTGCCGTCCTTGCGCAGGCCCAGCAGGCGCACCTGCTCGGACACGGCGCGGGAATCACCGGTCGCGGCGGCGACCTCGGCCCAGGCGCGGGCGGCGCCCTCGGCGTCGTCGAGCTCGGCCTCCAGCAGCTCGGCGAGCTTCTCCGCCCAGCGAGCGCGATCGGGCCGGGCCGTCGAGCGCCCCAGCGCGTCGCGGTAGAACGACGCCAGCTCGCGCCACGCGCCCCGTTGAATGAGGTGCGCCTCGAGCTTCTGCGCGGCCCGGGGGTCGGGCCCCTCGCGCACCGCGGCCGCGAGAATGGCGGCGACCTCGGGCTTGCGCCCCGCCTCTTCGGCGGCCTGGGCCACGGCCACCAGCTCGAGCTGCGTGCTGCGCCGCCGCGGGGCGCTGGCCACCGGCGGGGTGACCTCGCCCGAGACCGAGTTGACGGTGGCCACCATGGGGGTGGTCTCGCCGCTGTGCACCTCGCCCGAGTCGGTGTGGGGCCCCAGGCCCAGCTCTTCGACCAGCGCCTGGGCCGAGTCGGGCTGGCCCACGCGCTCCCCCAGCGCCAGCACCACGCGGGCGGCCTCGTCGAGGGCGCGCGCCGGCGCCTTCGCGCGGTGGAGGTTGCGCAGCCACAGCAGCCGCAGGAGGAACGCGCTTTGGAGATCCTTGCCCTGCTCGGCGAACTGGGCGGCCTGCATCGCGCGCAGCGCGGCGCGCGCCGGGTCATCGAGGGTCTCGGCCCACAGGCGCGCGCGGCGCAGGGCGGAGCGGGAGGCCGACTTGAGCTTGCCGCGGCGCAGGGCCTCCTTGGTCTCCTTGTCGAGCGAGGCGTCGAGCTCTTCCCAGCGCTGGCGGCGCGCCAGCAGCGCGTTGAGCACGGCGCGGGCCCGGCGGTCTTCGGCGCGCTCGGCGAGGATGGTGCTCAGCAGCTCCTGGGCCTTCTCGAGATCGCCGGTGCGGCGGGCCAGGCGCGCGAGCTGGCGCAGCACGTCGAGCCGCTCGTCCCCCTCGGCGTCGTCGAGGCTCTCGGAGATCAGCAACTGCGCGACCACGTGGGTGCCCGACGCGAGGCCCAGGGTGACGAGGCCCGCGGCGAGCCTGGCGTTCATGGGCACGGCGCGGCTGGCGCGCACCAACTCCTGGAAGCCGGTGAGCGGCGAGCCTTCGCGGGCGAGACGGGAGGCGATGCCCAGGTGCATCTGCACCACGCCCCGCACCGCGGCGAGCAGCCCGTCGGGGCGGACGGCTTCGAGGCGGGCCTCGCCCGAGAGATCGAGGAGCGTGGTGGCGCCCGGGTCCGTGGACATCAGGCGCGGCAGCGTACACGACGGGGCCAGCGCAGCGGGCCGTGATTGCCGCCAGTTGCCGACCCAGAATCCGCGCGCCATGACGCAGCGAGACGGTCGAATGCGTGCCTCAATCCTCCGCGTTCGGGGCGAAACTCCGCCGCCATGCACCCTGCCCCGATGCGCCTCGTGTTGCTCGTCGCCGTGCTCGCCGCGTCGCTGGCCCCCGCGCAGATGCTCAACGACCAGGGGCCCCCGCAGCACCGCCTGGTGCACAAGAACACCTTCGCGCTGCGCTACAACCCGCTGGGGCTGCTCTACGACGGGCGCTTCGCCTACCGGTACCGGCTCTACAAGTCAGACGAGAAGGCCCTGCGCGACAACTTCCTGGGCATCGGCCTGGCGCCCACGGCGAGCCCCAGCTTCCTGCGCATCGGCCCCTTCGTGGAGTTCAACCCGCTCACGGTGCTGGGTTTCTGGGCAGCGCTGCAGTTCGTGCAGTACTTCGGCAGCTTCGATCTCGCCCAGGGATTCCCCGGCGCGCAGTCCGACTTCTCGGACAAGGCGATCAAGGCCAACGGGGCCAACCGCCAGGTCACCAACGGCTGGGAGCTGACCCTGGGCGCGAACTTCCAGCTCAAGCTGGGCTTCATGGTGGTGCGCAGCTTCGCGCGCCTGGTCAACGGCAACCTCAAGCTGCGCGACGGCGACCGCATCTTCTACGAGCAGTTCTACGACGTGGGCGCGCCCAACCACGGCTGGTTCTTCACCAACGATCTCGACGTGGTCTACCAGGGCCTCGAGAACAAGCTCGTCGCCGGCGCGCGCTACACCTTCACCACGCCCTTCTACGATCCCGCCCGCGACTACGACCCCAACAACGCCGTGCAGCAGGCCGACAACAGCATGCACCGCGTGGGGCCCTTCCTCGCGTACACCTTCAAGTTCGAAGACGGCGCGAAGTTCAACACCCCCACCGTGTTCCTCCTGGTGCAGTGGTGGGTGAAGCACCGCTTCCGCACCGGGCAGGACACCTCGCAGGCCCTGCCGTTGATGGGCGTGGGCTTTCAGATGACCGGCGACTTCCTGTCGATCAAGTGAGGTAGCGCTGGAGGTCCTCGGGTACCGGGGCCTCGAGGTGCAGGTCGTCGATGCTCAGGCGCCGCGCGTGCAGCAGGCAACGCCCCACCCCGGCCCCGCCGTAGAGCCGGTCACCGACGATGGGGAAGCCCAGGCCCATGAGGTGCGCGCGCAGCTGGTGGGTGCGGCCGGTCTGCGGGAACAGCGCCACCACCGCGTGGGTGCCGTCGTCGGAGAGCCGCTCGAAGTGGGTGACGGCGCTGATGCCGTTGGCCTTGTCGCTGGCCCGCCACCGGCCCGGCCGCGAGGGATCCTTGGAGAGCGGCAGCTCGATGACCCCGGCTTCCGGCAGCCCGGTGAGCGTCACCGCGAGGTATTCCTTCTTCGCGCGCCCCTCGCGGAACGCGGCGGCGAGCAGCGAGGTGGCCCGCGGGTTCTTGCCGAACACGGTGATGCCCGAGGTCTCGCGATCCAGCCGGTGCACGAGGCCCGCCTGGTGCTTCAGGTACTCCGAGGCGAGGTCCACGAGGCTGTCGCCCACGCGCCCCTGCGTCGGCTGGGCGGTGACCCCGGCCGGCTTGTCCACCGCGAGCACGTCCCGGTCTTCGTGCAGCACCACCAGCTTCGGCCCCTTCACCGAGGGCGTGGTCACCGCGGCGCCCGATTCTTCGAGCACCACCATCACCTTCGCCCCCTCGGCCACGCGGGCCGCCGCATCTTTTGCGCGACGCCCATCGACGTACACCGCGCCGCGCACCACCAGGGCGATGGCCTCGGCGCGATCGACCTCGAGCTCACTGCGCAGGACGGCTTCGACGCGACTGGGTTGCCCAACGAGGAAGGTGCGCCGCTTCATGGCTGCGCGCCTCTACACCGGTTTCGACGACGCAACACGTCACGCGACGTTGATACGCGCGCGGAAGAGCGGCGCTACATTCGGGCCCATGCGCAAGGGCACCCGAGCCAAACTCCCGCGGTTGACGCAGCCGATGGTCAAAGAGCACGGCGTGCTGCGCCCGGCGAGCTGGGAAGAGGCGCTGACGCGCGCGGCCCAGGGCATCCAGGGCAGCGTGGCGAAGCACGGGCCGAACACCTTCGGACTCTTCAGCTGCTCGAAGGCGACCAACGAGGTCAACTACGCGGCGCAGAAGCTGATCCGCGGGGCCATCGGGTCGAACAACATCGATTCCTGCAATCGAACATGACACGCCCCTAGCGTCGTCGGTCTGGCGACGGTCTTTGGAGCAGGTGGCAGCACCTCGAGCTATCGCGAGGTGGAGGAGACGGACGTCATCCTCCTGTGGGGCTCCAACGCGCGCGAGGCGCACCCCATCTACTTTCATCACGTGCTCAAGGCGGTGCACCGCGGGGCGAAGCTGTACGTGATCGACCCGCGCCGCACGCCGACGGCCGAGTGGGCCGACGGGTGGTTGAGCCTCGAGGTGGGCCACGACGTGGCGCTGGCCAACGGGGTGGCGAACGTCATCCTCGAAGAGGGCCTGCAGAACGACGCCTTCGTGCGCAACGCGACGCTCGGCTTCGAGTCGTGGCGCGCGCACATCAAGCAGTACGACCTGGCGCGCGTCTGCGCGCTGACGGGCGTGGACCCGGAGCTGATCCGCCGCATGGCGCGGGACTTCGCGAAGGCCGAGCGGGCGATGATCTGCTGGACCCTGGGCATCACCGAGCACCACAACGCCGTGGACAACGTGTTCTCGCTCATCAACCTCGCGCTGCTCACCGGTCACGTGGGCAAGTGGGGCTCGGGGCTCAACCCCCTGCGCGGCCAGAACAACGTGCAGGGCGGCGGGGACATGGGCGCGTTGCCGCACAAGCTCCCCGGGTTCCAGGACGTGGAGGACGCGTCCGTGCGCGCCCGCTTCGAGCAGGCGTGGGGCCGGAGCGTGCCGCCGATGAAGGGCTGGCACCTGACGCAGATGTTCGAGGCCATGGGCCGGGGCGAGCTCACGGCGGTCTACGTCATCGGCGAGAACCCGGCGCAGAGCGAAGCGGACAGCGCCCACGCCATCGAGCGGCTGAAGGGGCTCGAGTGCCTCGTGGTGCAGGACATCTTCCTCACCAAGACCGCGCAGCTCGCCGACGTGGTGTTCCCGGCGACGGCCAGCTTCTGCGAGGCCGAGGGCACGGTGACCAACAGCGAACGCCGCGTGCAGCGCGTGCGCAGGGCGCTGACGCCGCCCGGCGAGGCGCGAGACGACATCGAGATCATCGCCGAGCTCTCGCGACGCCTGGGCTTCGACTTCGGCACGCCCACCGCGCAGCAGCTGTGGGACGAGTGCCGCACGCTCTCGCCGATGCACGCGGGCATGAGCTACGCGCACCTCGAGGAGCGCGGCGGCATCCAGTGGCCGTGCCCCGACGAGGCGCACCCCGGCACCTCGTTCCTCCACGGCCGCCTGTGGGACGCCGACGCCACCAAGCGCGGCCCGCTCGCCCCGTTCCAGGTGACCGAAGACGAGCCGCCGGTCGAAGCGCTCGACGCCGAGTTCCCCCTGCGGCTCACCACGGGCCGGCGCCTCGAGTCGTACAACACCGGGGTGCAGAGCCAGGGCTACGCCTCGCCGGTGTTCCGCCGCGAGACCATCGACCTCTCGGGGGCCGACGTGGCGCGCCTCGGGTTGCGCGATGGAGAAGCGGTGCGGGTGGTCTCCCGCCGCGGCGCCGTGGTGGCCCCGGTGCGGGTCGACCCGGGCCTCAAGGCGGGCCTCGCCTTCATGACCTTCCACTTCGCCGATGAAGTGGACACGAACCTCCTCACCATCGACGCGACGGATCCGAAGGCGGGCACGGCCGAGTACAAGGCCGCCGCAGTGCGCGTCGAGAAACTGGGCTGATGCATGGACTTGCGCGCGATCGAAACGCCCCCCGGTGAAGACGAACGCGCCGCGGTGGACTCGGTGCTCGGGCCCGCCCCGGCCCACGAGCCGCCGCTCTCGGCGCGGGTGACCGACGAGCGGAGGACCCAGCTGTTGCCCACGCTGCTCGCGCTCCAGGCGCAGGTGGGCTGGGTCAGCGAGCGCGGCCTCGGCTACGCCTGCCGCCGCCTCGGGGTGCCGCCGGCCGAGGGCTTCGGGGTGGCCAGCTTCTACGGGCTGCTCTCGCTCGAGCAGCGGCCCGCCGCCTTCGCGCACGTGTGTGACGACCTGGCGTGCAAGGCCGCGGGCGCCGAGCGGTTGTGCGCCGAGGTGACGACGCGGCTGGGGGAGAAGAGCTGGGCCCGCAGCCCGTGCCTGGGCCTGTGTGAGCAGGCGCCGGCCGCGCTGGTGACCGTGGCAGGCCAAAGGCCGCTCGAGCAGGCCTTCGGGCACGCCACCACCGACAAGATCGCCGCCGCGCTCAGCGCCACGCCCGTGGCCGCGCAGACCCCGCACTTCGGCGGCACCGGGCCCCGGCGCTTGCTGGCGCGCGTGGGCGTGGTCGACCCCTCGAGCCTCGACGACTACCGGGCCCACGGGGGCTACGCGGCGCTGCGCGAGGCGCTCGTGCGGGGCACCGAGGGCGTGCTCCAGGAGATCACCCTCGCGAAGCTCGTGGGTCGCGGTGGCGCCGCCTTCCCCACCGGTCGCAAGTGGGAGGCCGTCGCCCGCGCGCCGGCACGCCCGCACTACGTGGTGTGCAACGCCGATGAGTCGGAGCCCGGCACCTTCAAGGACCGGGTGTTGATCGAGCACGACCCCTTCGGCCTCGTCGAGGCGATGACCATCGCGGGCTTCGCCACCGGCGCCGAGCGCGGCGTCATCTACCTGCGCGGCGAGTACCCGCTGGCCTTCGCGCGGCTCTCGCACGCCATCGCCGTGGCGCGGAAGCACGGCCTGCTGGGCGCAGACATCATGGGCCGCGGGTTCACCTTCGAGCTCGAGGTGCGACGCGGCGCGGGCGCGTACATCTGCGGCGAAGAGACGGCGCTCTTCAACTCCATCGAAGGCTACCGGGGCGAGCCGCGCAACAAGCCGCCCTTCCCCGTGCACTCCGGGCTCTTCGGCAAGCCCACGGCCATCAACAACGTCGAGACCCTGGTGGCGGTGCTGGACATCGTGCGCGACGGCGCAGCGGCCTACGGCTCGGTCGGCACCAGCGGTTCGCCGGGCACCAAGCTGTTCTGCGTCTCGGGCAAGGTGGAGAAGCCCGGCGTCTACGAGCTGCCCTTCGGGGCGCGCGTGGACGAACTCATCGCGCTGGCCGGCGGCGTGCCGGGGGGAAAGAAGCTCCGCGCGGTGCTGCTGGGCGGGGCCGCGGGGCACTTCATCGGGCCCGAGCGGCTGCACGTGCAGCTGTCCTTCGAGCACACGCGCGCCGCGGGCTTGAGCCTCGGCTCGGGGGTGGTGATGGTCTTCGACGAGACCGACGAGCTGGGGCCCCTGCTGCAGCGCATCGCCGCCTTCTTCCGCGACGAGTCCTGCGGCCAGTGCGTGCCCTGTCGCGTGGGCACGGTGCGCCAGGAAGAGCTGGTGGCGCGGCTGGTGGCGCAGCGGCCGCTGGGCTCCGTGCAGACCGAGCTGACGCTGCTCAACGAGCTCGCGCAGTCGATGCGTGACGCCTCCATCTGCGGGCTGGGCCAGACGGCGTCGTCGGCCATCGAGTCGGCCCTCGCGCTCACGCCCTTCGGAGGCGCCTCATGACCCGCCGCACCGTGCAGCTCACCATCGACGGGAAGCAGGCGAGCGTGCCGGAAGACGCGACGCTGCTCGACGCGTGCACCAGCCTGGGCATCGAGACGCCCACGCTGTGCTGGGCCGAGAACCTCACCCCGGTCAACGTGTGCCGCATCTGCGTGGTGGAGGTCGAAGGCGCCCGGGTGCTGGTGCCCTCGTGCTCGCGCAAGGTCGAGGCGGGCATGGTGGTGCACACCGACAGCCCGCGCGTGCGCACCTCGCGCAAGCTGGTGCTCGAGCTGCTCGGCTCGTCGGTCGACATGTCGCTCTCACCCATCTTCCTCGAGTACTCGAAGCGCTACGGCGCCGACCCCGCCCGCTTCGGCCCGAAGGCCCCAAAGGCGAAGGCGGGCGAGCGTGACGCCGCGGTTCCCGGCCATCACCACGCGCCCGACGGCACGCACGCCGCGACGGTCGCCCAGCCGGTGAAGCGCGACAACGACCTGTTCCTGCGCGACTACGAGAAGTGCATGTTGTGCATGAAGTGTGTCCAGGCCTGCGGCACCGACGCGCAGAACACCTTCGCCATCGCGGTCTCCGGCCGCGGCTTCGAGGCGCGCATCTCCACCGAGCACGACACGGCGCTGCCTGACTCGGCCTGTGTCTTCTGCGGCAACTGCATCGGGGTCTGCCCCACGGGCGCGCTGATGTTCAACGTCGAGCACGACTTGCGGGCCGCGAAGAAGTGGGACGAGTCGAAGCAGACCGTCACCGACACCGTGTGCTCGTACTGCGGCGTGGGCTGTACCCTGTCGCTGCGGGTCCAGGACAACCAGATCGTCCGCGTCACCTCGCCCTCCGACAACTCCGTCACCGCGGGCAACCTGTGCGTGAAGGGGCGCTTCGGCTGGGGCTTCGTGAAGGGCGACGAGTAGGGGCTTTTCGTACGTCCCTCCCCGAGGTGGGAATTGACGGGGCGGCCGACATGGGACGCAATCCGCCCCCGTGGAGCTCTCTCTCAACGCCCTCGTCGAGAACCTCGACGATCTCTTCTTCGAACGCGCGACGCGCACCTGGCGCATCGCCTCTGGCGTGCAACGCGACATGCCCGCGGTCGCCGAGCTGCCCGAGCTGGTCCGCCTCGAGGCCTGGCAGGTGGTCAGCGAGCTGCTGTCCAGCCCGCGCGTCGACGAGGCCAAGCGCGCTCGCCTCGTGTTGCTGCGCCGGCACCTCGCGCGGGCCTTCGTCGAGGCCCGGCTCACCGACGAGAGCACCAGGCTCACCCGCTTCTTCGAGGAGCACTCGTTCGTCGCCGCGGCCCGCACCTACACCCCGCGCGAGGCGATGAAGGAGCTGCCCCGCCTGGTGACCCGCGAGGCGCGCATCAACCTCGCGCAGGAGCTCTCGCTGCAGCTCGCGGCGAAGGACTCGTTGGCGGCGCGGCACCTGGATCGTGGCCTGGAGGCCATCGCCGAGCTCAAGCTGACCCCGGTGACCTTCGTCGAGGAGCTCCAGGGACGGCCGCTGGGCCCCCGCCTCGCCACCGCGGCCACGGTGCTCGCCGAGACCGGCGACGCGCACCTCGATCTCCTGGGCTACGCGCTCAAGAAGCTCGACCCGATGCTCACGCCCCGCGTGGCCGTGGAGCACGACGCCGACCGCGCGGCGCTGGCCCCGTGGCTCTTCGAGTCGTTCCGCCGCGAAGACCTGGTGCACGCCGTCAGCCGCTGCCTCGAGGACCTGGGGCTCTCGGCGAACGCCGACGGGCGCCTCACCGTGGACACCGAGGCCCGGCCCGGTCGCGACCCGCGACCCCGCTGCGTGGAGCTGCGCGTGCCCGACCAGGTGCGCCTGCTGCTCACGCCCGACCTCGGGCTCGAGACCTACGCCGGCTGGCTCTCGCACTGGGGCATCGCGTTGCACCGCGCCCACGTGGGCCGCACCCTGCCCTTCGTCGAGCGGCGCCTGGGAGATCGCGCGGTGGTCGACGCCGTGGGCCTGTTCTTCGAGTCGTTCCTGCTCGAGGAGGGCTGGCTCAAGCGCTACCTCCGGCTCACCGCGAGCCAGGCGAGGGAAGCCGCGCGGGCCTTCGCCTTCCGCCAGCTCCACCAACTGCGGCGCACCGCGGCGCTCTCGCTCTACGCGGGCGAGGCCCTGTCTCGCGGGAGCTGGGCCGGGCTCACCGACGACTACGTGCCGCGGCTCTCCACCGCGCTGGGCGTCGAAGTGCCGCGGGGCGCGACGCTCTACGACGTCGACCTCTACCAGGACCACGCGGTGCGCCTCGACGCCTTCGCCCTCGAGCAGGCCATGCAGAAGGACGTGCAGGAGCGCTTCAACGAGGACTACTGGCGCAACCCGGCCACCGGGCGATGGTTGCTCGACCTCGCCGGCCGTGGGCAGCGCGACGACGCGGTGGCCGTGGGCAAGTTCCTCGAGGTGAAGGAGCTCTCGTTGTCCGATGCCGCGCGGCGCCGGGTGCTGGTGATGGGCGCCTGAGTCGGGAGTTCGGGTCTCGGCGCTGCAGGCCCCCACCTCTTCGACCGGCAGCGCTGAGGAAGCGACGCGCGGGGCGCGCCGCGAAGCCGAGACAAACACTCACTTGACGCGATGGGATGCGGCGGGCCGCCTCAATCAAGAATCCCGGTTTTGAGTTGCGGTCTCCGTACGGGTACCCTCGAACGATGTCCCTTGACCGTCACGAACTCATCGACCTCGTCTCCGGAGCCGTGCCTCCCCTGGAATTCGCGCAACGCACCGGTCGCACCGAAGACGAGGCCCGGGCGCTTCGCGAGGCCTTTCTCCATGGCATGCGCGCGCAGGGCTCGGGCCTTCGGGCCGTGAGACGGAGGCCCCTGCGGGCGCTGCTGGTGGGTGCGCTGCTCGTGGCGGGCGTCGCGGTCGCGCAGACCCTCAACGTCTTCACCGCCAACACGCCGGCGGTGGCGGCGGACGTCAACGGCAACTTCTCGCTGCTCAAGACCTGGCTCGAGCAGAAAGTCGGCACCGTGGGGAGCAACAACATCACCACCTCGGGCGCGCTGAGCTCCGGCTCGCTGTCGACGGGCGCGTTGAGCTCCGGCTCACTGACGACGGGCGCGATCAGTGCGACCAACGTCACCGCGACGGGAGACGTCTCGCTGGGGGCGAGCGGCAAGACGCTGAACCTCTTCGGCACCGTGGCGGCCTTCGGCGCGAGTACCGCCCTCACGTTGGGGACCGCCTCCACCGCGACGACGGACGGCCTGGTCGTCATGCTCCTCACGGGCACGGGTGGCTGCTCGGGTCCGGCGCAGGCCTTCGGTTATGCGGGCAACCTGAGCCCGACGCAGTTGAGGGGGCACACCTCGGCGCACGCTGGCTGCGGGGGCCAGGACTACGCGACCGCACAAGCGAGCTTCGTCATGCCCGTCCGCAAGGGGGAGCAGTACCGCGTGGACCTCGCCGGCTTGGGCACCGGGACGGCGTTCTTCTTTGCGCTGGGTCGGTGATGGGCTGGGAACTGGGCCCCGACATGAGCACCGCCGAGGCGCCCGTGGATTCACCCTCGAAACCGCGCCGCCTCACGCCAGTCACCGTTGCCCCCCCGGCCGACCTCCGGGCCCTGGCGGAGTTCGCGTGACCGACCTCACGGAGGAGGCGCGCAACACGCTTCACGGCGCGATTCGGACGAACAACGGGCCGGTCCTCGCCGAGATGTTCGAACGTGGCCTCAGCGCGACGGACAGGAGTATTGCCCTGCGTGTCGCGGCCAGGGCCGATCGCCTCGAGGTCCTGCGCGCGCTGGTGAAGCTGGGGGCCGAGGCCGAGATTCAATTCAGCGCCGTGCTCGCCGCCCGGGAAGGCCATGCCTCGTGCGTGGACTACCTGCTGTCGGTCGGGGCGACGGTCGAGGGCGAGGTCGACGGCAACTCGGTCTTCTCTGCCTCCGCAGCCAATGGACACCTCGAGTGGGTCAAGACGCCGTGGCGGCAGGCCACGCCTCGCTCACGCGAAAGGCGCTCCGACTGGCGGCCCAGAACGGCCAGCGTGCCGTGCTCGAATTGCTCCTCGAGCGGGGGGTGCCCAGCGATGCAGCTGACGGTGACCTCTCGTCGCTGGGCGCGGCCGCGAGGGCGGGTCAGGCATTGCTCGTCGACCTGCTGGTCGCCCGGGGGGCTGACGTGGTTCGCCATGGAACGGCGGCACTGCTCTTCGCGCTCGAGCGGTCAGCGCCAGGGGCCGAGGCGCTCCTCGCCCACCTCTCAGCGCCGCTGAGCCCCGAGCAGTCGAGACAGGCGATCGCCCTGGCGAAGGAACTCGGAAACAGGCCCTTGATCGCCTCGGTCAAGCGGCTCTGGCACCTGGTGCTGGTGCTCCATGGAAACCTCGGCGCCTTCGAGCCCGAGAGGCACCCCTCGCTGACCGAGGGCGCGGGAGTCGAGATCGACGGCGCGCCCCTCACGGAGCCACGAAGGCTCGAGCCAGGCGTCGAGCTGCAGGTTCGCGCCGACGAGCCTGGCCACGGAGGGCACGTCGGTCCTGCCGGGGGCGTGATGGTCTTCGGCATGGGCCCGCCGTTACGCCGGCCGCCTGTCGGTCACCCACTGAGCCCGGCTTCCGCGGACCCGTTCAGCGCCCCTTGCTGACCACCGAGCCCTCGAAGGTGACGCGCTTGTCGTTGATGTTCACGAGCTCACCCAGCTCGTAGACGTTCCGGTACCCGTAGCCGTAGAGGTTGATGAAGGTGGGGACGTTGAGGGCCAGCATCAGCGGCTTGCGGTTGCCGAGGATCTGCGACTCCGGCAGCGCGCGCGGCGGGTCGTCGAAGCGCGGCGCCATCTTGGTCGCGAAGTCGACCTGGTCTCCGTCGAAGTTGTTGTTGCAGTAGATGAGGATGCGGGTGTTCGGGTCGGGGACCAGCTGGCGCAGGTTCTCCGCGGTGAAGTCCGAGAAGCTGAGGTTCCGGGCGCCCGCGAGGTGCTTGCGGTCGAAGCGGAACGCCGAGCGCGCGTCGAGCACCACCGTCTTCGCGTCACGGCTCATCTCGAGGAAGGTGTCGAGGTCGACGAGCCGCTTCGCGCGAAAGCCCTCGACCTCCGCGACCAGCTCCTTGAAGTCAGCGAAGCTCACCATCGAGCGCGGGTACGGTTTCACGGGGGCTCCTTTGTTCGACTGCGCCAGCGCGGACGAGGCCAGCAAGAGGGACAGCACGAGGGACTTCATCGGTGCCTCCTGGTGAGCAGCGCGGTCAGGGCGCCGGAGCGACTTCGGGCGGCAGCTTGAGCAGCGCCAGCGACATCGCCCACAGCTTCTCCTGCGCCGCCACGTCCAGGGCCGCCGCTGACGGGCTCTTCTCCACGAGGCCCTCGAAGTACTTCCCGGACACCGTCGCCAGCTCGGGCGCCATGGCCAGGTGCAGCGAGCCCAGCGCGCCTTCTTTCGGGCTGAGCAGGCCGCGCGTCGAGCCCGCGTGCGGCGCTTCCCGGGACAGCTCGGTGGCCACCACGCCGGGGTGCACCGCGTTGACCGTGACCCCGGTGCCTTCGAGGCGCCGCGCCAGCGCCAGGGTGAAGAGCACGTTGCACAGCTTCGACTGCCCGTAGGCGATGCCGCCCTGGTGCTTGCGCACCTTGAACTGCAGGTCCTCGAAGTCGACCTCGGCCTTGAAGTGCAGCGACGAGGTGAGCACCACCACCCGCGACGGCGCGCTGCGCTCGAGCAGGGGCCGCAGCGCGTTGGTCAGCAGGAAGGGCCCGAGGTGGTTGACCGCGAAGGTGGTCTCGAAGCCGTCGGGGGTCTTGCGGCGGGTGCGCGGCCACACCCCGGCGTTGTTCACCAGCAGGTCGAGGCGCGGGTACTTCGCCTCGAAGCGGGTGACGAAGTTCCGGGTGCGCGCCACGTTCGCGAGGTCGAGCATCATCACCACGGCGTTCTCGTTGCCGGTGCTGGCGACGAGCTCGGCGCGGGCGGCCTCCCCCCTGGCGAGATCGCGGCAGGCGAGCACCACGGTGGCGCCCCGGGCGAGCAGCCCCCGCGCAGTCTCGAGGCCCAGGCCGGTGTTCGCTCCGGTGACGATGGCAATCTTTCCCAGCATGGAGGCGTTCTGTCAGGGGATGCGCCCGCTGTCGCTGGTGCTAGACCTCGCCGCATGGAGGCAGCGCTCGCACCCCTTGCCGGCAACGAGGCCCTCGAGGTGCCCGGCTTCTCGTACCTGCCCCGGTTCATCACCGAGGCCGAGAGCGCGGAGCTGCTGCGCTACTTCGGCTCGCTCAAGCCCATCTGGGAATCGCGGCACGCGGGCGATCGTGCGGGGCGCAGCGAGAGCGGTTCGCGGCGGCTGACCCGGCCCGTGTACTGGCTGGGGGCGTGGCAGTTCGCGTGCCTCGGCTACTACGCGGCGCCCGACTACCTCGACGAGAAGTGCCTGCGCGCCGAGCCGTTCCCGGCCGTGATGCAGGGCATCCTCGACCGGCTGACCGAGAAGGTGGCGGCGCACCACGCCAACTCGAGCCTGGGCGCGCTGCCCAACACCTGCCTCATCAACTATTACGGCAGCGAGCTGACGGTGGACGCGAAGGGGCGGCCGCAGCCCCGGGACTACGCGCGCCTCAAGATGCACCGCGATGGGGAGCCGGGCCCGGTGGTGATGTTCAGCATCGGCCAGCCGGCGCTCTTCGAGTTCGTCGATGGCGACCGGCCCACCGAGCCCGAGCTGGCGCTGTGGCTCAAGAACCGCTCGGTGGTCATCTTCAGCGGCCCGCACTTCAAGGATCACCTGTACCACCGGGTGACGCGGGTCCGGTACGGCGACGCCCCGGTGATGCCCGAGGTGGTCGACGACTTCCGGCTGCGACGGGTGAGCGTGTCGTTCCGCTTCGTGCCGCCGACGCACATCAAGGCGCTCAGCGAGTTCAGCGAGCCCGCACAGGCCGAAGTGCGGGGGTACGTGGAGCAGCTCGCCACCAGCTCGCCGCACTTTCGCGCGGAGCTCGAGGCGACGCCCCCGAAGGAGTGAGCGAGGGGAACCGAAGCCGGCTCCCCTCAGCCCACGGGCTTCACTTCTTGGACAGCTTGGCGGCGATCTTCGACTTCACCGCGCTCTTCGTGGCCGCCTTCACGCCCTTGCCCTGGTGGGCGCGCAGGCCGCGCAGCAGCTGCATCTCGATGAGCAACAGCTCGTCGCCCAGCTCCTCGTTCCCATTGTGCGCCTGCGGCAGAGCCGCCTTCTTGTCGAAGGTCGCCCCGTACCGCATCCGCAATGCGTGCTCTTCGCGCGTCGTGGTGGTCGCCGTCTTCAACGCCGTCGCCACCACCTGCTTCGTCACCACCGCGGTGTTGCTACCCTTGCGCTCCATGGAGTCCCTGTCCTTTTCCAGTACCTGAACAACCGGCCATGTACGATGCGGCTGAGCCGCAACTAGTGGGCACTGTAGCGATCGCAGCCGACCCCGCAAATTTTCGGACTGAGATTTCCGGCGCGCGGACAGGGGCCTTCGGAGCGCCGAAAAGCGTCCTGCATTCAGACACTTGCCTCAGTGAGAGGAAGACCTACTCGGCGTCGTCGTCGGGGGCGTCCGGGCCACCGGGCCCAGGAACACCGCCGTCAGCCGACTTCCGCTCGATGCCAAAGCGCACCAGGGCGGCGGCGATGCCATCGGGCTTGTCCTCGTCGGGGAGGAACTGCTTGGGGGCCTCGATGGCGGGCAGCTTGCCGATGCCGCCGAGGCTGGAGTCGACGACGAGGCGCAGCTCCGACTCGACCTCTTCGTTCTTCACGCCGATGCGGCCGTCGAGGCGGGCCTTGAGCACCACGCTGGTCTCGGCGTCGACGTAGACCTCGCCCTGGAGGGTGCGGGGCGTGCGGGCGTCGTAGAAGAGGCGGCGGCGCTTGGTGGTCTCGTCGGGGCCGGCCTTGGGCAGCGCGATGGACGGCAGCCTGGAGTCGCTCTCGGCGGGGGCTTCGGCGAGGGTGACGACGTACTTCCAGGCGGTGCGGCCCTCGAGGCTCGAGGTGCCCTGGGCGTTGAGCTTGAGGCGGCCGCGGAAGAGCTGGTCGAAGTCGCGTAGGGCGCCGGAGGCCTCTTCGCGGACCCGCTCGGCCATGCCGCGGTCGCGCAGGCGCTGGCGGAAGGTGCCGGCGCCGTCCTTGCCGTAGGTGCTGCGGGCATAGACCTTGCCGGCGACGCGGAGGATTTCGACGCCCTGCTCGTTGGTGTTGGCCATGCGGGCGAGGAAATCGCCGGACATGCCGCCGGGGCCGGAGAGCAGCTCGCGGGTCTCCTTGAGGCGCACGTTCTTGCCGGCGGAGGTCCATTCCCAGGTGACGGTGGCGTTGTAGGTGTGGGGCCCGATGCGCTCGGTGGTCTCGGCGGCGCCCATGCCGAGGATGCGGCGGCTGATGCTGACGCTGGCGGCGGCCTCCTCGGGCGGGAGCTTCTGGCTCGCAGCGGCGACGGCCTGGGGCGGATCTTCGGGGGAAAAGATGCGCTTCTTGGCCGCCTGGTCGACGGGATCCTTGCAGGCAGCGAAGGCGCACAGCGCAATGACGAGAGACCGCTTCACGAGGCGGAGGACCCTACCTGTGCCCCCCCCTCGCTGCCAGTGTGGATTGCCGCCCGTGCGCTGCTATACGCGCGCCCATGCAGAGCCTCCGCGACAAGCTCCTCAAAGCCGGCCTCGTCACCGAAGAATCAGCGAAGAAGGCCGAGGCGGAGAAAGCTGCCCAGCCCGTGCGTGCGCCGCAAAGCGCGCGCCGCGATGACCGGCCTCCCCGCCGGGACGACCGCCCGCCTCCGCGCCGAGACGATCGGCCGCCCCCGCGTCGTGACGATCGCCCGGCGCCGCGCCGTGACGATCGCCCGGCCGCGCCCGTGCGCCGCGAGACCGTGCGCCGGGACGAGCCGGTGCTCGCGCGCGTGCCCAAGCTGGCCCCGATGCAGGGCAGCAAGGAATCGCACCGCCTGCAGGCTCGCAAGCAGCTCGAGCTCGACAAGTCGCTGCGTGACCTGGTGCACGCCAACACCGTGCCCATCGACATCGGCGCGACGCCCTTCTACTTCGTGACGCGCAAGAACAAGCTGCGCCGCCTCGAGTTGACCGAAGCGCAGGCGAAGATGCTGGAGAACGGCGAGCTGGCCGTCGTCGAGCGTCCGGACCCGGACAAGATCGAGCACGCGCTGGTGACCCCCGACATCGCCTCGCAGATGCTGGCGCTCTCGGAGCGCTCGGTGCGCTTCCTCAACAAGGAGGGCGCGAAGGTCGGCTTCCTCTCGGACGAGGAGATCAACGCCCGCGCCTCGGAGGCCGACGCGCCTGCCGAGCCCGAGGCCTCCGCGGCCCCTGCGGCGAGCCCGGACGGCGTGGTGGCCGAGCCCAAGCCGGCGGAGGCCGACTTCTTCATCACCATCAAGCGAGCGCCCAAGCCGTGACCTCGCCGCCGAACCTCCCTCTCTCGGAGCGCCGCATCGACATCTTCTTCGCGGTGCTCTTCGTCATCTTTGCGGTGACGTCGGGCATCAGCGATGCGATCCCCACCCTGGGGATCGAGATGTCGCCTGACTCGCCCAACGCGCTGGCGCGCGCCAACTACTGGTACGCGGTGGACGCCGACCCGCTCTTCATGCACCCGCCGATCTGGATGCGGTTCGTCACGGGCATGTCGACGTTCGTGTACGGGCCGTTCTACCTGCTGCTGTCCTGGTGCCTGGTGAAGGGCAAGAACTGGATCCAGCTCCCCTCGGTGATCTACGCGACGCTGATCGCCGGCAACACCGGCATCCTGGTGTTCGGCGTGGAGTTCTTCGGGGAGCCCCAGTTCCGCACGCAGAACGCGTTCAAGTTCCTCTCGTTCAACCTGCCCTACGTGCTCATGCCGCTGCTGTTGTTGGCGCGCATGCGCAAGCCGATGCCCTTCACGCGCAAGTTCTAGGCAGGCCACGTAAGTTCCCGGGCGGGATGTTCACCAGCGCCGACCGGGAACGCTGCCGGGCGATCTTCGATGCACCTGACTCCGACGTGGCTCGGTTGGTCTGGGCCGACACGTTGCTCGAGCGCGGCGAGGTGCTGGGCGAGCTGATCCGGCTCCAGTGCCAGTCGAGCGTCGACACCGAGGCGCGGGCCGAGGCGTTGCTCACCGAGCTGCGGCCGCGCTTCAAGCACGAGCTCTACCCCTACGCGCTGCACGTGGCAGTCGAGCGGGGGCTGCCCTTCGCCGCGCAGTTGGATCCCGAGCGGCTGATCCGCGCCAGCGACGCGCTGAAGGACCCGCCCTGGCCGCTGCGGCGGGTGACGCTCTCGGCGGAGGCGCCGGGCAGCGTGTACGCCTCGTTGCAGGCGCCGCTGTTCGACTTCGTGGAGCGCCTCGACCTCGGTGACTCGAGCTTCTGGTCCCCGTACACGCAGTTCGTCGATGGCACGCCGGCGACGTGCCGGGTGTTGCCGAGGCTCAAGCACCTCACGGTGCCACGCGATTTCCTGCCAGCGCACTGGGTGCCGGTGCTGGGGCCGGCCTTCGCCCACGTGCGGGTGCTGGTGGTACACGCCAATGGCGAGGCGCTGGCCGAGTGGTTTCAGTTGCTGCCGAAGCTCGAGACGCTGGAGTTGCTGGTCGATCGCCGCGGGGTGAGCCCTGGGCTCCGCGAGACGGCGGTGGCGTTCGTGGAGGGGGATCGGCGGCGCACGCTGCGGGTCAACGGCATGGAGGTGACGCCGGCGCACCTCGATCGCGCGCTGCCCGCGCCGGGGCTCGAGCAGGCGGAGCTCGCGGACATCGCGTCGCCTCCGGTGGGCAAGGTGGCACGGGTCGAAGTGCACGGGGTGCTGGTGCCCGAGGTGCCGATCGTCGACGCGACCCTCAACGGGGCGCGCGGCGTGTGGCTCGAGTTGCCCTCGCGTCGCACCAGCTTCCGGGGCCGGGTCGGGCAGCGGCACGACGTGCGGCTGGCGATGCTCGCGCCGCGGCACGCGCACGTGGTCGGCGCGCACCGCGTGGTGGAGAACGAGGAGCACACGTGGCTGCTGCTGGACGAGGCGCTTCAGCCGTTTCGCGCGCCACGGGGGGCGAAGGCGGCCCTGCGCGCTGCGCGGGAGCTGGCGTCGGGGCTCGAGGCGCTGCGGGGCTTCATGCAGACCCACGCGGCCGACGTCGCCTGGCCCTTCCCGTTGACCGAGGGGGAGCTGCTGCAGCGGCCGGATGGATCGGTGGCGGTGCTGCTGCCCCGGCCGCATCACTTTCCGTCGAAGCGCAGTCAGCCTTCGCTGGGGGTGCCGGTGTCGTGCACTGATCGTGGGTTGGTGCTCTTCGTCGGCTGGGTGTTGGCACAGTGGCTCGGGGTGAAGCTGCCGGTCATTCGCGAGACGCAGGATACGGATGTGCTCTTCGAGCAGTCGATGGCGGTCGATCGGTTCCTGGAGGCGCCGACCGCGGGCGCGCTCGAGCCGGGGTTGGTGAAGTTGCTCGAGGGGTGCTGGAGCCCGCGGCAGTCGGAGCGGTTCAGTTCGCTGGTTGAGCTGCGCGACGCGCTGTGAGGGCGGCTTCGATGAGGGGTTTTCGTCTCCTGCGATCGGCAGAAGTCGTTTCCTGGTTTGGGTGCCCGGGTTCGCCCCTATCCCTTCCTTTCCCCCCTGGGGAAAGGGGAGCGCTCGGCCGCGCGGGCCAGACGGGATTCAGAGTCGAATGGGGCAAGGCCTCGATTTGCAGGACCGCTCGCAGCGCAGAACACCGACGCTCATTCTCGATGGTCTTGGCATGCGCCGGATCCACCGCCCAGGCAGCAACATCTGACTTCCAGCAGTTGCTGCCGAAGGGCAGCACCTGCTGCTTCACGATGCTGCTGCTTCCGCGCCTCGCGTCGCCACTCACGAAAACCGTCGAGGGCCGACGGTGGTTCAACCCCCACCGACCGTTCCTGAACATGGAGGCC
>CAIVGN010000134.1 GCA_903905455.1 uncultured Archangium sp.
CGGTGAGTCGTGTCGCCCCGTGGGCACCTTCGGTTGGGACAACAACCAGGGAACCCTCTGCGTGGCGGACGCGGACGGCGGCGCGGGGGCTCCCTGCACCTCGGTGTTTCAGTGCGGTGCAGGCCTGGGTTGCAACCTGAACGACGCCGGCGTGGGCATGTGCCTCCAGTACTGCGTGCCCGGCAGCGTGGGCCCGTTGTCCTGCGATGGCGTCAGGCGAAGCCTGCCGGACGGCGGCTTCGGTGGCCCGGCCTCCTGCGTCGACATCTTCCAGGCTCGCAACGGCGGGGCGATCTATGGAGCGAGCGCCATCAACTCCATCGCCGCCGGTTACTGCGACTGAAGCGACGGTTCGCAGGGACTTGGCAGGTTCGCGTTCTCCGCAATGCCCCCCACGACGAGTCCCGTCGCCAGGAACTCGAGGCGATCGTCGGCAGACCGCTCCGCGCATCGACCGGCAGCTCTGACGCTCGGCCTGCCCGTGCCCCCGGTGCGGCGCTATGGTGCCGCGAGGTCCTCAATGCGCGCGCTCGCTGGGTGGTGGATGGTGGTGGTGCTCGGCGCCTGCGGCGTCGACTCAGTCGATACAGGCCCCGTCGACGCGCCGTTGACCTGGTCGACCTCGCGGCTCGACTTCGGAGCCGTGGCGCCCGCGAGCACGGCGCGCAGGACCGTCACGCTCCGCAACCGCAATCGCATCCCCCGCGAGGTGACGAGCGTCGCGCCGACCGACGCCCGCTTCGTCGTCCTCACGCCGCTGCCCCTCGTCGTGCCGGCCCGGGGTGAGGCAGAAGTCGAGTTCGACGCGCAGCCCACCACGAGCGGGCCCGTGGAGGCCTCGCTGAGCATCGACGGCGCCCTGCTGGCGCTGGTGATGAACCGCACCGCGCCATGCCTGGAAGCCCAGCCGCTGGTGGTGCCGCCCCTCGAGCGAGGCTGCCGCTCTGCCGATCAGCGCGTGCGGTTGACCAACACGTGCGCCCACCCGGTCTCGGTACGCGACGTGTCGGTGTCTGGCTCGGAGTTCGCGCTGGTGTCCTCGCCCCGCGACGCCGTGCTCGGGGGTGGCAGCTCGCTCGAGCTGCGCGTCGCGCTCCGCCCCCAGCGCGTCGGCAGCGTGCGCGCCGGCCTCCAGGTGACGCTCGACCTCGGAGATCGGCTCGAGCAGACGACCCTCGACCTGACGGGGGAAGGGACGAACGAGCAACGGTGGCAGCAGACGCTGCGAATACCGCCGTTCCTGCCGTCGGTGGACCTGCTCCTCGTGCTCGACGACACCGCCGGCATGGAGCGCCACCGCGCCTCCGTGGAGTACAACCTCGAGACCGTGCGACGCCAACTCATCGCGAACGGCGTCGAACTCCGCGTCGGGATGCTCACCACGTCACCGGAAAGCACGCTGCGCGCGTTGCCCTCGGGTGCACTCTGGACGGACGGTCGCAGCGAGACAGCGTTCCGCGCGCTGGCCTCGTGGACCGGCACGCAGCCCGGGCCCTCGTCGTGCCTCGAGTCGCTCACCCACTTCGCGAATGGACCGCTCGCGAGCTTCCACCGCCCCGAGGCCTCGCTCTTCGTGGTGTGCGTGACGAACCAACCCGACGCAGCCCCAGGACCCGCCCTGGCCGCCTTCACCACGCTGCGCTCGTTGCTGCCGCCCGGTACGCAGATGAACGTGGTCGCGCGTCAGGTCGACTCGCCGTGGCTGCCCGCGTCGTGCGGCGGCACGCTCGACACCGGAACCCTCTCGTCACTCGCTACCTTCTTTCAGGGCAGGGAAGCGGAGCTCTGCGAGCCTGATTGGTCCAGCTCCATCGCGCAGCTCCAGTTCCCAGTCGAGTCCGGGTACCGCACCCGCTTCAGCCTGCTGGAGGTCCCAGATCTCTTGCGCGGCCCGCTGCGTGTCGAGCTCGATGGCGTGATGCTGCCCGAGGTGGATCCCAACCCCAACCTCGCGACCCGCATCTGGAAATGGGACGGCACGCGCAACGAGCTGCTCTTCGATCCCCTGTACTCCCCGGAGCCCGGCTCCACGGTGAGGGTCGAAGGCATCCGAGCCTGCCCCTGACCAACGCCGCGTGAGGTTGGTGGCTCCACGCCGCCACGCAAGACACCGGCAGGAGCGAAGGGCCCCCGCCGGCGTCCAGCCAGCACCGCGAGGACTCAGGCCTTCACGGCGGCCGACTTCACGGCGATCTTCTTCGTCGGCGCGGCAGCCAGGCGCGGCACCGTGACGGTGAGAATCCCCTGCTTGAGCTCGGCGTTGACATGGTCGATGTCGACGCCCTGGGGCAGCGTGAACGTGCGGGCGAAGCTGCCGTAGCGCCGCTCGCACACGTAATAGGTGTCTGTCTTGTCCTCGCGCTCATTGCGCCGGTTGCCCGAGATCGTCAGCCGATCTCCGACCGCGCTGATGTCCAGGTCCTTCTCGACGAAGCCCGGGACATCCGCATTGAAGATGTACGCGTTCGCCGTCTCCTTCACGTCGAACGACGCCACGATGCCTTCCGTGGGCATGGCGCCGAGCAGCGGAGCCATCTCGCTGAAGGGGTCCCACTTCATCAGGTCGCGCAGCGTGGGGATCCGCGGCACGCCCTGGAGGTTGCCGCCGTTGCCTTTTCGAATCGCAAGTTCAGCCATGGTGTGTGTCTCCGGTGTGAGGATGGAATTCGAGCGGGGTCACTTCTTGTCGGCGTGGACGGGGATGTGCTTGGCCACCGACTCGCCGGTCTTGGGGATCTGGACGAAGAGCACGCCGTTCTTCAGCTCGGCAGTGACCTTGTTGGCGTCGACGTCCGTGGGCAGGTTGAAGGTGCGGGAGAACGAGCCCCAGGTGCGCTCGGCACGGTAGGAGGTCTCGCCCTTCACTTCGGAGTCGGTCTCGCGCTTGCCGCTGACGACGAGGCGGTTGTTGGTCAACGAGACGTCGAGATCCTTCTCGACCACGCCGGGCATGTCGGCCTGCAAGATGAACGCGTCGTGCGTCTCGCTCAGGTCGAACATCGGGTTGAAGGTGATGCCCACGCGCTCGGTCGGAAAGCCCCGGTACATGTCGGAGATCGGATCCCAGCGGAGCATTTCGCGCATCGCCTGGAACGGATCGAACTGGTACCCGAGATCGGGGAGGAGGGAGCTGAGGGAGGGTTCGTTACGGAGGCTGAGGTTGGCCACGGGACTGTGTCCTTGTTGGAATGGGGACGACGACTCGATGGAGTCGCGACCGAGTGAGCAATCCACGTGCCCACTCGCACTCACCCCGGAACACGTTCACGCAGGCCGAACTTCTTGCGGCCGATTTTCCCTGCGGCGCCTCCAGAGCCCGCGAAAACACCGCGGTACGGAGCGTTCGTCACGACGCAAAGACTGACTGCGTGTGAGCAACACGGAGCCGCCCTACCGAGGCCTCCCCATTTTCCGGGTGATCCTCCGTGTGACCCCTGGTGACGGCTGGTACCGAAAGCCCGGCCCCCCGTCGTCGTCATGACTGCATGAACATCCCCATCTTTTATGACGCAGCGCAGAACGCGACCGAGGCCCTCCCCTCCCCTTCGGCGGCCAAGCCCCGGCACGTGGTCGAGTCGTGGTCCCGGCTCGGCCTGCCGCTCGACGTGCGGAGCTTCAAGCCGGTCACCGCGAGCGACCTCAGCCGGGTTCACTCTCCGCAGTACGTGCACGACGTGCTCACCCTGGTCGAAGAGAACGGCTTCGGCACCCGCAGCGAAGACGTCGCCCGGTCTCTGCTGTGGACCAGCGGGAGCTTCGTGGCCGCCGCCGAGCATGCCCTCGCGACGGGACTGGTGGCGTGTTCGCCGACCAGCGGCTTCCACCACGCCGAGTACTCGAGCGGCGGGGGCTACTGCACCTTCAACGGGCTGATGGTCGCGGCCGATCGCCTGCTGAGCGCCGGCGTGCGCTCCGTGGGCATCCTCGACTGCGACGCCCACTACGGCAACGGCACGGTCGACATCCTCAAGCGCGTGCGTCGGTTCTCCGGCCACGTGGAGCACTTCACCCGCAGTCACCCGGACTATGGGCTCGATGCCAAACGCTTTCTCAGGTCGCTCGAGGGGCTGCTCGGTGACTGGGCCGAGGCCGGCGTGGGGGTCGTGCTCTACCAGGCCGGCGCCGACCCGCATGTCGATGACCCGCTGGGCGGCATCCTGACCACCAAGCAAATGCGGGAACGCGACCGCATCGTGTTCAGCACGTGTGCCCGGCTCGAGTTGCCCATCGCCTGGAACCTCGCCGGCGGCTACCAGGAGCGCCCCGCCGCCACCTTCGCGGAGCGCATCCGCCCGGTCCTCGAACTCCATGACAACACCATGCGGGAGTGCGTCAGCGCGTTTTCCCCGCACAATCGAGCCCCGGGCCATTGAAACGACGCTGATTGTCGTGTATACGTTTGAGGCACTACGCAGTCGCAGTCAGCACCAGTAGAGGGGCCAGCCCCTCGGCGCCGGGATTTCTGGATCTTGAGCGGGCGCCCCAATGCAGCCTCTAAGAATCCGGCCTCCACACGGACCGGGACGACGTGACGCGCTGCCTCTGCGCGCGTGACGACCCGTCTCGCCGTCTCCGCCGGCCAGCATCCGTGTCTCATCAACCCCAAACCTCGAGGTGTCATGTCTGCGTCAGCGGAGAAGGTGAAGTCGTGTCTGGTTTGTCTCGTGCGCGGGGAGTTGGCGGCTGACGTCGAGCCGGCGCGCGCGTTGAAGCGCCTCGCCGCCCGGGCACTGCGCAATGCCCGCGGGGGCCGCGTGGTGACGAGGGAGGAGACCGAGGACCTGGTGCAGGAGTTCCTGCTCAAGGTGCTCGCGCTCCGCGGCCAGCGCGGCGCGAAGGAGCTCGCGGCCCAGTGGGAGGCGATGTCGCTGCCGCTCTTCAGTGGCTACGTGCGGTCGATGATGAAGAACCTCGCGGTCGACGACAACCCGATGTGGGACGTGCAGCGGGCGCTGCGCGAGGTGGTGAAGGCGGCGCTCGCCGATGGCCTGCCGCCGGCGCAGGGGCTGCCCTCCGCGCTCGAGAAGTCGGGGCGCTTCGTTCGCGGCTTCGTCGCCGCGGCGTGCGCCGAGCTGGTGAACCGTGACCTGGCCCCCGACGCGGCGGCCCTCACCTCGGCCCTGATGGCCGAGTACGCGCTGGGGTTGAGCGTCGCCGAGGGCGCCGACACGGCCCTCGTCGAGTCGTCGGCCGAGCGCGCGGATGAAGCGCTCAGTGCCAGCGCCACCAGCGTCGCCGTCGTCGCGCGCTTCCTCGCGGAGGTGGGGCCGGAGGGCGGCCAGATGCTCGCCCTGCGGAAGCACGGCTTCGCGGAGATGGCCCGGCGCCTGGGCCTCGCGCTGTCCACCGCGCACGGTCGCTACGGCCAGGCCGAGGCGACCTTGGCGAAGGTCGCGCGGCGGCTGGGCGCAGATCGCCAGGCGCTCGAGCGGGCCCTCGCGACGTTGAGCGTGGCCTGAGGCGACCGTGCGTGACGAGCGCTCGACTGAGCCGCGCGTCGGCCTGCACCTCGATGTGCTCTTGCACCGTTTCGACCAGCTCGAGCCGTGGCTGCTCAAGCGCAGCTGGCCGCCGATGACGTACCTGTTGATGCCCGGCGTGCGTGCGGCTGCCCAGCGGCTCGCCCTCGAGTTCGACGCGCTCGCGCCCAGCGACCCGCTCGCCGCCGAAAAGGCCGCGACGCTCCGTCGTCTGTTGGCTGCGTTTCATCGCCTTCCCTCCAAGGAGCCCCCATGAGCCTGTTCCAAGATGGTCTGTTCACCAGCGAGGCCGTTTCAGAAGGTCACCCGGACAAGGTCGCCGACCTCATCAGCGACACGGTGCTCGACGCCTGTCTCGCGCAGAACCCCAGGGCGCGCGCCGCGGTCGAGACGCTCGTCACCACCAACCGGGTCATCGTCTCGGGCGAGCTCGGCGGCGTGCGGGACCTCGACGTCGAGGCGCTGGTGCGCGCGGCGATTCGGAGCGTCGGCTACGACGGCCCCGACTTCAGCCCGGAGACGGTGCGCATCGAGGACCTGCTGCACACCCAGTCGGAGGAGATCGCCAGCGCGGTCGGCGGCGAGGGGACGGGGGCGGGCGACCAGGGCCTGATGTTCGGCTACGCGACCCACGAGACGCAGGAGCGCATGCCGCTGCCCCACGTGCTCTCGCACGCGCTGCTCTCGTGGCTCACCCGGCGAAGGAAGGCCGGCGGGACCGGGCTGGGCCCCGATGCCAAGAGCCAGGTGACGGTGCGCTACGCGGGGGGCAAGCCCCACAGCCTCGACACCATCGTGGTCTCCCACCAGCACCGCCCGGGCGCCCAGGCCGAGGTCGAGGCGCTGGTGCGGGAGGCCATCGAGGCCTGCGTGCCGCCCGGGCTGCGGTCGTCGGCGACGAAGGTGCTGGTGAACCCCTCGGGGTCCTTCGTGGTGGGTGGGCCGGCGGCGGACACGGGGCTCACGGGCCGGAAGATCATCGTGGACACCTATGGCGGTGCGGCGCCGCACGGCGGGGGCGCCTTCTCGGGCAAGGACCCCACGAAGGTCGACCGGTCGGGGGCCTACGCCGCGCGGTGGGTGGCGAAGAACGTCGTCGCTGCGGGGCTGGCAGAGCGCTGCCTGGTGCAGGTCGCCTACGTCATCGGCGTGGCCCGCCCCGTGTCGTTCGCCGTGGAGACCTTCGGGACTGGCGCGGTGAGCGCGGAGCAACTCGCGGCCTGCGTCGACCTCACGCCGCGCGGCCTCCGGGAGCGGCTGCAGCTCGAGCGCCCCATCTACGCGGTCACCGCGTCGGGTGGCCACTTCGGGCGGACGCCGGGGGCCGACGGGTCGTTCTCCTGGGAGCGCGAGGACCTCGAGCTGGCCGGGCCGGGGTGAGCCCCGGCGGCGTCGAAGACCACGCGGTCGACGCCGGTGCCCTCGAGCGCCACGCCCGGGCCTACCGACGCGTCGGCGCTCCCTGAACGGCCTGGGGGGCGGGCCCGCTCACCGCGCCCGCTTCTGCAGCCGGGCGAACAGGGTCTCGAGCTGCCCCGCCACGATGCCCCGGCCAATCGATCGCTTGATCCCCCCGGCGAAGCCCTCGACCTTGTCGGTGGAGGTGTGGTTCGAGAAGACCACCACGGTGCCGCCGTCGGCCGGCAACAGCGCCACGATGGCCTGCTCGCAGTTGAAGCCCTCGCTCACGTAGAACTGCCTTTGCAGCACCACGAACGCATCGCCGCTGGCCATGGAGAGCCCGTGGGTCAGGGCGATGGTCGGTACGCCGCTGACCTTGAACTGCTCCCAGCGGAACACCTCGTGGCTGCCAGGCACCTTCGAGGCCGGGTAGTTGAGCATCGCCGCCCACGCCCGCGGCGCGTACTCCTGGAGCGGGATGGTGTTCATCACCGCCGTGAGCTCGTCTCCGGGCGAGCGCACCTTCCCGTCACCCCGGTCGTAGTCGACGATGCCCCAGAGGCCCTTGGCCCGGTAGGCGCGGTACCGGGCGAGCAGGGCCAGGCGCAGCTGGTGCTCGATGGCCGGGGTGGTCGCGGGCAGCTCGTTGAACTCGGCGAGCTCGGCGCTGGAGAGGTTGAGATCGGCGCCGGGGCTGGCGGACTGGTAGCGCTTGACCCGCGACGAGGTGTCGGGCTGCAGCTTGAGCTTGGCGAAGGCCCCCACGGAGCTCTCGCCCGAGAGGGTGGCGGTGGCCAGCGCGTTGGGGTCGATGGCCTGGAGCACGCCCTCGCTGAGCTGCTTGTTCAGGGCGGCCGGCGTGGCCTTGACGAAGAAGGCGTAGCCAATGGTGAGATCGCGGTCACCCGCCCCCGGGGTCTCCCGGCGGACGATGGAGCCGGCCTCGATGGTGGCGATCTCCTCTGGCGAGTAGCCCACCGCGGCGAGCAGCGCGTCGGCGGCGGGCAGCGTGGCCCAGGCGGAAGCCGAGAGCAGGACCAGGCACGACGAAGCAAGACCAGCCAGCGGAGCGCGTCGCATGGGGCGGCCCCAGAGCAGCGATCGCGCCATGGCCGAGACCCGTGGAGTTGCCGTCCCTTGCACCAAAGGCCCTCGGCGAACCTCCAGACGACTCCTTCATCCTGAGCGCGGACCCCATCATTCCGACGGAGCCCGCCGGGAGCGCTCGTCTCCACCGACCTCGCTCCGAGGGCGCGCGCGCGTGGTCCCGGAACTGCACACACGCTCTCACCGGCCCGCCATGAACTTCCTCTTCCGACCCCGACCTCCCGCCGAGTCGCTTCCCTTGCGTGGGGAGTTGCTCAGCCTCGAGAGCCTGGAGGAGCGCGCCCGGACGCTGGCGGGCATCTTCACCATCTCGAGCGAGCCCGGCGTGGTGCGCCACGATGTGCTCTCGCGGCTCGAGGACAACCTCGAGGTGCTGCGCGGCGCCTACCGGGTGCTCGCCAACGACGCGCACCGCGCCGAACTGGTCGACCCGGCGGTGGACTGGTTGCTCGACAACTTTCCGCTGATCGAAGCGCAGGCCCGCGCCCTGCGGCACGATCTCCCCGCGCGCTACTACCGCAAGCTCCCCAAGCTGGCGCCCCGGGAGCTGGGGGGCAAGGCGCGCGTCTACGCCATGGCGGTGGAGCTGATCAGGCACGGCGATGGCCGCCTGGACCCCGAGCGGCTGACCCGCTTCGTCTTCGCCTACCAGACGGTGGCGCCGCTGGCGCTCGGCGAGCTGTGGGCGTGGCCGATCATGCTCAAGCTCGCCTTGATCGAGAACCTGAGGATCCTCACCGAGAACGTGCTGCGCGCGCGCTCGGCCCGGTTGCTCGCCAACGCGGCGCTGGCACGGCTCGAGGCGGGCGCGTCTCCGATCCCCCTTCCGGTGCCCCTGCACAGCGCCTTCGTGGCCCAGGTGCACCAGCGCATGCGGGAGTTCGACCCGCGCATCGCCCCGCTGCACGCGCAGCTCGACGAGGCGCTGCTCGGCGCCGGCTCCACCTCGGAGGACGCGCTCCGCGCCGAATACCAGCGGCAGGCGACAGACCAGGCCTCGACGGGGAACTCGATCACCAGCCTGCGGCTGTGCTCCACGCTCGACTGGAGCGCCTTCGTCGAGCAGGTGAGCCTGGTCGACCAGGTCCTGCGCCGCGACCCCACGGGCGACTACGGCCGCATGGACTTCCAGAGCCGCGACCGCTACCGGCACGTGGTCGAGGAGCTGGCCGAGCCGAGCGGGGAGGCCCAGGTGAGGGTCGCCCTGCGCGCCGTGGCCAGCGCCCGTGATGCGTCGTCACGAGACCCTGGGAGCGTCGCCGCCCACGTGGGAGAGCACCTCATCGGCAAGGGACTGCCGGGGCTGGAGGCAGACGTCGCCTACCGGCCGCCCCGCCTCGAGGCGCTGCGGCGGTTCCTGTTCCGCAACGCGACGTTCACCTACCTGACGGGCATCGGCCTGCTGACCGCCCTGGGTGCGGTGGCCGCGTGGCGCTACGCCCTGTCGACCGGTGGCCACCCGGCGGTCGTAGCCGCGGTGCTGCTGGCGCTCATCCCCGCCAGCGAGCTGGCGGTGCTGGTGGTGCAGCGCCTGGTCGCCGCGCTGGTGCACCCGCGCCTGCTGCCGCGCATCGAGTTCAAGGCCGGCGTGCCCGACGACGCCCGCACCATGGTGATCGTCCCCACGCTGCTGGGCAGCCTCGCCGCGGTGGACCGCCAGCTGGAGCACCTCGAGGTCCAGTCCCTGGGCAACCTCGACCCCAACATCCACTTCGCGCTGCTCAGCGATTTCTGCGACGCGGCGACCGCCACCGTCGAGGGCGACGAGGCCATCCTCGCGGCGGCCAGGGCCGGCATCGCGGCGCTCAACGCCAAGCACGCGACCGATCGTTTCTATCTCTTTCACCGCGACCGCCAGTGGAACGCCAAGGAAGGCGTGTTCATGGGCTGGGAGCGCAAGCGCGGGAAGATCGAAGAGTTCAACCGCCTGCTGCGCGGCGCGAAGGACACCCACTTCACGGTGCAGCAAGGCAACCTCGAGCGGCTGCCCTCGATCCGCTACGCGCTCACGCTGGACTCGGACTCGCGGCTCCCGCGCACCGCCGCGCGCACGCTGATCGGCATCATCAGCCACCCGCTCAACCGGCCGGTCTTCGACCCCGTGTCGGGCCGGGTGACCGAAGGCTTCGGCATTCTCCAGCCGCGCATCAGCGTCACGCTCTCCAGCTCCGTCGGTTCGCTCTTCGCCCGCGTGTACGCCGGCCACACCGGCGTCGACCCGTACACCACCGCCGTCTCCGACACGTACCAGGACCTCTTCGGCGAGGGCGTCTTCACCGGCAAGGGCCTCTACGACGTCGACGCCTTCAACTCCGCGGTCGACGGGCGCGTGCCCGAGAACGCGCTGCTCTCGCACGATCTCTTCGAGGGGCTCTACGCCCGCGTCGCGCTGGTGTCCGACGTGGAGCTGGTCGACGACTACCCCTCCAACCTCCTGGCCCACGCCCGGCGGCAACACCGCTGGGTGCGCGGAGACTGGCAGATCCTCCTGTGGCTGCTCCCGGTGGTGCCCACCCGCGAGGGCTTCACCCGGAACACGCTGCCGCTGATCAGCAAGTGGAAGATCCTCGACAACCTGCGACGCAGCCTGGTCGCCCCTGCCCTGCTCACGCTCTTCGCCGCGGCGTGGACGGTGCTACCGGGAAACCCGCTCGCCTGGACTGCCGCCGCCCTGTGCGTGGTGGCCTTCCCCCTGGCGACCTCGCTGGCCCACCTGGCGCTGCAGGCCCCCGCGGCGGGGCCGGTGCGGGTGTACGTGCGCGGGGTGGTCGAGGAGCTGAGCACCGCGTCAGCCCAGGCCTTGCTCACCCTCGTCTTCCTGCCGTACCACGCGTGGGAAATGGTGGACGCCATCGCCCGCACCCTGGTGCGCGTGGTCTTCACGCAGCGCCGGCTGCTCGACTGGGAGACGGCGGCGTCCCAGTCAGCCCGGGCGCTGTTGCGCGATGGCGTGGGCGCGTTCTTCCGCACCATGGCCTCGAGCGTGGTGGCGGCGGTGGCCCTGGGCGCCCTGGTGGCGGTGTCCAGGCCCGGGGCGCTGCTGCTCGCCTCGCCGTTCCTGCTGCTGTGGGCCGGGGCGCCGTGGCTGGCCTGGCGCTTGAGCAAGCCCGTGGGGCAGGCCCGGGCCGCGCTGACGGCCCACGACCGCGACTTCTTGACCGAGCTGGCGCGGAAGAACTGGCGCTACTTCGAGACCCTCGCGGGCGACGACGATCACGGGCTGCCCCCGGACAACTTCCAGGAGAGCCCTCCGCGGGTGGCCCACCGCACCTCGCCCACCAACATCGGCATGGGGCTGCTCTCGACGCTCGCGGCCAGCGACCTGGGCTTCATCACCGTGGACGCCGCGGTCGAACGCCTGGAGCAGACGCTGGGGACGGTGGAGTCGCTCGAGCGCCACGAAGGCCACCTGCTCAACTGGTACGACACCCAGAACCTCGCGCCGCTCACCCCGCGCTACGTCTCGACGGTCGACAGCGGAAACCTCGCCGGGGCGCTGGTGGCGCTGGCCCAAGGCTGTCGGGGGTTGATCCCCGGCCACCCGGAGTGGGCCGACCGCCTCGCCTCGCTGGGCCAGCGCGCCGACGCCCTGGCCGAGGGCATGCGGTTTGGCTTTCTCTACGACCCCGTGCGGGGCCTGTTCTCCATCGGGTACCGGCTGGCCGACGCCAACGGCCCGGGCCAGCTCGACGGCTACTTCTACGATCTGCTCGCCTCCGAGGCGCGCCTGGCCAGCTTCTTCGCCATCGCCAAGGGCGACGTGCCGCAGAGCCACTGGTTTCACCTCGGGCGGCTGGTGGTGAGCGTCGACGGCGTGCCCACGCTGCTGTCGTGGAGCGCCACCATGTTCGAGTACCTGATGCCGCAGCTGCTGCTGCGCAGCTACCCGGGCACGTTGCTCGACCAGGCCTGCCGCATGGCCGTCTGGCGCCAGCGCGACTACGGCAAGGACCGCGGGGTGCCCTGGGGCGTCTCGGAGTCGGCATACAACCTCGTCGATCTGCAGGGTCACTATCAATACAAGGCCTTCGGCGTGCCCGGCCTGGGCCTCAAGCGCGGCCTCGAGGAAGAGCTGGTGGTCGCGCCCTACGCGACGGCCCTGGCGGCGATGATCGAACCGCGGGAAGCCATCAAGAACTTCGAGGCGCTCACCGCCGTCGGGGCCCTGGGGCCGCTGGGGTACTACGACGCCATCGACTACACGGTGCGCAAGCCCGCGGAGAGCGACGTGCCCACCTCCGCCGTCGGCGGCCACGGGCCCGGGGTGATCATCAAGACCTGGCTGGCGCACCACCAGGGCATGAGCCTCCTGGCCCTCACCAACGTGCTGAAGAACGACGTCATGGTCGAGCGGTTCCACCACGACCGTCGCATGCAGGCGACCGAGCTGCTGCTGCAGGAGCGCATCCCCCGCCGGGCGCCGCTGATCGAGCCCCGCCCCGAAGAACTGGCCCGCGCCACCACCGGCGTGCCGCACCGCGCCCCGAGGCGGATCCGCTCGCCGCACACGCCACACCCGCGCGCGCAGCTCCTCTCGAACGGCGCCTACGTGACGATCATCACCAGCGCCGGAGGCGGCTCGAGCCTGTGCCGAGACCAGGCCGTCACCCGCTGGCGCGAAGACCGCACCCGGGACCCGGGCAGCCAGTTCGTCTACCTGCGCGACGTGCACGAGGGCCAGGTCTGGTCGGCGGCGCACCAGCCCATCGGCAAGCTCGCCGACAGCTACCTCGTGGAGTTCCTGAGCGAGAAGGTGGTGTTCGAGCGGCGCGATCACGACATCGAGACCCGCATGGAGATCGCCGTCTCGCCCGAGGACGACGCCGAGGTGCGGCGCGTGTCGCTCACCAACCGCAGCAACCGGCCGCGCGAGATCGAGCTCACCAGCTTCGTGGAGCTGTCCCTCTCGGACCTGCCCTCCGACGTCGCCCACCCCGCCTTCGGGAAGCTGTTCATCGAAACGCAGTGGGTGCCCGAGAACGCGGCGTTGATCGCAAGGCGGCGGCCCCGTGCGTCCACCGACGCCTCGAAGTTCGCGTTCCACGTGCTGTCCATCGACGGGCGCGCGCAGGGCCAGGTGGAATGGGAGACCGACCGCATGCTCTTCCTGGGTCGCGGCCGGGGCCCCGACGATCCCCAGGCCCTCGACGGGCGGCCGCTGTCGGGGACCACCGGCGCGGTGCTCGACCCCAGCTTCAGCCTGCGCACCCGCATCCGCCTGGCGCCTGGCGCCTTCGCGCGGCTCTCGTTCACCACGGGCGTGGCCAGGGACGAGAACGCGGCGCGGGCGTTGACGCGCAAGTACCACGAGGGGGGTGTCGCGGCCCGGACCTTCGCGCTGGCGTACACCCACCTGCAGGTGTCGTTGCGGCACCAGGGCATCTCCGGGGAAGAGGCGCAGCTCTTCGAGCGGCTCGGCTCGCGCGTCTTCTTCACCGATGGCTCCCTGCGCGCACCGTCGCGGGACATCGCCGGGGGCACCCTCGGGCAGTCGGGCCTGTGGCGCCACAGCATCTCGGGAGACCTGCCCATCGTGCTGCTGCGGGTGTCCTCGATGGAGAGCATGCCCCTGGTGCGCCAGGTGCTCACCGCCCAGGAGCGTTGGCGGCTCGAGGGCCTGAAGGCCGACGTGGTCATCGTCAACGAGCACCCGGTGACCTACCGCGACGAACTCCACGAGCAGCTCACCCAGGTGATCGCCGGCGGCCCCTGGGGGGGCTGGAAGGGGAAGCCCGGCGGCATCTACCTGCTGCGCGGCGACGGCTTGCCCGGGGAGGAGCGGCGGCTGCTCAACGGGGTCGCGCGCGCCGTGTTGTCGAGCGAGGCGGGATCCCTGGCCGAACAGCTCGACCGCGACCAGGAGCAGGTGCCCGCGGCGCTGGAGTTCCCCTTCACCGACGAGCCCGGCGAGGGTGCGGGCCTGGAAGCGCCAGCGCGGGTGATGGAGAACGGACTGGGGGGCTTCAGCCCGGATGGCCGCGAGTACGTGGTGGTGCTCGACGGCGAGCGCGAGACGCCGCTGCCGTGGAGCAACGTCATCGCCAACCCGCACTTCGGCACGTTGATCACCGCCAGTGGGGCGGCCTCGACGTGGTCCGAGAACAGCCGCGAGAACCGGCTCACGCCCTTCGCCAACGATCCCGTGAGCGACCCGACGTCCGAGGCCCTCTTCCTTCGCGACGAGGAGAGCCACCGGGTGTGGGGCGCCACGCCTGCGCCGCTGCGCCGCGTCTCCCGGTCTCCGCGGTGGGTGATCCGCCACGGCGCCGGGGTGAGCCGCTTCCTGCGCCAGGCCGACGGGCTCGGGCAGGAGCTGACGGTCTTCGTGGCCAAGGACGACCCGGTGAAGCTGTCGCTCTTGAGCATCACCAACCACTCGAAGCGGCCGCGGCGCCTGAGCCTCTTCGCCTACAACGACTGGGCCCTGGCCCCCCCGCGGCCCGGCCTGCCTCCGCACGTGGAGACCGAGCAGCACGAGAGCACTGGCGCGGTGCTGGCGCGCAGCGGCTCCAGCGAGCAGTACCGAGACCGGGTCGCCTTCGCGTCCTCGAGCGCCCCGCTCCACTCGGCCACCGGAGATCGCACGGAGTTCCTGGGCACGAACGGTTCGCTGCAGCGCGCCGTCGGCCTCACGGCGACGCGTCTTTCCCAGCGCTTCGGCGCCGGCCTCGACCCCTGCGCGGCGCTGCAGGCGGTGATCGAGTTGGCCCCGGGCGAGACGCACGAGGTGGTCTTCCTCCTGGGCCAGGGGCGCGACCGGGCGCAGGCACTGGAGCTGGTGCAGCGCTACGACAACGTGGCGGCGGCCCGGGCCGAGCTGGCGGCGGTGGAGTCGTTCTGGGACGACACCCTCGACGCGGTGCACGTCTCGACGCCTGATGACTCGTTCGATCTGCTGACCAACCGCTGGCTGCTGTACCAGTCGCTGGCCTGCCGCGTGTGGGCGCGCTCGGGCTACTACCAGTCGAGCGGCGCCTACGGCTTTCGCGACCAACTGCAGGACGTGCTCTCGCTCACCCTGGTGCGGCCCGACCTGGCCCGGGAACACATCCTGCGCGCCGCCGGGCGTCAGTTCGTCGAGGGAGACGTGCAGCACTGGTGGGATCCGGCCACCGGCCGCGGCATCCGCACCCGCAACTCCGACGACGTGCTGTGGCTGGCCTCGTCGGTGGCCCAGTACGTCCAGGCGACCGGAGACCACGCGGTGCTCGACGAGGTCATTCCCTTCCTCGAGGCGCCGTTGCTCGGACCTGGAGAGGCCGAGGCCTTCGGGCAGCCGACGGTCTCGACCCAGAGCGGCACGCTCTTCGAGCACGCCCTGCGCGCCATCGATCGCGGCACGACCACCGGGGCACACGGGCTCCCGCTGATCGGCAGCGGCGACTGGAACGACGGCTACAACCGGGTGGGCCATGAGGGCCGCGGGGAGAGCGTCTTCGTCGGCTGGTTCCTCCACTCGGTGCTTGGGACCTGGGCGGCGTTGTGTGACGCGCGCGCCGAACCGTTGCGCGCGAGCCGATACCGGGCCGAACGGGAGCGCCTGGGCCGCTCGCTCGAGCAGAGCTGGGATGGGGCCTGGTACCGGCGCGGCTACTACGACGACGGCGCCCCGCTGGGCTCGGCCCAGAGTGAGGAAGGGCAGATCGACTCGGTGGCCCAGACCTGGGCGGTGCTCTCGGGCGCGGCGCCGCTGGCGCGGGCCGAGCAGGCCATGGACTCGGTGCGGGAGCGCCTGGTGCGGCGCGCCTCGCGGGTCGTGTTGCTGTTGACGCCCCCCTTCAACCTCACCGAGAAAGACCCCGGCTACATCAAGGGCTACGTGCCCGGCATCCGCGAGAACGGCGGGCAGTACACGCACGCGGCGCAGTGGGTGGCGCTGGCGCTCGCCCGGCTCGGTGACGGCGACGAGGCCGTCGAGCTGTTCCACATGCTCAACCCCATCAACCACTCGCGCACGCTCGCCGAGGTGCACAAGTACAAGACCGAGCCCTACGTGATGGCCGCCGACGTCTACGAGCACCCCGCGCATCGGGGCCGCGGCGGGTGGACCTGGTACACGGGCTCCGCCGGGTGGATGTACCGGGTCGCGATCGAGGGAATCCTCGGGCTGCGGCGCCAGGGAGAGACCTTCAGCGTCAACCCGTGCATCCCCTCCTCGTGGCCGACCTTCACCATCGCGTGGCGGGTGGGGCGAACGCGCTATGCCATCGTGGTCGAGAACCCCGAGGGCCGTTGCCGCGACGTGGCCAGCGCCACGCTCGATGGTCAGCCCATCGACCCCGCCGCCATTCCCCTGGTCGATGACGGGGGCGTGCATCGGGTGCACGTGGTGCTGGGCGCCGCGCTGCCTGCGCTCGGGCCCGGCCTCGTGGGGTAGACCGGGGGGGTCACCACTGTCCGTGACGGAGGGGACCCAGAGGTGATTGGCTCCCCGCGGTGACCTCCGTCCCCCCGCCGCTCCGGCTGCAGCTTCACCTGCGCCCCAGCGGGCACCTGCTGCTCCTGCCCGACGACGATGCCCCCGCCTGCCCGGCAGCGGTCGCCACGGCCTTCACGTTGGATGAAGGCGAGGGCCTGCTCGCGCTGTGCCGCGCGGACGCGAGGGCCGCCCTGCCCCCGGTGCTGGCGTGGTGGCGCGAACTGGGCTCGCGGTACCTCACCACGCGCTGCCTGCGGCCCGACGTCGAGGGGGCGCTCGAGGCACTCAGCCCTGACGACTTCGCAGCGCTCGCCCGCGCGGCCCCGCCCATGCCAGGCGCGGAGTACCTCGACGCCGACGTGCTCCGTGGCGCCTGGGAGAAGCTCGACGCCGCATTCCGCGCGCGGCTTGGTGGAAGCACCGTCGTCGAGGTGCTCCACGCCCTCGACCCGGCGTGGAACGTCGTGGGCCGGGTGCACTTCAACCTCGCAGAGAACCGCAAGGACGAGGAAGCCCCGTTCGCCTTCCTCGCTACGTGGACACACCGGCTCTCGGACCAGGGAAAGGCCCAGCACCTCCCGCTCGGCGCCGCGCTGAAGACGTACGCCGGGGCGAAGCAGAAGGAGCAACTCCTGGCGCTGCTGATGCCCGTGCAGCGCGCAGCCGAGAGCTGCGCGTGGCTCAAGCAGATGGTCGACGCCGGCGAGCTCTTTCACCCGTTGCGCTGGACTCCGGCAGAGGCGTTCCGGTTCTTGAGCGACGTGCCCGCGCTCGAGCAGGCCGGCATCGTGGTGCGCATGCCCTCGAGCTGGAAGCTGCGCCGGCCCGCGCGGCCCCAGGTCAAGGCCACCGTCGGCGGCAATGCGCCGTCAGGGCTCGGCACCGCGGCGCTGCTCGATTTCAAGGTGGCGCTGACGCTCGACGGCGTGGAGCTGACCGCGAAGGAAGCGAAGGCCTTGCTGGAGTCGGCGCAGGGACTGGCGATGGTGCGGGGCCAGTGGGTCGAGGTCGATGGCGAGCGCCTGCGACGCACGATGGAGCAACTGCAGCACGCCGAGCGCCTCGCGGCAGAGGGAGGCATCGCCTTTGCGGAAGCCATGCGCCTGGTCTCCGGCGCGACCGTCAGCGACGACGCCAGCGCACCCGACGTCGATCGACAATGGGCGCAGATCACCGCGGGCCCGTGGCTGGAGAAGACGCTCGAGGGCCTGCGTTCGCCCCAGGGCCTTGCGCGCGTCGACCCCGGCCCGGCGCTCCACGGCACGCTGCGGCCGTATCAACGCTCAGGGCTCCAGTGGCTGCACCTCGTGACCAGCCTCGGGCTCGGAGCGTGCCTGGCCGACGACATGGGGCTGGGCAAGACCATCCAGCTCCTGTCGCTGCTGCTGGTGCACAAGGCGAAGGCGTCGAGCGGGGGGCGCCCCAGCATCCTCGTGGCGCCCTCTTCGTTGCTGGGCAACTGGGCCGCCGAGCTCGCCCGCTTCGCGCCGGGCCTCGTGGCGATCACCGCGCACCCCTCGGTGCTGTCGAAGAAGGACCTCGAAGCCCTCGACGAGCACAAGCTCCGCGGGGCCGACCTGGTGATCACCAGCTACGGTTCGCTCTCGCGCTACCCGTGGCTCACGCAGACGAAGTGGCACCTCGCGGTGCTCGACGAAGCGCAGGCCATCAAGAACCCCGGCGCCAAGCAGACCCGGGCGGTGAAGACGTTGAAGGCCCACGCGCGGGTAGCGCTCACCGGGACCCCCGTCGAGAACCGCCCCGGCGATCTCTGGTCGCTCTTCGACTTCGTGAACCCGGGGCTGCTGGGTACGGCGAAGGCCTTCACCTCGTACGTGCGCTCGCTCGAGTCGGGGCAACACGCGAACTGGGCGCCGTTGCGCGAGCTCATTCGACCGTACGTGCTGCGCCGACTGAAGACCGACAAGACGATCATCGACGACCTGCCCGAGAAGGTCGAAGTGAAGGCGTACTGCGGCCTGGCCCCGGTGCAGGTGGCCCTGTACCAACAGGCCGTCGGCGAGTTGGCCGAAGCGGTGAAGGTGAAGGAAGGCATCGCGCGACGCGGGGTCGTACTGGCGGCGTTGGTGCGCTTCAAGCAACTGTGCAACCACCCCTCGCAGTGGCTGGGTGACGGGGCGTGGGCCGCAGACCAGAGCGGCAAGTTCCTGCGCCTGCGCGAGCTCGTCGAGGTCATCGCTTCGCGGCAAGAGAAGGTGCTCGTCTTCACCCAGTTCAAGGAGATGGTCGAGCCGCTGGTGGCCTTCCTCGGGCGGCTCTTCGGCCGCCCGGGCCTCGCCATCCACGGAGGCACCGCGGTGAAGACCCGGCAGTCCCTGGTGAAGCGGTTCCAGGAAGACGAAGCGATCCCCTTCTTCGTGCTCTCGCTCAAGGCGGGCGGCACGGGGTTGAACCTCACGGCGGCCTCCCACGTGGTGCACTTCGATCGTTGGTGGAACCCCGCCGTCGAGAACCAGGCGACGGACCGCGCCTTCCGCATCGGCCAGAAGCGCAACGTGATGGTGCACAAGCTGGTGTGCCAGGGCACCGTCGAAGAGCGCATCGACGCGTTGATCGAATCGAAGCAGTCGTTGGCGAAGGGGTTGCTCGAGGGCGGCGCCGAGCTGGATCTCACCGGGCTCGGGAACGAAGACCTTCTCAAACTCGTCGCCCTCGACCTGGGCGCCGCGAGTAAGGGATAGCCCATGTACGGTGATTGGCCGGCCTATGTGCCGGTTGCGGAACGACGACGGAAGGCCCAGCAGGAAGCGCAGCGCATGGCGAAGAAGGGCACCCCGCTCGCCCCCGTGACGCTCGAGGGCAAGACCATCGCCCGGACGTTCTGGGGCAAGGCGTGGTGCGACAACCTCGAGCGCTACAGTGACTTCTCCAACCGCCTGCCGCGCGGGCGCACCTACGTCCGCAACGGCTCGGTGGTCGACCTGCAGGTCGAGAAGGGCCAGGCGCGGGCGAAGGTGATGGGCTCGCAACTCTACCAGGTGAAGGTCTCGGTCAAGGCCGTCGCCCCCAGCCAATGGTCGACGCTCTGCACCGAATGCGCTGAGGGCATCGACTCGCTCGTCGAGCTGTTGCAGGGCCGGTTCTCGAAGGGCGTCATGGAGCGTATCTGCGCGCCAGAAAAGGGGCTCTTTCCGTCGCCCGAGGAGCTGTCGTTCTCGTGTAGCTGCCCCGACTACGCCGACATGTGCAAACACGTCGCAGCGACTTTGTACGGCGTGGGCGCGCGGCTCGATGAACGACCTGAGCTGCTCTTCACGTTGCGCGACGCGGACCACCTCGAGCTGATCGCCTCGGCGGGCAGCCAGGCCAGCAAGGAGACGCCGAAGCCGGCGAAGAGCAAGGTGCTCGATGCGAGCGACTTGAGCGCGGTGTTCGGCCTCGACCTCGAGGAGGTCGACGCGGTGCCCACGCCTGCGAAGCGACAGCCTGCGAAGAAGAAGCCCTCCATGAAGAAGACCTTGAAGAAGCCAGTGGCGAAGGCCGCTCGGCCAAAGCTGCGCGGGGACGACGCGGTCGCGGCCGTGGTCAGGGCCATCAAGAGCCTCACTGTCGGAGCCGGCGGCAAGAAGCCGCGCCGGTGAACGGATCGCGGCCGTCAGGAAGCTGACGTGCGCGGGGCGAAATGCGCTGGCGTTTTGAGTGATCGATCTTCGCGCCGTCAAGACACGTGGGGGGCAGGACGACGCTGCGGCGAGGGGTCGCGGCCGGTTCCCCGGAGTACGTGATGAACATCACCAGCGTAGCCAGGCAGGCGCAGACGGCTTCCATCTCGGGGCTGCAGGCCCAGCGTCCCAGCGCCACCCAGGACGCGCAGTCGGTCACCGACGATTCCTCGCTCTCGGAGCCCGCGTCGCTCTTCAAGAAGCTCGAGGCGCTGGCGAAGAGTGACCCCGCGAAGTTCAAGGAAGCCGCGACGGAGATCTCCGCCAAGTTGAAGGAAGCGGCCGACGCCGCGAACGACCCGCGCGAGAAGGCCATGCTGACCAGTATCTCGGACAAGTTCTCCAGCGCGGCCGAGAGCGGCGATGTCTCCGGCCTGAAGCCTCCGCAGGGGCCGCCCCCGGGCGGCGGTCGTCCCCCGCCTCCTCCGGGTGGTGGTGGCGGAGGCGGTGGCTCGAAGACCACGGAGCCGGCCGACACCAACAAGGACGGCACGGTCACGCTCCTCGAGCAGGCTGCCTACGATGCGAAGAGCAAGCAGTCGTCCGAGTCGACGGCGCTCAGCGCGTACAAGCAGGTGCTGCACGCGTCGGCCGAGGAAAAGGCGAACTCGCTCTTCTCGAGTCTCAACTCGATCGTCGACGCGGTGAGCGCGCAGGCCTTAGCTGAAGCCCACGGCCTGCTGAGCACGCCAGACCTGTGAGAAGCTCGGCCTCATGCCGATTCGACCCGCAGGGCCCGTCGTCAGCAGGCCGGTGACAGCCACCGAAAGCAGCCCCCGGCCAGCGCCTGTGAGCGCGCCCATGACTGGATCGACGGACGGCTTCCTGATGCCGGTAGTGACGCCGAGTCCGGTGGCGACCGCGGGGCTCTTCCATGGCACCCGCGACGCGTATTTCGCCGCCCTCGATCATGACCCCACCCTGCGCGCGAAGGCGAAGGGCGACGCCATCGGCGCGCTCCTCGACGTGCTGTCGCGGCCCGACGTGCCGGCGGTGCTCGACCACGAGTACGCGGCGAAGGCCGGCTCGGTCGGCGGCGGGCGCATGCTGATGGCCCTCGACTACACGCGCGGCGTGCCGTCGGAGGAGACCGCGGCCGAGGCGCTCAAGCACGGCGCGATGCACTTCCTGGCCGCGAAGATCATCTCGCCGATGCTGACCCACTTCCGCTCGGTCGATGGAGCGTCGCTCTTCCCGGGCGATGCCACGATGACGCCGGCATTTCGCGACAGCCCGCTGTGGGGGGCCCAGACCAACCAGGTGGGGCACATGCTCTGCGCGCTGGAGACGGGCACGCGCATGGGCCGCTACGCGAAGCACGGCGTCGAGCGCGCGGCGTTCGAACTGGGGCTCAAGGTCGCGGACAAGGTCGCCGGGTTCCAGAACATCGAAGGCACCGTGGCCGACTGGTCGCGCGCGGGCATCCTCGGGCACGAGATGGTGGGCGACAACGACGGCTCGGGATTCCTCGGCCAGATGAAGGCCTACGACCGGCTCGTGGGCAACGGAGACCCGGACCACGTTCGCCAACACTGGGACCTGGCGGTCGCCGCGGTCATTCGCGGCGATCACGCCGAGGCCTTCGTACACATCGACGCGCTGGCCCGGGCGATCGAGGCGCCCACCACCACGGCGGAGGTCGAGGCGAACCTGAAGAACGATCACCCCCGCTTCGCCCCGGCCCACGTCGCGCGCGAAGGCAACAGCCGGGAAGACATCGCCTTGAGCCTGTACGGGTTCGCGATGGGCTACGCCGGCATGACCCGGGGCTTCGCGTCGCCCGTCGAAGCGCGCGCGGCGTTCGAGGCACAGTTCACGGCGAATGGTGCGAGCGCGGGGCAGATCGATCGCGCAGCGGGCCTGACCCTCTAGCGTCGGAGGCCTGAGACCTGTGGTGTCATTGCCCGCGGCTACGACCCGCCGCCATGAACACATCCAGGCTTCTCATCTTCGCCCTCGTCGTCTCGACCTCCGGCTGCGCTCGCCTCGTCCCGGGGGTGAGCATGAGCCTCGTGGGCATCGCCGACCCCGAGCAGGAGCGCCGCTACGAGTCGCTCATGCGCGACGCCATCAAGGCAGACGTGCCCGGGCACAAAGAGGTCGTGGTCCTCGTCAACTCGGTGCCCCAGGGCGTTCACCTCGACGCGGGGAACGTGGTCGTCGAACCGGGGTTCCAGCACCAGGTGATCGGCAAGGTCGCGATCGAGGCCCGCTCGGGGAACTTCTATTTCATCGCGCGCTTCCTCGACTACCGCGAGCTGTGGCGGAAGATCCTCTGCTACTGGCAGGTGCCGTTGGAGTGGGTGACCCTCGGGTTCTGGTCAATCTCCCCCACCACCTACGCCTGCTTCGCCGGGGCTCCGTTGCTCACGCGTGAGGACGCCATCGACGACCTGAAGAACGCCGCCGTGGCCGTGGGCGCGGACATGGTGATCATGACCTACGGCAAGGACGTCAAAGAGAAGATGCGCAACGCCGAGGCATGGCTCATCAAGCGCGATCCGAACGCCCTGACGCACTGAGGTTCGACGGTCACGATGCCGCGAGGCGATCGGCAACGGCCACCAGCGTGGCGATGTCGTCGGCCCCTTGCGGCAGCTCAGGCAGCGAGATCGCAGTGGCGGTGTCGCCGGCCCGCTTCTTCAGCTCGTCGAGCAACGCCCGGTCACGCAGCGCCGCGTGCTGCTCGAGCTCCGCCAGCGCGTGCAGCTTCCCGAGCCCCGCGGAGAGCACGGCATCACCCGGTACCTCCAGCGGAGGCATGCTGCGCTCGGCGCTCGCGGCCCGGCTGCGGTTGAGCACGAACCCGCGGAACGGCAGGTCGAGCTCCTTGGTCTTGTCCTGGAAGAAGTACGCCTCGGCGAGCGTCGCCAGCGCCGGGGAGGACACCAGGAGGAACGCCACGTCGGGGCCCGAGAGGAAGCGCCGCATCTCGCCCACGTCCACGTTCAGCGAGCGGAAGATGCTGGTGAAGGTGGTGAGGAACGAGACGAACTCCTCGGCGAAGTCGGAGCCGAAGACCGCGCTCAGGATCGCCTGGATCACCCGGCTCGCCGCGCGGCCCACGAGGCTGTCCGCCCTCGGCAAGAACGCGGAGATGGCCCGGGAGTCGACGAGCCCCGACAAGCGGTGCGGAGCTTCGAGGAAGTCGAGCGCGTGACGCGAAGGCGGCGTGTCGAGCACCACCAGGTCGTAGCGGCCCTCGTGCACCAGGCGGAACAGCGCCTCCATCGCGGTGTACTCGTGCATGCCCGCGACCATGGTGCTGACCTGCTGGTAGATGCGGTTGCTCAAGATGCGCTCGGCATCTTCCGGTGACTTGGTGAGCCGTCGCACCGCGCCGTCGGCCACCAGCTTCGGGTCGAGCATCCACGCGTCGAGCGAACCGGGGGCCTTGATGCCGGCCGCGCGCTGGCGATCTTCCGGCACGCGCACCGGCTCGGGCGGGTTGCGGCTGACGCCCAGGGTCTCGGCCAGGCGGCGCGAGGGGTCGATGGTCAGCACCAGCACCTTGCGACCTGCACGGGCCGCCGCCAGGGACATCGCCGCCGCGGTGGTGGTCTTGCCCACGCCACCCGCGCCACAGCACACGATGATGCGGCGATCGCGGATCAACTCTCCGATGCGTACCGGGCTCGTCATGTCACGCACCTCCGACGGGGAGCGGCATCGGCTTCGCCACGTCGAGCACGCGCACCAGCTCGTCGACCAGGCCCTCGTGGGGCAGCTCGGGCGTGGTGAAGATCGGCAACGCGGTGTTGGCCCGCAGCCGCGCGATCTCCCGGCGCGAGAGCAGCGGCTTCTGGAACTGCTCCGCCCCCAGCCACGCGTTCTGCTCGATCAACGGCAACAGCGCGGCGCGCTCGGCCTCGGTGAAGGGGTCGGCTGGCACACGGTTCACCAGCACACCGCCGACCGGCATCTTCGTCTTGGTCAGGCCTTCGATCAGCTCGAGGCACTCGCTGACCGGCAGCGTCTCGGGCAGCGTCACCACCCAAGCCGCCGCGAGCTTCGGGTCGTTGAGGTAGCCCTGCCCTTCACGCAGCGAGTCGGCGATGGGACCCTTGGGGACCAACCGCAGCAGCAGCTCAGGCAACCCGGTCAGGGACAGCGCGTGACCGGTGGCCGGCATGTCGACGAGGATCGTCTCGTAGGCGGACCCGGCCCCGCGCTTCTCGCGCAGGTACGTCAGCAACTGGAAGAAGACGCCCATCTCGCGGAACGAGGGGCCCGCCGAGAGCAGCCGCCGCAAGGCATCGGAGCTGAGCGCCGCGCGCGCGATGGTGCCGGAACGGAGCACGGACTTGAGGAACATCTCCTGGCCGGTGCGCGCGAGCAGGACCGCGCCTTCGATGTTCGGCTCCATCGGCTCGGGCTGCTTCGGGAGCCGCGCCCGCGCAAAGTGCCGTGCCAGGGGCGAGTAGTCGTCGCTCTCGTCGCCGATCTCGGTGACCAGCACCCGCCGACCGCGCTTCGCCGCGATCTTCGCCAACGCAGCCGTCACCACAGAGCGGCCGACGCCGCCCTTGCCGGTGATCAGCACGATCCGCTTGTTGACCAGCTCGTCCAGAGGAAGCCCTTCGAAACGCCAGACCCGTGATGAACGGCGGCGGGCGAAAGTTACCGCGCATCACCGCACTTGTACGCAGCAATGTCGCAACGCCCGGGCAGGTGTCACGATGGTGACGTGGCAAGCCCCTTTGACGTTGCGTGGGTGCGGACGGTGCGGTTCGGCGTACTGGCTGCGATCCCCCTCCCCGCTGGAATGGAACCCGTGCCGGAAGCAGTCCTGGCGCGCCTCACCCCCGAGGAGCGTGCGTTCGCCACCGGGGAACGCGGACGTCGGCAGATCGAGTACGCCGGAGGGAGACTCGCCGCACGGGCGGCGGCGCAGGCGCTGGGCGTCGACTGGGGCCCGCTGATGACGGGCGAGGAGCGCGAGCCGCTGGGGCCCGTGGGCTTCACCGTGTCCATTACCCACAAGAACGACCTCGCGATCGCGTTGGTCGCGCGCGACGCCGAGGGCTGCGTGGGGATCGATCTCGAGGGCGACGGGCGGGCGCGCCTTTCAATCGCCTCGAAGGTCTGCCGTCCCGAGGAACTGCTCGAGGTCGAAGCGCTGCCTGAACAGGAGAAGTGGCCGTCGGTGATGGTTCGCTTCGCCGTGAAGGAGGCCGTCTACAAGGCGGTGTTTCCCTTTGTGCGGCACTTCTTCGGCTTCCAGGCCGCATCAGTCGACGTGCACGACGGCGCGCGCGTCACGCTGTACCTGCCCGCGGAAGATCCGGTGATGGTCGTCGAGTCAGAGCTCGAGTGGATCAACCCCGAGCGCGTACTGGCGATGGTCCGTGCGAAGAAGAAGCGGGTCTTTCCCTCACCCTGAGGCATGGAGCGACTGGGCGAGGCGACGCAGGCCTTCCTCGACCGTCACCAGGGGCGCGTAGCCGAGGTCCTTCTTGGCCGCGCTGATGTTGAACCACTGCGCGTGGCTCAGCTCGCTGGCAGCGAAGCGGGTGATCAGCGGCTCGGCGTCGAGGCGCAGCAGCCAGTGCAACGCCTCGAGGGTCGCGCCCGCCGCGTACGCCACGCCCGCGGGAATCGACTTCGTCACCGGCCCGACGCCGGCGCAGGCGATCATGCGATCGGCCATCGTCCACACGCCGATCGGCTGGTCGTCGCTCACGAAGTACGTCTTGCCACCCAGTGGAGCGCCAGCCCGCAGTCGATCCGCGGCGAGCAGGTGAGCGTGGACGCAGTTGTCGATGTAGATGGTGTCGCTCTTCGGATCTCGCGAGCCGATGCGACGCAGCCGGCCCGTCTTGGCGCGCGCCAGCAACCGAGGGAGCAGGTGTCGATCTCCGGGCCCCCAGATGAAGTGCGGTCGCAGCGCCACCACCTGGAGTCGCGCATCGGACGCCGCGCGGGCGAGCTGCTCTGAGAGCGCCTTGGTGCGCGGGTAATGCGCGGTGAAGTGCGTCGCGTAGGGGATCGACTCGTCGGCGCCTTCGATGTCGCCATCGGAGTGCACCACGCTCGGTGAACTGGTGTGCACCAGCACCGGGACGCCGGCCTGCTTGCAGCCGTCGACGACGTGCTGGGTGCCGGTGACGTTGATCGCCTCGTATTCCTTCGGGTCACCCCACCCGCCCGCCTTGGCCGCGGTGTGGAAGACCACGTCCATGCCGACGCAGGCCTGCGCAGTCGCCGCCGTATCAGTGATGTCACCGCGCACCGTCTCCACGCCGAGCACACGCAACTCCGGGTAGTCCCCGCGCGCGAGCACCCGCACTTCGTCGCCCCGCGCACGCAACGCACGCACGAGGTTGCTGCCGAGGAAGCCACCACCACCCGTGACCAGCGCCTTCATCGACCGAGCCCCTGCTCCGTGGCCCACACCGACAACTTCTCGCGTTCGATCTTCGCGTTGTGCCGCGCGTCGACCGGGAACGAACCGGGGAAGACGTGGAACTGCGTGAGGTCCTTCGTCACTTCGAACTTCGCGGCCAGCGCACGGATCTCCGTGAGCAATGTGTCGGCCGGCATGGTGTTGCCCGGTTCGCGCTCGAGCAGCACCACCGGCTGCTTCGCCACCCCGACCAGCGCCGAACGACGCACCCCGGCGTGCTGGTTGAGGATCTCCTCGACGGGCACGCTGAAGAACGTGCGCTCACCGGTGTCCACGCGGTGGCCCTTGCGACCACACATCCACAGCCGGCCCTGTTCATCGAGGAACCCAACGTCACCCATGCGGTGCACGACCTGGTCGCCGTCCTGGATCTTCGCGGCGGCGGTCTGCAGCGGGCGCGCCCAGTACTCGCGGGTCACCACGGGCCCCTTCACGGTGATCTCTCCGATGGTGCCTGGCGCCGCGAGCAGCGCGTCCGACCACGTCGCGATGGGCTCGTCAGAGATGCGGATGATGCGCACCGTCATGCCCGCGACCGGGCGCCCCACGCACACGCCCCGACCGGTGCTCGCGGCCTGGGCCGTTTCCCCGAGGACCTCGCGGCTGCCGATGCTCGCGACAGGCAGCGACTCGGTGGCGCCGAAGGGGGTGAACACCTGCGCATCACCCGTCAGCAGCTTCGCCATGCGCTCCAGCACGTCCACCCGCACCGGCGCGCCCGCGGAGAGCACCCGCTTGAGCGAAGGCAGCGTCACCGCATTCGCCACACCGTAGCGACCGAGGTTGTCGAGCAACGCGGGGCTGCCGAACATCATGGTGCAGTGGTGGGTATTGATCGCCTCGATCAACTTCGCCGGGTCGGCCTTGGCGGGGAACTGGAAGTTCATCTCCGGCAGCACCGACGTCATGCCCAGCGCGGGGTCGAAGAGCGCGAACAACGGGAAGGTGGGGAGATCGATCTCCCCGGGCTTGATGTCGTAGGTGTCGCGGATCATCCGCACCTGCGCGTCGAAGATCTCGTGCGTGTAGACCGCGCCCTTGGGGATGCCCGTCGAGCCCGAGGTGAAGAGGATCGCCGCCGTCTCGCCCGGCTTCGGTTCGCTCATCTGGAAGGGCTCGGTGCCCCCCAGGCGCTGCAGGTCTTCGAGCGTGTGACCGCCCCAGAACCAGCGCTTGCCGATGGTGACGACGGCCTTCACCTTCCGAAACGGTTTGCGGAACAGCAGTCGCGCGAGGTGGGCCTTCGGCACGCCGATGAACGCCTCGGGCTGCACTTCTTCGAGGCACTCGAGCAGCGCCTTGCGACCGATGCCCGGGTCGATGAGCACCATCACCGCGCCCGCCTTGAAGAGCGCGAACACCAGGGGGAAGAACTCGAGGCTCGGCGGCGCGAGCAGCACCGTGCGCATGCCGCGGGTGATGCCGATCTGCTGCAGGCCCCGCGCGTAGGCGTCGCTCAACGCGTCGAGCTCGCCGAAGCTCATCGACTTCCACTGGCCGTTGCCCGACGGCGCGATGATCGCCGGCCGCTTCGGGTCCAGCTTCGCCATCGCGGGGAGATGCGAGGCGATGTTGGTGCTGGTCATGCGTCTTTCCCGGCGAGCGGGTGCTTCGCGAGGAAGGTGCGCATCAGGGCGATGATCTCCTCGTGCGCGTCTTCCAGCACGTAGTGACCTGCGTCCTCGAAGACGTGCACGTCCGCCTCGGGCAAGCGGCGGCGCCACTCGGCGAGGAACGCGTCGTCGAACACGAAGTCCTTGCGGCCCCAGCAGATCAACATCGGCACCTTGCGGAACTGCTCGAGCTTCTCGGACACCTCGGCGACGACCGGCCAGCTGCGATCACCGGGCGCGAGCGGAATGTCCTCCACGAAGCGCTGCACGGCGATGCGGTGCTCCCACGAGTCGTAGGGCGCGAGGTACGCCTCCTTGATGAGCGGGCTCATTCGACCGGGGCGCGTGCTGCACCACAGGTTGGCGCCGCGGGAGAACGCGTTGAAGCCGCGCACCGGGAGCGGGAAGAACGGCGCGTAGCGCACCATGCCCACCTGCCACGGCAGCTTGCGCCCCGGGGGCAGCCCGAAGCCGGCGGTGTTGAGCACCACGAAGCGCTTCACGCGGCCCGGGTTCTTCGTGGCCCACGCCAGGCCGATCATCCCGCCCCAGTCGTGCACCACGAGCGTGATGTTGTCCTTGAGCCCGAGCGAGTTGATGAGCTTGTCGAGGTCGGCCACGCGGCGCTCGAGCACGTACTCGTAGCGATCGTCACCCGGCTTGTCCGACAGCCCGCAGCCCACGTGATCGGGGACGATCACCCGGTACTCCGAGGAGAACGCGGTGACGAGGTTGCGCCAGTAGAAGCTCCACGTCGGGTTGCCGTGGACCATCACCATCGGCTCGCCCTTGCCCTCGTCCAGGTAGTGCAGGCGCACGCCCTGCCCCACGTCGAGGAAGTGGCCCTGCCAGGGGTACAGCGACTTGTACGGCGTCACGTCGAAGGTCATCACGTCCCTCACCAATGAAGTCCGAGCATGAGGCAGTTGAGTCCGCTCCCGATACCGAGGAAGCCGACCCGTTGCCCTGCCTGGAGAAAGCCTGACTCTGCTGCGTACGCCGCGGTGATCGGTACCGACACCGTGCCCATGTTCCCGAGCGTCTCGAAGGTCGAATGATCTCGCGTGGGCTCGATGCCCAGCGTCGAGAGCACCTCGCGGCGATGCCCTGCGCCCACCTGGTGCGCGATGACGCGATCGACGTCCTCGCTGCGCCAGCCGCTGTTGCTCAAGAAGCGGTCCCACGTGTTGCGACCCAGCGCCACGCCGTGCTCGAGCACCCCGGAGGCGTCGGTATCCATGATGTTCGGGGTCTCGCCGAGCAGCCCATTCGTCGGGCCCCAGCGACAGAGCCGGTGGTGCTGCGGGGCGGACAGCGCGGCGCCGGACACGAGGCGGTGCTCGGTGCCCGAATAGTCGGCAGCGGTCAGCAACACGGCCGCGGCGCCCGAGCCTCCGGTCATCGTCGCCAGCCCCAGCCGGTACCGCTCGAGCGTCGGCTCGCCGTTGAGGCGATCGATGCTGCGATCGACGATCTCCCGCGAACTCTCGGCCGAGACCACCAGGCCCGCGCGCATCTGGCCCAGCTCGATGCGGTTCGCGACCTCCACCATCGCGTTCAACATGCCGAGGCACGCGTTGCTGATGTCGAAGATCAGCGCGTCGGGACCCGTGCCCAACTCGGCGGCGACGGCACACGCGGTGGCGGGCTCGAGATCATCCCGGCACACGCCGGCGTAGACCACCGCACCGAGTTCGTCCGCGGGGACGCCGCTCGCCGCGAGCGCCTTGCGGCCCGCCTGCGCCGCGGCCTGAGACATGCGCGTGCCCTTCGGCCACCGACGCCGCTCGCGAATGCCCGTGAGCGACTCGAGCTGCCCGGGCGCGAGGTGGAGCGTGCGGTACATCGGCTCCAGCCGCGCCTCGAGTTCAGCCGAGGTGACGACTTCGTCCGGCACCACCGCGGCGATCGCCTCGACGTGCACGTTCTTCCAACGCATCAGGCGTCCTCCCGGACCAACCGCAGCGGGAAGTCCTTCATCGCGTAGATGATCTTCCCGTCCACCAGGAGCTGCCCCTCGGCGACGATCAACGGCTCGGGGCCATCGACCACCCGCGTGATGTTCGCCTGCACCAGCACCGTCGCGTTGGTGGGGATCACCTGGCCTCGGTACTGCCACGTGTGCGGCGCGCCCACCGCGAGCGACTGGAAGCGGTGCGTGTGCTGGAGAGCCGGGAACCGCTCGCGCGCCCACACCCCGAGCAACTGGACCATCGCCTCGAGCCCCAGCGAGCCCGGCATCACCGGGTCCTGGAAGAAGTGCGCCTGGAAGAACCACTCCTTTGTGTCCACCTGCTTGCTACCGCTGACGAAGCCGAGGCCCTGCGAGCCACCGTCCATCGAAAGCGACTCGACGTGGTCGACCATCGCGAAGGCCTTCGCTGGCGCCATGAGCCCGCGCGAGAGGAAAGGAGTCACCTCGTCCGGCGTGAACGGCGCGTCGAGGGGCAACGCGAAGGCCCGCGCGTTGGGCGGCGTGAAGGCCGCGGCGCCACGGATGCCCACCTGCTGCTCGAGCGCTGCCTTGGGGAAGAAGCCGAACCCCGTGGAGCCCGTGTAGATGGGCTCACCCTCCGCGAGCACCTCGAAGTCGAACGACTCGAGGATCATGCCGCCCGCCTTCGACACCTTCGTCATGCGCGACTTGAGGGTCAGCGTGCCGATGTCGGGGTGCACCTCGCGGTGAATGGTCGCGGTGCCGTCGAGGTTGCGGAACTTGAGATCGTCGCTGCTCTCGAGCGCCGAGCCCGCGTACGCCGCGAGGAAACCGCAAGGTTGCAGGGCGGCCTCGAGCAACACCGCGAAGGGCATGGTGCGCTGCCGGTTCGCCGCGAAGTACCAGGCGTCCGGAGGCACGTCGTACTCGCAGGTGATCCACCCGCCGGCCTTGAGCTCGAACGGCTTCGGCTCGCAGTGCAGCACGCGATCCATGAAGAGGTACGGCGGCCGCGGCAAGCGCGCGAGCTTCCGCTCGGCGTCGAACATCGTGTAGCGATCCCCGAAGCACTTCGAGGGAGCGCCTTCGCAGTACTCGAGGATCTGCTCGCGGGTGAAGCGCACCGAGGGCACCGCGGGCCGGGCACTGAAGAGCCGGTCGAGGCGCTCCTTCGTCAGGCCGCGAATGCGCACCGACATGCCTTCCATCTGCACCACGTGCTTGCCGTCGGCGTACATCGAGGCCGTGGCGACGACGAAGGGCTCCGGGTCGTAGCCGATCTCATCGATCTCCACGCGGTACTGGACCTTCTTCGTGGAGGGCAGCACCTGGCCGCGGCACTTGAGCTGGCTGGCCACGCCTTCGATCGGCGCGTAGTGCAGATCGACGTCGCTCGCGTCATCGACCCAGCCCTGCCGCAGCAAGAGCACGCGAAGGGTGTGCAGGCAGCACTCGTACATCAGGGTCCCCGGCATCACCGGGTCTTCCTTGAAGTGCGAGGTCAGGTACCAGGCGTCCGGGGTGACGTCGTGCTCGCCGATGACCAGGCCATGGCGTGCGACGCCGCCAGCGGTGTCCAGCTCGAGGATGCGATCCACCAACCGCATGCGTCCATCGGGCAGCCGCAGCGCAGGCGCGAGCGTGGAGATCGGGAAGTCGATGCCGAAGGCCGCGCGCACATCGCCCGTCCGCAGCGCGTCGACCTGGGCCTCGTTGAGCGTCGCCGTGCCTGAGGGGAGCAGCGGCGTGAAGGGGTGCGTCATCGCCCTCGGCGTGCGCGCCTTCGGCCGGCCTTCGAGCACGATGCCCTTGCCGGCCTCGAGCTGCTCACTGCTGAAGAAGCCCGCGCACCCATCGAACATGGTGATGAACGGCTGCCCGTCGATCGTGCCGTCGAAGCGGAAGAAGAACAGCCACGTGTCGCCCTGCTTGATGAAGCGATCGATGCGGATGTCGTAACGGATGACCTCGCCCACGCGTGGGAGATCGCGGTGGAACTCGATCTTCGCGTCGAGCAGCCGGTAGACCCGCTGGCCCTTGGTCTGGAGATCGATGCCCAGGTACGCCGAGAGGAAGAGATCGGCCTGCCCTGCTTCCACGCTGATGCACACCGGGACGCGACCGCCATCGAGGTACCAGGCCCCCGCGTGCACGTCGTGCTCGGTGATCACCCGGCCAGAGGTCAGGCTGCCCATCTCGCCTTCGACCTCGACGATGCGATCCACCAACATCAACGGCTCGTCGGGGAGCCGCACGCGCGTCGGGTAGGTGTCCACCTCGGCGAACATCGGCCCGAGCATCTTCGGCAGCGAGCCGATGGCGAACTCGAGGCACATCGCGCGATCGAAGCGGGCCTTCGGGGCGGCGGCCACTCGCGTCACCACCGGCGCCGGGGCCGCGGGACGGTGCCCCTGCAGCAGCGCGTGTTGCGCCTGGAGGATCTGGGTCTGCAGCTGCGCGGACTGCGCGGACATCTGCAGGAAGACTTCGTGGGCTTCGGACGTCGCGCGCATCGAGGCGGTGAGGGCCGCGAACCTGTCCGGTGAGGCTGAGATCGTCATGGGCGGCGGCGGGGGAATTCCCCTCTCCGTGACCCTCACCGCCGGCGGGGGCGAGGGAATGAGTGATGCGCTTCCGAGCTGGAGGGTGACGTTTCGAACCGCCGGGGCCTTCGGGAAGGTCACCCCCGCGGCCGGGGCATAGAGCGCGTCCAGGGACACCGGCGCACCCGCTTCGGCGACGCGGGCCATGCACTGCAGCAGCGTGAGGTAGCCGTCTTGCCCGCGCTGGCAGGCCGAGACCGCGAGATGCGGACGCCCCTCGAGAATGCGCCCGATCATCCGCGTGCACGAAGCCTGGGGGCCGGCTTCAACGAAAATGCGAACCCCGTCGGCCCACGCGCGCTCGATGACCTTCGTGTAGTCGAACCCGTGCAGCGCATCGTCCGTCACCGAGTCGGCGGCCACGTCGGTCGTCACCTCGTAGGGGCGGGCCCAGGCGGCGCTGTAGAACCGCACACCCGCGGGCGGGGTCGCCGCAAGCACGTGCAGCGCCCGGTACTCGGCCTTCACCGCTTCGACGATGGGCAGGTGCACCGCGGGCACGCCTTCGAGGAACACCGCCTCGCCGCCGAGCTTGGCAATCGTCGCGCGCACGTCTTCGCGGTTGCCGCCCACCACGCACTCGCGGGGCGCGTTGACGATCAGCAGCGCCGCCGTCCCTTCGAGCGCCGCGCGCACTTCCGCCTGGGGCCGCATCACCAGCGCGACCGTCCACTGGGCGTCAGCCCCCCAGGCATCCTTCACCACCGTGCACGGCCCGCCGAGCTGTGTGCGGAAGAGCGGTGACTCCAGCGTGCGGCGGAACATCACGTCGCGATCGCGCCAGGCCCGCGAAGAGAAGAGGCCGGCCGATTCACCCAGCGAGTAGCCGATGAAGGCCTTGGGCACGAGGCCCAGCAGCGCGAGCCCTTCGGCCACCGACAGCCCGTGCGTCACGTGGCGCACGATGATGTCGGACAGCCCATCCTTCGTGGGCGGCGCGAGGTGCATCGCCAGGGACTGCGAGTCGCGGTCGAGCCGCGCGAGGGTCTCCGGCAGCGCGAGGTGCAGCGCGCGACCCATGCCGTCGAAGTGCGTGCCCGAGCCGGGGAAGACGAAGGCCACGTCGCCCGCGAGGCGCATCGGCGCGGGCTTCTCGAACTCGAGCTGGCGGAGCAACTCGTCGACCGAGGTCGCCACCATGGCCCAGGTCGCGACCGTGCTCGGGTGGCTGCGATGCCAACGCGCCGCGAGGCGATCGATGGACTCCCCGCGGAGGGACTCGACGAGCGTCCGCAGCGCCGCGCGATCGGCCGGCGAAGCGAGGAGGAAGAGACCCGCGCTGCGATGACCCGCTTGCGCCGAGGTGACCGCGCGACCTTCGGGCGCCTGCTCGAGCACCACGTGCACGGCCGAGCCATCGAGCCCCAGCGACGTCACGCCCGCGCGTCGAGGACCCTCGGATCGATTGCGCGCCCACGGTCGAGCCGCGGCGCCGTTCAACGACGGCAGCACCTCGTGGTGCAGGCTCAGCGTCGCCTTGACGAGCGAGGTCAGGCCAGAGGCCGCGCCCAGCGTTCCGGCCATCGCCGCCATCGAACCAAACACCGCGTCGGGGCCCGCGATCGAACGCATCGTGGCCAACTCCCGCGCGTCTTCCTGCGCTGCGCCCGTGGCGTGCGCCTCGAAGAGCCGCGCCGAAGTCGCGAGGACACCCGAGTCCGTCCACGCCCGGGACACCGCCTGCTCGAGCCGCGTCGCACCCGACGCCGCGCCGACGCCGCGCACCACCGCGTAGATCCGGTCTCCGTCGCGGACCGCGTCGTCGAGCCGCTTGAGCACCACCGCCGAAGCACCCTCGCCCGGCACCGCGCCCGGCGACTTCGGCTCGAAGGCCCGCGGCGCGCCGTTGCGCGAGAACCGCGAGAGGCCATCGGCCGCGAAGACCCTCCGCACGTCGCCTGCGAGATCGACCGCGCCCACCACCATGCGATCGACTTCGTGCCGCTGCAGCAGTCGCGTCGCGATCTCCAGCGCCCGGAGACCGCCGGCCTCTTCCGCCTGCACGCCGAAGCTGGGCCCGCCCAGCGAGAGCTCGCGCGCCAGCCGGCTGGCGACGATGCCACCGAGCGCCCCGAGGGTTCGCTGCGCGTCCAGGGGCGCAGACACCGAATCACACAGCCGCTGCAGCGCCGCTTCGTCGAGCTCGAGGCCCCAGCGGCGCGCGCGCTCACGCATCACCCAGCGCAGCTGGAACGACGTGGTCTCCAGGTCGAGCCCGAGGCCGACGATCGCCCCGGTGCGCGCGTGTGGACCGGCGCCCAGGCCGCCGGCGTCTTCCACGGCGGCGCTCGCGACCTGCAACATCAACAACTGCTGCGGCAACACCGAGGGAATCTCCAGCGGCGGCAGCTTGAAGCGCCCCACGGGGATCTCCAAGGACTCGATCCACCCGCCGAGCGACACCTCGGCGACGTCACCAATCGTCCCCTCGAGCCCACGCCAACGGCCCGCGGGGCGCGTCGACAGGCCGCCTTCACCGCGCAGCATCGCCTGGCAGAACGCATCCACGGTCGAGAGCGAGCCCACGTGCAGGCCGAGCCCAACGATGGCCACCGCCTCATTGGGCGCTGAGACCTCGACGCGCAAACCGGGGCCCACGTACTCCTCGAGCAACACGTGCGCGTTGATGCCGCCAAAGCCAAATCCGGACACGGCCGCGCGGCGGGGCTCGCCGGCCTTCGTCGCCCACGCCTTCGGGCGCTCGAGCACGTCGAAGGGCCCGGTGCGCAGCGACGGCGTCAGCGTGGCCGAGGTGACGTTCGCGCTCGGAGGCAACTGCTGGTGCGCCATCGCCTGCAGCACCTTGCCCAGGCCGGCCATGCCCGCGGCCGTGAGCAGGTGGCCCACGTTGCTCTTCACCGAGCCGATGACGCAGCGCTCGCTCGAGTCGCCCCACATCGTTGCCAGGGTCTTCAGCTCGACCTGGTCTCCGCGCGGGGTGCCGGTGCCGTGGCACTCGACCAACTGCACCGCCCCGGGCTGCCACTCGGCCTGGGCGTAGGCCGCGCGCATCGCCCGCAACTGCCCTTCGGATTCCGGCGACAACAGGCTGCCACCGACGTCGTTGGAGACGCCGACGCCGCGGATCACCCCGAGGATGCGGTCTCCGTCCCGCGCTGCGTCGTCGAGGCGCTTGAGCACGACCATGCCCGCGCCTTCACCGACCACCAACCCGTCAGCATGCACCCCGAACGGCGCGCAGATGCCGCTGGGCGAGAGCGCCTGCAACTGGGTGAAGCCGACCTGCGTGTAGAGCGACTGCGGCAGTGACACGCCACCGGCCAACACCGCGTCGAGACGACCGGCCTCGAGCTCGATGCAGCCCAGGTGCAGCGCATACAGCGACGAGGCACAGGCCGCGTCGAGCGTGTAGCTGCCACCTCCCAACCCCAGCACCTGCGCGAGGAGCCCAACCGGCAACGCGCTCGGGAACGCGTCCATCGGCTCGACATGCGGCACCGCCGGCTTCCCGAGGAGCTCGGCTTCGAGCGCCCCGAGGACGAGCTGTTCAGAGAGGGCCGAAGCGCCGTCGGTGGGCAACGCGATGTTGGCGACGATCGCCGCCGTGCGCGCGCGGTTCACCTTCACCTGACCCAGCGCCTCGACGCCGACCTGCAACGTCAACTTCGCCAGCGCGCTGAGTCGACCGACGAGGTTCGGCGGGAGCACCACCTCGCCCAGCTCCAACTCGAAGGGCTCGAGCACGCACGCGATGCGCGACTTCGCGGTGTCGGGCGTGCCCTTCGCCGAGATGACGTCGGCCGCGGGCGCCGGCCACCGCGAGGCAGGCACCTCGCGCGCCGCGGAGCGTCCCTCGGACACGAGCGTCCACAGCGCCTCGACCGAGGCGGCACCGGGGAAACGCCCCGCCATGCCCACGATGGCAATCGCGCGACGAGCCGTCATGCGCTGGGAGTGGACCGAATCGACGACGACTCGCTCTCGAAGGCCCGCGCCAGGGTGCTGCTCACGGTGCACTGGTAGCCCGAGAGCTTGCCGACGAGCGCGCCGGTCGCGTCCACCAACTCGATGTCCGAGACCACCGACGCCCCTTCGACGGAGCGCACCTTCACCACCGCGCGCACCGAGGCGCCGACGATGGGCCGCAGCCAGCGCAGCGAATCGACCCGCGAGGGCAACGACGGTGCGCCGAGCCGCGCGCGCGTCCAGACGATCAACGCCTGGAAGATGCCGTCAACCACCAATGGATCGGAGGACCAGGCGCGCGCCGGGCCGGGCACGAGCTGCTCGGTGGTCGGGTGCGCCCGCAAGGTGAGCGTCATGCCCTCTTCACCCAGGCCTTCGATGGCGGTGATCGCCTCGAGGCTCGGGCCGTGGAAGAGCTGCTCGCGGTACACCGTCTCCACCGAGGTGGTGAAGGGAGCCAGCCCCGCCGGCGCGAGCGTCGGGGAGGTGGTTGCGCCAGGAGGCCCAAAGCGAGCCACGGCGCGCACGTGCACCTGGTCGCGCAGGTTGCGCAGCTCCAGGGGCATCGTCGCCTCCAGGCCCTGCACCTCCACCGGCCCCGTCCACACCGAGAGCGACTCCGGGCCGCCCTGCAGCGTGACGCCCTTGAGCACCCGAACGTCGTCGAGGCCCAGCAACACGTGGCCATTCACCGAGGCCCGGGCCGCGCCCGTGAACCAGTCGAGCACCATCGCCAGGGGCAGCACTTCGCGCCCCGAGAGCCGATGCGCCGCCAGCACCGGCCAGGTCGCGTCGATGCGCTCGGTGTGCGCCAGCGTCCAGCCGGCCTCGAGCTCCTCACCGAAGCCGGCGCCCAGCACGATCTCCGAGCCGCTGCCCGCAGCCGCCAGGGACTCGGCGACGAACGCGCGCGCCCCACCGTCGAGCGGAATGAGGGAGACGCCCTCGGCGCGGAACGTGGCTTCGAGGGCCGGGGTCACCATGCCACCCGCCCACGGTCCCCAATCCAGCGCCACGACGCGCGCATGCGGCCGACGAGCGCCTTCCGCCTGGGCGATGGACACCAGCGCCTGGTTGGCGACCGCGTAGTCCGACTGCCCGCGGCGGCCGAAACGACCGGTCACCGAGGCGAAGAGCGCGATCACCGTCAGGTCGTCTTCACGCGTGGCCTCGAGCACCGCGTGCAGACCGCCGAGCTTTGGGTCGAGCACCTGGTCGAAGTCGTCGTCGCGCTTGTCTTCGATGCGCTTGTCACGCAGCACCCCGGCGCCATGCACCACGCCGCGAATGGGGCCCAGGCTTCGCGCCTCGGCCATCACCGCCGCCACCGCCGCCGCGTCCCGAACGTCGACCTGCCGGTACTCGGCGCGCACGTGCAGCGACGCCAGGCCCTCGAGCGTCGCGCGGATGTCGCGACCGGCCATCACCAGCTTGAAGGCTTCCCCGAGCTGCTTGGGGCTGGGCCGCTGACCCGCGGGCGCGTGATCGAGCAGCGCCTTCTTGATCGCCGTTTCATCCTTCGCCGCGGCCAGCCACTCGGCCTCGGCGATCGGCGCAGGAGACCGGCCGAGCAACACCAGCGTCGCCCCCGTCGCCTTCGCCAACTCGCGAGCGCAATCAGCCGTCACGCCACGCGCGCCACCGGTGACGATCACCACGTCGCCTGACTTCAGGCGATCCGTCGCGACCACCGCGTCCGACGTGCGCAACCCCAGGGTGACGCGACCCGACGGCCCGATACCCAACTCCGCCGGGCCCTCGTTCGTGAGTTCTTCCACGAACGCCGCGGCCGCCTCGTCGGGCGTCCACAGGGAAGAGACGTCGAAGGCGCGGCACCGAACCTCGGGCCACTCGTGCGAGAGGCTCTTGGGGAGCCCCGCGAAACCACCGACGAGCGCATGCCCCGCCGTCACGAAGCCGAAGGCCCCGTCACGGTGGGTCAGCGTCGCGAAGAACGCGTGGGGCGTCGAACGCAGCGACGAAGAGGCCTCGCGTGCGAGCTTGAGGGCCTGCTTGAGGTGCAGGTCCGTGGTCTGCGCCGGCGCCACCACCACCACGCCACCGATGAGCGCGGGCAGCGGATGCCCCAGGTCCTGCACGACGCACGGGTGACCTGCGCGCTCGAACGCGCGGGCGAGGGCCTCGGAGAGCCCCGTCCCGTCGCGGGTGACCACGATGGTCGCGCTGGGCAACCGCACGCCCACGCCCGAAGGCGCCGCGGCACGAATCGGCATCACCGCCCGGCGCACGACCAACTGCTTGGGCACCAGGGGCTTCTTCGCCACCACCACCGCGACCGGAGCCGCGGCGGAAGGCGCACCCTGCGCGATGAAGTCACGCACCTGCGCGAGGGTCTTGAGCCCGGAGAGCTTCTCGGGGTTCACCGACGGCGCGCCCGGAATGCGCCGCGAGAGCATCGAGAGGATCTCCACCCGCTTGATCGAGTCGATGCCGAGGTCCGCCTCGAGATCCATCTCCATCGAGAGCGTGTCCACCGGGTAGCCGGTGAGCTCGGAGACCGTGCTCAACAACGTCGCGTCCACCGAGACCACGGGGGCCGAGACGACGGCGGCCACCACGGAGGGCAGGCCCTGCGCGATGAAGTCACGCACCTGGGCGAGGGTCTTGAGGCCCGACAATTTCTCGGGATTCACCGACGGCGCGCCCGGAATGCGCCGCGAGAGCATGGAGAGGATCTCCACCCGCTTGATCGAGTCGATGCCGAGGTCTGCCTCGAGATCCATCTCCATCGAGAGCGTGTCCACCGGGTAGCCGGTGAGCTCACAGACCGTGCTCAACAACGTCGCGTCCACCGGGACGCTCGGCGCGGCCACGACAACCTCGGCCGGCGCGCTCGGCACCGCAGCGCTGATGAAGGCGTGCACCTGCGCGAGGGTCTTGAGCCCGGAGAGCTTCTCGGGGTTCACCGACGGCGCCCCCGGAATGCGCCGCGAGAGCATCGAGAGGATCTCCACCCGCTTGATCGAGTCGATGCCGAGGTCGGCCTCGAGATCCATCTCCAGCGAGAGCGTGTCCACCGGGTAGCCGGTGAGCTCACAGACCGTGCTCAGCAACGTGGCCTTCACGTCGACCGACGGAACCGCGGACGCCACGGCCACCGGGGCAGCCACCTTCGCCACGCCATTGCGGCCGACGAACTCGGCGACCTGCTGCAGCGTACGCAGCCCGCTCAATTGCTCGGGGTTCACCGAGGGCGCACCGGGAATGCGGCGCGACACCATCGAGAGGATCTCCACGCGCTTGATGGAGTCGATGCCGAGGTCGGCCTCGAGATCCATCTTCAGCTCGAGGGTCTCGCGCGGGTACCCGGTGGCCTCGGCCACGGCGCTCAGGAGGATCGCCACGGAGTCCACCGGCGCCTCCAGGGCGTGCGCGACCTTGCCGTTCGACTTCGGCGGCAGTGCAGCCACGACGACCACCGGCGCAGGCAACGGCGCGGGGACTTGCGCGACCAGGGCCGGCGCGGAAACAGGGGAGAAGACCGGCATCGGCCTCGGGGCCTGCCCCGTCATCATCGACGCGAGCGTCTGCTGCGTCGCCATCTGCCCTTCGAGGAAGCGCTGGTGCACGCGGGCGGTCTGTTCCTGCAACGACTGCAACGCGCCCAGGCTCGCCTGGTGCTGGCGCAGGAGATCGCTCATGCCCGCATCGAGGTTCACCGGCGCCGCGAGCTCTTGACGCTGCACGACAGGCTTCGCGGCGCGCGGGGGGATCGCCTTGGTCGGCGAGCGGTAGTTCGCGCCCGTCAACGGCACGACCATCTTCGGCACGCGAGGCGCCTTGTTCGTCCACCGGGGGGGATTCACGGCCCGGTTCCACTCGGCCAACCGAACCGGGTGTCCCTGCGCGGCCAACTGCGCCAGCGCGAGGGCGAAGTCGAACACCCCACCCCGACGCCCCTGGGCATCGAGGGCCACGGCGGTGAAGCTGCGCTGCCCGAGGATCGCCTTCACCATGCTGGTGAGCGCCGACTTCGGTCCCACCTCGAGGAAGGTGCGCGCGCCGGCGGCGTAGAGCGCCTCGACCACCTCGTCGAACCGGACCGGCTTCGCCAGCTGGTGCGCGAGCAGGGCCCGCGCCCCCGCTTCGTCCGCGGGGTACGGCTTGGCGGTGGTGTTGGCGATCACCGGCACGCGGGGCGACGAGAACTCGACCTCCGTCAGCGCCTGCTGAAACGACGTCGCCGCGTCGGCCACCAGCGGGCTGTGGAAGGCCGCGCCCACGTTGAGCCGGGTCGCGCGCATCGAGCGCGCCTTGCAGGCCACCTCGGCCTTCGCGATCTCCTCGCGCGAGCCCGAGAGCACGCCCTGCGACGGGCCGTTGCGGTTCGCGAGCACCAGCGAGAGCTTCTCTTCCGCGAGCAGCTTCTCGATGTCGGCCAGCGGCGCGAGCACCGCGAGCATGGTGCCGCGGTCAGAGCCGTCACCGGCCATCAACTGGCCACGCTGGCGGGACGCCCGGGCCAGGCCTTCGGCGCTCAGCACCCCCGCCGCGTGCAGCGCGACGAGCTCACCGTAGCTGTGACCTGCGAGCAGCTTCGCGTCGACCCCGAAGCGGGCCAGCACGCCCAACAACCCACGCTCCACCGCGCCCAGCGACGGCTGCGCGATGTCGGTGCGCGTGAGGTACGCCTCGCGCGTCGCCTGCTTCTCGGCGTCGAAGGTCGGCAGCGGGTACACCGCGCCGGCCAGCGCCGGGTCTGCGTCGACGGCCTCGAGCACCTCGGGGAAGAGGCAGGCCAGCTCGCGGAGCATGTCCACGTGCTGCGCGCCCTGGCCGGGGAACAACAGGGCCAGCGAGCCGGTCGCCGGGCCCACGCCGTAGACCGCGCCCTCGGGGAGCGTGAAGCCCTGCGAGGGATCCTTGGCGATGCGGGTGCGCAGCGTCGCGACGAGATCTTCCCGCTTGGTCGAAGCGGAGATCAGCACCACGAGGCGGTGCGCGTCGCTCACGCGGAAGGACTCCCGCGTCGACTGCGCGAAGGAGGCCAGGGTCTCGGTCTTCGCCAACTCGGTGAGCTTGCCCTGCACGCTCGCCACGTCGGCCCCGGAGATGGACACCAGCTCCACCGAGCCATCCCACGCGGGGGCGGAGCGGCGATCGCCGTACTCCTCGAGCACCGTGTGGAAGTTGCTGCCACCGAACCCGAAGGCGCTGACCGCCGCACGACGGGGGCCCCGAGCGCTCGACATCCACGGGCGGGCGACGGTGGGGATGGAGAACGGGCTCTGTTCCAGCTTGAGCACCGCGTTGGGCTTGTCGATCTTGATGGTCGGCGGCAGCACCCGGTGGTGCAGCGCCAGCGCGGCCTTGATCAACCCCGCGGCTCCGGCGGCCGCCTTGGTATGGCCAATCTGCGACTTCACGGCCCCCAGCGCGCACCACGCCGGGTCCTGCGAGTCGGCGCCGTAGACCTTCTGCAGCGCCTCGAACTCCGCGGCGTCACCCGCCTTGGTGCCCGTGCCGTGGGCCTCGACGAGGGTGATGTCGCGGGGGGTGACGCCGGCGTCGCGGTAGGCCGCCTCGAGCGCGCGCGCCTGCCCGGAGGCCAGCGGGGCGTAGATGCTCTTGGCCCGGCCGTCGCTCGAGGTGCCGATGCCGCGGATCACCGCGTAGACGCGATCGCCGTCGCGCTCGGCGTCGGAGAGGCGCTTGAGCACCACCATGCCGATGCCTTCGCCCAACAGCGTGCCGTCGGCCTGGTCGGAGAAGGGCCGCGCATCACCAGACGCCGACAACGCGGGCGTCTTGCTGAAGCACATGTGCATGAAGATGTCGTTGAGGGTGTCGACGCCGCCGGTGAGCACGAGATCGGTGCGACCCGACTCCAGCTCCGCGATGCCCAGGTGCAGCGCGCCCAGCGAGCTCGCGCAGGCCGCGTCGACGACGCAGTTGGTGCCACCGAGATCGAAGCGGTTGGCGATGCGCCCGGCGACCACGTTGCCCAGCAACCCGGGGAACGAGTTCTCCTGCCAGCCCACGTACGAGGCGCTGATGCGCGCCACCACGTCTTGCGCCGTCTCCGCGTCCACGCCCGCCTCGGCGAGCGCCTTCTTCCAGTGCGGGTGACCCAGCCGGGCCCCCAGCGAGATGACCAACTCCTGCGTGCCAGTCACCCCGAGCAGCACGCTGGCGCGCGCCCGGTTCCACGCCACGTCTTCGCCGTAGCCCGCGTCTTCCAGCGCCATGCGCGCGACCACCAGCGCCAGCAACTGCGAGGTATCGGTGGCCTCGAGGATCGACGGCGGAATGCCGAACTCGGTGGGATCGAACTTCGTGGTGGGGAGGAACCCGCCGCGCTTGGCGTAGGTCCGATCCGGCGACTTCGGGTCGGCGTCGTAGAAGTCCTCGAGCGACCAGTGCGTGTTGGGGATCTCCCCCGTGGCGTCATCGCCGGTGCGGATCAGCTTCCAGAACTCCTGCAGCGTCGCCGACTTCGGGAAGAGCGCGCCCATGCCGACGATGGCGATGGGATCCTTCGTCCGCGCGGGGCTCTTCGGCGCGCCGGTGACCGGGGCCGGCTTCACCTCGGCGCCCACCAGCAGCGCGTCGAGTTCCAGGTGCGTCCGCGGCGCGAAGTGTTCGACCTCCGGGGGCAGCACCACGCCCTGGCTGCGCAGCGCGGTGGCGCGGCTGAGCACGCAGGCGCCGACCAGCAGGTTCCGGGCGATGAGCACCGCCTCGCGCGCGTTCCACGGCTCGAGCACGCTGCCCTGCGCCCACGCGTTGAAGGCGCCCATCGAGGGGCCACACCACACCTGGTAGTCGAGCTTGCGCTCCACCACGCCCGCGTTCGCCCAGCGCGAGGCCTGGCCGAGGTACGCGCGGAACACGAGCGCCATGCGGTGCTTCGGGTCGCTCGCGGCCTTCTCCAGCTGCGCCGGGTCGCGCTTCCCGAAGAAGTCCACGCAGCCCTGCCACGCCTGCTCCAGCGTGGACTTGAAGTACTTCGCCTCCAGCTCGTCGCGCACCGCGGCCGGCAAGGCTTCGAGGCTCGCGTGGGCGCGGTACAGCTCGAGCAGCCGCTGCGCGCGCACCGCGAACAACGTGCCGCGCGTGAGCACCTGCACCTTCACGCCCATCTCGAACATGTCCGCGGCCGGGGCCATGGCCACGTCGGTGGTGGCGGCCTTCGCGAGCATCTCGCGCACCGCGTCGGACGTGCCCGCCTCGCGCGTCGCCTGGTTGATGCTGCCGGTCACCACGTAGGCCGCGCCCATGGAGAACGCGGTGGCCACGCTGGCCGGGGTCGCCAGCCCACCGGCGGCGCCGATGCGCGGACGCAGGGCGTAGCGGTGCTGGGCACAGACCTCGTCACGCAGCGCCTGCAGCGCGGGCAGCAGCAGCACCAGCGGCCGGTTGTCCGTGTGCCCGCCCGAGTCGGCCTCGGCGGTGACGTCGTCGGCCATCGGGACCAGGGCGGCGAGCTCGGCCTCGGCGGCCGTGAGCTGTCCCTTGCTCACCAGCTCGGCCAGCAGCTTCGCGGGTGCGGGCTCGAGGAACTTCCGGGCCACCTCCACGCGCGAGACCTTGGCCATCACCCGGTGGGGCACCACGATGGCGCCGCTCGCGTCACGGTGCAGGCCGGCCGCGCGGTACCGCACCACGGGCAGGGTCAGGTCGAGGTACGCCGACGCGCTGACGAAGCGCACGCCGCGCGCGAGGAACAGCTCGACCAGCGCCGCCTCGAGCCTCTGATCGTCCGGCGAGTGGATGAGGTTGATGCCCCAGGTCTTTCCCGCCAGCGACGCCGAGAGGCGATCGAGGGCCTCGGTGACGCGCTCCAGCGACAGCCCCGCCGCGCCGAACACGCCCAGGTAACCCGCACGGGTCACGGCCTCGACCAGCGCCTCCGAGGCGATGCCGTTGGCCATCTCGCCGGCGACGTAGGCCGCCTGCACCCCGTAGGCGCGCAGGAAGGTCGCGTCGCCGAGCCGGTCCGGGGTCAACGCCGGGGCGTGGCCCAGCAGCCGGAGCTCACCCTCCGCCTGGGTCCCGCCGAGCTTCGCCACCCCGCCCTCGCCCACCGCCGGAACCCCGTCTCCTTCCACGAGGTTGAGGGGCCTTGCCACCTGCGCGAGGCCTTCGCGAAACGCGAGGGGTCCCGTCTTCGGTCGGGAGGTGCCAGGCACCCAGGAGCCGAGGGCATGAGAAGCGAGATCGGGACGGTTCACGGCACACTCCAGGGAGGAATGAAGCCGCGCGGCTCTAACAGGGGGAACCGAGGGTCACAACGACCGCCGCAACGAGCCTACAGCTCGACCTGCATGCCCAGTTCGACCACCCGTCCGGGGGGGATGGCGAAGTAGTTGGTCGCGGGCAACGCGTTCCTCGAAATGAAGGCGAAGAACATCTTGCGCCACACCGACATCTTCGCCGTGCCGTTGGTCAGGAGCGTCTCGCGTCCGAGGTAGTAACTGGTCGTCGAGGGCTCGCAGACCAGGCCCAGCTCGCGCGCGCGCAAGAGGATCTTCGGGACGTTGGGCGTCTCCATGAAGCCGTTGTGCCAGATCACCCGGAAGAAGCCCTGGTCCTCGTCCTGCACCACGAGCGCCTCGGCCTTCGGGACCAGGGGCACGTTCTCCTGGACGATCGACAGCAGCACCACCTGCCGGTGCAGCACCTGGTTGTGCTTGAGGTGGTGCAGCAACACCGGCGGCGTGCCCTCGGGGTTGCCCGACATGAAGACCGCCGTGCCGCGCACCCGGTGGGGCGTGGTGTTGCGCACGTCTTCGAGCAGCGCCTTGAGCGGCATCAGCGTCTGGAGAAACCGCACCGCCAGCGCCTCGCGCCCGCGCTTCCAGGTGGTCATCAGGGTGTACATGCAGAAGGCCACGGCCACCGGCACCCAGCCGCCCTCGAAGAACTTGAGCGCGTTGGAGAGGAAGAACGGGAGATCGAAGGCGAGGAAGAGCAGCAGCAGCGGCAAGGCCTTCCACACGCGCCACTTCCAGGCCCGCACCACCACCACGAAGTACACCACCGAGGTGATGCCCATGGTGCCGGTCACCGCGAGGCCATAGGCGGCGGCGAGGGCCGACGACTCGCGGAACATCAGCACCAGCGCCAGGCACGCCACCATCAGCGCGTCGTTGACCTCGGGGATGTAGATCTGCCCCTCGTTCTCGCTCGAGGTGTGGACGATGGTCACGCGCGGGAGGTAGCCCAGCTGCACCGCCTGCCGCGTCAGCGAGAAGGCCCCGGAGATCAACGCCTGCGAGGCGATCACCGTGGCCGCCGTGGCCAGGCCCACCATCGGGTAGAGCAGCGCCTCGGGGACGATGGCCCAGAACGGCTTCTCCACCCAGCCGTGGCCCAGCAGGTACGCGCCCTGGCCGAAGTAGTTGAGGAGCAACGAGGGCAGCACGATGGCGTACCAGCCGGTGCGGATCGGCTTGAGCCCGAAGTGGCCCATGTCGGCGTAGAGCGCCTCGCCACCGGTGATGCACAACACCACGCTGCCGAGCACCTTGAAGGCCCGCGCGGGGTCGTGCTGGAACAGGCGCACCGCCTCCAGCGGGTTGAGAGCGTGGAGCACCGCCGGGTGCTCGAGCAGCGAGCGCAGGCCCAGCACCGCCAACACCAGGAACCACACCAGCATCACCGGCCCGAAGGCCTTGCCGATGCGATCGGTGCCGGTCTTCTGCACCATGAAGAGCCCCGCGAGGATCACCAGCGTCAGGGGGACGACGTAGGACTCCATGGAATGGGTCGCGACCCCCAGGCCCTCGACCGCCGAGAGCACCGAGATGGCCGGGGTGATCACCCCGTCGCCGTAGAGCAGCGCCGCGCCGAAGAGGGCCGCCAACACCAGCACTCCCTTGAAGCGGAACTCCGCGTTCTTCGGCACCAACGCCAGCAAGGCGAAGATGCCGCCCTCGCCCCGGTTGTTCGCCCGCATGATGAACGCGAGGTACTTCACCGTGACCACCATCATCAGGGACCAGAACACCAGGGACAACAGGCCCAGCACGCTCTGGGTCGAGACCTCGAGGGAGTGGCTCTTCACCGCCCCGTCGGCGGTCTTCGAGAAGCACTCGGCGACCGCGTAGAGCGGGCTCGTGCCGATGTCCCCGAAGACGATGCCCAGCGCCCCCAGCGAGAGCGGCAGCAGTTTCTTTGAAGCCCCGTGTGCGGCGTCCATCGGGCCGCCGTAGCGCAAAGCGTCAGCGCTGGCGTGGCCCACCCCAAGTCGGGGCAGGACGCCTCACGCAAGGACCTGTAATTACTGGAGGGTGAAGGTGGTGATCACCACGCCGGCGCCCTGGTTGCCGCCGTTGGCCGAGCCCGGCTGGAACACGCCGCAGAACCAGCGGGTGGTGCCGTTGGCGCGAACCTCGACCTCGTAGGGGATGGGCGTGTTGACCGAGCAGCTACTCCAGTTGTTGGCGCGCACGGTGTACGTGCCACGGGTCGGCACGAGGCCCGGCGGGTAGATGATGTTCTCCACCGGGGTGCTGGTCAGGCCCGACGGGGGATCGGTGTTCGTCCCGCAGGCACGGTTGGCGTCGAGATCGAGCCAGCCCTTGGCGCCGCAGCGGCTGGGCACGTACGGGATGGGGAACGGGAGCGGGATCGGGGGCGGCGGCGGGTTCGGGTCGCTGCCCGGGTCGCCGTAGTAGATCTCGCAGGTGCCGCCGTTGGGCAGCGGCTCGACGACGTAGAGATCGAGGTCGCACTGCTGGCCCCAGCGCAGCGTGGCCTGCACCGGGCCGGAACGGCCGCGCAGCTCGCACAGCCCGCTGAGGCACTCGTAGCCCTTGGGGCACTCGTTGGTGCAGGCGCGCGTGCCGGCGTCGATGGGAATGCACCGCGCGGTCTGGCCGGCGTCGTTGAAGAAGATGGGCGGGTTGGTGCTGCCGGTGCCACCACCGGTGCCGCCCGAGCCGCCACCAGAGCCTGAACCGCCGCCCGTCCCCGGCGCGACGCAGGTGTGGGTGTTGAGATCGCACAGGCTGCCGCTCACCGGGCAGTCGTCGGGCTGCATGCACTGCACGCAGGCACCCGCCGGTGGCACCGTCAGGTCGCAGGCTGGCGTCGCTCCGCCGCAGCCCTTGCTCAGGGTGCACACCATGCACCGGGCTTGGCCACCGTTGGTGACCGGTAGGAGACAGACTGGCAACGCGCCGCTGCAGCCCAGCGTCTCCGTGCAAGCCGTGCAGGTGTTGGTGACCGGGTCGCAGATCGGCGTCACACCGCTGCAGCCCGGGGTGCACGCGCCCATCACCGCGCCCGCGTCGCTGCCCGCGTCCGTCGCCGAGCTGCTGCCGCCACCCGAGCCACCGGAGCCGGTCGACGCGCACTTACCCGTCGTGGGGTCGCACGCGAGGTCCGGGCCGCACTTCACCTCGGCACAGAGGTCGCTGGTCGGCCCGCACTGGCAACCAAACCAGGCAGAGAGAATGAAGGAGACGGCGAAGGCGCGGAGCTTCATGACCCCGCGCTTTACACGGCCTCGGCCGCGCCGTCAGCCCCGCCCCTTCGGCTTGCGCCCCCTCGAGGGAAGCGCCTTGAGCAGCTCCAGGGCTTCCTTGGTCTGCTGCCAGACCGTCATCGCCTTCACGCTGCCCTCGGAATCGAGCTGCAGGGCGGTGCGCGCGGCCAGGGCCAGCTCACTGAGCCGCTCCTGGATGAGCAGCAGCTGCATGGCCATCTCCTCGCGGAAGGAGCCCTCGTTCTCGGAGGTCTGGGCCTGCAACTGGGCATTCTGCGCGAGCTGTTGGAGCACCGGCCCCAGGTCGATCGGGGGCGCGGCCGCCACCGGCGCGGGCCGCTGGGCCACCGCCTGGGACAGCTTCTCGAGCACGGGCCCGAGATCGACCGCGGGGGCAGCCGCCACCGGCGCGGGGCGCTGCGCCACCGCCTCGGCCAGCTTCTCGAGCACCGGCCCCAGGTCGAGCTGCGGCACGGCGACCGGGGTCGGGGCCTTCAAGGCCACGCCCAGCTTCGCCACCGCGTCCTTGAGCGCGTCGAGCCGGGGCCCCACGTCGCTGGGGGACTTCGGCTTCTGCATCAGCGCGAGCAGCGCGTCGAGGCGCGGCCCGAGATCGCTCTGCGGCCGCTTCCCCACCGCCGCGGTCAGCGCGTCGAGGTGCGGGGCGAGCGCTTCCCCACCTTGCTGCTGTTGCGCGGCGTCGAGCATCACCTGCTTGAGCTGCCCCAGCTCTTCACCCAGCGAGGCGATGCTCCCGGTGACGCGCACCACGGGGTCGTCTTCCGCGCCGCCCTGCACCTGCACGCGCTTGAAGCCCCGCTTGATCTCGTCCCAGCGGGTCTTCTGCTCGGGCGACTGCCGGTGGCGCATCTCGGCCAGCTTGAGGAGGTTCTGCTCGGCCGCGGCGGTGAGCGTCTGCGACTCGCTGGCGTAGTGCCCGTCGAGCAACGACTCCAGCTCGGGCTCGGTCATCGCCGCGACGATCTTCTCGGCGAGCTTGCCCATGTTCCGGTAGCTGCCCTGGAGCTTGAAGGGCGGCTCGGTGCGGAACCGGTCGTCCTGGGAGGCGCTGCGGATGTACTCCTGGTTCACCTGCAGCAGCGTCTTCTGCACGTAGGAGAAGCGCCGGGTGACCTCGACGATCTCGTTCAACTCGGCGGCGCTGTAGCCGTGCTCCATCTCGTTGACCGAGATGGCCCCGCCCTGCGCCATGGCCAGCACGCGGTGGAGATCGGCCGTGGAGCGCGTGAGCAACGGCGCGGTGACGCTGTTCGCCGAGAGCGCGTTCTCGAGGTAGCTGAGCGCGAAGAGGTCCTGCTTGCCCCCGAGGATGTCGCCCAGGTTGTAGGTGTCGGCGCGGTTGGCGAGCATGTCGGGGATGCGGAAGCGCTCGCCCGACTCGGTGTACGGGTTGCCGGCCATCACCACGCAGAACTTCTTGCCCCGCAGATCGTAGGTGCGCGTGCGGCCATTCCACACGCCCTCGACCTTGCGGGTCGCGTCACACAGCGAGATGAACTTCTGCAGCAGCTCGGGGTTCGTGTGCTGGATGTCGTCCAGGTACAGCATCACGTTGTTGCCCAGCTCGAAGCTGAAGTTGATCCGGTCGACCTCCTGCCGCGCGGTGGCGTTGGGCGCCTCGGTCGGGTCGACGCTGGTCACCTCGTGGCCCAGCGACGGGCCGTTGACCTTCACGAAGGTGAGGCCCAGGCGGCTGGCCACGTACTCCATGAGCGTCGTCTTGCCGTAACCGGGGGGCGAGACCAGCAACAGCAGGCCCATGCGATCGGTGCGCTTGTTCTCGCCGGCCACGCCGAGCTGCTTGGCGAGGTTCGCGCCGATGAGCGGCAGGTACACCTCGTCGATGAGGCGATTGCGCACGAAGCTCGAGAGCACCTTGGGCTTGAGCTCCTCGAGGCGCAGCTTGTGGCGCGCCTCGTCGAGCAACTGCCGCACCTTGGCGCGGTACTTCTGCCAGGCAGGGGTGCGCTCTTCGCCGAACCACGTCATGCGCTGCTCGAGCTCGTCGAGGCGCACGCTCAATACCTGGCTCACCACCCGCGGGTGCTGGCCCAGCAGGCCCTTGACCTCGAACGACAGGAGGGCCGACGAGATGTCCCGCGAGAGCAGGTGCTCGTCGGCGGCGATCAGCGCGGCCGCCTCGGGCACCATGGTCAGCCAGGTCGCCGCCTGGGGCCCGGCCTGCTTCGCGTGCGCCTCGAGCCACTCCCGCGCGAGGCGGAAGCGGCCGGGGAGATCGCCATCGAGCGCGCGGAGATCCTCTTCGAACACCAGGCGCTGACCGACGAGATCCAGCGCGGCGTAGAGGTCGTCACGCAAGGCCACGGCCTCGCCGGCCACCACGAAGCGCAGCGGCTCCTGGGCCAGCTCCTCGGACAGGTAGCGCGCCACGGTCGCCAGCTCGGGAGCCGAGAGGGTCAGCCGCGCGCTCTGTACGAAGCTCGTCAGGTGCGGCAGCAGTTCGTCAGCGAGCGTCTCCAGCGCCGGGGAGCCCGGGTAGCGGTGCCGGAGCCGACCGAGGCTCGACCCGCGCCGGTCGAACGCGCCCTTGAGCGCGTCCTCCCTCCACGACGCCCAGAAGAGCGTCGCCACCGCGCGCGGCCAGGCCGGGAAGCGCAGCAGGTCGGCCCCGTCGTACACGCTCAGGAGCTGCTCGAGGATCAACGCCGCGTCGGCGTCGTGCACCCCGCGCTCGTAGCCGTCGTCGAGGCGCGCCTGCGCAAACTCGCGCATGACGCTCAACAACCCGGGCCCGCGCACCGCGTCTCGCAGGGCCTGCAACGAGAGGCCCTTCTCGCCCCGCTCGGCCGCCCGCAGCACCGTGTGGGCGAGGTACTCGCCGCGGTACACCTCCGGCGACTCCGAGGGCAGGTTTTGATCCCAATAGGCGCGCGCGGCGTCGATGTCGGGGTCGCTCAGGCGCTGCAGGTAGTCCGAGCCCGAGAGCTGCAGGTACAGCCCGTCATCGCGGGGGATGACGGTCGCCTCGAGGGGCTGGGTGTTGACGTTGAAGCGGTAGGGCCCGAGCTTGACCACCGCCGTGCCACCCTCGAAGAGGTCCTTTTTGTCGCGCAGCTGGCGCAGCGCGTCCTGCTTGGCGGTCTTGAGCCGCGAGTCGAGTTCGTCGGCCTTCACCGAGTCCTTGAGCTCCAGCAACTGCGCGGTCAGCGAGCGCAGCTTCTGCAACATCGGGTCGGCGGCGAAGTAGGTGTTGAGCTCGTCGTCGGTGGTGAAGGTGTTCGCGCGGCGGGTCACCGACTGCAAGATGCGATCGGCGGCGTCGAAGAGGTTCTGCCCGCGGCGGTTGCGCTCGTCGACCAGCACCTGCTTGCGCTTGCCGAAGGCCTCCAGCAGCTCCTCGCGGCGGGTGGTGAGCTCGGCGGCGAACTCGTCGAAGTCCGAGAAGCGGCCCTCGAGTTCCTCGAGTTGCAGCGTGAGCTTCGAGAGCTGCTCGTCACACTTCTCGGGGTTGTCGGCCAGCGACAGCGCCGAGTCGATGCTCTGGGCGAAGAGCTTGAACTGGCTGCCGAACTCGGCGCGCTTCTCCGAGCCGACCAGCTGCTTCTTCTTCGCCTGCACCGTGGCGCGGACGCGGTTGAGCTGCGCGAACACCTCGGAGATGTCCTCGAGGATCTTCGCCTTCTGCGTGGGGTCGCCGGCGTTGAGCCCACCCACCACTTCGCCCAGCAACGAGAGGCCGGTGCCCAGGCGCTCGACCTCGGTGACCAGGGGCGCCAGCTCGATGGTCTTGGTGACCTTCTCGGCCTGGGCCGACACCGTCTTGACGCCCGCGTGCAGCGGCTCGAAGGCCTTCGGCGTCAGCAGGAAGTCGACGCAGCGCTTCGAGACGTCGTCGAAGGCCTGCTTCACCTCCGCTTCCATCGCCTCGATCTTCGGCAGCTCGATGTAGCGGACTTCGCGGATGGTGATCAGCTTGCCGAGCTGCGACCGCAGCCCGCCCAGCGTGTCCATGAAGGCGTCGGTGGTGGTGAACTCGTCGGAGAGGATCTTCCCCAGCAACGCCTGCTGCGCGTCACTGGCCTGCGCGAGCGCCTCGGCGGCGCGGCGCTGCATCGAGAGCACCTTCTCGAACTCGTCGATGATCAGCTCGGCGTTCTTCTTGAGCTCCTGGATGATCGCCAGCAGCCCGATCTCGCCATGGCCCAGCCAGTGGAACTGGTCCGTCACCCGGGTACACGAGGTGACCAGCGCGTCGTAGCTGCGGCGGGTGACCTGCTGCGACTCGGCGAGGCGCTGCAGCGTGAGCACCTCCGAGATCCCGCGCACCAGCTCGGCGTTGCCCAGCTTGCCCAGGGCGCTCTGCGGCGTGGGGGCCGAGGCCGCGAACTCCGCCGAGACGAAGGGCGTCTGCCACACCTGCACCGGGTGCACGCGCGTGGGTTCCTCCGACATGGTGCGGAAGACCACCATCTGCCCGTCGGGGAAGATCGAATACCCGTGGCAGGTGATCGGCGCGGCGATCTCCTTGCGCACCAGGTTGTACGGGAAGAGCACGTACTTCCCCAGGGCTCGCTCGAAGAACACGAAGAGCACGTCTTCGCCGTTGGGGCTGACCACCTTGCGCTGGAAGACGAGGCCGCCGACGTCCTGCTCGAAGACCTTGGCTTCCCCGGTCTGCAGCACGAAGCCGCCGGGGAAGATGATGCCCTGCTCTTCGGGCAGCGAGACGCACGACTGGCCGATGGCGTCGGCCCGGGTCACCTGGCGGGTGCGGGTGTTGAAGACCAGGTAGCGGTACTTGTCCTCGCGGAAGGGCAGCACCTTCATGAGGATCAACGCGCCGATGCGCACGTAGTGGAACTCGGCGTCGTCCAGCGACTGGATCGCCTCGTCCACGGGCTCGGCGTAGATGCCCTGCCCCGTCTCGGTGTTGTTCTCGACCTTGATGGTGAGATCGCCGCCCACGGTCTCGATGAACAGCTCGTCGAGGATGTTGACGTGCGGGTGCCGCCCCGAGACGAAGTGCTCGCGCGTCGCCCGCTCGTAGGTGAAGTCGTGGGTGGGCGGCACCACCACGTCGGCGTCGCCGCGGTTGTCGAGGTAGGTCAGCCGCCCCGAGGTATCGACCCCGAAGCGCAGCACCTTCACGTCGCGCAGCGTGTGCCCGGTGCGGAACGTGGCCAGCAACCGCGCCTCGGTCTTCTCGAGGTGGTTGAGCCGCGCGTCCTTGTAGAAGCGGAACAGCTCCTCGAAGTCCTTCACGAAGCGACGATCTTCGAGGAACCCGCCGGCCTCGCTCTTGGGAAGCTCGGCGAAGTCGAAGGCGCCGTCAGCCGCGCGCGCGAACTTGTGCAGCGAGAACACGTCGCTCACGGAGCGCTCTTGCTTGAGCCCCATGAAGACGTTGAACCCCAGCAGGAGGTGCGGCCCCACGGGAACGATGTCCCGGGCGACGCAGTTGTGCTCGGTGCGCACGCGCTCGGTCCCGAGCACGGTGAGCTCCTGCCCACCGAACTCGGTGCGACGGCGCGTGTTGAGCGCCACGGTCTTCTCGCCCAGCGACTTCGCGGTCGACAGCAGCCGGGTCCGGATGACCTCGTAGCTGCCGCCGACGAGCGACGGATTTTCTTCGGCCATGAGCGCTTACTTCGAAGGCGTGGCGAGCTTGGACATGAGGGCCGCGGCCGCGAGGTTCTGCGCGTCCTGCGTCACGCCGGGCTTCGAGAGGATGTCCTTGAGATCCTGCGGCAGCTCCCGCTCGCCCGACAGGTAGGGCTTGAGGAAGGTCTTCATGGTGTCGGTGCTCGTCGCGGTCGCCTCCACGGCGTGCGAGAGCGAGACCGCGCGGACGAACTGGTCGAAGAAGGCGCCGTCGCCGCCCACGATGTTGATCTTCGCGCTCGCCATGGCCGTGGCCATGACCTGCGCCTGGCTGGCCGCGATGTCGCGCCGCACGTGCAGGGTCTCCATCTCGACCTGCTTCTCCTTGTCGAGGCGCAGGCGGAACTCCTCGTGGTCCTTGGTCGCGCCCTGCAGCAGGGCCATGGCCTTGGCCTTCTCCGAGAGGCCGCGGGCCTCGGCCAGCAGCTTCTCCTGCACGCCCACCGACTCGGCGAGCGCCATCAAGCGCACCGCCTCGGCCTGGGCGTTGCCCTTCTTCTGCAGCGCCTCGGCTTCCGCCTCGAGCACCTTGGCGTGCGCCAGGCCCTTCTGCTGATCGCCCTCGGCCTCGGCCAGCAGCTTCTGGCGCAGCACGTTGGCATTGGCCTGGCCCTGCTTCTCGGTGGCCACGGCGTCGGCTTCACGCACGCGCACCTGGGCGAGCCCCTGCTTCTCCTGCGCGAGCGCCTGGGCCTCGAGCACGCGCGCCTGGGCCAGGCCCTCGGCGGCCGCTTCGGCCTGGTGACCTTCGGACTGGCGGATCTTCGCGCGGGCTTCCTTGTCCGCCGACTCCAGCATCGCCTCGGCGGTGATCAGCCGCTGGCGGGCCTCGTGCTTCGAGACCTCCTCGTTGGCCTCGGCGGCCTTCACGCGCTCCACGGAGAGCTCGCCGGCGCGGGCCTCGGCGTCGATGATCGCCGCTTCCTTCTTGCGGTTGGCCTCGGCCACCAGGCGCAGCTGCTTGATGTTCTCCTCTTCGAAGGCGACCTTCTTGTCGACGGCGATGCGGGTGCTGATCACGTCGGCGATGGCCTTGCGCTCGGTCTCCAGCGCCTTCTCCTTGCCGATGCGCTGCAGCTCGACCTCGCGCTCACGCGAGATGGCCTCCAGGGCCCGGTCCTTGGCGACGCGCTCGGTCTCGATGCCCACCACGCGCTCGCGGTTCTTCTCGGCGACCTGCACCTGGCGGGTCTTGTTCTGCTCGTTGATCTGCAGCTCTTCCTCGGCGCGCACCCGGGCCAGCTCGGCCTTCAGGTGCTCTTCCTGCTGCACGCGCTGGGTCTCGGCCTGCTCGCGCGCCTGGATGGTGTCGATCTCGCGCTTCTGCTTGGCCTGGGCCTCGGCGCGCTGGCGCTCGAGCGCGAACACGGCCTCGTCGGCCTCGACGTTCTGCTTGGTGATCTTCTTGCGCTCGTCCTGGCGGAAGTCGTTGGTGAGCACGTTCTGGATGGTGGTCAGCTCGGTGATCTTCCGGATGCCCTGGGCGTCCAGGATGTTCTCCTTGTCGAGCATCTCGAGGGGCGTCTGCTCGAGGTAGTCGATGGCCACGTCTTCGAGCATGTACCCGTTGAGGTCCTTGCCGATGACCGAGACGATCTGGTCCTTGAAGACCTCGCGCTCCTTGTAGAGGTCCTCGAAGTTGAGGCGCTTGCCGACGGTCTTCAGGCCTTCCGAGAACTTGGCCTCGAAGAGCTCCTGCAGGGTCGCGAGGTCAGAGGCGCGCACGCAGCCGACGGCGCCGGCCACCTTGAGCACGTCTTCCACCGTCTTGTTCACGCGCACGAAGAAGCTGACCTTGATGTCGGCGCGGATGTTGTCGGCGCAGATCAGGCCCTGCTTCCCGCGGCGGTCGATCTCGATCGACTTGAGCGAGATGTCCATCACCTCAGCGCGATGGATGATGGGGATCACCACTGCCCCGGTGAACGACACCTTGGGCTCGGGCTTCATGGTGTTGACGATGAGCACCTGGCCCTGCGCGACCTGTCGGTAGAACCGCGCGATCAGCATCGCGAAGCCCACGAGGAGCAGCAGGCCGATGCCAATGGCGGAGAGGATGGCGGTGATTGTCGGAGACATCGTGTGTGTTCCCCCTTGCGTGAAAAGAAGAGCGGGCGAGCTGACGTGTCAGCGGCGCCGCACCCGACCAGAGATGATCTGCGCCGCCCGGGTCGGGTCGTTCAGCGCTTCGATTTCTTGTGGCAGGAGCCAGTCGACGGGCTCGATCTCGTAGATGCCCTTGGCGGCGTCGAAGTCGATGAGGATCGCCCGGTCACCCTTCTTGAGCGTGTTGGGCTTGGCGCAGACCACGTGCACGTTGAGCCCGGCGCCACCGTCGGCCACCAGCGCGGTGCCGAAGCCCGCGTCGACCTTGCCGCTGGTGATGCTGCAGATCTGGCCGAGGCAGTCGCGGCTGCGCGCCGGGTTGCTCTGGTTGAGGGCCTTGCCCAGCGGCTGCAGCAGGAAGGCGGCGCCGAACAAGCCGACCACCAGCGAGCCGACGAGCACCAGGGCCTGCAGCACCACGGCTTCGGGGCCGATCCACAGCGTGGCCAGCACGCAGGTCAGCCACGAGACGAGCAACGCGGTGCTGCCGGTGATGGTGACCGGCACCCGGGCGAGGCCCAGCACCGACAACACGCCGCTCTCGGCCAGCTCGTGGTGATCGTGCCCATGCCCCGCGACCTCGGCGCTACCCTTGAGCGCCCCGAGCACCGCTTCACTGGCGCCCTTCACCCCACCCGTCGCCGCGTCGGCCGCGTCGAAGGCCGCACCGGTGACCAGGGCGAAGACCCAGTACCCGATGACCACGCCAAGCAGCACCGTGAGGGGAACGGTGGGGAACGTGGTGATGGCGGTGAGGAACGGCTCCATGAATGCGCGGCACTCGACCACGCGAAGGCGTCAGGTACCAACGCAAAACCGGGCCCCCCCCTGCCCGCAAGATTTCCGCATTTTCTCGACGGAGAACGACAGGCAAGGCCGCTTTGGGCTCAAGCCTGAACCGCGGCGTCCAGCACTACTGCGCGTCGTCGCGGCCCAACGACACGCGCACCGAATCACCGTCGCGCACCAGCTCGACCTGCCACGGGCGGCAACACACCGGGCAGTCTTCGACGTAGCTCGCCCCGCCCGCCTCTTCCGGCGCGCAGCTCACCACCACCGCCTCGCCGCAATAGGGGCAGCGCGAGGCGTGCTCGAGCTGCGCGTCCATCGAGGCCACCAGCGAAGGGGGCCAGGCCGGGCGGGCCGAGGGGACCCACGGGTGGCGGGCGTGCTCCAGGCTGGTCACCAGCCCTTCCCGCAGGCCCTCGAGATCGAGGCCGTCCAGGGTCTCGTCCAGCTGACCCAGCTTCTCCATGGCGCGCAGCAGCAGCCGGTTCGCCCCCGTCAGGTTGCCGCGCTCGTGGTGGTGCAACCCCGCGGTCCACAACACGAGCACTTGCAGCACTTGGCGCTCCGAGCCCCGGGTGCGCCGCCAGCCTGATTCCCAGGCCTCGTGGGCCACGTGAAAGGCGCCCTTCTCGAACAGCTCACGACCCGCCTCGAGAGAGGCGCTGAAAGTAGGGGAAGCCATGCCTGAAGATCTAACGCTCAGCGCGCCCGCAGCCCGAGGATCTGTCGGGCTTCGTCCGGGCTCGCCACCTCGCGGCCCGCCGCCACCGCCACCTTCGCCATGGCGTCGATCAGCTGCCCGTTGCTCGAGGCCTTGCTGCCATCGGGCAGGTAGAAGGTGTCCTCGAGGCCGGTGCGCAGGTCACCGCCCAGCTCGGCGCAGCGCCGGTGCAGCGCCCACACCTCCTGCCGGCCGATGCCCACCACCTGCCAGTGCGTGCCCGGCAACATCTCGTCGATGAGCAGCGGCAGCCACGACGCCTTGTTGGGCATGCCCGACTCCACCCCCATCACCAGCGAGAGGTGTGGCGGGTTGGGCACCATGCCCCGCTTGGCGAACATGGCCACGCTGCGCACGATGCCGGTGTCGAAGCACTCGCACTCCGGGACGATGCCGTGGGCCTTCATCACCTTCTCGAAGGCCTCGATCTTCGCCACCGGGTTGTCGAAGAGCATCGGGGGCCACGCCCAGTCGTGGTTCGAGCGCAGCTTGAGGTAGTTGAGCGAGCCCGCGTTGAGCGCGGCCAACTCGGGCTTGACCGCCTCGAGGCAGGCCACCGGGCCGCTGATGTCGTCGCCCACCACCCCGGTCGAGAGGTTCAAGAGCAGGTCGGGCACCTCGGCGCGAATCGCGTCGCAGATGGCCTTGGCCACCTTCGGGTCCCACGAGGGCATGCGGCCGTTGCCCGGCTCCTGGTCGCGAAAGTGGACGTGCACGATCGACGCCCCGGCATCGCGGGCCCGGCGCGCTTCCTTCGCCATCTGCTCGGGCGTCACCGGCACGTGGTGCACTTCGGGGTCGGTCAGCACGCCGGTCAGCGCGCAGGAAATCACTGCCTTCTTCGAGCCCATGGGAAGCCTCCGGAGGAACGCGGCATTGACCGCGAAATTGATTCTCAAGTCAATCTTGGCCGCTGCTAGAGCCGGGAGCCGATGGATCTCTTCGATCGCGCAGCATCCGTCGACGCCGAGGCCCGGGCGCCGCTCGCCGAGCGCATGCGGCCGCGCACGCTCGACGAGTACCTGGGCCAGGAGCACCTCACCGCCGCCGGCCGGCTGCTGCGCAAGGCCATCGAGCTCGACCAGGTGCCCTCGATGATCTTCTGGGGCCCCCCGGGCACCGGGAAGACGACCCTGGCGCGCATCATCGCCCACGCCACCGGCGCGCACTTCGACTCGGTGTCCGCGGTGCTCAGCGGCGTGAAGGACCTGCGCGAGGCCGTGGCCGCCGCCGACCAGCGGTGGAAGATGAACCGCAAGCGGTCGATCCTCTTCGTCGACGAGATCCACCGCTTCAACAAGTCGCAACAGGACGCCCTGCTGCCCCACGTCGAGAAGGGCACCATCACCCTGCTGGGGGCCACCACCGAGAACCCCTCGTTCGAGGTCAACGCGGCGCTGCTCTCGCGCATGCGGGTGATGACCCTGCGCGGGCTCGAGGAGGAAGAGCTGCGCACCCTGCTGCGCCGGGCCGTGGCCGACCCGCGGGGCCTCGACGGCAAGGTGACCATCGACGACGACGCCATCGCCTTCATCGCGATGATCGCCGCCGGCGACGCGCGCAAGGCCCTGACCGCCCTCGAGGTGGCCGCGAAGTACGGCGGCACGCACGTCACCCGCGAGGGCGCCGAGGAGGCCGTGCAGCAGCGGACCCTGCTCTACGACAAGGGCGGCGAAGAGCACTTCAACGTCATCTCGGCCTTCATCAAGTCCATGCGCGGCTCCGACCCCGACGGCGCGGTGTACTGGCTGGCGCGCATGGTGGAGGCCGGTGAAGACCCGCGCTTCATCGTGCGCCGCATGGTGATCTTCGCCAGCGAAGACGTGGGCAACGCCGACCCCCAGGCCCTGCAGGTGGCGATCAACGCGCTCCAGGCCGTGGAGCTGATGGGCTTCCCCGAAGGCACCCTGCCCCTGACGCAGGCCGTGACCTACCTGGCGATGGCGCCCAAATCGAACACCGCGCTGACCACCTACGCCAAGGCCCGCGAGGCGGTGCAGAAGCACGGGCCGCTGCCGGTGCCGATGCACCTGCGCAACGCGCCGACGAAGTTGATGAAGTCCCTGGGCTACGGCGGCGGCTACCAGTACCCCCACGACTTCGAGGGGCACTACGTGCACGAGAACTACCTGCCCGAGGGCCTGCGCGCCGAGAAGTTCTACGAGCCGTCAGGCAACGGCGCCGAGCAGAAACACAAAGAGCGGATCGAACAGATCCGCTCCTCGAGAGCACCGAAGGAACCGGGCGAAGACGGTTAAGAAGCCGCCTCGTCGAAGTCCCCATCGTCATCGATGTCGTTGCCGTTCGCGTCCTTCTTCATCGAGCGGCCTCCGACCTCGTACTGCTTGAGCAGGCGCCGGAAGTTCGAGCGGTCGACCCCGGCCGCGCGGGCCGCCATGGACACGTTGTTGCTCGACTTCTCGAGCAGGGCCGAGAGGTAGCGGCGCTCGAAGGCGCGCATGGCGAGCTTCTTGGCCTGGGCGTACGGCAGGTGCGCGAGGCTGAAGACCTCGACGTCGCCGCCGCCGCGCTGGTTGTTGCGGATCTCCGCGGGCAGCTCCTCGGCCTCCACCACCTCGTTGGAGCTGAGCACCACCGCGCGCTCGATGGCGTTCTCGAGCTCACGCACGTTGCCGCCCCAGCGGGCGGTGGTGAGCGCCTCCATGGCGCCGGGCGAGAAGCTGGTGACCTTCTTGCCGATCTTCTGCGCGTAGAGCTTGAGGAAGTGCTGCGCCAGCAGCGGGATGTCTTCCGGGCGGTCGCGCAGCGGCGGGAGCAGCACGGTGATCACGTTGAGGCGGTAGAAGAGATCTTCGCGGAACTTGCCGGTGTCCTTCGCCTTCGAGAGATCGACGTTGGTGGCGGCGATGACGCGCACGTCGACCTTCAAGGTGTCGTTGGCGCCGACCCGCTTGACCTCGCCCTCCTGGAGCACGCGCAGCAGGCGCACCTGGGTGGCCGGGGGAATGTCGCCGATCTCGTCGAGGAAGATGGTGCCGCCGTCGGCCGCCTCGAACAGGCCCTTCTTGTTCGTGGTGGCGCCGGTGAAGGACCCCTTCATGTGCCCGAAGAGCTCGCTCTCGAGCAGGGTGTCGGTCAGGGCCGAGCAGTTGACCGCCACGAAGGGCTTGTCCTTGCGGGGGCTGCGGTAGTGGATCGCGCGGGCCACCAGTTCCTTGCCCGTGCCGCTCTCGCCCTGGATGAGCACGGTCGCGGTGGAGTAGCTCACCGTCTCGACCAGCTTGAACACCGAGCGCATCTGGCTCGACTGGCCGACGAGGTCTTCGAACTGGTTGCGCGCCGAGAGCGCCTCTTCGAGGACCTTGGTGCGATCGCGCAGCGACTTCTTCTCGGCGGCGCGGCCCACGGCCAGCGAGAGCACGTCGATGTTCTCGAAGGGCTTGGTGAGATAGTCGTAGGCCCCGCCCTTGACCGCCTCGACGGCCGTCTCCACCGTGGCGAAGGCGGTCATCATGATCACCTCCACGTCGGGCCGGCTCTGCTTGAAGGCCTTCAGGAGGTCCATGCCCGAGAGGTTGGGCATCTTGATGTCGAGGCACGCGACGTCGATGGTCGGGTCCTTGGCGGCCGAGAGGCCCTCGACGGCATCGTCGATGGCCACCACCTGGTAGCCCTCGCGCGAGAGGATCTCGGAGGCCGCGCGGAGCACGATCTTGTCGTCATCGACGACGAGCACCTTCGCCTTGCGAACCTGAGTGGGAATGGTGACGCTCATGGGTTTGCTCCCCCGGGTTGAACGGGAATCATCACGGTGAAGGCGCTGCCCTCGTCGATCTTCGAGTCGACGGCGAAGTGCCCGCCGTGGTCCTCGACGATCCGATAAGCAATGGACAAGCCCAGCCCGGTGCCTTCACCCGGCGGCTTGGTAGTGAAATGCGGCTCGAAGATGCGCGGCAGGTTCTCGGCAGGAATGCCGCAGCCCGTGTCGGTCACCTTGAAATAGCAGTGGGCGTCCCGCAGCCCGGTCTCGACCTTCAGCGTGCCCTCTCCGTCGGGCAGCGCCTGCAGGCCGTTGTGCAGGAGGTTGAGCACCACCTGGCCCAGCTGCGAGGGGTCGCCGTACACCGGCGGGTGGCCGGGGGTGAGGTTCAGCTCGAGCTTGGCCCGGGGGTACTTCTTGATCTGCGCGCGGAAGAGCACCGCCGCGTCTTCGACGCACTTCGAGAGATCGAACGCGCGGCGGTCTTCGACCTTCGAGCGGCGGCTGAACTTGAGCAGGCTCTCGACGATGCGCTTGCAGCGCATGGCGCTCTCTTCGATGAGGTCGAGGGCCTCGAGATCGGCCGGGGTGCGGCCCGCGTCCCGCTTCATCAACTGCGAGAAGGCGAGGATGCCGCCCAGGGGGTTGTTGATCTCGTGCGCCACGCCGCCGGCGAGGTTGCCGATGGCGATCATCTTCTCGCTCTCGATGAGCCGCTTGGTGAGCGCCCGCTCGTCGGTGACGTCGCGGTAGTGGCACACGGCGATGGGCTCGTCGTCCATCGGGTAGACGTGGGCCACGAAGGTGCGCGGCCCGTGCACGATCTCCAGGCTGGCCACGGTCTTGAGGTTCGGCCCCACCGGACAGCCGGCGCACTGCGTGGGCTGCCCGAAGAGGTACTCGTGGCACTTCACGCCCTGGTTGAGTTCCACCACGTCGCGGTTCGAGACCTTCGCGGTCGCCCGGTTCGCCCGGCGAATGACGAGATCGTCGGTGTTCACCACGGCCAGCGGGCTGTCGATGGTGTCGAACGAGAGTTCCCACTCGCGCTTGGCCCGCGAGAGCATCTGGGTGCGCTGCTGCACGCGCAGCTCGAGGTCGGCGTTGAGCTGCCGCAGCTCGATGTTCTGTTCCTGCGTGAGGTCGTGGAGCCGGCTGTTGTCGTTGACCAGCTCGTGCTGCTCGAAGGCGCTCTTGACCGTCAGCAGCAGCTGCGCGTCGTTCCACGGCTTGCTGATGAAGCGGAAGACCTCGGACCGGTTGATCGCCTCTTCGATGGCGTGCTGGTCGGCCTGGCCGGTGAGCATGATGCGCTGGGTCTTGGGGTCGAGCTCCTTGACCTTGGCGAGGAAGTCGACGCCGTTCATGCCCGGCATGCGGAAGTCGCTGATCACCACCGCCGGCCGAAACCGCTCGAAGGCCTTGAGGGCCGCCTCGGCGTCGAGCGCGGTCTCGATGACCCAATCGCCCCGGCGCAGCACACGCCGCAACGAGCGGAGGATGTTCTCCTCGTCATCGACCAGGAGCAGTCTGCCCTGGGCAACTTCCGGCTTGAGGTTGGTGGCCATGTTCTCCACGGGTCATGCTGCTGAGCAATCTCGCGGCCAACCCATGAGTCGGCGTAACCTCATGATCGATGTGGGCTTTGTCTGACTGGGTGCCGCTGCCGCCGGGGTTAAGTTGAACCCACCCCCATCATAACGGGGTCGGTCTGACCCGGCCTAGATCGTGGTCACGACGGTGCTGGCCTGAAACAGGCTGATCTTGTTCCGGCCTTCGCGCTTGGCCCGGTACAGGGCCTCGTCGGCGGTGCGCACCAGCTGCTCCGATGTATTCACCGAGCGCCCCGGGAAGCCGGAGACCCCGAAGGAGCCGGTGACCTTGAGGCCCGCCGACCCCACGACGAGCTGCTTCACGTCGGCGGCGGTGCGCTCGGCCACGGTCAGGGCGCCGGCGAGGTGCGTCTTGGGCAGCAACACCGCGAACTCTTCGCCCCCGTAGCGGGCGACGAAGTCGGTCTCGCGGACGGCAGCCTTGATGGCCGCGGCCACGGCGACCAACACCTCGTCACCGGCCTGGTGCCCGAAGTTGTCGTTCACCGTCTTGAAGTGATCGAGGTCGATGAGGATGAGCGCCAGGGGGTCGTCGTAGCGCTGGGCGCGGCGGAACTCCTCGCGCAGGCGGTCCTGGAAATGTCGGTGGTTGGCCACCTGGGTGAGCCCGTCGGTGACGGCCAGCTCGTGCAGCCGGGTCGCCTCGGTGCGGGAGACCAGCAACGCGCGGTGCAGCGCACGGCGGCGATCGACGCGGGCGAGCAGCTCAGGCACCGAGAACGGCTTGACGAGGAAATCGTCGGCCCCGCGGCGGAAGGCCTCGGCCCGGGTGGCGACGTCGTCGGCCAGCGAGACCATCAGCACCGGGGTCTGGCCCCCGTCCACGCGCAGGTGCTGGAGCACCGCCAACCCGCTCTCGCCCGGCAGCTCCAGGTCGACGATGGCCACGTCGCAGGGCTCGTCCATCAGCAGGGAAATGCCCTCCGAGGCGCTGGTGGCGGTGCGCACCACGGCCCCCGCGTCGTGGAGCGCGTGCTGCAACGCCGTCGTGGCCGACAGGGCGTCGTCGACCAGCAGGACTGTCCAGCGATCCCCCATACCCCTGAGTACATACGTTCCTCCGGGGCAGAACGCGGCACTTTTTTCGAGGGCCGTCACCCCGCCCGCCGCTTGGACTCGCGCCGTCGGTGTGGGATGACCGGCGCCCATGTCACGACCGAGCTTGAGCCTGTTCTTCCCTGCCTGGAACGAAGAGGAATACGTCGAGCGCACCGTGAGCCGCGCGAAGGTGGTCCTCGAGCGCCTCGCCGACGATTGGGAGATCATCATCGTCAACGACGCCTCGACCGATCGCACCCGGGAGATCGCCGAGGGGCTCTCGAAGCGCGACCCCCGCATTCGCTGCGTGTCGCACGAGGTGAACCAGAAGCTCGGCGGCTCGATGAAGACGGGCTTCGCCTCCAGCACCAAGGACATCGTCATCTACTCGGACATGGACCTGCCCTTCGATCTCGACGAGCTCGAGCGGGCGCTGCACCTGGTCGACTACCTGGAGGCCGACATGATCTGCGCCTTCCGCTTCGATCGCACCAGCGAGGGGCCCAAGCGCATCATCTACTCCTACGTCTACAACGCCCTCATTCGCGAGCTGTTCGCGGTGAACATGAAGGACATCAACTTCAGCTTCAAGGTGGTGCACCGCCGGGTGCTGGAGTCGATCGACCTCAAGAGCGAGGGCTCGTTCATCGACGCGGAGCTGGTGGTCAAGGCGATCCGCAAGGGGTTCAAGGTCTTCCAGATCGGCGTCGACTACTTCCCGCGCACGCGCGGCATCTCGACGCTCGCCAGCCCCCAGGTGATCCTCAAGATGATCCGCGAGCTGGCGTCGCTGTACGGCGACACGCGCAACCCGGGCAACCCCACGCGGCCGGTGCGGCTGCCCCGTGACGTGACGGCGTTCCCCACGAAGAAGGCCTCGGGCGCGCCGTGATCCGGCTGGTCATCAACGCCGACGATCTCGGGCTGCACCCGCGCCTCGACGAGGGCATCTTCGCGGCCCACACCGACGGCGTGGTCACCAGCGCCACGGTGCTCGCCACCGGGCCCACCGCCGCCGAGGCGATCCGCCGCGCGGGCCAGACGAAGCTGGGGCTGGGCCTGCACCTGTGCCTCACCACCCACCTCACCCCCGCGGCGCCGGCGCGCGACGTGCGCTGGCTCGCCCCCGGCGGCCGCTTTCGCCGGGACTGGGCCGAACTCTCGGCGGCCTGGCTCTCGCGGCTGATTCCCGCCGAAGAGGTGATCGCCGAGTTCCGCGCCCAGGTGCGCCGCGCGCGCGAGCTGGGCGCCGACATCGATCACCTCGACACCCACCAGCACCTGCACCTGCTGCCGGGCATGACCTCCATCGTCGAGGTGCTCGCCGCCGAGCTGGGCGTGCCCCTGCGCTGGCCCCGCGAGCGGCCCAACGCGCACTGGCTCATTCACCCCGGCGCGGCCATCAAGTCAGCGCTGCTGGGCACGCTCTCGCGGGCCAAGCAGCCGCGGGGCATCAAGCGCGTGCCCGCCCTGGGCGTCTTCGAGTCGGGCCGCCTCACCGAGAAGCGGCTGCTGCGGCTGCTGGGCAAGCTGCGCGAGGGCGACAACGAGATCGTCACCCACCCCGGCCTGGACCCCGGCGCCGTGCCGCAAGACCCGAAGTGGCGCTACGACTGGGAACAGGAGCTGGCGGCGGTGTTGAGCCCCCGCGTCCGCGAGGCGATCGCGCACGCGGGCATCGAGCTGGTCACCTACCGCCAGCTGGGCTGAGCGCCCGTCAGCCGATCTCCGGCACGCAGGCGCAGGCCATGGCGTCGCACATGAACCCCAGGCCGCAGCCGCCACAGCCAGGCGCGCAGATGCACGAGCGCTGCAGCGGGTCGCAGACCATCGGCGCCACGCAGGTGCCCCCGCAGGCGTCGCCGTTCGGGTCGGGCGACCCGTCGTTCCAGTACTTGTAGCTGACGGCCACCTGCACGCCCGCCGCGCTGGGGATGCAGTTGCCGAAGAACACCAGGCGCCGCGTCGCGGGGTCGATGTCCCAGCCGTTGGTGCGGTCGCGCGGCACGTCGGCGGTGTTGCAGGTGCCGCGGGTGGTGGCGATGGCCACCTTGATGGTCGCGGAGATGGGCGGGCGCTGGAGCTGCGTGCCCGTGCCGCCGATGACCGCGGAGAGGATGGCGTCGATGGTCGCGGCCTGCTGCGCGGTCTGCTGCGCCGTGGGGTTCTGGGGGTTGAAGACCATGATGTTGCCGATCACCCCGCCCGTGGCGCGGATGAGCGAGTGGTACTTGCCCACCGGGTCTTCCGGGTCTTCGTTGGCGCAGGTCGAACCCTCGGGGCACACGATGCCGTGGGTCGCGAAGCGCCGGCCGCCGAAGTAGCCCGTGAGGAAGGTCTGCATCTCCACCGCGGAGATGGCCGACTGCTCGTGGGTGTCGGTGAGGAAGATGAGGTGACCCTGGGCGTCGGCGCGGAAAGGCGTCGCGTTCGAGGGGCCGTTGCGGTTGATGAAGGTCTGGGCCCCGGCGAAGCCCTCCTCCACGCCGCTGCCCTGGGTCCCGAAGGCGCTGCCGCCGCTGAACCAGGTGGCCATGGTCGGAGCAGCGCTGGTCCAGTCCTTCATCGAGCCGTCGTAGACGCTCGCGTAGTACCCGGTGCTCACGCCCGCCGCGCGCCAGTCGAGGCCGGCGCTCAACAGCTTCTGCCCGAAGAGCGCGCCCGCGTTGGCCACGGCCGTCTGGCTCGAGGCCATCGAGCAGCTGTCATCGACCACCCACAAGAAGTCGACCTTCTGGTTCACCGTGGCCGAGAACACCTCGCACTGGGTGTTGGCGAAGTCTCCGAACTGGGCGAGCGCGGTGCCGCCGGCGACGTCGTCGACCTTGAAGATCGACTGGCCGGTGTAGAGGCTCGCGGGGATCACCGCGATCACCACCACCGCGCGGGTGGCCGTGCGGCGCACGTACTCGGCGACGACCTTGAAGGGCCCGTTGACGCCGGCCACGCCGGCCAGGAGCCCGGTGGCGTTCATGCCCAGGTAGTTCTTCGCGATGTCGTTGACCCGGGTCTTCACGTCGGTGGAGCCGGTGACGTCGTAGACCGCGCGCACCGATCCGCCGAAGGTGTCCCAGGTGCTGAAGGTCTGCGTGAGGGGGCCGGTGACGCCGGTGATCTTCGAGCGGCCGTCGGCCTCCTCCGCGGTGCCGTCGGCGCCGGCCGGGCCCTTGGAGATCGCCAGCCCGGCGATCTTCGTGGACGCGTCGAAGAACAGGAACCCGGCCTCGCCCGAGGCGCCCGCCACGCGGGTGACCTCGGCGAAGTCAGGCACCAGCGCGAGTTGCACGTCGCTGGTGCCGCTCGAGTGGAAGGTGACCGGGCGCAGGTTCTGGGTGGCGCAGGCCTGCTGGGCGGGGCCCGTGCCGTCGGCGGGGTTGCCGGGGTTGAGCTCGCCGGGGTCGACGCGGCCGTTCAGGTTGGTGTCTTCGGCGCCATCGAGGATGCCGTCACCGTCGGTGTCGGGGCTGCAGGCGTTGGTCTTCACGTTGCTGTCGGCGTCGTAGGTCGCCGCGGTGTACGTGCAGCCCATGGGGTCGGCGCCCACCGGCTGCAACCCGCCCTCGACGCCGTCGGGCAAGCCGTCTCCGTCGGTGTCGCGCCTGGTGCCGTCGGTGACGCAGCCCGCGGCCATGGCCCGCTCCTCGCCGTCGGAATAGCCGTCGCAATCGGTGTCCTTGCGCACGGGGTCGGTCTCGGTGGGCTGGCGGCGGCCGTCGCGGTTGGCGTCTTCGTCGCCGTCGCTCACCCCGTCGCCGTCGCTGTCGGCGTTGGTGGGGCTGGTCTTCGAGTTGGGGTCGGCGTCGCCGGCGAAGGTGCACGCGGCGGACACCGAGGTCGTCTTGCCCTGCTCGACGCCGTCGAGCAGCCCGTCACCGTCGGAGTCGGAGTTGCAGGGGTCGGTGGGCGTGGTGGCGCCGTATTCTTCGGCGTCGGACAGGCCGTCGCAGTCGGTGTCCCGGGTGAGGTTCGCCGCGCCGGCGGCCGGGTCGCAGCCGGTGACGACGGTGCCGCCGCCGGTGCCACCACCGACGCCGGAGGTGCCGCCGCCCGCGCCGCCGGTGCCCGGGCCGCTACCGGTGCCGACCGTGGCCCGGCACTCGCCGGCCACGCAGATCTGGGCGTTGCTGCAGTCAGCCGAGGTGCTGCACTTCGTCGCCGTCACGCACGAGCACGCAGGGAACAACGCGCTCACGAGCGCTACCAGGAACATTCGCATCATGTCGGTGAGACCTCCGCAGCAACCAGTCGGCAACGCCCGCTCCAGGCGATGCCCCCTTTGGAGCGGTGGAGCCTACCGGCACTCGGCGACGAAGAGAACGTGGGGGGTGGTGCTGCCCTGCGAGAGGGAGATCGTCTCAGCCACTGAGAAACCGGCGCGCTCGAGCAGGGCCCGGGTGGTCTCACGCTTCGAGAAACCCACGGCGCCGCTGCCCTTGGTGCGACCGAGCAGCCGCACCATCACCTGCTCCTGCAGCAGGGCCTTGCGGGTGCGCCAGCCACCGTCGTCTTCGGCTTCCTTGAGCAGCAACCGCCCGCCCTTCTTGAGCAGTTGGCGGCAGGCGGCGAGGAAGTCGGGCCAATCGCTGGTGGGCAGGAGGTACAGCACGTCGGCGACGGTGATGGTGTCGTAGGTGCCCGGCTCGAGGGACGCGAGGCGCTCGACGGTCATCACGTCGAAGCGGGTGTTGCCCAGCTTGCCCACCGAGCGCCGCGCCCAGTCGATCTTCTTGGGGTCGGGGTCGATGCCCACCACGAAGCGATCGGGGAAGCCCAGGGCCAGCATCGAGCACAGCAGCCCGTGCCCGCAGCCCACGTCGAGCATGCGCGTGCCCTTCGCGTGCTGCGCGAGCAGGTCGAGGGGCGCGCTGAAGAGCCGCGCCCTCACGAAGAGCCGCTCTGCGAGAGGCAGCGGCTTGAAGACCGAGAGGGCGGGATGGGTGAGCACGGGTTAGTGGAACTTCCGGCCGGTCTTCACGTACTCGGCGAGCAGGGGCGCGGGGGTGAAGCGCTTGCCGTGGCGCTCCTCGAAGTGCTCGGTGCGCAGGAGGATCTTCCCCAGGCCCTGGGCGTCGGCGTAGCGGAAGGGCCCGCCGAGGAACGGGGGGAACCCCAGGCCGAAGATGGCCCCGATGTCCCCGTCGCGCGGGCTGCGCAAGACGCCCTCGCCCAGGCAGCGGATCGCCTCGTTGACCATCTGCAGCGCGCAGCGCTCAGCCATCTCGGAGCGGTCGAAGCGCTTGCGGTCCTTGCCCTGGGGGGTGAGCGCGTAGATCGAGGTGTCGACCTCGCCCTTCTTGCCGTGCTCGTAGAGGTAGAAGCCCTTCTGGGCCTTGCGACCCAGGCGGCCGTCCTTGACCAGCGCGTCGGTGGTGTCGGGGGCGAGCATGCGATCGCCGAACGCGGCGTGCATGATCTTCGCGACCTTCGCGGCGACGTCGATGCCCACTTCGTCGAGCAGGGTGATGGGGCCCACGGGGAAGCCGAAGTCGACGAGCGCACGATCGAGCTCCGCGATGTCGGCGCCCTCGGACAACAGGAACGCCGCCTCGTTCATGTACGGCGCGAGGATCCGCGAGGTGTAGAAGCCCACGCCGTCGTTGACGACGATCACCGTCTTGCCTTGCTTCTTGCCGACCTCCACGCAGGTCGCGGTCACCCAGTCGGCGGTGCCCTTGTGGGTGATGACCTCGAGCAGGGGCATCTTGTTGACCGGCGAGAAGTAATGCATTCCCACCACGGTCTCGGGGTGCTTGCTGGCCTTGGCGATCTCGGTGATGGGGATCGACGAGGTGTTCGAGGCGAAGATGGTCTCTGGGCCGCAGACGCTCTCGATGTCCTTGACCATCTGGTGCTTGAGCTTCAGGTCTTCGAAGACGGCCTCGATCACCAGGTCGACGCGCTTGAAACCCGAGTAGTCGGTGGTGGCGCTGACGAGGGCCATGGCCTTCTCGGCCTCGCGCCAGGTCAACGAGCGCTTCTTGACCCGCTCGTCGAAGAGGCTGCGCACGTGGGCCATGGCCCGGCCGGCGCCGGCCTCGTCCTTGTCCTTGATGCGCACCGGCACGCCGGAGAGCGCGGCGCTGACGTAGGCGATGCCGCCGCCCATCAGGCCGCCGCCGAGCATGCCCAGCTTCTTGACCTCGCGCGGCTTCACCTTGGGGTCGGCGACGCCGTTGTCCTTCTTGAGGGCGGTGGTGGCGAAGAAGATCTCCACCAGGCGCTTGCTGATGTCGTTCATCACCAGCTCGCCGAAGGCCGCGGCTTCGGCCTCGAGGCCGGCCTTCATGCCCTTCTCGAGGCCGATGCGCACTACCTCGAGGGCCTTCTCCGGCGCGGGGTACTTGCCGCGGGTCTTCTTGAGCAGCTGCTTCTTCGCCTGGTCGAAGAGCACCTTGCGACCCAGCGGGTTGTCCTCGAGCGCGAACTCCGCCCAGGCCTCGCGGTTGGTCAGGCCCTTCAAGATCTCGGGGAACGACTTGCTCTTGGCGATCGACGGGGCGAGGCCGCGCTGGCGCTCGATCTTCAGCGTGCCGTCGGCGAGCTCACCGGCGCGGGACAGCGCGATCTGCCGGAGGATGGGGGCGGGCACCACCTCGTCCACCACGCCCAGCTTGAGGGCCTTCTTCGCCTTCAAGGTCTTGCCGGTGAGGATCAGGTCGAGCGCGGCCTGGGCGCCGATGAGCGCGGGCAGCCGCTGCGTGCCGCCGGCGCCGGGGATGAGGCCCAGCTGCACCTCGGGCAGGGCGAGGGACGTCCTGGGGCTGTCGGTGGCGATGCGGTAGTCGCAGGCCAGCGCCCACTCGAGGCCGCCGCCCAGGCAGGCCCCGTGGATGGCCGCGACCACCGGCTTCTCGAAGGCGTCGAGGCGATCGAAGCCCGCCTGGCCCTGCCGCGAGAGCGCGCTGGCGTCACCGGCGGTCTTGATGGTCTGCAGGAAGTCGATCTTCGCCCCGGCGATGAAGGTGTCCTTCTTGCCGGAGATGATGACGATGGCCTTCGCGCTGGAGTCCGACGCGGCGCGGGTCATCAGCCCTTCGAACTCCTGGCTTACCTGCGGCGCGATGGTGTTGACCGGCTCGCCTTCCATGTCGAAGGTGATCACCGCGACCCCGGCCTCGACGACGTACGAGAAGTTCTTCGTGGGGGTGCTCATTATTCACGCTCCAGGACGACGGCGGCGCCCTGCCCACCCTGGGCACAGACGGTGACGAGGGCCTTCGAGAGGTTCCTGCGCTTCAGCTCCCGCAGGGACTGGTGGAGGATGCGCGCGCCCGTGGCCGCGAAGGGGTGACCCAGCGCGATGGAGCCGCCGTTGACGTTGAGCTTGCTGCGGTCGACCTCGCCCAGCGCGGCCTTGCGGCCCAGCTTCTGCGCGAAGAGCTTCGACTCGAAGGCCTGGATGTTCGAGGCCACCTGCGCGGCGAAGGCCTCGTGCATGTCGATGAGGTCCATGTCCTTCAGGGTCAGCCCCGCGCGATCGAGGGCGATGGGCGCCGCGTAGGCCGGGCCCTGGAGCAGCTGCTCCCCGGGGTCGGTGGCCGCGAAGGCGTAGGAGCGCAGGAAGCCCAGCGGCTGGTAGCCCAGGGCCTTCGCCTTCTCTTCGCTCATGAGGATCAGCGCGGCCGCGCCGTCGGTCAACGGCGAGGCGTTACCCGCGGTGACCGTGCCGTAGCGGCGATCGAACACGGGCTTGAGCGCCGAGAGGGCCTCGAACGACGCGTCTTCGCGCACGAGGTTGTCCATCGCGGCGATCTCCTTGTACTTCGGAGGCACGGCGACGTTCATCACCTCGTCCTTGAAGAGGCCCGCCTTCCACGCGCGCGCCGCGTTCTGGTGGGAAGCGAGGGTGAGCTCGTCCTGCTCGCGGCGGGTGATGCCGTTCTCCTTGGCCATCTTCTCGGCCGAGTCACCCATGGACATGCCGGTGGAATACTCGGCGATCGCCGGGGGCACGGGGAGCAGGTCCTTGCCCTTGAGCTGCTGGAAGGGCTTGAGCCGCGCCGCGAGGTTCTTGGCCTTCGAGGCGCTGACCAGCGCGTGGGCCAGCGGGCGCGAGGTGAAGATCGGCGGGTCGCTCATCGACTCGGTGCCGCCGGCGATGCCCACGTCGGCCACGCCCAGCTGGATCGAGTTGGCGACGTTGACCGCCGCCTGGATGGAGGTCGCGCAGGCGCGGACCACGGTGTGCGTCTGGATGCGGCGCGGGAGCCCGGTCAGCAGCACCAGCTCGCGCGCGATCGACGACGCCGTGAGCGAGGGCACCACCTGGCCGAAGACCAGCTCGTCGATCTCGTTGGGGTCGAGGTCGTAGCGCTGCACCAGCTCCTGCACGACGATCCGGCCCAGATCGAGCGCCGTGAGATCGTTGAATACGGTGTTCGCCTTCACGAAGGGGGTCCGAAGACCTCCGATGATCGCGACCCGACGGTTGCCCTGCGCCATGAAGCCTCCACGGAAGATGAGCGAGACGGGTGGTGGATAGGGCTGGCTGATTCCAGAGTCAACGAGCATTGACGCAAGGCGTCAGCACTCCAGAGAGGGGGGGGCTGGCGCTGCGTGCGGAAAAGGCGTACACAGCGCACGCCTCAATTTTCGAGGCCAGCAAACGAAAGCAAAACAGCAAATGGCACTTGGCACTGTGAAGTGGTTCAACGACGCGAAGGGTTTCGGTTTCATCAGCCAGGACGGCGGGGGCGACGACGTGTTCTGCCACCACACCGCGATCTCGGCCGACGGCTTCCGCACCCTCGCTGAGGGTCAGAAGGTTGAGTTCGACGTGAACAAGGGTCCTAAGGGCCTCCAGGCGGCGAACGTTCGCGTCGTCAGCTGAATCAGACTCACCTCTGAATCACCTCTGGGGCTCGGTTTCCTTCGCGGAAGCCGGGCTTCAGTCGTTTCTGGGCCGCGGGGGAGCCAGCGGCCATGCGACGACCCTCAGAGTGCGATTTCGACCGGCGCGTCGCCCACGAAGAGCAGCCGGTTGGGCCCCGCTTCCCACTCACCGTCGATGATGCGCTTGAACTCGAAGACGCCGTTGACGGGCAGCTCGAGCGTCACGGGGAGCGGCCGGGCCTTGCGGCGGTCCCAATCTCCGAGTTCCCCCCCCGAGCCGACCACCGAGCCCCGGCCGGTGAGCTGCACGCGCTGGGTCTTCGCGCCGGTGCGCCACTGGGTGACGAGCGCCGGGTTGGACCGCGCGGCGTCCGACACCGTCACCTGCCCGGCCTCGACCTTCACGTTCACCGTGGTGCCGTCAGGCGCGATGCGGGCGATGACCACGCGCTCGGCGCTCACCTCCACGGGCACCGCGGCGCCCTCCGACAGCGCGAGCGACTGGGCGCGCCGGGCCATGAGCGACTGGATGTGCGCGCGCAGCGGGTGCTCGATGAACTGCATCGACTTGCGGTTGTCGGGTTCCTTCGCGCCGTCGAGGCCGACCTCGGTGCCCCAGGTCAACGAGGGAATGCCGCGCATGGCGAAGAGGAACGCGAGCGCCTGCTTCGTCTTCTCGAGGTCGCCCTGGCAGGTGCTGAGAATGCGGGGGAGATCGTGGTTGTCGACGAGGGTGACCAACTGCGAGGGGTCGGGGTAGCGGCGATCGTTGGTGAGGATCGCGGCCAGCTTCGCGGGTGACTCGCCCCGGCAGAACACGTCGGCGATGGCGAAGCCCAGGGGGAAGTCGAACATCGCGCTGAAGCGCCCTTCCTTCCACGTGCGCGAGACGAGGCCCGGGTCACCATCGAGCAACTCGCCCAGGCGCATGAACTCGAAGGAGCCGTTGAACTGGGCCCAGAACGTGAGCGGCAGGTGCTTCACCGCGTCGAGGCGGAACCCGTCGGGGCGCGCGAGCTCGACCCAGCGCCTCGCCGCGGAGAGCAACGTGTCGAAGACCTCGGGCTTCTCAGTGGCGAGATCGGGCAGCCCGTGCACGTCGTTCATCACCAACTGCGTCGCATCGTTCCAGTCGGTCACCCCGCCCCGCTCGTGGAACCAGTCGGGGTGCACGGTGAGCACCGGCGCGTCGGGCCCCACGTGGTTGAGCACCAGGTCGAGGATGAGCTTCATGCCCCGGCGATCGAGCTCGCGGCGCAGCTTCGCCAGCAACAGCTCGTCACCGAAGCGCGGCTCGAGGGACGAGAGGTCCCACGTCCAATACCCGTGGAAGGCCCCGTACCCGTGCCACTTCTCGGTGCGCATCTTGAAGATGGGCGAGAGCCAGATGGTGTCGAAGCCCAGCGCCTGGACCCAGTCGAGGTGCTCGATGACGCCCTGCAGATCCCCGCCGTGAAAGGCCTGGGCATCGTCGGGGTTCGCGTCGCCGTCGTTCTTCGGGTCGCCGTTCGCGAAGCGGTCGACCATCACGAAGTAGATCCCGCTCGGGGCGCTGACCCGGGGGTGGCACCCCGAGGCGAGCAGCAGCAGCGCCAGCAGCAGGAGCGCCCTCGTCATTATTGCGGGGTCACGCCAGCGAGCACGCCGTCCATCAGCACGCCCACCCGGTTGGCGATGTCAGGGGCGGCGTAGACGATGGCCTCGCGCTCCTTCTCGTGATCGAACATCAGCACCACGGGGATCTCGAAGGGGTCGCGGGCCATGGCCCCGTCAGCGCGCGAGGCGGTCAGCGAGGTGCCCACTTCCCAGCGGTAGCGGCCGTCGATCTGCGAGAAGAACTGCACGCGCTGTTCGACCAGCAGCAGGTACGGCACGCCCTGGGCGAGGGCCGACTTCTTGAGCGCCTCGAAGCGCGAGTCGGTCAGGCGCTGGGCGGAGACGGTCTCGAGGGGCACCTCGACCAGCTGGAGGTTGTGGTCCTCGAGCTCCTTCGCCATGGCCTTCTTGAGCGCCTCGGGAGGCGTGAAGGGCGCGCCCGCGTACGAGGGGTCCACGATGTAGGCCACGGCGATCTTCGCCGGCTCGGCCAGCCGCTGCCGGGGGATCTTCGGAATGCAACCAACGCCGACCAGGGCCAGCACCACCACCACGAACGCGCGCATCAGAACCACCCCTCAGACTCGAGCGACACCAGGTGGTGCCACGCCATGGTCCCCGTCGGCTTGAACGCGTCGAACTGGTCGAGCTTCTCGACGAACGCGTTGCCGAAGGCCGCGTGCTGGCTCGAGAGCTGGAAGCCGTAGAGCAGGCGAATCGAGGGCCGCGCATAGATGCCGAAGCCGGTCGGGTTGAGCACGATGCCGGTCTTGAACTGCCACGAGTCACGGATCGCCGCGTCACCGAACTCGAGGCCGCGCGAATCGGCGATGCCCTGGGTGTTCTGGAAGATCGAGTCGTAGTTGCTGCGGAAGAGGCTGCCGTTGATCGAGCGCTCGCGGGAGATGGCGTTCTCGACCAGCAGGTGCACGGTGCGCGTGAAGTACAGCTGCAGGCGCAGCACCGTGGACATGTACTCGCGGTTCGCCTCGCTGGCCGCGATGGTGTTCGCGTAGTCGCGGTCCTGCCCGTAGAGCACCGACCACACCGCGTCGAGCCGGTCGGGGATGATCTTGATCATCATCTCGTTGCCCAGCTGCAGCCCGTAGCGATCGCGGGTGAGGTCGGCCGTGTACACCTGCACCGAGCGGCCCTGGTACGTGTCGGTGTACGCGTTCTGCGGGTGGAGCCGCTGGTAGCGCGCGAAGAAGTTGTTCCACTCGAGCGGCCCCAGCTTGCCGAAGCCGAGGTAGCCCACGGCGCGCCACGAGACGTTGGTCTGGGTCGAGGCCACCGCCCGGGGGAACTGGTCGGCGCCCAGCAGCGGGTTCTCCTCCACGAAGCGGCGCAGCACCTCCTGCCGCAGGTAGTCCTCGTAGCGGACGCCGGGCGTCACGTACGACGAGTTGCGGTTGCCGGCGATGAAGGGCTCGACGGCCACCTGCCCGCCGCCGCCGAACTCGAAGTGATCGCCCAGGCGCACGCGCACCGCGCCACCGGCGGTCAGCAGCGGCACGTAGTTGAGCCCGCGCGCGGTGAAGCCCGAGTCGCCGACGGCCAGCAGCACCTCGACGTGCTGGGTGGTGTAGCGGCCCGAGAGGCCGATGGTGTCTTCGAGGATCTGCGCCGGCCGCATGTCGTACAGGCCCAGGTTGCCGAAGAAGTACTGCAGCGTGCCCAGCTGCCACACCACGTTGGGCGCGAGGATGTTGCCCGCGCGCGCGTAGAGCTGGCTCAGCTTGAAGTTGACCAGGCTCCCGTTGCCCGAGTCCGCGGTGGTGACCGAGCCGCCCTCGATGCGCGCGTGGAGGCTGGCCCAGATGTCCGTGGTGCCCGGGGGCGCCTGCAGCAGGTCGAGCTTCATCTCGAGGGCCGCGTAGGGCCCCTCGTTCATCAAGCGGCCGTTGAGGTTCCAGTAGCCGAGGCGCCCGTTGCCGCCCTGGAAGTCGGGCCGGGCCATGATGCGGAAGTAGCCACCAGCACTGAAGCGGCTGTCGGGGGCTTGCGCGAACGCGAGGCCCGACATGAGCAACAAAAGGGAAAGGGCGCGCACGGGCCCCGACTTCTAGTCAAAGCCCGGCGCGGCGACGATCAGATCCGCTCGTAAGATTGGCGGAGCTTCTCGACCACGTCAGACAGACGCGAGTCGGTCTGCTCGAAACGGATGCCCATGGTCTGCTTCGAGGACCACATCACCCGGCCCAGCATCTCCACCGGTTCGACCAGGTGCGGCATCTCGAGGCGCATCGACACCAGGGTCATGGGGGTCAACGGCCGCGTGGTGTGCACCCGCAGGCCGGCCTCCGAGATGTCTGAGGCGCGGTCGTTGACCCGGAGGTCATCGCTGCGGACGTGGACGGGAAAGTCCGTCGGCAGGCGGGCGAAACGACGCGCCTGCGTGTAGCGAAGAGACTTCGAAACGTAGAACTCGATCGTCATGGTGCAGCCCCCCGGTTGCGTGGCGAGGAGGAGCGTGCGCTGGCAGCCCCGGCTTCGCAACCACCGAGGTGCACTTTTCTGCCTGACTGGAATTCCCCGGGACTACGGGGTCGCCTCGAGGATGACCACGGTGCGGGCCTTGGCCGTGTAGTCGGTGGTGGTGATGAGTTCGCCGTCGGTCAGGGCGATGTTGCTCGACGCCTTCTGCGGCTTGTTGAGCGTGACCAGGGTCGCGGGGAGATCGAAGTACGACTGGGTGTCGACGACGCGCTTCCACTTGCGGCCCGGGCCCTGCGGCAGGGCGAAGGTGACGTCGCTGTTCTCGCCGTTGATGAGGATGGCGAGCTCCGGACCCTTCGTCGGATCGTAGAAGTGCATCATCAGCTGCTTGTCGCCCCAGTTGGTCTTGTCGGAGTTCTGCGCGCTCTTCCAGGAGAAGGGGGCGGCGCCGCCGTACTCGAGGGGCGCGAAGGCGTACTGGTGTGACTTGCGGAAGGCGATGATCTGCCGCACGAAGTCGTGCATGCGCTGGCGCGGGTCCTGCGGCAGCCACGAGCCCCAGTCCATCCAGTTGTACGAGTTGTCGGCCTTGGTCGAGTAGGCGTTGTTGTTGCCCAGCTGGGTGCGCATCCACTCGTCTCCGGACCACAGCAGCGGCGTGCCCTGGCTGATCATCATGGAGACGAAGAGGTTGCGCATGAGCTGGCGCTTGATGACGTCGTCGTTCCAGTTCTTGCTGCGGTTGTTGTCTTCGCCGGAGACCACCTCGCACCAGGCGCTGGTGGGATCGGTGCAGCACACGGGGTTGAGCGGCCCGCAGCGGTTCTGCTTCATGTCGTACGAGAACAGGTCGTACATGGTGAAGCCGTCGTGCACGGTGACGAAGTTGATCGAGTGGTAGGGCTTGCGCGAGTTCCAGCGGTACCAATCGGAGCTCCCGGTGAGGAAGAAGCCGCCGTCCTTCACCTCGGTGCTGTTGAGCTTGAACTCGTCCTTGTTCCAGAAGGCGCGCCACCAGTCGCGGAAGCGTCCGTTCCACTCGCCCCAGCCCGTGCCCGGCTTGTTGGTCGACGCGGGGAAGAGGCCGATGCGGGTGCCGTAGCCGTTGGACAGCTCGTTGTTGTTCGGCCCGTTGAAGGACAGCCCGAGATCGTAGCCGCCGGCGGCCCACGGCTCGGCGATGAGGCGGGTGTTGTACTTCTGCAGCACCGGGTCGTCGGCGATGTCCTGGAGCACCGAGTTCTTCGGGTCCTGCCAGACGTAGTACTTGAGGTCCTGTTCCCCGAGCACCGGCGCGAGGTCGAAGCGGAAGCCGTCGACGTGCATCTCGTCGGCCCAGTAGCGCAGCGAGTCGACGATCAGCCGGCGGAACGGGGTGTGGTTGCAGCGGGTCTCGTTGCCCACGCCGGTGTTGTTCACGTACGACTGCTTGTCTTCGCTCAGCGCGTAGTACGCGTGGTTGTCGAAGCCGCGGAAGTTGTAGAGGCCGACCACTTCTTTCGGGTCGATGTTCACCAGCCCCGTGGGGATGGAGTTGTCGGGGTTGAAGTCGAAGTCCAGGCGCTCTCGCCAGAAGCCACCCTCGCCGGTGTGGTTGTAGACGACGTCGAGCAGCACCTCGATGTCCGCCTGGTGGAACTGGTCCACCATCCACTTGAACTCGTCGATGATCTCCTGCTGGTCCTTGCGGAACGAATAGGTGTTCTCGGGGATGAAGAAGGACAGCGTCGCGTAGCCCCAGTAGCCACCCTCGGAGGGCTTTTCGAACGGCGGCATGACGTGCACCGCGGTGACGCCCAGTTCCTTGAAGTAGGCCACCTTCTCGCCCAGGCCACGAAAAGTACCGGGGTGCTCGACGCCGGAGGCGGTGCTGGCGGTGAAGCCCTTGGGGTGGATCTCATAGAGGATCATGTCGTTCCACCGGTGGCCGGGGCTGTTCTCGTCCATGCGCCGGGTGCGGTAGGTGGCCTCGTTCTCGCTCCAGTCGTACTTGCTCTTGACCACGATGCTCTTGCTCGCGGCCGCCCACGTCGAGGCGCCACGCGCGGGGCCGGTGGCGAGGCTGCCCTTGCCCCAGTCGTGGTCGCGGTGGATCGCCTTGCTGTACGGATCCCACAGCAGCTTGTTGGGGTTGAAGCGGTTGCCGTCGGCGTCCACGTCGGCCTTGAAACCGACCACCGTTCCGGGCGTCCACGCGGGGTCGTAGGGCCAGTTCGGGCCCCAGGCGATGAAGCCGTAGTGCTGCCCGACGCCGATGCCTTCGATGTGGATGTTCCACACGTCGCCGAAGCGCTCCATGGGGAACTGGCGCGTGGGGAGCGCCGATTCCGGGTTGTCGAAGAGCAACAATTCGATGCGCTCGGCGCGCTCGGAATAGACGCCGAAGTTGACGCCCTGGTCGACGATCGTGGGCCCGAGGAAGTCGAGGCGCTGCACCGCCGCCGCGTCCATCGAGGGGGCCTTGGGGGTGGTCTTGTAGAGCTTCGCCGTGTTGGTCGGACCGCAGGAGAGCAACAGGATCAAGAACGGGCTGAGTCGAAGCACGGGGGACTTGCTAGCAAAGGCAAGCGTCGGCGCACAGGTCACGACACGCCGCGTCGTGCAGATTCCCCTCGTCGTTCCCTGCGTTTTGTCTACCCTCCGCCCCCTCGTGAGTGACGTCCGCCTCGTCGGCATCAAGAAGAGCTTTGGAGAAAACGCCATCGTCAAGGGCGTCGACCTCGACGTCATCGACGGGGAGTTCCTGGTCATGGTCGGGCCTTCGGGCTGCGGCAAGACCACGCTGTTGAGGATCATCTCGGGCCTCGAGCAGATGGACGAGGGCGAGCTGTTCATCGGCGGCAAGAAGATGAACGACGTGCCGCCGCGCGAGCGCGACGTGGGCATGGTCTTCCAGAGCTACGCGCTCTACCCGCACATGACGGTGCGCGAGAACATGGCCTTCGGGCTCGAGCTGCGGAAGCTGCCCCGCGCGGAGATCGACGCCCGCGTCGCCGAGGCCGCCCGCATGCTGGAGCTGGGCCCGCTGCTCGAGCGCAAGCCCAAGGCGTTGTCCGGAGGCCAACGGCAGCGCGTCGCCATGGGCCGGGTGATCGTCCGGAGGCCGCAGCTCTTCCTCTTCGATGAGCCGCTCTCGAACCTCGACACCGCCCTGCGCGTGGCCATGCGCGGCGAGCTGGCGCGACTGCACCGGCAGCTCGGGGTCACGATGATCTACGTCACCCACGACCAGGTCGAGGCGATGACCCTGGCGACGCGGGTGGCGGTGTTCAACCAGGGCATCCTCCAGCAACTCGGCGCGCCGCTCGAGCTGTACCACCGGCCGTGCAATGCCTTCGTGGCGCAGTTCCTCGGGTCTCCGTCGATGAACCTCATCACCGCGAAGCGTGAAGGGGATCGCTTCGTGGGCGCGGGCTTCACCCTGCCCGCCGTCGGTGACGCGAGCGGCGAGGTGAAGCTGGGCATGCGCCCGCAGGACCTGAGGGTCGGCAGCGAGGGGCCGATTCGCGGGGAGATCGAGGCCGTCGAGCGGCTGGGCTTCGATGGCTACGCGTTCCTCAAGACGCCGGCCGGGCCGATCGCCGCGCGCTTCGAAGGGGCCGACGTGCAGGTCGGGCAGACCGTGGCAGTGATGCCCACGGGCGACGTGCTGCACGTCTTCTCGAGTGATGGCGCCAGGGCGCTGCGTCACCCCGAGGCGCGCCGTGCGTAGCCCCTGGGTGGCGTTGGTCCTCCTGGCCTCCACCCTCAGCTTTGCCGCCCCGCCCTCCCTCAAGCTCTGGCACGGCTACCGTGGTGGAGAAGAGCAGGCCATCGAGCAGGCCGCGAAGGCCTTCACCGCCGCCACCGGGACGCAGGTCGAGATCCTCGCGGTGCCCTACGACGCGCTGAGCTCGAAGCTCACCTCGGCGATCCCCCACGAGGCGGGCCCCGACGTCTTCATCTTCGCCCACGAGCGGCTGCGGCAGTTTCACCGCATGAAGATCGTCGCGCCCTCGGGCCCGGGGCTCGAGCCGTCGAAGTACTTGAAGCCCGCGGTCGACGCGCTGGAGCTCGACGGCAAGTTCTACGGCTATCCCCTGTCCATCAAGTGCCTCGCGTTGTTCATGCGCGACGACCGGGGGCTGACCGCGCCGACCACCACCGACGCGCTCGAGGCGCAGCTCACCGCCGCCTCGAACCCCGCGAAGAACGAGTTCGGGCTGGCCTACGAGGCGGGCGACTTCTACTTCCACGCGCCGATCCTCTTCGGCTTCGGAGGCCAGCTCTTCGACGCCCAGGGCCGCGCGCAGTTCGAGACCCCGGCGATGGAGAAGTCGCTGGCGTGGGTGAAGTCGCTTCAGGACCGGCACCTGATGCCCCAGGAGGCGTCGGGCGCGCTGGTGAAGACGCTGTTCAATGAGAACCGGACGGCGATGGTCATCTCCGGGCCGTGGTTCACCGGGGAGATCGATCCGGGGGTGAAGTACTCGATCCACCCGCTGCCGATGGTGAGCGAGACGGGGCTGCCGATGGCGCCGTTCCTCGGGGTCGAGGCCGCCTTCGTGTCGTCGCGCACCACGCAGCCCGAGGCCGCCGAGGCGCTGGCGAAGTTCCTCGCGGTCGGAGACGCGACGGTGATGCGCGTGATCACCGGCCGGCAGATCCCCGCGGAGCTCGCGGCCTACGAGAACGAAGCGGTGGCGAAGGACACGATGATCTCCGCCTTCCGCGCGGTGGCCGAGCGAGGCACCGCGACGCCGAACACCCTCGAGATGGCGCGCGTGTGGGAGCCGATGAAGCTCGCCCTGCGCGCCGTGCTGCAAGGCGGCGTGTCCCCGCACGACGGTGGCCCGCTGGCCGGTCGTCGCTACCGCGCGCTCAACCGCGAAGCGCCCCCGACCACGAGTCCGGTGCCCTACGTCGTGGTGCTGGTGCTGGGCCTGGTGGCGTTGGTCACCTGGCAGTCTCGCAAGGCGAAGGGCAAGAGCTTCAAGCAGCGCTACCCCGAGGCAGGTCGCGGGTTGGCCTACGTCGCGCCGGCCGCCGCCGGGCTCGCGGTGCTGGTGGTGGTCCCCTTCGTGATCGGCCTGTCGCTGTCGCTCTTCCACCACGAGGCGGGCGAGTACTCGTTCGTGGGCCTGGCGAACTTCACCGACATCCTCACCTCGAAGGGCTACCGGATCACCGAGCCGCTCTCGTTCTACTTCACGCTGGTGGTGACCCTGTTGTGGACGCTGGCCAACGTGGTGCTGCACGTGAGCATCGGGCTGTTCCTGGCGATTCTCTTGAAGGAGCCGTTGCTCAAGCTGCGCGGCGTGTACCGGGTGCTGTTGATCGTGCCGTGGGCGGTGCCGAACTACATCACCGCGATGATGTGGAAGGGCATGTTCCACCGGCAGTTCGGGGCCATCAACGCGATCCTCGGGATGTTCGGCATCGAGCCGGTGAGCTGGTTCGCGCAGTGGTCCACCGCCTTCGCGGCGAACGTGATCACCAACACCTGGCTGGGCTTCCCCTTCATGATGGTGGTGTCGTTGGGCGCGCTGCAGTCGATCCCCACGGATCTCTACGAGGCGGCCGAGGTCGATGGGGCGTCGAAGTGGACGCAGTTCCGGCGCATCACCCTGCCCCTGCTCCGCCCCGCGCTGTTGCCGGCGATCATCCTGGGCAGCGTGTGGACCTTCAACATGTTCAACATCATCTACCTGGTCTCGGGCGGCGAGCCGGGTGGTGGCACCGACATCCTGGTGAGCGAGGCGTTCCGCTGGGCCTTCCAGCGCAACGAGCAGTACGGCTTCGCGGCGGCCTACTCGGTGTTGATCTTCTTCGTGCTCTTCGCCTGGTCCCAGGTGACGAAGCGCCTGTCGGGTGAGGAGCAGGCATGAGCGCGCGGACGATGCCCCGGTGGAAGATGTTCGCCCTGCACGCGGGGCTCTCGTTGACCTGCGCGGTGACGCTCTACCCGGTGCTGTGGGTGGTGAAGCTCGCGCTGTCTCCGACGCAGACGTTGTCCATGAGCGCGAACCCGTTCCCCGAGGCGATCACCCTCGATCACTTCCGTGACGTGCTCGGCTCGACCGATTCCCAGGGGCGCTGGCTGTTCGGACGGCAGTTGCTCTCGAGCCTCGTGGTGAGCGGCGCGACGACGCTGGTGGGGCTCTCGCTGGCGGTGACCGCGGCCTATTCGCTCTCGCGCTTCCGCTTCCCCGGCAAGCAGTCGGGCATGCAGTTGCTGCTCGTGACCCAGATGTTCCCGGCGACGCTGATGATGGTGCCGCTCTATTCCATCCTCCAGTGGCTGGGCCTGCTCGACTCGCTCGGGGGGCTGGTGCTGGTGTACGCGACCTCGTCGCTGCCGTTCTGCGTGTGGATGCTCAAGGGCTACTTCGACACCATTCCCCGGGAGCTCGAAGAGGCCGCGATCATGGACGGCGCCACCCCGGGCCAGGTGTTCTGGAAGGTCGTGCTCCCGCTCGCGCGCCCAGCGCTGGCCGTCACCGCGCTCTTCAGCTTCATGCAGGCGTGGAACGAGTTCATTCTCGCGGCGACGCTGCTCAACGACGCCACGCGCTTCACCCTGCCGGTGGCGCTGCAGCGGTACGTCGGGGAGTACAAGACCGAGTGGGGCCATTTCGCCGCCGGGGCGCTGATCATCTCGGCGCCGGTGATGGCCCTCTTCTTCGCCCTGCAAAAATTCCTCGTAGGCGGCCTGACCGCGGGTGCTGTGAAGGGCTGAGTGCGGGTCGCGGTTGGGCTACAAGTCGCCCCCGTGAACACCCGCCTCGCTGCCCTCGCCACCGTGGTGCTGTTGACTGGTTGTCCCACGCCGACCCCGACGACGGATGGAGGCGCCACCGTCACGCCGGTGCTCACCTCGATCTCCCCCACCCGGGGCGCGGTGGCGGGCGGCACGACGGTCACCCTCAACGGCACCAACTTCGTCAGCGGCGCGACCGTGGCCTTCGGCGGCGTGATGGCCGCGGTGACCTTCGAGAGCGATCGCAAGGTGACGGCGGTGACGCCTCCGGGCGCCGCGGGCGTGGTGGCGGTGACCCTCACCAACCCCAACGCCAGGGCGACGACGCTCAACGCGGCGTTCACCTACGACGCGGCGATCACCGCCAAGAGCGTCTCCGAGGCGGTGCTGCAGAACCCCGCCGACGCGACGGACACCAGCGGCGCGGCGACGGTGACGGTGGTGGTCGGCGCCCACGTGGAGGTGCCGACGGTCACCGCCGGTGCGGGCCAGGGCGCCGGGGTGCGTGCGCAGGTGGGCTTCAGCACCACGGTCGGCGCGACGCCGCTCTCGGCGGACTTCACGTGGACCGACTCGATGTACGTCGGCGACGTCGACGGTGCGGGCAGCGGCGACAAGGCGCGCGACTCGTACGCGGGCACCGTGTCGCTCCCGGCGCCGACCACCGGCGCGCAGGTCGTGTACTTCGTGGCGGCGCGCTTCTCCGTCGACGATGGGCAGAGCTGGACCATCGCGGATCGGGACGGCGCGGCGAACGGGTCGACCACCACGCAGCTCTCGAAGGTCACGGTGATGAGCGCCTCGGTCGAGTGGTGCAAGCTGGGCGGGGAGATCGTCACCGCCGCGCCCACCGTCTCGCTGCGAGGCAACACCGCGGGCCCGGTGGTCTACGGCCAGGTGTTCAAGGCCGCGGTCACCACGACGACCGGCGCGGGCACGGGCATCAAGGGGGCGCTGGGCTACGGCCCTGCGGGCTCCGACCCCTCGACGTGGACGTGGGTCGACGCGACCTTCAACACCGACACCGGCGGCGGCGCGAACGACGAGTTCCAGGCGATGCTCCCCAACCCGGGCGTGGGCACGTACAAGTTCGCCTTCCGCTTCAGCCACGCGAACGGCCCCTGGTCGTATTGCGACGCCGATGGGCTCGCGAGCAACGGCTACACCGAGGACCAGGCCGGCACGCTCACCGTGCAGGGCATTGGCGTCGACTCGTGCAACCTCCAGTTCCCCACGGTGCTGTCGACCTGGGAAGGCCGCCCGAGCTCGCTCGTGTATGGCCGCGTCTTCGTGCAGGGGCTGACCGAGGCCGTGGGCGCGGGCGCGGGCATCGAGGGCGCGGTGGGCTACGGCGCGCCGGCCACGGCCCCGGGAGATCCCTCGTGGACCTGGTCTGCGCCGGCCACCTTCAACGTCGACGACATGGGCGGTGGCGACGAGTACCAGGCCGCGATCAACGGGCCGGTCGCGGGCACCTATGCCTATGCGTACCGGTTCCGCGTGGCGGGCGGCGCGTGGACGTACTGCGACAAGAACGGGTCGGCCGATGGCGTGCAGCAGGCGGAGCTCGGTGCCTTGACCGCGGCGCCCTTCGACGTCACCAACTGCTACCTCGAGAGCGCGAACTCGGCGCAGAGCGTGCTCCCCAACAGCAGCACCGCGGCGTACGGCATGGGCGTGACGGTGCCGACGCTGACTGACGCGGTGGGCCAGGGCGTGCCGCTCGCGGTGTCCCTCGGCTACGGCGCGGTGGGCACGGCGCCCTCCACGTGGACGACCTGGGCGGCGGCGACGTACGCGACGGACCTCGGGATGACGAGCGATCGGTACACGGCCACCCTCACCTCGCCGGCGACGCCGAGCGCGTACGCGGTGGCGTTCAAGGTGCAGGTCGGTACGAAGCCGGCGGTGTACTGCGATCTCGATGGCTCGCAGAACGGGTACCTGCCGGCGCAGTCGGGCCGCATGACCGTGGCGACCGCGTTGATCACCGCGTGCAAGCTGAACACGGTGTCGATGCCGGTCCCGGGCACGCTGCAGAGCGGCACCGGCATGGTCGTCACCGCGCGGGCCACCATCCCGGGCGCGAACGGCACCAGCGCCGCGGGGGCCGCCCCGAATCTCCGCGTGGAGATCGGCACCGGGCCGCAGGGCAGCAACGCCTCGACGAGCACCCTGTGGGGCTGGCAGAGCGCGACCTACGCGGCCGAGGCGAGCGGCGCCGACGAGTTCTCGCTCAAGGCCTTCCCTGCGTACACCGGGACCCGCGCGGTCGCGGCCCGCGCCTCGCTCGATGGCGTGAGCTGGACGTACTGCGATCTCAACGGCTCTGACGTCGGTGGCTACGAGGTGGCCCAGCAGTACGACGTGGCCGTCACCAACCACACGGACATCGGCTACTGCAACACGCAGTTCCCCGCGGCGGCGGACGGAGGGTCGACGATCTACGGGCAGGTGTACTCGGCCGGGCTCACGCCCAACGCCGCGACCCCGTTCATCGCGCAACTGGGCTTCGGCCCCGAGGAGCAGGACCCCGGTCTCGCGTGGACGTGGATTCCGGCGACGTTCTTCGTGATCCCCACCGCGGGGGGCGAGACCAACAACAACGAGTACCGCGCGACGTTGCCCACCACCGTCGATGCCGGCCTGCACTACGCGTACCGGTTCAGCCTCGATGGTGGCTCGTGGTGCTTCGGCGACCTGAGGACCTCGGGGGGATCGTCGGACGGGTTCTCGGGCGGGTCGAGCATCGGGCTCGTCACCACGCCGTAGGCAGCATGACCCCAGGGGTCACACCCGCTGCGTAGCGTGCGCAGCTGACATGAACCTGATCTCAATCGTAGTGCTGGTGCTCGCGGCTGGGCCCGATGCGGAGCTGTTCCGCGATCGCGGCGATGTCTTCGTTCGCGCGGGCACCGTGCAAGGGCTGAAGGTCGGCGCACAGGTCCCGGTGATGGGCGTGCGCATCGGGAACACCGACGAATACCGCACGGCGGGGCACGCCACGGTGCTCGAGGTATGGGCGGCCCTCTCGCGGGTCAGCCTCGATGCAGGGGCGCAGGCGAGCGTCTCGGTGCTGCCTGACGGGCAGTCCATCGGCGTGGTCGAACTGCCGGCCCCGCTGCCGAGCATCGCCCAGACGGTCGCGGAGCACTCGGCCCCGGACCATCACGGCTCCGTGTTCCTCGACCCGGCGGGCTTCCTCTTCTTCGGACCCAGCTTCGGCCTCGAGGTCGGCGGAGGTCGCTTCACGGGCTCGGTCTACGGACGGTGGCTCGACGCGGGCTTGCTGGGGAACGTCACGCTGTTGAGCACGGGGGACCGATTCCAGTTCTCATTCGGTATCGGCGCGCGGGGGCGCTTCTATTTTGCGGACGGATTCGCCGGCGCCCATCTCGGCCTCGGGGTCGAGTGGCTGCGCAGCGTGGTCGACAACTCGGTACTGCTGCTCACGATGACCACCAACTACCTGATCCCCCAGATCGAGGGTGGCTACCGCTGGGCCTGGAGCCACGTGTTCCTCGGCCTGAGCGCTTCGGCGGGTTACGCGGTGTTGCTGTTCTGGAGGACCGAGAACCTGCCCGGCGGCCACCTGGCCGCAGAGGTCGGGCCGAGCGTCGACCGGAGCTTCTACGGGGCGGCGAAGTTGGAGTTCGGGGTGTTCTTCTGAGTGGTCAGGCCCACGCTGCCGCACCCACGAATCAGAGTCTCGCGATGCGATTTGCAGCATGGCCCCTGGCGCGGTGAACTCGAGAGCCGACCGCGAGCGAGACATGAGCGCCACGTTCAACTTGCCTGTGCACGCGCGGCTTCGACTCCGGGCCATTTCGAGGCCGAAGGTGGGGAGGAACATCCCTTCGTGGCGGTTGTCGTTGCGGCACCGTGCCAGTTGCTGATTCCCGCGGGACCGGCTTCTCAAGACGCACACGACGTCAACTGCGGCAAGGCGAGGGAACGCTGATGACCCGTGGCTTGCTGGTCATGACGCTGTGCTCGGCGACATACGCCGCCGCAATCTGCCTGCGCACGCCGCCCGAGTGCGTCCCCGATGGTCCACTTCGCGCATCGTTTCTTGAAGTGCTCCAGCCGCCTTGCCACGACGTCCTCGGGGAAGTGAAGCCGGCGCGACCAGCAGACCGAATGGATGTCTGGGTGCAAGAGCATGCCGCGACCGCCCTACCGTTCCTCGTTCGAGTAGCCGACGCGTGCGGCGCGAATGCATCTGCCGGCCGGGCGCTCAACGCGATGAGTCGGGTGGATTCTGCAGACGCGCGCACAGAACTCGAGCGAAGGCTGCAGTTGGCACGCGGTCCCTTTCGCTCCGAAGTGCTTCGCGCGGTGCTCGACCTGGCTGGCGAGCACGGTGACGGCCGCCTGGCGGAGCACGTGTTCGAAGCGCAGGACCCTTCGGAGCTATGGCTCCTCGTTGCCCGGGCGCTGGAGTTCGGAGGACCTGCGTCCACCGAGGCACTGCAAACGCATGCAGCAGGCGAGAGGAACGAAGCACTGCGCGCAGCGGAGCAGGAGTCGTCACTGCAACGTTCCGTTCCCGGCTCGGCGACGCGACCTCCCGCTGAGCGAGGTGACGAACAACGAGTACCGCGCGACGCTGCCCACCACCGTCGATGCAGGCCTGCGCTCACCGTACCGGTTCAGCCTGAAGGGTGGCTGGTGGCGCTTCGGCGACCTGAGGACGTCGGGCGGGTTCTCGGGCGGGTCGAGCCTCGGGCGCGTCACCACGCCGTAGTCAGCCGCGACTGCCGAGCAACGCCGCGACCTCGATCGCCAGAGACGGGAACCGGAGCGGCCTCGCGAGATCGCCCCGCTTCAACGACTTGCGCTTGAGGTAGCGGCGCGCGCGGGGCTGGGTGAAGACCTCGAGCCGCTGCGTCTTGAGGTTGAGCAGCCAGTACTCGGGCACCCGCGCCTCGGCGTAGAGCTGGGCCTTCACCTCGCGGTCGTAGCGAGCGCTGGTATCGGCCACCTCGATTGCCAGGTGCGCGTGCCCCAACTGCTCGATGGCATCGGGAGCGTGGGGTTCGACGATCAAAGACCAGGAGCTTGTTGATTCGCTGAATGGCACTCGCGTGCCCCACGCCCATCGCCGCCATCGCCACCACCTGCCCACGGATCAACTCGACCCGCTCGCCCCGGAAAACGCCCAGCTCGGCCAGCCGTTGGTACTCGGCCACGGTCCAGTGTCGCGCCCTCTCGCTGACGAGTGACTCGAATCGATCCATCGCGACGAACCCTAGCACCAGGGGTGGACACGCTGCCGGCATGGCACCGAGTCCGAGGGAGGAGTCGGGCTGTGCCGCGACGGTGCATGTCGCCACGCGAACCATGTTCCGGATCCACGCTGACCCGGCATTCGCCGCGGAACATGGCCTCTCCACGAGTCCCGGCTCCGCCAACGAAACGCTCAAACAGTGGAAGTCGGTTGGGTCGTTCTGCGCGGGCGACGCCGCCACAACAGGCCCAGGCCCAGCGCCAACGGCCATTCGGCCGGTACCGACGTGCAGCCCACGACATACGCGCGGCGCCCCCGCACGGGACCGGCATCTGGGGCTCCCGCATCCTCCGCGTCGGCAGCACCCGCGTCGACCGAACCCGCATCGACCGAACCCGCATCGACCGAGCCCGCATCGACCGAACCCGCGTCGACCGAACCCGCATCGACCGAGCCCGCATCGACCGAACCCGCGTCGACCGAACCCGCGTCGACCGAACCCGCATCGACCGGCACCGGCCCCAGGCACTGCGGGTCATCCTCCACCAGGGCCAGCCCCGCGCGCGGCGCGAGCCCCCAGAGACTGAAGCTGCCGCCCACTGCCACGCCCCCGCCGCCGCAGTCGGTAGCCAGCGCGCTGACCATGCCGTTCGAGAGGCTGGGGCTCCACGCGGTGAGCAGGCCCGTCAGCAGGTCCACCGCCGCGACGTTGCTCCGCCCGGCCCCCTGCACGGTGGTGAAGCCACCGCCGAGGTAGACGCTCGTCCCGCCCACCGCCAGCGCGGACACCTGGCCGTTGGTGTTCGCGATCCACGAGGTGAGCAGGCCCGCACTGTCATCGACCGCGGCGACGCTGTTGCGCAGCGTGCCTGCGTTGGCAGTGGTGAACTGACCTCCGAGGAACACCGTGTGGCCCGAGATGGCCAACGGGTACACGGCGCCATTGAGGTTGGGGTTCCATGCCGTGAGCACGCCCGCTCCGTCGTCGACCGCCGCCGCCCGGTTGCGCACCGTGCCGCCGTTGGCCGTCGTGAACTGGCCGCCGAGGTAGATCGTGGTGCCTGAGACCCCCAGCGAAAATACCGCGTCGTTGAGGTTGGGGTTCCAGGGCCTGAGGGTGCCGGTGAGCCCGTCCACCGCCGCCCCCCGGTTGCGCACCGTGCTGCCATTGGCCGAGGTGAAAAAGCCGCCCAGGTACACGGTGCCCGCCGAGGCCGCGAGGGCGAACACGCTGCTGTTGAGATCGGGGTTCCAGGCGGAGACGACTCCAGCGGTGGCGTCCACGGCCGCGGCGTACTTGCGGGCCACCGAGGCGTTGGCGGTGGTGAAGGTGCCCCCGAGGTAGACCGTGGTGCCGTCCGTGGTCAGCGCGTTGACCGAGCCGTTGAGGTCGGGATCCCAGGAAGTCAGGGCGCCGGTGCGCGCGTCGATCGCCGCTGCGTAATGGCGGGTGGTCGAGGCGTTGGCGGTGGTGAGCTGGCCGCCCAGGTAGACCGCGTTGCCTCCCACCGCCACGGTGGAGACCGGGTTGATCAGGTCCGGATTCCAGGCGGTGAGCACTCCGGCCGTGTCGACCGCGGCCGCGTAGTGCCGGGGGATGGCGCCGTTGGCGGTGGTGAAGAGGCCCCCCAGCCAGACGGTGCTCCCGGAGAAGGAGATCGCGTACACGAGGCTGTTGAGGTCGGGGTTCCAGGAGGTGGCCACGCCCGTGGTGGCATCGACGGCAGCGACGTGGTTGCGCACGAGGCCCCCGTTGACGGTGATGAAATGGCCGCCCAGGTACACCGAGTTGCCCGCCGCCAGCACCGCGTACGCCTCGCTGTCGAGGTTGGGGTTCCAGGCAGTGAGCACGCCGGTGGTGGCATCGACGGCCGCCGCGTACTTGCGCACCGTGGCCCCGTTGACGGTGGAGAAGAAGCCCGCCAGGTACACGGTGCTTCCGGACAGGGAGAGGGCGTTGGCGACGTTGTTGAGGTCGGGGTTCCAGGCGGTGAGCGTGCCGGTGC
>CAIVGN010000135.1 GCA_903905455.1 uncultured Archangium sp.
CGACGCGGGCGTGTGCGAGCCCGACCCGACCTACCGCCTTCCGGACGGCGGCAATGCCCTCTCGTGCCGCTGCGACGCGAAGTCGGGCAGCGCGCAGTGCCCCAACGGCGGCGTGCCTTCGTTCTGCAAGGACGGCGTCACCGGCTCGCGGCAGTACTGCATCGAGACCGCGCTGTGCATTCCTCCCCGGGGCTCGGTCTACAAGCCGGTCACCGAGTGGGGCTGCGGCCTGGGTCAGTAACACGTCGGTCCCGCTCCCTTCTGAAATGGGGGGAGCGGGTTCACCCTGCCCATGGCGACCGATCCCACCCTCGAGCCCGTGGTCTTCGGTGCCGCCGTCGATGGCATGCGCAAGGCGCTGGGCAAGCACTTCACGCCCGCGCTGCTCGAGACGTTGAAGCAGGCGGGCGTGGACTTCGAGAAGCCGCAGGTCGCCTACAGCCTCGACACCTGGCTGGTGGTGATGCGCGCGCTCGGGGCGACGGTCGCCGGCGAGGTGCCCGAGCACGAGCGGTATCAACACCTCGGGCGGTTGTTCATGCGGGGCTTCGTCGAGACGCCCCTGGGCTTCGCGGCGCTGACGGCGGGGAAGTTGGTGGGCATCAAGCGCACGCTGCTGCGCATGGGCCGCAACTTCCGCACGGCGTCGAACTACATCGAGACCGAGTTCGTCGAGGTGGGGCCCCACGAGCTCCGCATCCGCACCTTCATCCACGAGAAGTTCCTGCCGCGCGTGAGCGACCGGTCGACGTTGATCGCCGACTACCGCCAGGGCGTGCTGCAGGAGGTGCTGGCGTTGGTGGGCGGCGTGGGCAGCGTGCAGGTGGTCGACGCGAAGCACGATCGCCACGACGTGACGTTCCGCATCACCTGGGCCTGAGGCCCGGTTCGACGCTCATCGCGGCCCGGAACGCAGCAACAGGCCCGGCATGTTCGCGCGCGAGTAGTCAGGCAGCGGGTTCCCCGTGAGCGACCACGCGCCCAGCGCCAGTTCCCACATCATTCCGAGGCGCTGTTCAGCGGTGGTGGTGGCGCTCAAGTCTTCAGCCCCGGGCGCATCGAGAAGCGTTGTCTTCAGCCCAGGCCAGGATGCCCGGGCGGCCGCGCGGCGCGCTGCTTCGTCGCTTGCGTTCATTCATGCGACGCTACCAGCACCTCGACCTCCGGGGGACTGGCCGCAACGACGGCCCTCGGCCCTCGGCCCTCGGCCCGCTGGCGCCAGGGCCGCGGTCGACGCGACTGCCGAGGCGTTTCGGAGTCACTCCTGCGGCACCCTCAGCTCGAAGATCGCCGCCAGCGAGCCGAGCGCGCAGTAGCGATAGAACGGCGGCAGCGTCAGCGCGGTCGGCGCCTCGAAGAGGGTGACGTAGGTGCCGGAGTGCGAGGACCAGGTCGAGTCGGGCATGGTCCCCCCGTCGAGGCGCACCGGCTCGTCGCAGGTCATCGTCGCTGGCTTGAAGCCGAAGAAGGCCAGCAGCTCGCCGCGTTCGCAGCGCTGGCTCCCGAAGGTCATGCGATCGCTGGCGACGCGGGCGGCGAGGAGCTCGGGCGGGCCGGCGTGCCGCAAGACGACGACTGCCCAGGCGGCTTCGCCGAGCGAGGGCATGCCTGCGTCGTCGACCATGGGCAGTCGCGTGAAGGTGTAGCTCGCCGCCTGGCTGACCTCGTCGGCCTGCGCGCGCCGCATCGCGAGCTCGGTGAAGTACTGCGTGCCCATCCATGCGCTCTGCCCTGAACCGAGGAAGGACCACTCGCCGAGGCGACCGGTGGTCAGCGGGGCGAGGGGTTCAACCGGGCTCTTCGCGCGGGAGAGCGTGAGCAGCACCAGGTCGCCTGCCCGCGTGCCGGCGGAGATGGGGATCTGCAGTGAACCGGGGGCGCCCGCGGGGAGCAGTCCTCCCGTCACGCTCACCACCATCACCGGCAGGCCCGCGAACGGAGGACCCGCATCGGCCACCACGCCTGCATCCTCGACCGCGGCGTCCTGGCCCGGGCGCAGGGAGATGGTCCCCAGCTCGGTATCGGTGCCCGTGAAGAAGACGTTGTCCAGGTGGGCCGTGATGAATGACGGCGCGGCCAGGCGCAGCGAGAGCACGCCGCTTGGAACCGCGTCGAAGGAGAACCGCGCACCGTCGACCGTGGCGCTGCGCAGCGGGCCGCCGTTCGCGAGCGTCACCGACAACCCGTCGACGGCGTTGCCGGCCCCGTCCACGGCGCGGCCCTGGAGCGCCCCGGTGGAGACCTGGGTCTGCACCGGCACGACGAGCGGCTCGAGGCGCCGTTCTTCGGCGGCGCGCACGTCGAGGGACGACGACACCGGCGCGTAGCCGGGCGCGAAGGCGGTGAGCGTCTGGCGGCCCTCGGGCACGCCGCTGAGCACGAAGTAGCCATCGTCGGCGGTGGTGGTGATCAGCGGGCTGCGGGGAATGAAGACCTGGATGCCGCTGTGGCCCGAGTTGCCGTCGACATCGGCGCGACGCACCGTGCCTACCAGGCGCGCCCGTCGGCCGAGCGCCACGATGCCCAGCGAGACGTCGTGCCCGGGCCCCACGCCCGAGAGCGCCACGTCGAAGACGCGCGCAAAGGTGTCCGTGGAGCCGGGGCTCGTCGCCGTCAGGCTGAGCTGCCCGGTGCCCTGGCGGATGCCCTCGAGGCGAACGTTGCCGTCGGCGTCGGCCTCCGCGCGCAACCCCGAGCCCACCAACTCGAGCACCGCGCCCGAGGCGGGCACCAGCTCGGCCTGGCCCTCGCGGGGCACGAGCGCGGTGACCGTCACGCTCCCCGGCCGGGAGCCCGGTTCCGGAGGCAGGCCCAGGTCGTGACACCCGGCGAACAACGACAGCGTGAGCAGGCCCCCGAAGACGGCTGATGAACGCACCCCGCAGTCGTAGTCGGGGTCTTCCTGCAGCACCCGATCATTTGAATCGCGAGGCGACCGTCAGGGGCTGCTCATCATGGTGACCGAGAACACGAGGATCGCGTTGCCGGGAATGGGGCCCACGCCGCTCGATCCGTAGCCGAGCCCGGGCGGGATGATCAGCTGCCGCGTGCCGCCGACCTTCAGCCCCGGAACGCCCTGGTCCCAACCGGCGATGACCTCGCCCTTGCCCAGGTTGAACTGGAAGCCCTTGTCCTGGTTCGAGTCGAACTGCGTGCCGTCCGGCAGCCAGCCCGTGTAGCGCATGGTGACGAGCGAGCCCGCCTTCGCCTCGTCGCCGGCGCCCACCGTGAGCTCGCGCACGTAGAGCCCCGAGGCCGTCTTCATCGACTGCGTGAGGTCCACGCCCAGGGCCGCAGCGAAGGTGGCCTTCTCGATGGGCACCTCGGCCGGGGCAGTGCAGGCGGAGATCGCGAAGGCGAGGCTGAGAGCGGCGAGGTGGCGCATGGGGCCTGCTTGAATGAGGTGAAGTCAGCTCTTGAAGGCGCGCGTCGAGGCGACGACGGCCCGGTACTTCGTCAGCTCTTCCGTGGTGCGCTCGGCCGACCAGCCCAGCTTCGTGGCCAGCCGCTTCGCCACCTTCTCGGCGATGCCCAGGCCCTGGTCGCGGGCGCGCAGCACGAGGGGAATGCGCCGCGAGATGACGTCATCGAGCGTGCGGGCCATCTCCACGTCCACCGCTTCGTCGACCTGGGCGAAGATCGACGGCAGCTCCGGGTCGAGGCGCTCGAGGGCCGTGGCGTCGGCCTTCGCGCGCTCGATCAACTGCGGCGCGCGCGCGCCGTACTCACCGGCGAGGTACGCCTGGGCACCCTCGGGCAGGCCGGGCAGGGTCAGCGACTTCGTCAGCGCGTGGAGGGCGTCGTCGCTCTCGGTCAGGCCCTGCGCCCCGGGCAGCGGCCGCGTCGCGGTGGTGGACTTCGTGTTCACCCCGAGCTGCTTCAGCGCGCGATCGACCACCTCGGCCGCCATGAGCCGGAAGGTGGTCAGCTTGCCGCCGGCGATCGTCACGAAGCCGGGCGCGTCGTAGATCATGTGCTCGCGGGAGACCGCCGAGGCCCCCTCGCTCTCGTCTTCGGGCGCGAGCAGCGGCCGCAGCCCCGACCAGGTCGAGAGCACGTCGAGCGGCTTCAGCTCCGCCGCGGGGAAGTACGAGTTGGCGACCTCGAGCAGGTAGTCGATGTCTTCCTTCGTGGGCTCGACCTTGTCGGGCGACCCGTCGAAGAAGGTGTCGGTGGTGCCGACGACGGTGCGACCCAGGCCCCAGGGGATGCAGAACACCACGCGCTTGTCCCGGGGGCTGCTCATCATCAGCGCGTGCGTCACCGGCAGGCGCTTGGAGTCGACCACCAGGTGAACGCCCTTGGTGGGCTTCAAGATGCGGGCTTCGCCGGCCAGCGCGCGCACCTCGTCGCTCCAGGGACCGGTGGCGTTGATCACCACCTTCGCCTTCACCTCGACGGTGGCGCCGGTCTCGGCCTCGTGCACCACCACGCCGTTGATCTTCCCTGTCTCGTCGCGCAGCAGCTTGCCGGCCTTCGCGTGGTTGAGCACCACCGCGCCCAGCGAGACGGCGTCGAGGGCGCATTCGAGGGTGAGGCGCGCGTCGTCGGTCATGCAGTCGTAATAGAGGATGCCGCCGTTGAGCCCCGAGCTGCGCAGCAACGGCTCGAGCTGCAGCGTCTTCTTCACGCCGTAGGTGACGTGGTTCTTGTAGTTCCCGAAGAAGCACAGCGCGTCGTAGATCCACAGGCCGACCGCGAGGGTGGCCAGCCAGCGCCGATCTCCCTTGTAGTTGGTGACCAGGAAGGGGAGCGGCCGCACCAGGTGGCGCGCGAGCTTCATCAGCCGCTTGCGCTCGTTGACCGACTCGAACACCAGGCCCAGCTCGGCCTGCTCGAGGTACCGCAGCCCGCCGTGGATGAGCTTGGAGGACTTCGACGAGGTGCCGGCGCCGAAGTCGAGCTTCTCGACCAGCGCGACCTTGAGGCCCCGGAGCGCCGCGTCGCGCGCGATGCCCACCCCGGTGATGCCGCCGCCGACGACCACGAGGTCGAAGGCCGTCTCGGCCAACTGCTTCAGCGCTGCTGCACGTCTCGAGTTCGCGGTGGTCACGGCTTAGATCTTCCGGCGCTGCCCGGTGCGCTTGTAGGTGAGGTAGTCGCTGACGATGGTCGCGTGATCGAAGACCAGCGCGTCGAGCGGAAGGGCGTCCAGGGCAAAGCCCCTGGCTTCGGCCGCGTCGTCGCTGCCCCGGGGCTCTCCCTGGGCGTGGCCGATGTAGACCGTGGAGATGGTGTGCTTGCGCGGGTCGCGGGCCGGGTCCGAGTAGGTGAAGAACTGCTCGGTCAGTTCGACCGCGAGGCCCGTCTCTTCCCGCACCTCGCGAACGCAGGCGGCGTGGAGCGGCTCGCCCTCGTCGACGAAGCCCCCCGGCAGCGCCCAGCCGATGGGCTCATTGTTGCGCCTGATGAGGACGAGGCGTTCCCCCGGCAGCTCGACCAGGCAATCCACCGTCGGCGTGGGGTTCTTGTACGGGGGGGCCATGGGCGCCCCGTCTCTTACGCGCCGCGTCGTGCGGCTGCAATTCTTCCGGGCGCGGGTAAGGTCGCGGTCCCCGTGAAGAACTTCTGCCTGACCGGCCTGTTGCTGTTGCTCGCGGGCTGCCGCGTGCACACCCTCGAAGACGGCCCCTACACCTTCACCCTGGGCGAGGTGCTGCGCGACGACTGCGGCCTGGCCTCGACGGGCGGCGTGCTGAGCACCGGCACCCTGCGCACCGAGGGGAACCTGGTGAGCCTCAACCTCGCCCAGCCCAACCTGCGCCTCGTGGGTACCTACCGCTTCAGCCTGGAAGAGATGACCCTGGACGGGACGCTCTCGAACTTCCAGACCACGCTCCGGGGCCAGGCGTGCCTGCTGGACACGGTCGCGCTGCATCTCGACACCACCACGTTGAGCCCCACGGCCTTCGAGGGCTCGATGTCCATCAGCTACGAGGCCCGAACGCCTGATGCGTGCGTGTGCAAGTTCTGGTTCAAGTTCTCGGCGCAACGGCAGTAAGCGCGACCCGTGACCAAGGTGGCCCCCATGACGCAGCTCACCGACGCCCAGTTGATCGAGCAGGCCCGCGCCGGCGACCCGAAGGCGATGGAGCTCATCCTCGCGCGCCACGAGCAGCGCGTGTACCGCTTCGGCTTGCGCATGTGCGGCAACGAAGACGACGCCCGCGACGTGCTGCAGGAGACGTTGCTGGCGGCCTTCAAGAACCTGGGGACGTTCCGCGGCGACTCGCAGATCTCCACCTGGCTGTACCAGGTGGCTCGCAGCTTCTGCATCAAGCAGCGCCGCCGTCGCGAAGGGGAGCCCGCGCGCCACGAGGGCATGGAGAGCAACGAGGTCAAGCACCTCGCCTCCGACGCCTCCGAGCCCGACTCGCGCACGCACGCCAAGCAGGTGGGCGAGGTCATCCAGGCGGCGATGAACACCCTGCAGGACGACTACCGCGAGGCGCTGGTGCTGCGCGACGTCGAGGGCCTGTCGGCGGAAGAGGCGGCCGGCGTGGTGGGCATCGAGGTGGGCGCGCTCAAGAGCCGGCTCCACCGCGCGCGCATGCAGCTCAAGCAGAGCCTCTCGGCGGTGCTGCAAGACGAGACCACCGATCTCGGCTGCCCCGAGCTGCAGACCGAGCTGTCGGCCTACGCCGCGTCGGAGATCGACCAGGCGGCCTGCGCGCGCATCGAGGCGCACCTCGAGAAGTGCCCGCACTGCACCCAGGCCTGCGAGTCGCTCAAGCGCACGGTCTCCATGTGCCGCGCCATTCCCGGGGGCGACGTGCCCGCGCCGGTGAAGGCGGCCGTGCGGCAGGCGCTGCGCATGAGCGCCATCAGTTGATGTCGCTGCGCCGTGCGGCTGGCGCGGTGAGTAAGCGACCCCATGGCTGACCCGCTCCTGTGGCACCGCCTGCAGTTCGCCTTCACCATCGTCTACCACTACCTGTTCCCCCAGCTGACGATGGGGCTGGCCCTGTTGATCGTGGTGCTCAAGGGCCTCGCGCTGCGACGAGGCGGTGAGCAGTACGCCACGGCCGCGCGCTTCTGGGTGCGCATCTTCGGCCTCAACTTCGCCATCGGCGTGGTCACCGGGTTGCCCATGGAGTTCCAGTTCGGGACCAACTGGGCGCGCTTCACCCAGCTGACGGGCGGGGTGATCGGCCAGACCCTCGCGCTCGAGGGCCTCTTCGCCTTCATGCTCGAGTCGTCGTTCCTGGCGATGCTGGTGTGGGGGGAGAAGAAGCTGGGCCCGAAGAAGCACTTCGCGGCGGCGGTGGCGCTCTTCTTCGGCAGCTGGCTCTCGGGCGTGTTCATCGTCACCACCAACGCCTTCATGCAGCACCCGGTGGGTTACCTGCGCGGCGCGGACGGCGTCTTCGCCCTCGAGGACTTCTGGACCTACGTGCTCAACCCCTGGGCGCTGGCGCAGTACGCGCACAACCAGATGGCCTCGCTGGTGACGGCCTCGTTCGTGGTGACGGCGGTGGGCGCGTTCTGGCTCCTGCGGGGCACGCACCTCGAGCAGGCGCGGCTCAACCTGAAGGTGGGCACCACCACGGCCCTCATCGCCTCGCTGGCCGTGGCGTTCCCCACTGGCGACCTGCAGGCGAAGCTCGTGGCGGAGCACCAGCCCGCGGCGCTCGCGGCCATGGAGGGGCGCTTCGAGTCAGGGCGGCGCGCCGAGATTCACCTCATCGGCCAGCCCAACGTGGCCGCGCGGAGGCTCGACAACCCCATCGGCGTGCCCGCGGTGCTCTCGTTCCTCGCCTTCGGTCGCTTCAACGCCGAGGTGGTGGGACTCAACGACATCCCCGAGGCGGAGTGGCCCACGAGCATCGAGCTCCTCTATTACTCGTTCCACGTGATGGTCGGCCTGGGCACGCTGTTCATCGGGTTGATGGGCCTCGCGGTGCTCTTCCGGTGGCGCGGCTGGCTCGAGAAGAGCCCCTGGTTGCTGTGGGCGCTGATGCTGGCCTTCCCCTTCCCGTACATCGCCAACACCGCGGGGTGGATGACGGCGGAGCTCGGGCGGCAGCCGTGGCTGGTCTACGGCCTGTTGCGCACCGTCGACGGGGCGAGCCCCCTGGTGCACGCGGGTGACACGGCTTTCTCGCTCATCGGCTTCACCGGGCTGTACCTGGTGCTGGGGCTGGCCTTCCTCTTCCTCATCGGGCGCGAGGTGTTGCACGGGCCTGCGGGGGCGCACGCGGAGGTGACCCATGCCTGAGCTCACGACCATTTGGTTCTGGCTGGTGGCGGTGATGTTCACCCTGTGGGCGGTGCTCGACGGCTTCGACTTCGGGGTCGGCGTGCTGCACCGCTTCGTGGCGCGCACCGACACCGAGCGGCGGGAGGTGCTGGCGGCCATCGGCCCCGTCTGGGACGGCAACGAGGTGTGGCTGCTCGCGGCCGGCGGCTCGATGTTCCTCGCCTTCCCCCGGTTGCTGGCGGCGGGGTTCTCCGGCTTCTACCTGCCGATCGTCTTCGTGCTGTGGGCGCTCATCCTGCGCGGCGTGTCCATCGAGCTGCGCAGCCATCTGCCGAGCACCCTGTGGCGCAGCTTCTTCGACACCACCTTCATGCTCGGCTCGCTGGCGGTGCCGGTGCTGATGGGCGCGGCGCTGGGGAACGTGGTGCGCGGCGTGCCGTTGCAGGCGTCGGGGTACTTCGAGCTGGCGCTCTTCGCCCCCGCAGGCACGCCCGGGGTGCTCGAGGCGTACACCGTCCTGTGCGGGGTGCTGGTGTTGGTGACGCTCACCGCGCACGGCGCGAACTGGCTCTTGTGGAAGACGGGCGGCCCGGTGCAGGCGCGGGTGCGGGCGGTACGGTTGCCCCTGTGGCTCGCGGCCATCGGCCTGTGGCTCACCACCGCGTTCTTCACCTGGCGCGTGTCGCCCGACGTCTTCGAGTCGGCGTTCACCAAGCCCATGGCGTGGTTGGGGCTGGCGCTGACCCTGGGCGGTGCGGCGACCGTGGTGCTGCGTCGAGCGTACGAGCGCGCGCCGTTCTTCGGGGGCGCGGCCTTCATCGCCGGCTGCCTGGTCACCACGGTGGCCAGCCTGTTCCCCGTGGTGCTGCGCGCGCAGGGCGGTCCGGAGCTGTCGCTGACGGTGCTCAACGCCTCATCGGGCGCGACGTCCATGCGCGCGGGACTGGTGTGGTGGGGCCCCGGCGTGCTGCTCGCGGCGGGCTACTACTGGTGGGTGATGCGGCACTTCCGCGGGAAGGTCGTCGCCGCGGCCGACGGCGAGGGGTACTGACCCGGGGGCCGAGCCCTCAGCTCAGGTGCGCGGCTTCAACGTGGCCATCGCCTGCCGCATGCTGTTCTGCGCCAGCAGCAGGGTGAGCTTGAGGAAGTCGACGGGCTTGGGCACGTGCGAATCACCGCCGGCCTCGCGCATCTCCTCGGGGGAGTGCAGGTTGCCGTAGGCGGTGACGAAGAAGATGGGGCACTCGAGCTTCGGCAGCCCCTGGGCGTACGCGGGCAGCGGCCCCTGGTCCTTCCCGCGGAAGAGCCGGGTCAGCGCCAGGCCGTCGAGGGTCGAGCCCTTGAGCTGCACGTCCATCAAGACGGCGTAGAGCTGGGGGCCATGCGTGCGCACCAGGGCGCAGGCCTCTTCGTCGGTGCGGGCCCAGAGCAGCTTGAACTTGCGGCGCAGGCGCAGCTCGGTGACCTCCCAGTTCGAGGGCTCGTCTTCGACGTACAGCACCAGCTGCTGGGGCTCGGGGGCGACGGCGGGGGCTTCGTCGATGCGCTTCATGTGGACTGCGTCTCCTGTTTCACACCCGCCGCGCGTCGACCAGCCAGCAGCGATGTTGCCACGCGCAGGAGCTCTCCGGCACGCCAAGGCTTCGAAATGAACACGGCGCCCAACGCCTCGACGGCCCGCTGGTTGTCCGGGTAGGCGCTGGAGACGAGCACCGGAGTGTCCTTCCAGAGCGGGTCGGCCTTCAGCTCGCGCAGCAACTCGAGGCCCGAGATGCGGGGCATCATCACGTCGAGCACCACCAGCGCGGGCCGGGTTTCCCTCAGCCGGGCCATGGCCTCGCGTGGGTCCATCACCGACACCACCCTGCACCCCAGCGGCTTGAGCGCGACGGTGGTGATGTCGAGGGCCGAGGCCTCGTCGTCGATCACCAGCACCACCTCGGCGTCGGCGGCCGCGGTGGCGTCTTCGGCCTTCCAGGTCAGGGGAAGCTCGACGAGGAAGGTGCTCCCCTGGCCCAGCGCGCTGTGCACCTGGAGGGTGCCGCCGTGCATCGTCACCAGCCGCTTGGAGATGGCGAGGCCCAGCCCGCTGCCCCCGAAGCGCCGGGTGTTGCTGCCCTCGACCTGCCGGAACCCCTCGAAGATCAGCGCCTGGTTCTCGGGCGCGATGCCCAGGCCCTCGTCGCGCACCGAGAGGGTGACGACGTCGGCGGCGTGCACCGCGCTGAGCGTCACCGTGCCCTTGCCGTCGGAGAACTTGATGGCGTTGCCCACGAGGTTGATCAGCACCTGGCTCACCTTCACCCGGTCGACGTCGAGCAGCACCCCCGCGGCCTTCGAGTCGATGCGCAGCGTGACCCCGGCCAGGGTGGCCACCGGCTCCATGGAGAGGCGCAGTTCTTCGAGCAACGTGTCCACGCTCACCCGTTCGCGGTGCAGCACCACGCGGCCGGCCTCGAGCTTCGAGTAGTCGAGGATGTCGTTGACCACCGCCAGCAGGTGGTTGCCGCTGCGGACGATCGACTTGAGCAGCCGCGAGGTCTCTTCGGGCGCGAGCTGCATGTCGAGGCGCGACTCGAGGCAGAGCGAGCGTTGCTGGCAGGCGGGGCAGGTGGGCGGGGCGGCCTCGTCACCCTCGAGCTCGAAGAGGGCGGCGCAGCTGCCACAGCGGGCGCGGCGTACCTCGTGGAACTGCTCGAGGAGCCCCTGGGGAATGTTGATGATCGCGTTGAGCGGGGTGCGCAGCTCGTGCGAGGTGTTCGCGAGGAACTCGCTCTTGATGCGCGAGCCCTCTTCCGCCTTCACCAGCGCGTCGGCGAGCTCTTCGGCGCGCAGCTGCAGCGAGGCCGACAGCCGGGTGTTCTCGCGGGCCAGTTCGAGGAAGTCGGCGACCACCACCGCGCCGGCCATGATCGCGAGGTTGGCGACGGCGAAGGTGAAAAGGCGGGGCGCGTAGACCACGTCGAGGTCGCCCAGGAGATCGCTGACCCCTGCGGCGGCGACGATGAAGGTCCCCGAGGCGACCAGCGGGCCGAAGATCGTCTTCTGCCGCACGAGGTCACGCACCGCGATGCCCACGCTGTAGAGCACCATCACGAAGAGCCACAGCGAGTAGAGCTTGTAGACGGCGTGGCCCCCGCTGAAGGCGAAGGCGATCGCGGTGAGGCTGACCCCTCGGTTGAGCCAGCGCATCCAGCTGACGCGCTGCAGGTAGTACGACTCGATGAACTCCCCGATGGTCAGGCCGAGGAGGAAGACCGAGATCACGATCAGCAGCAGTTGGTGCGTGGCGCTGACGAACGCCGAGACCAGGAAGCCGCTCTTGCCCAGCAGGTAGCAGGCGACCGCGCCCAGGAGCATCAGGGTGCTGCGATAGAGATCGAGGTTGCTGCGCCCGGCCTGCATCACCCACAGCGCCATGAGAAGAATGGCGAGAAAGGCGAGGACCAGCAGCACCCCCTGCTCGAGCACCGCGCGGGACTGCTGCTCGTGAAAGCTCCAGGGTCCGAGCACGTCGCGGCGGCCGAAGAGCAGCCGGGGGTCGGTGATGCCGTCGCGGCCGCTCTGCACGGCGATCACCTCGATGGTGATCGTATTGGAGTCGGGGCGCACCAGCCGGCTGGGCACGAAGTACGTCTCGGAGCCGGCCTCGATGCCCATGAAGTTGAGGGAAGGCTCCCCCTTGAGGCCGATGATCTCCCCGTTGAGGTAGAGGCGCAGCGTCGCGCCGCGCACGCCTCCGATGACGAAGGCCGCGTCGTGACCGACGACCGCGCCCGGGGGCGTGAAGGTGCGCCGCAGCCAGAGGTGCTCGGGCGGGAGCCCCTGCGGCCTGAACCCACCGGGCAGCTTCAGGTCTTGCCAGCCCGTGTCGTCGACGAAGGGGTCGAAGCCCTCGGTGGCCACGTGCCCGCGCCAGGTCCCCACGAGCTGGAGGAGGTTCCCTTCCGCGTTCGGGGGGAGCGTGTAGGCCCAGAACACCAGCAGCACGGGGAGGAGCGGGAGCGCCGCGAGGAGCCAGACGCGCAAACGACTCGAGCGTGAGGGTGGCGGCGCGGGCGGAGCGACGGACATCGGTGAATCATCACCGCATTTCGGGCGCTTGGCGCGTGCGAATCCTGCGCGGGGCTGTTTGGCTCTCAGCGGGTTCCCACCATGACCACTTTCTCCCGACGTGAGCTCCTCGCGGTTGGTCCAGCGGTCATGGTCGCGGGGCGCACCGTCGCCGCGGCGCCCTTCGAGGTGCTGGCGGACACGCCTCAACAACTGCAGACGCCGCTCGACGCGCTCGATGCCCTGGTGACCCCGACGGACCGTTTCTTCGTGCGCAGCCACTTCGGCGCGCCCCGGCTCGACCGCCAGCGCACGCTCTCGCTCGAGGGCCTGGTGGGTAAGCCCTTCACCCTGAGCGTCGCCGCGTTGCAGAAGCTGCCGCAGACGACGGTGACGGCGGTGCTGCAATGCGCGGGCAACGGGCGCGCGTTCTTCACGCCGACCATCCCCGGGGTGCAGTGGCAACACGGCGCGGTGGGCCAGGCGGAGTGGACGGGCGTGCGGCTCTCGGTGCTGGTGGAGCGCGCGAAGGTGCAGGCGGGCGCGGCGCACGTGCACCTGTTCGGGGCGGACCGGGCCCCCAAGCCCCAGGCGCCCGCCTTCGTCCGCAGCATCCCCCTCGAGAAGGCGATGCACCCAGACACCCTCATCGCCTGGAAGATGAACGGCGCGCCGCTGACGCTGGAGCACGGCGCGCCCTTGCGCGTGGTGGTGCCGGGCTGGGCGGGAGATCACTGGCTCAAGTGGGTGACCGCGATTCACCTCGCGGCCGAGGAGCACGACGGGTTCTTCGTGAAGAAGGGCTACCGCATCCCCCCCACGCCGGTGCCGCCGGGAACGAAGGTTCCGCCTGAGCAGATGGTGCCGGTGACGGTGCTGCCGGTGAAGTCGATCCTCACCGCTCCGCTCGAGGGCGCGACGGTGAAGGCGGGACAGGTGGAGGTGCGCGGCGTGGCGTTCTCCGGCGGTGCGGCCGTGCGCCAGGTCGAGGTCAGCGTCGATGGCGGGGCCCACTGGCAGCTCGCGAAGCTCGAGGGTGAGCCGGGCGTGGGGCGCTGGCAGCGCTTCAAGCTCGAGGTCGACGCGCCCGTCGGGAAGATGCGCGTGGTGGCGCGCGCGACGGACGAGCTGGGCGCCTTGCAGCCGGAGCAGGGCGTGTGGAACCCCTCGGGGTACTTCTGGAACGCGTGGCACCGCGTGAGCTGGAGCGTCACGTGAAGCGGCTCCTGCTGCTGGCCGGGCTCGCAGGGTGTGCGACGCCGCCGGCGCCGGTCGTGCCGCCGCCCGTGGCGGTGATCGCCCCGGTGACTGCGCCTGCGCCCGCGGTGGTGGTCGCCGCGCCGGTCGACGCCGGGCCGCCGCCGCTCACCGCGCAGGAGGTCCAGGAAGCCCTCTCGCTCAACTGCCAGTCGTGTCACTCGCTCGCCTACATCGAGCAGCAGCGGCTCACGGCCGGGCAGTGGACCGCGACGCTGACGAAGATGCGCGGGTGGGGTGCGCTGCTCGAGGAGTCGCAGGTGGCGCCCCTCTCGCTGGCGCTCGCAGCGACGCGGGGTCCCACCGCGGCCTTGCCGGTCTTCGAGACGAGGGACCTTCCGGCGTTCACCGTCGAAGCCGAACCGGCGCGCACGCCGGCGCTGGTGGAGAAGGGCAAGGCGCTCTTCCTCGCGCGCTGCATGGTGTGCCATGGCCCCGACGCCCACGGGAGCATCGGGGTGAACCTCGTCGATCGCCCCATTCAGCAGGAGCCCACGCGCTTTGCGCAGTTCGTGAAGTCGGGGCGCGGGCGCATGCCTCCGCACGCCGACCTGGGGCCGAGGCAGTTCAAAGAGCTGCTCGCCTTCCTGAGGTCACTGTGAGCGAAGACGCGCGCGAGAAGCTGCTGGCGAAGAGGGGCGTGAGCCACGGGCACAGCAGCCAGCCCAACAACCGGGCGCCGTACGCGAAGAACGTGCTCATCGTCACCAGCGGCAAGGGCGGGGTGGGCAAGAGCACGGTGGCGGTGAACGTGGCCTCGATCTTCGCGCAGCGTGATTGGCGCGTGGGCATTCTCGACGCCGACGTCTACGGGCCCTCGGTGCCGCGCATGCTGCAGGTCGACGACGAGCGGCTGCGGTGGAACGAGGCGAACCGCATCGTGTGCGCCGAGAACTTCGGGCTCAAGGTGATGAGCGTGGGCATGACCACGCCGACGCCGGATACCCCGCTGGTGTGGCGCGCCTCGGTGGCCACCAGCGCGATGATCCAGTTGTTGGAGGACGTCGACTGGGGCGAGCTCGATCTCCTGGTCATCGACATGCCGCCGGGCACGGGGGACACGCAGCTGACCATGGCGCAAGAGCTCCACGTCACGGCGGCCCTGGTGGTCACCACGCCGCAGGTCATCTCCACCGACGACGTGCGCCGGGCGATCCGCATGTTGCAGGACGTGAAGATTCCCATCGGCGGGGTGGTGGAGAACCTGAGCGGGTTCATCGCGCCGGACACCGGGGCGCGGTACGCGATCTTCGGCGAGGGCGGGGGCCAGCTCCTCGCGACGCAGTACCGGGTGCCGTTCCTCGGGGAGATCCCCATCGACATGGCGGTGCGCCAGTCGTCCGATGCGGGCACGCCCATCGCGGTGTCGGGCACCGCGCAGCAGAAGGGCTGGTACGCGGCGGTGGTCGACGGGCTGCTCGCGACCGGGCTCTTTCGTCAGCCGGGCTGAGGCGCCGCGGGCAGCAGTTCCTTGTCGATCAGCTCCCGGTGGTAGTGGCCGGCCCGGTAGCCCACCACGCGCTCCACCTCGCGGCCCTTGTGGAAGTACACGACGGTCGGCGTGCCGCTGACCCGCAGCTGCGCGGCGATCTTCGGCGCGGTGGCCACGTCGAACTCGGCGACCTTGATGCGGCCGCGGTAGTCGCGCGAGAGCTGCATCACCACCGGCTCGAGGAGCTTGCACGGGCCGCAGCCCTGGCTCCACGCGTCGACGAGTACGGGCACGCTGCTCTCGAGGACCTCCTTGCGGAAGTTGGCCTCGGTGATCGCCACCACGTCGTGTGTTTCCGCCTCGAGCCCCATCATCTTCTTGAACCAACCCATGGCGCATCTGAGCCGAAGCGCCGACAAAAGGGTCTCAGGGTTTGGATGGGAGGAACCCCGAGGCCCACCCCTCGACTCTCAACCCCGTGTCCTGGCTCCTGCTGGCAGTGTTGGCCGCCTCCCCCTCGGTCCCGGGCGTCCCGGATGCGGGCACCAGCATTCGTAAGCCTGTTCGCACCCTGGCGCAGGTGAAGCTCCTCTACTTCCACGCGAGCTGGTGCACCTCGTGCTCCCGGTTCGACGCGAGTGAAGTGCTCTCGAGGCTGAAGGCCGGGCTCCCGGGGCTCACGATTGAACAGGTGGACGTGGACACCCACGAGCCGCTGCTCACCCGCTACGGGGTGACGGTCACGCCCACGCTGGTGCTGGTGGACGCGGACGGCTTCCCGTTGGGCAAGCCCTCCATCGCGCTCGACGACCCCGACGGCACGCTGGCGCGGCTCGAGAAGCACGTGCGCAAGATGGCGAGCCCCTGATCAGCGCAGCTCGCTCATGATTCGCCGCGCCAGCACGTCGGCGCCGTTCTCGGCCCACGCCGCTGGCGCGGACACCCCCGCCCTCCACGCCGCGTCGTCGAGCGTCCGGGTGATGGGCACCCACTGCACGCGGGGCGCGAAGCCCAACCACTGCGCCTCCCAGAAGGTGTTGTAGCCGGGCGCCGCGACGAGCACGTCTCCTGGCGCCAGTCCCGCGAGCCACGGCGCCAGTGGGAACGGAGCGTCGCTCCTCGACAGGTCGAGCGCTCGCGGCTGGGCCCCGGCTCGAGGCGCCACGGCATCGAGTGGCTCCGCATCAGACGGCAGCCCGGCGCGCACCGTGAGGTGCAGGGGCCGCGCGGGGTCGGCGCCCACCAGTGCGCAGAGGTCTGCCCGACTCCGCGCCTCGTGCCGGTTGGCCACCACCACCGGCGGCAGCGACTCGAAGGCGCCCAGGCCCGGGGCGGGCTCGATGGCGAACACCCGCTGGTAGCGGGCGGGGTCGAAGCGCGACTCCTTCGGGCCCACCAGCCACCACGCAGGCACCGAGCGCAGCAGCAGCCAGGTGGGGCAGGTCACCGGCACGAAGACCAGCGGCACCCAGAAGAGATCGACGATCAAGAGGTCAGGCGCGAAGTCGGCGAGCGCCTTCGCCAGGGCCGAGGTGCGCGCGCGCTCGGGAACCCTCAACTCCGCGGCGTCGACCGCCACGGGGTGATGCACCCCCTCCGCGATGCGGGCGAAGGGGGACGGTGGAGAGAAGAGACGGTAGTCCACCTGGGCGCCCCGCCGAAGCAGGGCCCGATGCAACGCGACGCCACGAACGAGGTGGCCGGCCCCGTGGGTACCGGCGGTGAAGAAGGCGACGCGCACTGGTCAGGACGTGGCGCAGAAGGCCGAGAAGTCGAGATCGCCGGTGTCCAGACAGGCGGTCTCGTCGGCGCAGGTGCCCGGGGTCAGCGCCGCGAGGTTGACGGGAATGGCGCGGAGCCGCGCGCAACCGCGGTCCTCGGGGTCGACGAGGCTGATGGACGGAACCACCGGCAGGTCGACGCAGTACGTGCCGTCGTCGCGGGGCCTCAAGAACGCCACCCGGTTTCCATTCAACACGTCGACCCGGTCGCGGAAGACGTTGCTGCCGTCGAGCAGGCGACCCTTCACGCAGCCACTGAAGCTGACGCTGGTGAGGGCCACGGTGCCCACGTCGGTGCAGCCGCTCGCGCCGCACGAGGCCGGGCTCGCCGGGGCCGTGGCGGCACGGGTGGCGAAGAAGCGGGTGCCCGGCCGGCTGGCGGTGAACTCCAGTTGCACCGTGCTGCCCGCGGCGATGGGAGCGCAGAAGGCCCCCGTGGCGCTGGTGGTGACCGCGATGCTGCGCCCCCCCCCGACGGGCACGGCGCGCACCACGACGCCCTCCATCGGCGTTCCCGTCGCGTCGGTGGCCAGCCCGCGCACGCAGGCCGCGTCGTTCAACACCAGGTCGAGGGTGAGGCAGGACGCAGAGCCGCAGGCTGCCGGGCCACTCGGCGCGCTGCGCCGCGGGCTGTTGGCGGTGCGGAGGGGACCGAAGGTGACGGCGCTCAAATCGACCTCCCCGTCGCGCTGGAGCGGCAGGCAATACTCGCCGGACAGCGAGCTGATGGACGCGGCGGCGTTGGCGGGACCCAGGCCCATCACCCTCGCGTTGGCCACCACGCCCGCGCCGTCGAGCACGCGGCCGTTGATGCAGCTCAGGGCCTTCACGATGAGATCTCCCAGGGCGGTGCACCCCGCGCCTCCACAGGTGCCGGACCCCGGGGTCGCCAACCGCGCCCCCACGTACCCGCGCAACGGCACGCCGGACACTGCGCCGGCCAGCGAGAGGTCGAAGCGCTCCTGGGGCGGCACCGGCACGCAGAAGGTGCCATTGGCTGCGCTGACGGTGGTGCTGGTGCTCGACTTGCTGAAGGCGGTGACGTCGATGCCCGGGAGCGGCAGGCCCGCTTCATCGACGACTCTCCCGGCGGCGCAGGCCAGCAGGCGCGCGGTGTCGAGCATCACGTCGCCCACGTCGACGCAGCTCACGTCGGGGTTGGTGCGCACGCGAACCCGCCGCTCGACGATGGTGCCGCCGGCGCGGGCCACCGTCGCCAGCTCGGCCTCGGAGCTGCGCTTGGCGAAGACGCTGAAGCGCCCGTCGCTCGCGGACACGGTGTGCGACTGGCCGATGTAGTCGACGCCGAAGGTGACCACCGAGGTCGAGGGCAGCACCCCGGCGTCGCTGCCGATGAGGCGGCCGGTGATGCAAGTGGAGGCCGCCGGCTGGTCGGCGTTCCACATGGTGAAGTGGCTCACCACCAGGCGATGCATCAACGCGCCGGTGACCGGGTCGGCCTCGAGCGTCATCGAGCCCTCTTCCACCCAGCGACCCTGCACCTCGTCGAAGAACCAGGCGGGCACCGAGGGCTCGTCGAACGACGCCGCGGAGGCGGAGAAGCGCACCACCGCGGTGTGACCCGTGGCGAGCTGGAGGGCCGCGCCGGTGCTGGGGTGGGAGAGGCGTACCTCCACGGCGCCGCGGCTCTCGAGGAAGGTCGTAGCGCCCGTGGTGGTGAGGGCGCGCATGTCGCCGGGGAAGGCGCGCAGGGCATCGCTGGCGGCTCGTCCTCCGAGGGCCACCGGCAACACCGCGAGATCCACGCGCACGTCGGAGACCGGAGCGCCGGCGCTGTCGACGACGCCGCCCTGCGGCAGCTCGAGGCTGACCCTCGAGTCGGTGTGCCCACAGCCGCGCGGCGCGATGATGCCCGGGGTGGTGGCGACGCTCACCGTTGCCGTGCAGCCGCGGAGGAGCTCGAGCGTGATGAACGCGGTGCCCGCCGCCGGCGCGACCACTTCACGTTGCGCCGTGGAATACACCGCGCCCTGGGGCCCGCGCGCCTTGACCTGCAGGGGCGCGCCCGTGGGCAATTGGGTGAGGACGAATTCGCCCGTGGCGCTGGTGAGGGCCGTGCGTCCCGCGGCCTCGACTGTGGCGCCGGAGATGGCCAGCCCCCCGGTCATCGACTCGGTGACGACACCTTCGATGCGACCGGTCCCGAGCAGGCCTGCGTCGGGGAGACCCGCGTCGATGACACCCGCGTCGATGACACCCGCGTCGATGACACCCGCGTCGATGACGCCCGCGTCGGCGAGGCCCGCGTCAGTGAGGCCCGCGTCAGTGAGGCCCGCGTCGGTGAGGCCCGCGTCGGTGAGGCCCGCGTCGGTGAGGCCCGCGTCGATGACGCCCGCGTCGATCAAGCTCCCGCTGTCGGAGATCCCGGAGTCCGCGGGGGTCTCAGGCATTGCCGAGCAACCGACCAACCCCCACACCATCACCAGCAACGACAGACGCACGACTCGCATGTGGATCCCCCGAAGTGAACGAAGGGCCAGACATGGCACGGGGTTCGTCTCCGTGCCACCCCTGAGGTGGAAACGGGGCGAGGGCCGTTCAGGGCCAGCGCTGGCGAATTCGCGCAATGCGGAGGTCGGCGCCCGCGACTTCCCCACGCAGCAGTTCGCGGCGAAGCGTCGATGCGACGCGCTCTTCCAGGGCGCTCCGGTCCCTGCGCAGCTGGGCCAACAGGAGCTGGGCGGCCTGACGTTCGGACGCGAGGCACTCGGTGCGGGCCTGTGGGTCCTCGCGCAGCAACGCGACCGGGTCACCCGCTTCGACGATCGTGAGTTCTTCGCTCCGCCTCCAGCACACGCGACCTCGCGAAGGAGAGATCAGCGGTCGCAGCGCGCAGTGATCTTTCACTGCGATCCACGCGATCACCTGGGTCTGCGTGACGATCTCGCCCTCTTCGACTCGCCATTCGAGCGTGCCTGCGAAAGGGGCGGTCAGCGGCATGGCCGTTGGAGCCGCGGGCGGGCCGGGCGATTCGCAACATCGGGGCGCGACTCTGATAGCTCCTGCGGCATGCGCCGCTCACTTCTCTGCGTGCTCCTCGTGACCGTTGCCTGCAGCAAGGCGCCCGTGGCTGCGCCTCCGCCTCCCTCTCCCGCACAGGCGCTCGACGCGATGGACGGCCGCAAGCCCGTGCCGCTCTTGCCGATGATGGCGAACCACCAGAAGCAGAACATGCGCGAGCACCTCGCCGCGGTGCAGGACATCGTGGCTGCCCTGGCCACCGACGACTTCGCCGGGGTCGAGAAGGCCGCCGGGCGCATCGGCTTCAGCGAGCAGATGGGCATGATGTGCACGCACATGGGCGCCGGGGCCCCGGGGTTCACCGAGCAGGCGCTCGCCTTCCACCACGCGGCCGATCGCATCACCGACGCCGCAAAGGCGCAGGACAAGGCGCGCGTCCTCGCCGAGCTGAACGCCACGTTGAAGCACTGCACCGGGTGCCATGAGACGTGGAAGCAGCAGCTCGTCGATGAGCCCACGTGGACGAAGTTGACGGCGAGCGCGCCGCCGACGCCTCACTGACCGAAGGCCTTTGCCGTCATCCCCACCGCGACGCTCAGGGACAGCACCGCGAAGGCGATCCGCAGGCCCTTCTCGGGCAACTTCCCGCTCAGAGGCACCCCGAGCAGCGCCCCCACCGTCGCCCCCGCAGCGAGCGGCAGGATGAGGCCCATCAACTCCGGGTGCGTGACCATCGCGGTGATCCCACCGGCGAGGCTGCTCATGGCGATCAGCGCGGCTGACGTGCCCACGGCGCGGTGCAGCGGCAACTTCGCCAGCCCCACCAGCACCGGCACCATCAAGAACCCGCCGCCCACGCCGAGGAACCCGGTCAACACGCCCAGCCCCAGCCCCGTCGCCATCAGCGCGAGCTTCGGGGCGCTGCCCGTCGCCTCGCTCTTCTTGCGAAAGAGGGACGCCGTCGCGCCCAGCAGCACCAGCGCGAACAGCCCGGCCGTCACCCGCTCCGGCACCAGCGTGTTGAGCTTGGCTCCGAGCACCGCGCCCACCATCGTCATCGGCCCGAGCAGCAACACGGTGCGCCAGTCGACCCGCTTCGCGCGCGCGTGACCGCCGGCAGAGGTGAGCGCCGCCGCGAACACGATGGCCAGGCCTGCGCCCGTCGCCTGCGAGAGCGGGAGGTGGAAGAGCAGCAGCAACACCGGCACCGCGATGATGCCTCCGCCCGCACCCAGCACCGCGAAGACGAGCCCCATGACGAGGCCAATGGCGAATCCGAACATGGCGTTGAGAGCCCGGTGGAGAGGGCGGGGTTCCCCCTGAATCCTCGGCGGTGAGGGCTGGCTCCTGTGGGCCTATGAAGACGCCGCTGTCACCCGCCGAGCTGCTCCGCAACGCACGCCGTGCTTCGACCACTGGGAACGATCTCCTCTCGGTCGGGCTGGGTGTGGGCGCCATCGGGCTCGCAGGCGCCGCGCTCGGTGCGGTGTGTCCGATCTGCGTCGTGGCGACCCCCGCGCTGTTGGGCGTGGGCGTGATTTCGAAACTTCGCAGCCTGGTGTTGTCACGCCGGGCGAAGAACCCCGGGGCCGGGGAACGGCTCGATGTTCCTGAAAGGCAGAACACATGAGCACCACTGCGTTGCACCACCGTCAACTCGTCGAGCAGGGAGCGCTGTTGCTCGACGTCCGGACCCCCGCGGAGTTCAGCGAGGGTCATGTCCCCCACGCCACCAACATCCCCGTACAGGAGCTCGGCGCCCGCCTGGGCGAGGTGGGCCCCAAGACCCGCCCCGTCGTCGTCTACTGCCGCAGCGGTGGTCGCAGCTCGAGCGCCGCGCAGTTGCTCAAGCGCGAGGGCTACGAGGTCCGGGACATCGGACCGATGACGGCCTGGTGACGCCATGCACATCGAGCCCTTCTTCGACGATCGCACCTCGACGCTGACCTACGTCGTGTTCGACGAGGCGACGCGTGACGCCGTCGTGATTGACCCGGTGCTCGACTACGAGCCCGGCGGTGGCCGGCTGTGGACGGAGTCGCTCGAGCGCGTGGCGAGCTTCATCGACGGCCAGCAGCTCAAGCTGCACTTCGTGCTCGAGACCCACGTGCACGCCGATCACCTCTCGGGCAGCCAGTGGCTCAAGAAGCGCTTCGGCGCGAAGGTCGCGGTGAGCCAGCGCATCACCGAGGTGCAGGCCACCTTCAAGGACGTCTTCGGCTGGCCGCAGTTCCCCACCGATGGGCGACACTTCGACACGCTGCTGGCTCCCGACGAGGTGCTCCAGGCCGGCGCGCTCGCGCTCAAGGCCATCCCCACCCCGGGGCACACGCCGACGTGCATGAGCTTCCAGGTGGGAGACGCGGTCTTCACCGGTGACGCGTTGTTCCTCGACGACGTGGGCGTGGGGCGCTGCGACTTCCCCAACGGCAGCGCCGACACCCTGTACGACGCCGTGACCACGCGGTTGTTTTCGCTCCCCGACGCCACCCGCCTCTTCGTCGGTCACGACTACCCGCCCGCGGGTCGCACGTGGAAGGCCCAGACCTCCGTCGGCGCGGCGAAGGAAGCCAACGTGCAGCTCAAGGGCAGCACCGCGAAGGCCGACTTCGTGAGCCGCCGCACCGCCCGCGATCGCACGCTCTCGGCGCCGCGGTTGCTGTACCCCAGCCTGCAGGTGAACATCGCGGCCGGGCAGTTGCCCGAGCCCGAGGCCAACGGGCGTCGCTACCTGCGCACCCCGGTCACCGGGCTGTGAACCCTCACCTCGGCAGGAAGCTCTCAGTGGCAATGAAACTGCGACACCTCATGACGGCAGCAGTGCTCGGTTCGGCCCTGCTGATGGCCCCCGCCTGCGCATCTCCCTCGGTCACCGGCGAAGCCGCCCACGAGCTGGTGAGCAAGCAGGGCGCGTTCCTGCTCGACGTCCGCACCCCCGGGGAGTTCTCGGGCGGTCACATCGACGGCGCCACCAACATCCCCGTGCAGGAGCTCGAGGCCCAGCTCTCGACCCTCGCCGCGAAGAAGGACCAGGACATCGTCGTGTACTGCCGCAGCGGCCACCGCAGCGCGCAGGCCGCGGGGATCCTCAAGCAGGCGGGCTTCACCAGGGTGCACGACCTGGGGAGCATCTCGAACTGGAAGTGAGGGCTACAGGCAGCCCTTGAAGGCCCCGGGCTTCGGCTTGGGCGTCACGCGGAACTCGGTCACCTCGACCACGGCCACCTTGTCCTTGGGGTCGATGCGCTTGACCTTGCCGGTGATGTCGATGGACCCGCCGCCGTACGCGCGCTCGAGCTCCGAGGTGCGAATGCCCTTCTTGTCCAGCCGGTAGAAGGCCATCTCGGCCACGTCGAACACCACCAGTCCCGTCTGGGTCTCCTCGAGCGGGCAGGCGGTGAGCAGGTCGAGCTTCCCGGTCTCGATGGCCTTCTGGGCACACGAGAGCGAGGTCACCGGCGCCGAGCTGATCTCCACCTCGTCACCCGGCTCGGCGGCGAAGGCGGTCGAAGAAACGAGACTGCTGAACACCACGGCGGCGAGGATCAGGGCGCGCATCAGTTGTTCTCCCTGGGCTGCCCGTCGAGCGTCTTCAGGAACGCGACGAGGTCGGCGATCTGCCCGGGCGTGAAGTTGGTGAACGGCGGCATCTTCGACACGCGCTTCCCATCGGCCCCGACGCTCGACCAGCGGAAGGCGTCGGCGTTGGGCGCGGCGCCGTTGGGGTCCTTCGGCGCGCTGGGCATGTAGTGCTGGTTGGGGTTCGGCTCGTGGATGATGACCAGGCTGGGCGTGATGATGGAGTCGCGCAGGTAGCTCGCCACCGCGATGGCCCCGATGTTCTGCAGGTTCGGCGCGATGCCCGCGGGCGCGAAGGCCTTGCCCGGCAACTGGTGACACGCCACGCACACGCTCTCGGCGAGCGCCTGGCCCTGCGCGGCATCGCCGAGGTCCCCGGGCGCGTACCCGTAGGCGAGCTCTTTCACGTACTGCGCGTCGAGCGGCAGCCCGGGCACGCGCACGTAGTGCCACGACGACAAGCGCTTGTACCCTGCGCGTTCCTTGCGACCGCCGTCCCAGGTGGCGAAGGCCAGCGGGGTCAGCCCCTGCACGCTCGAGCGGGGCAGGGTGAACACCGCGCTCCAGTGCTTCTTCGTCTCGTCCCACGACAGCGAGGTGGCGTCGGGCACCGCCGGCGCCTGGCGGGTGAGCGAGCCGAAGCCCGCGGCCGCGAAGTGAGTGGCCAGCGCCCCGCCCTGCGTCGCGCGCAGCAGCGTCACCTTCACGAAGGCGTCGTCATCGCCCATGGAGATCGCCGGCAGCCGCTTTCCTGCGCCGAACACCTGCGGCACCTCGAGCGCCACCGAGTCGGCGAAGGCGTTGCTCTCGTCTTCCCGCACCACCTCGCGCGCCGGGTCGTCCCACTCGAGGAAGATGGCGACCGTCTCGGCCCCGGCGATGGCCTTGACCAGCACCCGGCTGCGCGCCGGCTGCGTGAGGACCGCGTTCGCCGTGCGGTCATGCAGGTGCACCGTGCGCTGCGCGGACACCGAGAAGTTCCGCCCCGGCACGGTGTTCCACGCGGGGTCGGTGGGCGTCGTCGGCGCCTTCGGGGCCACCACCGCGTCCAGCACCTCGGCCTGGAAGAACGCCTCGTTCGCCAGCGCGCCCGTCGAGACAAGTGCGCCCATCAAGAAGGTCCGCGCGTTCACTTGAGCACCGGGAGCTTGAAGCCGGGCCGCGGCTGGCCGATGCGGAACATGTCGGAGTGCTTGTAGGCGATGAGGGTGTCGAGCAGCTCCGAGTGCTCTCCGGCCTTGCGCTTGTCGAGCTCGGCGTGGAGCGTCTTGAGCGCGTCGTGCACCGCCGGCCCGAAGAGGCTCTCGAGGTACGGGGTGGGAATGCGCTCGCTGCCTTCGATGGGCTTGCCGGCCTTGTCGAAGCGCCGCGGGCCGGACATCGGCGGCACGTAATAGACGTTGGCCTGCGTGCCGTACTCGGGGTGCAGGGGGATGGCGACCTTGTACTGGTGCACCAGCTTGTAGACCTGGCTCTCGACGTCATCGAGGTAGCCCACGAAGCGGATGCGCCCCACGCACTGGTCGGCGCACGCCGGCGGCAGGCCCTTCTCGATGCGCGGAAAACAGAAGATGCACTTCTCCGACTTCGAGAGCTTCGTATTGAAATAGATCTTCTTGTACGGGCACGCCGCGATGCACATGCGGTTGCCTTCGCAGCGGTTCAGGTCGACGAGCACGATGCCGTCCTGGTCGCGCTTGAAGATCGCCTCGCGGGGGCACGCGGCCAGGCAGCTGGGGTTGCTGCAGTGGTTGCAGATGCGCGGCAGGTAGAAGAAGTACGAGTTGGGGAAGTCGCCCGCGCCCACGTCTTCGTCCCAGTTGGGGCCGACCTTCGGGTCCGTCTGCGGCTTGAACTCCTGCGCGCGCAGGATCTCGTCGCCGTTGTAGTCCCAGGGCACGCCGTAGTCGGAGTACCGCGAGGGCACGACGCCGTCCTTGAGGTTGCCGCCCTCGTCGAAGCCGCCGCCCATGCCTTCCCACTTCCTGGGGAAGCCATCGCCGGGCTTGGTCTCGACGTTGTTCCAGTACATGCCTTCGCGGCCGTTGCGGTTGGTCCACTGCGTCTTGCAAGCCACCGTGCAGGTCTGGCAGCCGATGCACTTGTTGAGGTCCATCACCATCGCGAGTTGTCGTGTCGACATGGTTCCCTTTCAGGCCTTCGCGATGTCGAGCGTCGTCTCGTAGGCGTGCTGGTTGCCGTCCCAGTTCGTGCCGAACTTGAGGTGGCCCCAGCCGTCGGTGAGCTCGAGCAGGTTGAGCATGTCGCCCACCAGCAGGTTGTGGCCCTTCTTCTGGTCGTACATGAACGGCTCCCAGCCGTGCTCCATCACCAGCGCGTCGGGCGGGCAGGCGGGGGACACCTTGACCATGATCCGCACCTCGCCGAGCTCGTTGAACATGCGGATGTCGTCGCCATCCTTGATGCCGCGGGCCTTCGCGACCTCCGGGTTCACCATCACGCACGGCTTGCCGCGCTGGAGCCGCAGGAGGATGGGCGAGGTCTTGTACGTGGAGTGGATCGACCACCGCGCGTGCGGGGTCATGAGCACGAAGGGGTGCCGGCTGGGGCGGATGGGCTGCTTGGCCGTGGGCACGTGCGCGTTGGCGGCGATCCACAGCGGGTGGTCGACGTAGAAGGTGAGGCGCCCGGTGAGCGTCTCGAAGCGCTGGTGCAGGTAGAGCTGGTTCTCGAAGGTGTTGTACGGGCGGTCCTTGTAGAGCGGCGAGCTCTTGCCGGCCTTCTCGTTGAGCTGCAGGAAGCCGCCGCGCTCGTAGGCCGTCTTGGTGGTGTTGGGCTTGAACTGGTCGACGTGCTCCAGCGCGTACTCGACGGCCTGCTTGTCGGTGCGCAGCGTGCCGTCCCTGGTGAACTCCTTGACCAGCTCGTCCAGGCGCCGCACGCCTTCCTGGGTGTGCGTCTTGTCCACGATGCGGATCTGCTTCTCGTCGCCGGTGGCCTGGTGGCGCGCCTTGGCGATGGCCTCGAGCTTCTCCACCACCAGGGTGGCGATCTCCCACTCGCTCTTGGTCTCGCCGACCGGCTTCAGCGTGGGCGGCGGGTAGGCGATGTTGGCGTAGCGGTGGTACCCGGGGTTGGTGCGCAGGTCCCAGCACTCGTAGGGCGTCTTGCAGGGCAAGAGCACGTCGGCGAACACGGCCATGTCGTTGGCGCGCACGTCGCCGTAGGCGATGAACTTGGCCTTCTCGAGGAAGGCCTTCTGGTACTGGCCCTTGTTCCGGCGGAACCGCGAGTCGGCGAACATCAGGAAGTTCTCGACGGTCGTCCAGTACGGCTTGCCCTCCTTGTAGCCGGCGTCGTTCTTCCCCTTCTCGAGCAGCGTGACGACCTTGGCCCGGTAGTCGGCCTTGGAGTCGCCGGTGCCGCGCTTGATGTCCTCGTCCGAATAGAGCGCGTCGGCGTCCTTGAGCCCGTCGCCGAGCATGAACTCCGAGACGAAGCCCGAGGCGAAGCGGTGCGAGTACTTGCCCTGGAAGCCCGAGAGCCCCTCGAGGCCTGAGATGTTCCACTCGTTCTCGGTGTTGAGGCCGCCCTGGGGGCCGAGCCGGCCGCAGAAGGCGGTGAGGGACGCGATGGCGCGCTGCGAGAGCATGCCGTTGAAGTGTTTGCCCACCGCGAAGCCCATGGTCACCAGGCTCACCTTCGGCTTGGTGAGATCGTCGGCGAGCTCGTCGACGATGCTGGGGTGCACGCCGGTCAGCTTCTGCACCTTCTGGGGGGCGAAGGCCTCGACCTCGACCTTGAAGAGCTCGAAGGCCGTGGTGACCTTCACCTTCGACCCGTCCTTCAGGGTCAGCGTCCACTTGCCGTGGAGCGCGGGGTCGA
>CAIVGN010000136.1 GCA_903905455.1 uncultured Archangium sp.
GCCCCTCGTCGTCGGCGGGGAGCACGCTGAGCGGGTCCTGGCCCATCACCTCGCCGGGCACGAGGCCGGTCAAGGTGAGGAGCGCCGGGTTCGCGTAGAGGATGCCCCGGCCCGCTTCGACGAGCATCACGCAGTCGTCGGTGGCCTCGATGGCCGCGGCGAGGCGGAGCCGCTCGAGCTCCGCCTGGCGAAACTCGGTGACGTCGGTGCCCACGATGCCCGAGCGCAGCGGCCGGCCGTCGGCGGCGAACTCGATGGGGAAGGAGACGAGGTGCAGGGTGCGCGGCACGCCCTGCACCCGCACCTCGATTTCCCCGTCGAGGCGGGCGCCCGGGTCGATGCCCAGGACCGCGCGCACCGACTTCCCCTCGCAGTCGGCGCCGAAGCCGCGGCGGAAGGTGTCGCTGGCCCGCACCACGCGGTGCTCCTCGTCTTCGATGACCAGGTACAGCGAGGTGTGTTCCAGCAGTCCGGAGAGGTCGCGGGCGAGGCGTTGCACCGGCGCGCCCAGCGACCGCCCGAACCAGCGCGCGAGGGGCCAGGCGAGGCCGAGGAACGCGAGCAGCAGCAGCACCGCGCCGAGCACCACGCGGCGGGCCACGGCGGCCTCGGGCTCGAGGCGCACCCCGAGGCGCAGCACGCCGTGCCACGCGCCGTCGAAGCCCCCCACGAGCGGGATGGAGGCCTCGGTCACGTTCTGGCCGTCGACCACGAGCTCGCGCAGGCGCACGTCGCCGTGGCGTTCCCCTCGCGCGAGCGCGACCTCGTCGGCGTCCGGGGTCGGGCCTTCCTGCACCAGGGCCCCCGAGGGGTCGGTGACGCGCACGTAGAGGATCGAGGCGTCGGTGCGCCTCATGTCTTCCGCGAGCTGCTGCATGCGGAACTGGCCGGCGGCCTTGGCGGCGGTCAGGCCCGGGGCGAGCAGCCGCGCGGGCGTGGACGAGAGGCGGTCGCGCTCTTCGTGAATGTTGTGCAGCACGAAGAAGCTGAAGGCGGCACCGAACAGCAGGACGAGCGCCGTGCCCAGGACGAGGAAGGCGAGCGAGAGGCGGCGATCGATGCGCTCGAAGTCGGTGGCGGCGCTCACGGGGCGGGGACCTGGTGCAGCTGCGGTTCCCAGCGCTCGCCCGGGGCCCAGGGCTTCTCGAAGCCCGCGGGTAGCGGCCCGGCCCAGCCGGGGTAGAGGCGCAGGGTCTCGCGGGTGATGGGGAACGTGGGCACGAGCTGCACGCGGGCTCCGCGCTGCCCGTGGAGCAGGGCCCAGGTGGCGCGGAACGCGGTGGCGCCCAGGGGGCCGCAGAATTGCGCTGCGTCGATGACGGTGAGGCGGCCGGCCTTGATGTTCTCCACGCTGCGCGGGTCACCGTCGATGGTGGCGACGACGATCTCCGTGCGGCCGGCCGCGGCGAGCGCGTCGACCACCGCGAGGCCCCCGCCGTCGTTGACGGTGAACACCACGTCGATGGAGCCGGGCTTCGGGAAGTCGGTGAGCACCTGCGCGCCCACCGCGCGACCGGCGACAGGCTCGACCGCGGCGTAGGTCTTGACGATGGTGAAGGTGCGGCCGCGGGCCTTGAGCGCCGCGAGGAAGCCGTCCAGGCGCTCCACCGTCGAGGACACCTGCGGATACTCCACCAGGATGAGGCGCAGCGGCTTCCCCGGGGGAAAGTGGTGGGCGATGTACTCGCCGTCGAGCAGGCCGGCCTGGCGGTTGTCGGAGGAAACGTAGGCCGCGAGTTCCCCGCCCTCGATGTACTGGTCGTAGGCCACCACGGGGATGTGGGCGGCGTTCGCTTCGCGCAGCGCGGGGCCGAGCGCGACGTTGTCGGTGGGCTGCACGATGAGCGCGTCGACGCGTTGGCTGATCAGCTCGCGCATCTGGGCCAGTTGGCGCTTGGGACCCGAGGGGCCGTCGCCGGCGACGCGGGTGAGCAACTCGACGCGGGCGCCGCCGTCGAGCGTGCCCAGCGCGGCCGCCTCGGCCTCGAGCCCCTCGCGCATCACCCGCTGCCCCTCGATGGTGGAAGACCAGGTGAGCACGCCGATGCGGAAGGTCTTCGGCGCCGGGGGCGCGGCGTGCGCGAGGACGCCCCAGGCCATGAGCACGGCAAGCAGGCTGGGGAGCGCGAGGCGAGTCGTCACGGCAGTGGAACGTCTAGAACGAGTTCCTCCCGCGACGCGCGGAAGGTTGTGCGGGGGTGGGAAGCGCGGCTTCTGCGCATGAGTATCGGGGAGGCGGTCTGCCTTGACGGAACGCGGTGTCGACCGGTGCTCGGGGGCGGGTGCGTGTCACGTGCAGCCCCTCGACCCGGGGCGTGGGGTGACCCGGTGACGCCGCTTCGGGACAGGAGGTGCGGTGCCTGCGGTGGTCTGCAAGTGCGTCATCAAAATTGACAACCGCTCCGGCCGAAACTGGACGTTGTCAACTTTGATGACGCACTCGTGGACCCCTGCCCCCTCCGCGGTGCCTCACCGCCACATCGCGCGCCACTGCTCGGCGAGGTCCTCGTCCGTGAGGTCTTCGTCGCGACACGTGGCACGACCTCGCCTGGGTTCGCGGGGCACGTCGGTCTCGGGCACGGCCTGGTCCACCCTGACGTCGGCCTCCATCAAGGCAGTGGCCGTTCAGTGACCCACGAGGCGAGTGACGATCGGTCGGAGCGCCGCCTCGACCTTCCTGCAATCACCCTCGTCACGCGCCTGCCGAATCTGCACGGAGAGTTGGTCGAGCGCCGGCTGCAGTTGGGCAGAGAGCGACTCCGAGCCCACCACGCGCTCCTGGAGTTCAGCGAGATCCGCCAGGCGGTCGGTGCGCCACGAGGCAGTCACCTCGCACGGCATGCGCGGGACCGACGGCGGCTCGCGCTTCACGAGCACCGGAGGGCGTGGCGCCTCGACCACGGGCTCAGGCTCGACAACCACCGGGACCCCGACCGCGACGGCCGCAGGCAGGGCGGGCACGGAAACGACGACAGGCTGGGGCTCGGCCTGGCGACGCCACCACCCCAGTCCGATCAGGAGCAGCGAGAGGAAGAGCGCCGAGATCGGCAGCACGAGTCGCCTGCGACGAACCGGGCGCTCGAGCCGGGTGGTCTGGGGAAAGCGGGTGACTCCCGAGCCCGGCGCGCCCGCGTCGACGGCGGCGAAGAGGACCTCTCTCCCATCATCGAGCGTGCGGCTCGAGACCTCTGGCACGCGCGCGAGCTGCAGCGCCACCGCCACCTCGCGCGCGAACTCGGTGAACGCTCCGCCGGTGTCAGCGGCAATCAACACGCGCACCGCCGCGCGATGACCCGTGTCTGCGTTGACCGCCAGGTAGATGGTGCCACTGCGCCCACCACCGACGATGGACTTCACCTCGTAGCCACCGACCCGTCGCCCCAGCATTCGTCAGGGACAGCCGGGGTTCAGCGGGAAGCGCGCGTTGTCGGTGTTGCCCGCGTTGCCGGCGGTCCGCTGGTACTTGGGCCACGCGCCTGAGGTGTCGAGCAGTGACGGCGAGTCCACCACGATGGCCACGACCTTCCCCGAGCCCGACGCGACGTAGAGGATGCCGGTGCTCGACGTCGCCGCACCGGCGCGCCGGTTACAGTCGAGCGTCGGGTGCGCGTAGACCGGGTTCGAGCCCGTCGCGAAGACGTTCAGCCAGTCCGATGCAGAGTTGGCCGCCGCTGCGCTGCCATCTTGAGCGAAGACAAAGAGCTTCCCTGCGCTGTTCACCGCGTAGCCCAGTCCCATCGCCTGGCCGACTCGCGCCTTGCCCAACACCGGCGATGTACGGATGGTCCCAGCAGCCGACTTCAGCGCAACTCCAGGCAGCCCCAGTGACGTCGGATTGAAGGACACCAGGTCACTGCCGCGGCCCACGAAGGCCAACGTCGGAGACACCGCCGCCGCAAGCCCGTTGTCGGCGCCCACCGTCAGGTTTCCGGGAACGACACCCGCGCCCACTCGGTAGAAGTCCTGCAGTCCCACCATTCCGCCAATGAGGCTCTCGCCGCCCACCAACAACTGGCCGCTCGCGTACGTGCCCGACCCCGTCGTCGCGATATTCAGCGCAGTCCCAAGCGTCGGGGTTCCGTTCACAGTCTGGATTGTCTGTCGATACAGCCCGACGCCCGCGGGCCTCGTCAACAGGTACGCCTCGGTGCCGTTCACCACGATGTTGTTCGCGGACGAGACGCTGTCTGGCACCAGCGCAAACTCGAAGGCGGTTGGATTCGAAACAACCGCCCCCAGAGGCTCATTGCCTGCAGACGACCAATACACCTGCAGTCGACTGGCTGCCGATGAACTGGGGTCCACATTGAACGCCGCGATGGCTCCCACCTCCGTCCCCGTCTTCGCAACCAGCCCGAGCGCCGAATACGTGGGGCTCGTACCATTCCCTCCGACAGCCGACTGCGTCGCGCTCAGCGTCACGTCCGAAGCCAATCTCGCCCCGACCTTCCCGGCCGAAGAATTCGCCGTGTAATACACGAGGCCCGCGTCGTTGCTGACCGACGTCGCCAGGCTCTGAATCGCCCCCAACGTCGCGTCGGTCTTCAGCACCCCTCCGTCGCTCGGATTCAGCGCGAAAAGCGTTCCACCCGTATTGGCCCCGTTCATCGAACCCACGAAAACAGTCCCATCGGGGCCAACGGCAGGCGCGGCACGAAGCGTCTCGGTCATGGTGGGCTGCACTTCCCACCGCTTCCGCGTCACCCCCACGGTCCCCAGCATCGTGGTCCTCTCATTCCCCGCGAGGTCCGTCGCCTTCGCCGTCACCGTGAAGTTCCCCGTCATCCCATCGAGCGCGGGCGCCGACATGTCCATCGTCCAGCACCCTCCCCGCGAGTTGCACGTGGTCGTCGGTGCCACCAACCGCACGCCATTCATCCGCACGTCGATGGTCCCCAGTTGCACGTCTTCGCTCGCATCGAGCACCAGCGTCAGCACCTCGTCCCGCTGCTGCGGCGCCGTCGGCAGCGCGGCAATCATCGTCGGCCCCACCGTGTCCACGGTGATGCTCTTGCTCGCCGTGAACCCCGCGTCCGCCAGCGTCGCGCTCAAGTGCAGGGTGTGCGTCCCCTCGCTCAACTGAATCACCGTGCTGTAGGCGCTGGACCCCAGCGACACGTCCTGCGGCAGCCCCGTGTCCACCACCAGCGCGATGCTCCTCGGCAACTGCACCGTCGCCGTCGTCGTCAGTCGCGCCGTCACCAGCACTCCCGCGTCGTTCGTCAGGGTTCCCATCGGCTCGTCAATCACCAGCCCCGTCACCCGCAGCGTGCAACTGCCCGTCGAAGGCTCGCACTGGTACCCCTCGAGGCACGTCACCCCCTCGCACGGGTTCGCAGTTCCTCCGCCCAGCCCACCGCCCGGCGAGCCGCCGCCACCGCCGGGAGCGCCACCGCCGCCGGTGACGCCGCCGCCGCCCCCACCCATCGACCCGCCAGTGCCCGCGTCCGCGAGCGTGAGGCAGTAGCCCCCGGACGAGCAGACGCCGCCGTTGTCACAGTCCGTGTCCAGCGCGCAGTGCTTCACGCCGAAGTCACAGCCCGAGAACGCCACCGCGATGACAGCCACCCACCATGCGCGCATGTTTAGAACTCCCCCTGAAACCCAAGCATCACACCGCCCTGCATCGGTACCGCGCTCACCTTGACGGGAGGCGCCGGGGCGATGGCCCACAGCACCGCGCCCGCCGCGGCAGCCACGGCGCCCACGCCCAGCGTCACCAGGCCTGCACCGGTGAGCGTGCGCGCGGCCTGGAAGTCACTCACCTTCGCCTCGGGCACATTGCCAGAGACCACCCCGAGCGAGCCACCGATGCCCTGACCCACACCAAGGAGCACCGCACCGAGCACCGCGACTCCGGCGCCACCGATGACCAGCACCTTCCCCGCGGAACGCTGCCCCGCCCCGGTGTCGACCAGCGCGACGGGGGGAGGAGGTGGCGGCGGCGAGTCCACGAGCTTGACCTTCACCGGCTCCACGCGAACCTCGGGGGTCGAGGTCTTCACTTCCTTGAAGGTCGGCAACCTCGCCAAGCCCAACTCGGTGAAGAACAGCTCGCTGAGCAGGGTGATCCTCCCGGCGAGCGTGTCGTCGCCCCTGGGCAACTCCACTCGCGCCGTCTTGATCAACTTCCCATCATCGCGAACGACCCGGCCGCTGAGCACCAGTTGCTTGCGGGCCGTGTACTGCACCGACGCGAACACCGCGTACATCGTGCCCGCCTTCTCCGCGAACCGGGCGAGCGCCTCGTCCGAGTCGCGGAAATCGAGCCGCTTCGCCTCCTTCATCGCCGCGTCGGCTTCCTTCTTCGAGGGCACGAGCGCGCCCGAGCGCTCGTCGAACACCTTGAAGTAGCCGGCCTGCAGCTCCTTCTCGAAGCGCGTGAGCGCCGGGTTGGGGTCGAGCTCGAGCGCGGTGCTCACCACGGTGGGCTTGGCCGCCTGCGCGAGGCCGAGCGACGCGGCACACGCCACCGCAAGGCACAGCCCACGAGTCCACGTCGTCTTCATCATCGTTGTCATTCCTCGGAAGCCCCGACGGCCTTGCGCAGCTCGGCCAGGGCGAGGTTGGCCTTCGTACAGTTTCGTTGGACCAGCGCGTCAGCGAGGCGATCGGACGCCTTGAGGAAGACGGGCGTCTGCGAGTCACCCATGGAGCGCAGCTCGTCTCGCGTGCGTCGCGCGTAGTCGCGAAAGCGATCGTCAAAGACGCACTGGGGCGCGGCCGCGGGCTGCCTGGTCACCTTGACCGGCACCGGCATGGGCAGCGGCGTGAGTTCTTCTGGAACCGGAGCCTCGACGATGGCGACTGGAGTCCCGGCATCGACCTCGACCACGGGAGCCGAGAGCTGAACGGGGGGCACGACCACGGGCTCGACCGGAGGAGGTCGAGGCCAGAACGCCCAGGTGGCCAACCCCAGCAGCAGGAACGACACCGCCATGGCAACGACCTTCGGTGCGGCCGAAGGCTTCGCCGCCTTGAGCGAAAGGTCGGTGGTCACCGAGGTGGCCTGCGCCGGCTCGAACTTCTGGGTCGGCGCATGCTCCTGCGCGCGCGCCGGCATGGAGCGTACCGCGGTGGCATCGACCCGCAGGCGCTTGATGATTCGCTGCGTCGCCTGTCTCGCGACGTCGGCGTTCGCGGGGCGCGCGTCACGCTCCTTGGCGAGCAACGAGGCGACGAAGTCAGACAGGCCTTCAGGCAGTCCGTTGATCATCGCGTCGAGCGTCGGCGCGCGCGTCGAGACGTGCATCTGCACCAGGTCGCGATCGTCTTTCGCGTCGAAGGGGAGGCGCCCGGTGAGCATCTCGAAGAGCATCACGCCCAGCGCGTAGAGGTCGGCACGTCCATCGACGACTTCCCCCAGCGCCTGCTCGGGAGCGACGTAGGCCGGAGTGCCTGCGAGCAGCGAGGTCTTCGCGTCCTGCGAGCCCGCCTCGAGGTCGAAGGTCAGCGCGCCCTGCCGGGCCAGGCCGAAGTCGAGCACCTTGAGCAGCGGTTCGTTGTTGTGCTCGCGCACCAGCATCACGTTGCCAGGCTTGAGATCGCGGTGAACGATGCCCTTCTTGTGGGCTTCGCCGAGCGCGTTGAGGATCTGGTCCGTGAAGTCGAGCGCGATGGCGGGGATCAGCGGCGCGTGGTGTTCGACGTAGGCCGCGAGCGACTCGCCCTCCACGTACTCCATCATCAGGAACTGGCGCCCGTCGGGAAGCTGCCCGAAGTCGAACACCTCGACGATGTTGCGGTGCTTGAGGGCCGCGACGACCTGCGCCTCGGCGACGAAGCGTTGGCCCCACTCGCCCTGCGCTGCGACCTCGGCCTTGAGCACCTTCACCGCCATCTTTCGCCCGATGGCCTGGTGCTCCGCGAGGAAGACCATCGCCATGCCCCCATCGCCCAGCAGTGACTTCACGACGTACGCACCGATCGACGTACCGATCAGCGGGTCGACGGAACCGACGATGACGGAGCTCTCAGGGGCAGACATAATTGCCCCTCGAGATGCCTCTGCCGGAAAATCCCCCCCCCAATCGCGGGGTTACGAGTGTCGTCGGTGCGGTCGCCACGCGCGCGTCATACCAGCC
>CAIVGN010000137.1 GCA_903905455.1 uncultured Archangium sp.
AGGACCACGTGCTCTTCAGCTCCGGGCAGGAGTGGGGGTACTGGCTCACCGACGCCGCGACGCTGCGCATGAACTACACGCGGCCGGCGCAGTGGAGCGACGCCGTGGCGGAGATTTATGGCGGCTGGGGGGCGCAGGGCGCGGTGGCCACGGAGTTGGTGCGGCGGCTGGGCGAGGCGCAGCACCGGGCGTTGATCCTCGAGCGGCTCGCGGCCTACGTGGCGTCGAGAGACCAGCTCATCGACGCGGGAGACCAGTTGGGCATCTTCAGCCAGCCGGATCGCCCCGAGTTCACCGAGTTGCTCGCGGCCACGCTGGCGGTGCGCGAAGACTTCCGCGTGCGCGTGGTGGAGAAGTTGAAGGTGCACGCCGACGAGCTGAGCGCGCTGGCGGTGGAGGCCGACGCGCTGCCCTCCGATGACCCGGTGATGGCCGAGCTGAAGGACGGCGTGCAGGTGACCGCGGCCCGGGTGCGCTTCATTCACGCGCTCTATGCGGCGACGCTGGCCACCGCGGCTGGCGGGAGCGACGCAGGGTTGATCGCCCAGGCCGAGGCCCACCTCGCGACGGCCAAGGACATCGTCGCGCGACGGCGCAAGGCCCTGTGGGACCCGGACCCCAAGCCCATCCTCGCCAACACCCCGAACCCGACCTTCTACCAATACGGGTACCTGCGCGAGGCGAACACCCTGTGCTTCTGGGAGCGGGAGCGGGCCCAGGCGCGCAACGCGCTGCTGCAGGCGGGCCAGTTGGTCCCGGGGTGCGTGCTGTAGCGAACATCGCCGTCACGTTCATGGCGGGGCGGGGCCCCCCCAGAAAACCCCCAACCGCCGCGTGGGCGGCTCTGGGGGCTCCAGCTACTCGTTGAGGGTTCGTTTTCACTCGGCCCTCCGGGAGCGCCTCCATGACTGGTCTTTCGTTCTTCAAGTCGCGCGTGGTCCACGTGGTGATCGCGCTCGCGCTGCTGGTGGGCGCAGGCCTCGTGGTCGCTCAGTGGAGACTGGCGGCGAAGACGCTGCTCACGTTGCCGCAGTTGGTTCAGGTCGGCGACGGCTTCGAGGGGAGCCACCCGGAGAGCGCGTTCACGGTGCGGCTCGGGGAACAGGTCCAGGTGATCGCCCGCTCGGGTGACGCGACCGTGGAGCTGGGGGTCTCGGGGGCCGGTCGCGAAGGTGCGGCCCTGGCGCTGGGTCGCGCTGTCTTCTCGCGTGACTGTGCGGACTGTACGACCGCGGTCGCGCGGCGCCAGGGCACCTTCACCGAGCGCTGGGAGAGTACGCCCACGGGCTTCGAGCAGACCTTCCGCTTCGAGCAGCGCCCCGCGGGCGAAGGCGCGCTGCGGGTCGAGCTGACGCTCGGCGCGCCGGCGACGGTCGACTCCGACGGGCGCGGCGCGACCTTTCCGTTGGGCGCCCACGTCGCGCGCTACGACGGCCTGCTTGCGTACGACGCGAACCACACGGCCTTGCCCGCGATGATGATCGCCACGCGCGAGGGCCTGCGGCTCGAGGTCGATGACTCCAGCGCGGTGTACCCCGTGGTCATCGACCCGGTGCTGGGTGATGCCTGCGCCATCGACGCCGACTGTGGCGGTGGCGGCCTCGCCTGCCAGGTCAACACCCAGACCCTCGTGGGGACCTGCAAGGGCGCGTCGGGCGCTGCGTGCACCCAGGCCGCCGACTGTGCCTCGAACTTCTGCAGCGGCGCGGTGTGCGGCTTCAGGAACCTGGGCCAGAGCTGCACGCTGGCGCCGGCCGACCCGTGCTTCTGGGACACGAAGTGCGACCCGGCCTCGCTGACCTGCAAGTACGTCAACGGGGCCATGGGTTGCACCAGCAACGCCGAGTGCTACTCGGGCCTGTGCCCCGCGCAGTACACCAACCACAGCGCGTCCGTTCGCACCTGCGGCGACCCCGGCGTCACGGAGCTTCAGCCCGGGGCCGTCATCGCGCCGCGGCGCACGTACGCGACGAAGGCCGAGGCTGACGCGAAGTGCATCAACCCGGTCGGTGGCGTGGTCGAGACGTCCACCGGCATCAACCGCTGGACCTGTGTGCCCCTGCCTGCGCAGGTGCCCGCGAACGCCACGCCGTGCGCGTCGGACACGCAGTGTGGCCCCGAGCAGATCTGCGACTTCGAGCAGCAGTTCGTCGAGCCCTCGCCGCCGAGCTTCTCGTACCTCGTGGGCTACGGCGGCTGCGTCGACCGTGTCCTCACTGCGCCCGCGGGCATCATCACCGCGCGCTACGCCCCGCACGCCATCATCAGCGGCGCCTATTACGGGCACGCGCCCCTGTGCCCTGGCACGTCGCAGAACTTCGCCGGCGTGATCATCTCGCCGACCCTCGGGACCATGAGCGCGGGCTGCAATGCCGGCAGCGCAGGCGGCGCGGTCTGCACCACCGGCGCGGGCTGTGCGTCGGGTACCTGCGTGGCGGGCAGCTGCGGCAGCGTCCCCGGGTCCGGGCCGTGCACCGCGGCCAACGCCTTCGAGAACTGCCAGAGCCGCACCTGCAGCCCGAACGGCGCCGTGTGCATTCCCTCCGGCGCGGGCCGCTGCGCCGTCGACGCCGACTGCACCGCCTCCAGCTTCTGCGAACTCACCGACCTGGCGACGAAGTTCACCTGCAAGCCGAAGGTGGCCGCGGGTCTGCCTGCGCCTGTCTGCCCCGCGAACGGCTCGACGAGCAGCTGCCTCACCGGCGTCTGCAACCCGGTAACCGTCACCTGCGCGCTGCCCGGTGGCTCGGCCTGCGCGGCCAGCGGCGAGTGCGCCGGCAACGCGTGCACCGCCAACGTCTGCGGCGCGGCGGTGGGCCGGACGTGCAGCGTCAACGCAGACTGCACCTCGAACCGCTGCAACACCGACCTGCGGGTGTGCATCCCCGTCGATGGCGGCGGCAACACCTACTGCGCGTCGCACGCGGCGTGCCCCGGCGGGTACTGCTCGAGCACGACGTACCTGTGCAAGGCCGCGGTGGCCCGGGGCGCGGCAGTGCCCACGGACAACGGCTCCAACGGGTGCCCGCCCAGCTTCGTCACCCCGGCGTGCGCGCAGCTCGCCTGCAGCCCGTCGACCGGCAAGTGCGCGGCGAAGGCGAACTCCATCGTCGCCTCGTTCACCGAGTGCGTGGGTGACGTGGGCATCTTGTTGGGAGGCACGACGCCCTCCTGCGGCTACGCCGATGGCGCCGGCCCGTGCACCGACGCCACCGCGCCCACGGTGTGCCGGAGCTACTACTGCGGCGCGCAGAGTGGGCTGTGCCGGCCCCAGGGCGGCGGCTCCATGGTGGGCTGCGGCGACTCCCGCGACTGTCAGTCCGGCGAGTACTGCTCTCCCGCCGGCCACCAGTGCGTCGTGAAGCACACGCTGGCGTTCAGCCTCTCGACCGGCGAGTGCCCGGCGAACGGGTTGACCGATGCGTGTACCAGCGGCGCCTGCGTGCTGTCCCCGTCGATGCTCTACGTCTGCGCCCAGCCCGCGGGCACGGCCTGCGCCACCGCGACCGACTGCGGCGGCGTCGCCTGCACCGCGAACAAGTGTGGCCAGCCCTCGGGCACTGCGTGCACCGTCGCCAACCAGGCGGTGGTCTGCGCGTCGAAGACCTGTGACGCGGTGGAGAACGTGTGTGTACCCGCCGTGGGCGGCTGCGCCAACGACGCGACGTGTTCGGTGTTCTCGTACTGCGACGCGGTGAAGAGCACCTTCGGCCAGGTCAGCTGGAGCGGCACCTTCACCTGCCAGCCCAAGCTCGCCAACGGTGCGTCGCTGCCCCAGTCCACGGGGCCCGGCGTCTCGTACTGCACCGCCGGTCTCGCCCCCCGCTGCGCGAGCGGCCTGTGCACGTCGAACGGCATGACCTCGTCGTGCGTCGCCCCCGCAGGTGAAGCCTGCACCCAGGCCAGCCAGTGCGCCGCGGGCGTGTGCAACAACGGTGTCTGCGGGCGCCCCAACGGCGCGTCGGGGTGCACCGTGAGCTCGGCCGCGGCCATCTGCCTCTCCGGCTTCTGCAGCAGCAGCGGCTACTGCGTGCCGTCTGCAGGCGCGTGTGCCGCCGATACGGACTGCACCGCGGGGAACTACTGCGCGGTGACCACCAACGCATGCAAGCCGAAGGTGGCCGACGGCCAGGTGGTGCCCGCCGACGGGCGCTTTGCGGTGTGTACTGTGACGAGCGCGGCCTCGCAGTGCCTGAGCGGCGGCTGTGACCCGCGCACCAACCTGTGCCACGGCGGCGGTGGCGCGAGCTGCACGCAAGCCAGCGACTGCGCCTCGGGGAACTGCAGCGGGAACGGCCTGTGTGGCTTCCCGTCATTCACCGGCGCGTGCACCGCGGGCAACGCGCTCGCGACCTGCCAGGCGGGGGCCTGCTCTCCTTCCGGGGTGTGCGTGCCCGCGGGCCAGTGCGCCAACGACGCGGACTGCCCGAAGGTCAACGGCCAGGGGCAGTTCTGTCACGCCACCACCCACGTCTGCACCGCCGCCGCGATGGGCACGGTGATGCCTGCCAGCGTGACGTGCCCTGCCTCGGGCCTCACCGCGGCCTGCAGCACCGGCTTGTGCCTCGCGTCGAACAACACCTGCGCGCCGGGCCCCTACGGCTACTGCACCACTGGTACCCAGTGCGCGTCGGAGAGCTGTGTGGCCAACAGCTGTTTCGCGGCCGATGGCGTCGTGCCCGCGGCCGGAGCGTGTACGGCGGACAACGCCGTCATCCGTTGCGCGTCGGGGCTGTGCAACACCACCACGGGGGCCTGCGCGGGGAACGCGTCGAGTGCGTGCACCTCGGCTGCGCAGTGCGCGTCGGGCGCGTGTGTCGCTGGGGCCTGCGGCGTGTGGACTGGTGGCAGTTGCACCGCGGCGACAGCGCTCGCCAACTGCCGGTCGGGCCTGTGCAGCACCAGCGGCACCTGCCTGCAGAACCAGGGCACGTGCGCGGTGGACGCGGACTGCGCCGGCTTCGGGGCCTACTACTGCGCGAGCGGCTACTGCAGCGCCCAGGTCCTTCCGGGGACCGCGGTGTCGGCGCTCGACCCAGGCCACAACACCTGTCCGGCGAGCACCCTGAATCGCGCGTGCACGACCGGCTTCTGCAACGCCACCACCGGGGCCTGCGCGGGCGCGGCGGGCGAGGTCTGCACGGCAGCGAGCTCCTGCGCTTCCAACGTGTGCGCGGCCAACGGGCGCTGCGGCAACTCGAGCTACGCAGGCGCCTGCACCGCGAGCAACGCGTCGGCGACCTGCCAGTCGCTGGCCTGTGCGCCGGTCAGCGGGACCTGCCTCACCGGTGCCGTGGATGACTGCGCGGCGTCGACGGACTGCGGCGCGAACCAGCTGTGCGCGAGCCATGTCTGCCGCTCGGGAAAGAACACCGGCGACACCTGCGCCACCAACGTCGAGTGCCTCGCCGGGGTCTGTGACACCAATGGCAAGTGCGGCGCGCTGGCGGGAGGCGCCTGCACCATCCCCAACCAGGCCATCGCCTGCCAATCGGGAGCGTGCAGCGCGAACGGCACGTGCCGGAGCTCGGCCACGGGCTGCTACCTCGACGGCGACTGCGCCGCTGGCACCTTCTGCAACAAGACCGGTGACGTGTGCGCGCCGAAGTTGGCGTCGGGCGCGGCGCTTCCGGCGGATGGGCTGCATGCGGCCTGCGCCGCGGGCAACACCAACGGCGCCTGCGTCTCGGGCTCGTGCAACGCGACCACGCTGACCTGCGCCTCGGCCAACGGCGAAAACTGCTCGGCGGCGAACCAGTGCGTGGTGAACCTCTGCGCGGCCGACGGGAAGTGTGGCGTGGCGAACGGCGGCGCGGGCTGCAGCGGGGGCCGCGCGGCGGTCTGTCGCTCGGCTGCGTGCAGCGCGACGGCCGATGCCTGCGTGCCTGCCCAGTCGGGAGCCTGCTTCGCCGACGCTGACTGCGCCGGCGCCACCTTCTGCGACCGCGCGAACTTCGCCTGCGTGGCGAAGCTGGCGGCGGGCACGGCGATCCCCACGGACGGACTCCACGCCGGCACCTGCGCCAGCGCCGTGGCGGTCTGCGGCTCGGGCGCGTGCAACAGCGTGACGAGCACCTGCGCGGTGGCCACGCCTGGCGCGTGCACGGCGGACAACCAGTGCGTCGTCGACAAGTGCACCGGGGGCCAGTGTGGCTTCGGCAGCGGCCAGGGCGCCTGCACCGCGGCGACCGCGGCCAGCGTGTGCCAGTCGGCCACCTGCAGCTCGGCCGGCGCGTGCATGCCTGCGCTCAGCGGCGGCTGCTACGTCGACGCCGACTGCGCGAGCGCGGCGCAGTACTGCAACCGGTCCACGTTCAGCTGCGTGGCCAGGCTGTCGGTGGGCGTGGCCATCCCCAACGACGGCCTGCACGGCGGGCTGTGCACGGCGCAGACGCAGGGCATCTGCGCCAGCGGCGCGTGCAACGCGAGCACGAACACGTGCGCGCTCCCCAGCGGCAGCTCCGGCTGCACCGGCAACGCCCAGTGCGAGCTGAACCTGTGCGTCGGCGGGGTGTGCGGCAAGTTGAGCGGCACCGGGCCGTGCGCGGGCACCCCCGGGGTGTGCATCAGCGGACTGTGCAACACGATCACCGACACCTGTGGCGCCGCGGCCGGTGAAGTCTGCACTGCGGCGAACGGCTGCGCGGGCAACCAGTGCGCGAGCAACGGCAAGTGTGGCCTGCCCGACGGCACGGCGACCTGCACCGCGGCCAACGCGGCCACTGTCTGCCAGTCGCACGTGTGCAGCACCGACGGCACCTGCATCTCCGCGACGGCCGGGAGCTGCCACGCCGACGCGGACTGCACTGGGGGGCTGGTGTGCGACCGCACCGCGATGACCTGCGTTGCCAGGCGCGCCGATGGTGTCGCGCTGCCCCAGGACGGGCTCCACGCGAGCTGCGCCTCAGGCACCAACGCAGCCTGCGTCTCGGGCCTGTGCAATGCCACCACCGGGACCTGCGGCGGCGCGCTCAACGCCACCTGCAGTTCGGCGGCGTTCTGCGCGGGCAACCTCTGCGGCAGCAACGGCAAGTGCGGCGCGGCGAACGGGGCGGGCGCCTGCTCAGCCGCTACCGCGGCCACCATCTGCCAGTCGGCCACCTGCAGCGCCGACGGCACGTGTATTCCCTCTACGGCGGGCAGCTGTCACGCCGACGCAGACTGCACGGGCGCCACGGTCTGCAACCGCACCGCGATGAGCTGCGTGGCGAAGCTGGCGGCCGGCGCGACGCTCCCGCAGGACGGGCTCCACGGCGCCTGCACCGCGGGCAGCAACGCGGCCTGCACCTCGGGCCTGTGCAACGCGACCACCGGCACATGCGGCGGGGCGGTGAACGCCAGCTGCACCTCGGCGGCCACCTGCGCGAACAACCTCTGCGCGGCCAACGGCAAGTGCGGCCGGGTGGACGGCACGGCGAGCTGCACCGCGGCCACCGCGGCGACCACCTGCCAGTCCGGCGCGTGCAGCCTCGACGGCACCTGCATTCCCAGCGGCGCGGGCCGGTGCTTCGCCGACGCTGACTGCACCAGCGCCCAGGCGTGCAACCGCTCCACCTTCACCTGCGGCGCGAAGCTCGCGGCAGGCATCGGGCTGCCGGCCGACGGGCTGCACGACACCTGTCCGGGCAGCGGGACGAACGCCGTCTGTCTCTCGGGGGCCTGCAACGCCACCACCAACACCTGCGGCGCGCCCGTGGGCGGCGCCTGCACCACCGCCGCGAGCTGCGCCAACAACCTCTGCGACGCCAACGGCAAGTGCGGCCGCGCGGACGGCGCCGGGCCCTGCACCAGCGGAGACGCGGCCACGGTGTGCCAGTCGGGCACCTGCAGCCCCGGCGGGGTGTGCGTGCCCGCGGGGCCGGGCCACTGCTCGGTCGACGCGGAGTGCACCACCGCGCAGGCCTGCGACCGCACCACGCTGACCTGCGTGGCGAAGCTCGCCTCGGGCAGCCCGCTCCCCCAGGACGGGTTGCATGACGCCTGCCCCAGCACGCTGGTGAACGCGGCCTGCGCCTCGGGCCTGTGCAACGCGACCACCCGCACCTGCGCCGCGCTCGTGGGCGCGACCTGCACCACCGCTGCGGCCTGCACCAACGACGTGTGTGGCACCAACGGCAAGTGCGGCTTCGTCGACGGCGATGGGGCCTGCACCGCGGCCAACCAGGGCGAGCTCTGCCAGTCGGGCGCCTGCAGCCCGGGCGGCGTGTGCGTGCCGGCCGGCCCTGACCACTGCACCGCCGACGCCGATTGCCAGAGCGCCCAGGCGTGCAGCCGCTCCACCTTCACCTGCGTGGCGAAGCTGGCGGCGGGGGCGGCGCTGCCTGCCGACGGGTTGCACGACACCTGCCCGGGGACGCGCGTCAACGCCGCCTGCAGCTCGGGTCGCTGCAACGAGACCACCACCACCTGCGGCGCCGAGCTCGGAGCTCCGTGCACCACGGGGGCGCAGTGCGAAGGCAACGCGTGCGGCGCCGACCAACGCTGTGGCTTGGTCGACGACGAGCCTGGATGCACCCAGGCCACGGCGGCGCTGGTGTGCCGCTCGGGTGGGTGCTCCTCCACGGGCGCCTGCTCGCCGGGCGGGGCGTGCTCCGTCGACGCGGACTGCGCGGCGACCCAGTTCTGCCAGCGCGACGCGCGCACCTGCAGCGGCAAGCTGGCGGTGGGCCTCGCCATCCCCAACGACGGGCTGCACGGCGGGGTGTGCACCGCGGCCATCGGGGCGGCGGTGTGCGCCACCGGCGGCTGCAACGCGAAGCTGAACACCTGCGGTGCCGACCTGCTGGTGGCCTGCGCGAGCACCTCGGACTGCAACGGCAACGTCTGCGGCGAGAACGCGCGGTGCGGCATCGACGACGGCAAGGCGTGTGACGAGGCCTCGGCCGGGCTGTGCCAGTCGGGCGTGTGCAACGTCGCCGACGGGGTGTGCGTGAAGCCGCAGGCCGTCGCCGAGGGTGGCGGGCTGGGGTGCACCTCGACGGGTGGGGGCGCGCCGTGGGTGGTCTTCGGCGCGGTGCTGCTGGCGGCGCTCGGTCGCCGGCGTCGCGCGGCGCTGTCCGTGGCCGTGGTGTCGTCCGCGGTGCTGGTGCTGGGGGGGACGCGCGCCGAGGCGCAGACGGAGACGCGCTTCGCCCTCGACCGCTTCGACCCGGCCGAAGCGGGCAGCGCGTGGACCTCGGCCGACTCGCTGGATCTCGAGCGCTTCGCCCTGCGGGCGTCGTTCGACTACGCCAACGAGCCGCTGCGCATTCGCGAGTCGAGTGACATCGTCACTCACGTGGTCTCGTCGCAGGCGACGCTGCACCTGGGAGGCGCGTGGTCTCCGCTGAGCCGGCTCCGGCTGACGGCGCTGCTGCCGGTGCAGTTGCTGGCGATGGGCGACTCGGGCGTAGACAACACCGGGCTGGTCTCCGGGCCCTCGGCGTCGTTCGCGGTGGGCGACCTCCGGATCGGGGCGACCTGGCGCTTCACCGGAGAGCGGTCCCCGGTGCGGCTCGCGGCGGGGCTCCGGGCGTCGTTTCCCACGGGCCAGCGGGCGGCCTACGCCGGTGACGCGGTGGTCTCGCTCGCGCCCTTCGTGGCCGCGGCGGGGCACGCCTCGTCGTTCCAGTACGCGGCGCGGTTGGGCGCGCGGCTGCGCACGGCACCGGTGACGATCATCGGGGGCAAGACGCTGGAACACGAGCTGGCCGGCACGCTGGCGGCGGGCTGGAACTTCGCGGCGGCGAACCTGCTGGTGGGGCCCGAGCTGCAGGTGGTGGTGCCCCTGGCCGACGCGGCGAGCTCGGTGGGTACGGCGACGGAGCTGATGCTCGGGGCGCACTGGGGCGTGACCCGCTCGCTGCGGCTGCATGCCTATGCAGGCACGGGCTTCGGGGGCGCGCTGGGCGTGCCGGCGTTCCGCGCGGTGCTGGGTCTCGAGTGGACGCCGGGGGGGCGGCTGGAGGCGGCGAGCGTGGCCTCGGCGCAGTGAGCGGAGCGGGGAGGGCGCCTACAGCACGCCCAGGCGCCGGGCCGTGGCGATGGCGTCGCGCCGGCCGTGCGCCTGGAACTTCTCGTAGATGTGCTTGAGGTGCCCGTGCACGGTGTGCGTGCTCAGGGATAGCGACTGGGCGATCTCCTTGTACGAGAGGCCCTGCTCGATGCCCTTGAGCACCTCGAGTTCTCGGGTGGTCAGCAGCTCGCTCACGTCGGCCGCGGGGCGCTGGTCTGCGGGCGTGCTCTGGAACTCGAGCAGCAGCTTCCGCGCGACCCGCGGGCTCATCGGCGCGCCGCCGGCCTGCAGTTCCTTGAGCGCGAGGAGCACGTCTTCGGGGGCGCTGCCTTTGATCAGGTAGCCACAGGCGCCGGCCTTGATCGCCGCGAACACCGTCGAGCGATCTTCGTAGACCGTGTAGGCCATGCAGTTGACGTGGGGCCACTGGGCCTTGACCCGGCGGATCAGCTCGACGCCCGAGACCCCGGGCAGGTCGATGTCCGAGAGCAGCACGTCGACCTGCGCCCAGTCCGTCTGCAGCAGCGCGGCCTCGGCGGTGAGGTGGCTGCCGGCGAGCTCGACGCCCTCGGCGCTCGCGAGGAGCTCGGAGAGGCTCTTGAGCAGCAGGGCCTGATCTTCGACGACGCACACGCGCATGCTCACGGCCTACCCTGCTGCGCGGGGGCGTCAACCGGCGAGTGCAGCGGCAGGGGCAACGCCAGTTGCACCGTGAGGCCCGCGGGCAGCGTGGGCTCGAAGCGCACCGTGCCCCCCAGCTCGACGGCGCGGTTGCTGATGTTGCGCAGGCCGCGCCCCTGGGGCCGCACCTCGGGCGGGGGCAGGCCGACGCCGTCGTCGCGCACCACCATCACCAGCTGTTCCCCGGTGAAGGTCACCACCACCTCCACGCGCGTCGCCTGGGCGTGCTTGACCACGTTGGTGAGCACCTCCTTGTAGAGCCGGAATAACGAGACGCCGGCATACAGCGAGGGCCCCTTTCGCGGCGGGGTCCCCTCGACGCGGAAGGAGAAGGCCACCTGGCTGCGCTCGAGCAGGCCCACGCCGTGGCTGCGGAAGTCGACGAGCAACGCCGGCCAGGTGGGCTCCTCGTTCTCGAGCGAGTTGAGCAGCGAGCGGATGTCGGCGCTGCCTTCCATGGCCAGGTGTTGGATGCGGCGCAGCGCGGTGTCCTTCCCGGCCGCGTCTTCCTTCAGCCCGAGGGCCGCGAGCATCGTCACGCTGGCGGTGCTGCCGCCGACGCCGTCGTGGAGGTCGCGCACCAACAACTCGAGCTGGCGGGCGTGGCGCTTCTCTTCGCCCAGGCGCGCGACGGCGAGGGCCTCCTCGGCGCGCAGGCGCTCGGCGGTGACGTCGTCGAACACCCACATGGTGCCCCGGCGGCGGCCACGGCGATCGGTGAGCTCGGTGCTGCTGCGGCGAAACCAGCGGCGCTCGACGCCTTCCCCGAGCTCGATGACCGGGGCCTCGCCGGCGAAGAGCGTCGTCAACTCGGCGGTGGGGCGTCCGCGCAGGGCCGGGGCGGTGTGGCCCAGCACCGTGGCCGCGGCGTCGTTGGCCTCGAGCACCAATCCTTCGTCATCGACCACGAACACCGGCGAGGGGATGCGGTGCAGCAACAGGGTGTGCATCGCCGACATCACGTCGAAGGTGTCGAAGCGCGCGAACATCCACACCACGGCGGCGAACGAGGGCACGAGCGCGAAAGGGGCGAGGTTGAAGCCGGGCAGGGGCCCCACGTTGAAGCGCGCCAGGAGGTCGAGGGCCGCGGGAAACAGGCTCACGCCGAAGAGCGTGGCGAACTCGGCGCGCTCGGTGCCGCGGTGCTGCCGGATGGCGCGGACCAGCAGCCACAACACCAGCACGTCGGCCAGGTAGCTGGTGGCCATCGCCACCCAGGCCAGGGGTCCGGGGGTCCCCACCCACCACTCCAGCCCCAGGGCCTGGGCGAGGTGCAGGTCCTTGCGCAGCCAGGTGTGCTCCTTGAGGGTGAACGCGAAGGGCAGGCTGATGACGTAGGGCGCGAGGAAGGCCACCAGCGAGGGCAGGCGCACCCAGCGGCGGTCGCCCACCAGCTCGGCCACGGTGAAGAGCAGGAAGGGGGCCGAGAACACCGAGGTGGCGTAGCGGAAGCGGTACCACTCGTACTTGAGGTCGGCGTCGCTCGCCGAGAGCTCGCCCCAGCCCGCCAGCAACCACAGGGCGCAGATGACCAGCTCGAAGGCCAGCCACCTGGCCGCAGGGTGCCTGGCGAAGCCCAGGGCCACGGCGGCGCCCGCCAGCATCACGCCCGCGATGAGGGGGAAGACGAAGAGGAACTCCACGGCCCCTGTCTAGCGCGGAACCTAGAAGTCGCGCGTCCACACCGCGTCGGCGCCGAAGCTCAGCGCGTCACCGGCGTAGGCCTCGAGCGTCACCGAGCGCGTCATCTGGAACTCGAGGCGGCTGGAGAACACGTTCTCGCCGCGCTCGCGCTTGGCCCCCACCTGCACGCTGCCCCCGAGGAACAGGGTGTCCGAGAGGTACCAGCCGATGTCGAACTTCACGCGCTGCAGGTCGTCCGAGGTCTCGAAGTTGAAGAGGTCGAGGGGCAGCTTCTTGGCGATGACCGTCTTGAGCTGGCTGGCCGCGAGCTGGCCGACGACCGACGCCGCCTGGCCCGGGCTGATCGACGCGCTGCCGCTGTTCTTGAGCGTGCGCCTCCCGGTGGCGAGCACCGCGTAGATGTCCGACTCGGGCATGGGCGGCTCGCTGGCCACCTTGAAGCCCAGGGCGGTGCCCTTGCCGGCCACGGTGACGGTGATCTTCACCTGCTCGCGGGCGTTGACGTGCAGCGCGCTCACGTTGACGTAGGGCTGGTCTGCTGGCCCACCGAAGCGGACCTCCGAGCCCCTCTGCACGGTGAACTCACGGCCGATGACGTTGATGGTGCCCTGCTTGAGGCGCGCCTCGCCGAAGAGCCGCAGGGTGTCCCCGAGCTCCACGCGGAAGCCCTCGCTGAGGCCCAGCTCGACGTTCAAGTCGGAGCTGCGCACCCAGAGGTTGTTCGGCGCGTCGACGACCACGCTCATCACGAGGCCGGGCTCTGCGGGGGCGCTGGCGTCCTTCGCGGCCTGCTTCTTTCGAGAGGTCGCCGTGGCGCCGTTGCGCAGCACGATGATGTCCTTGGGGCGCTGGAGATCCTGCAGGTCCCGGCGCTTGACCTCCGGGAGGCGAACGTCGACGCGCGGCAGCGACAGCTTGCGGATGTCGACCAGCTTCGAGCTGACGTCACCCTCGAGCTGGTAGCGCAGCGAGATCGTGGCCAGGAGCTGGTCATCGTTGACCAGGGGGAAGGTCTCTGCGCTCCCGGTGCTGGTGAGGAGGAAGGCGCCCGAGGGTTGCCGTTCGGCCCGCGCCACCAGCTCGGCCTTGCCCGCCCCAGAGCTCGCCTGGAGCTTCTTCACGTCGACGAGGTCGTTGGTCGCGTGGAGCGTCAGCTCGACGTCGCGGTAATCGCCGTTGCCGGCCAGCGCGAGGCGCCCCTGCGTGAGCGTCGCGTCGCCCACGAAGCCCGGGCTGCCCAGCGTGCCGGTCACCTTGCCCGCGAGGTCGAGGCGGCCGCCGACGATGCGCAGGAGATCGGTGCTGCCCGACAGGAAGCCCAGGTCGAAGTTGCGCGCGTCGAGCGAGAGGTCGATGGGCGCGGCCTTCCAGTTCAGGCCGTGGCGCAGCGTGGACAGGCGGTGGTCGAGGCCCAGCGTGCCCTTGGCCTTGAAGTCGTCGCGGCCCTGGCCTCCGAGCGCCACGGTGAAGCTCTGCTGCGTGCCGGTGCTCTTGAGGTCGAAGCGCGCGCTGCCCAGGGCCACGCGATCGAAGCGGAGATTGGCCAGGGTGCCGAAGAGCCGCGCGGTGGGCGCCTCGAGCGTGCCCCCGGCCTCGAGCGTCGCGGCCACGGTGCCGCCCGGTGGCGTCTGACCCGGGGCCAAGGGGAAGGCCTGGCCGAGCTCGAAGGGTTGCAGCACCACCAGCGCCTCGAGGCGCGCGTGCTTGACGGCGTCGATGGCCGCGTCGGCGGTGCCGCCCGGGGCGAGGAGCGCGGTGAGGGCCCGCTCGACGGGCGCGGCCACGGTCGCCGCGAGCTCCACGGCTGGCTTGTTGGACAGCGAGCCGGTGCCGGTGAGCTTCGTCTGCTTCGCGTCGGCGCGGAGCACGAGGTGCATGTCGGCAGCGTGGATGGGGGGATAGTTCAGCTTGGCGAGGTCGAGGGCCAGCTCACCCGTCGGCGCGCGGACCGAGCCGGTGATCGTGCCGGCGAGGCTCGCGGTGCCAGCGAGCTCGTCGTCGGACACGCCTGCGAGCTCAGCGAGTTGCTTGAGCTCCACGGCCCGGAGGTCGAGCTTCAGCGTCACCGGCATCGCGAGGAGCGAGTCCTTCGTCGGCGGGTCGTGACGCAGCGAGGAGAGGGTGAGGGGCGTCGCGAGTTGGACGAGGTGGTGGCCGCCGAGCGCCTCGAGGTCGAGGCTCGCGCTCAAGGTGCCGTCGGCCCCGGTGAAGACGGTGAGGGTCGTGTTGGTGAGGGCCGGGAGCGTCTTCCCTTCGCCCCCGGCAGGCGCGAGGGCGGCGGAGGTGACCTGGGCCAGGAGCCGGGGGTGTTCGCCGCTGCCCGACAGCTCGAGGGTGGCCCCCAGCGTGCCCTGCAGCGGCAGCGGCTGCGGGAGGTACTTCTCCAGCGCCACGGTGGTCACGTCGCGGAGGGTGAACTTCGCGTTTCCCTCGCCCGGCTTCTCGTCGAGCAACGCCAGCACCGGCACGTCGAAGGTCCCCTCGAGGTGCCCAGCGTCGCTGCCCAGGCTCACGGTGCCTTGCGCCCGGCTGTTCTTCCACGCGCCCTGGAGCGCGAGCTCGAGGCCGGTGAAGCCCACGATGCGCCCGTCGTGCAGCTTCGCCGTGGCGCTCACGTCGGGCGAGGCGGGCTTGCCGCTGACCACCACGTCGAGCAGGTCGAGCGTGCCCCCGAGTTCCCAGGAGGGGGGCGAGATGATCTTCGGCAGCCGGGCCAGGTCGAGCCGCTCGGCCTTCACCGTGGCGTCGAGCGTGGTGCGCGTCTTCACCAGCTGGCCTGAGACCCGGCGATCTCCATCGTGCAGGGTGAAGGGCAGCACCTCGATGCGCTCGCCCCACACCACCCGCGTCGGCGCCTCGAGCGACCAGGTCGCGCCGGTCCACGTGAGCTCGGCGGTCTTCAGGTCAGCCCCGCGCCGGTCCTGGTCGAGCACGCCGATGACGTGCACCTTCAGGTCCCCCAGGCCCTTCGTGGCGAGGTCGAGGTCGAGCTCCCGGCCGTGCGTGTAGAAGTCGAAGGTCACCTCGTCGAAGGCGCGGCCGTTGAGCTTCAAGCGGCGCGCGTGGAGCAGGATGTCGGTGTCGAGCGGCCGGGTGACGTCGGGCACGTCGACGTCGAGGTCGAGCTGCTGCATCTGCACGCCGGAGATGGAGAGGCTCGTGAGGCGGCCCAGGGCCTTCGCCGCGGGGCTGGTGGGCTTGCCGGTGAGCATCACCTGCACCTTGCCGCTGCCCGACAGGCCGCCGGTGTCGATGCCGGCGAAGCGCTCGAGGGCCCGGTCGAGTTCCCTCAGGTCGGTCGCGCGCAGCGTGCTGAAGACCTTGAGCTCCTCGGGCGACGCCGTGCCGCGCGCGGTGAGCGACACGCCCGGGGCGAGCACCTCGAGGCGCGACACGTTCGCCACGCCGTCCTTCCCCGTCGCGTCGAGGGTCGCGCTGGCCATGCGCTGACCCTTCGCGTCCCACGTCGCCTTCGCCTTGACCGCGCCGCCCAGGGTGGCCGGCCGCCAGTCGGTGAGCGCGCCCGTGGCCTCGAAGCCGATGGCGGAGGACTGCTTGGCGCCCAGCAGCTCCTTCAAGTCGATGCCCTCGCCGCGCACCGCGAGTGACTCGGCCGACGAGGCGTCGAGGTCGTACTTCGCCTCGAGCGACACCTTCGCCTTGCCCGCGCTGAGCTGGAGCACCGCCTGGCGCAGGCTCAGCGTGCCCTTTCCATACACCGGGAGCTTCAGGGGCCAACCCGGCACGAAGGCCGTCAGCTCGCGGGGCGCGGCCACCAGCTCATCGAGGTTCAGCTTGAGCGCCGGCAACTCCACGTGGCCGCGCAGCCGGGTCTCTCCCAGGCTCGCGGCCACGTCGTAGCTCTGCGGGCCATTCGCGGCGTCCGCGGTGAGCGTGGCCAGCAGCTTCTCCTGCAACGGCGAGGTCAGCTGGCTCTCGAGCTTCAGGGTGCCGCTGATCTCCAGCGGGTCGAGCTTCACCTTTGCGCCGCCGCTGGCCTGGAGCGCGGTGGCGGTGATGCGGCGGTCGGCCTGCTGCAGGTCGAAGCGCCCGTCCACGAGCTGCACGGCGTCGAGTTCCACGCGCCAGGCGTTGGGCGCCGAGGGCGTGGCGGCCGGTGCGCTCGGGGTCTTCGCGGCGATGGCGCGGACGAGGTTCCAGCCGCGCTCGTCTTCCTTGAGCAACAGCACCGGCGTGGTCAGCGTGGCCTGCGAGAGGTGCACGCGCTGCTGCGCGAAGCCGGCGAGGTCGACGTTGGCCTCCACGCGCTCGATGGACGCCACCAGCTCGCCTTCGGGGGTGAAGAGCTTCACCCCGGTGAGCACCAGGTGCGTGCCGCGGAGCTCGACGCCGTCGGCTTGCACCTTGCCCGCCAGCGCGTCGCTGACCGCCGCGAGCACCTTCTCCTTGATCAGCGCCTCGCCCGCGCTGCTCTGGAGGAACAGCCACGCGCCGCCCCCTAGCAGCAGGGGCAAGCCCACGAGCAGCAGCAACGCCACCACCAGGCGCCGGCGTCGCTTCTGTCGCTGGGCGGTGCGCGCGTCTTCCATGGCTTAGAAGGCCTCGCCGATGGACAGGTGGGCGCTGCAGATGTTGTCCGGTGCGCCACCGTAGGCGCCGGGGGTCGCGCCGTAGGTGTACGGGTCGCTGACCGGCAACCCCGAGCCCACGCCGAAGAAGCACCCCGGCGAGGACTGCACTGCCTTCACCTCGCCGTTGTCGGTGCCCGCGAGGTTGCTCACGCGCTGCGCGGCCCCGAAGAAGGGGAGCCGCACCCCGATGTCCACGCGAATGGGGCCCAGCGGCGTGCGGTAACGCACCCCGAAGCCCACCGCGGTGTAGAGCGAGCTCGCCCAGTCGGTGGTGGCCCCGATGGGCTGCTCGGTGACGAGGCCCCAGTCGTTGAAGATGGCGAGGATCCAGTCTTCGCTCACGGCCCAGCGCAGCTCCACCGACGCCTCGAGCAACCCCGCGCCGCCCAGGGGCAGCGTCGTGCCCTTGGTGAAGTCGGGGAGCTGCACCTTGGGGCAGTCGGCTTGCCCCGCGCAGCGCGGCGCTTCCTGGCTGACGAGCGTGGGCACGGCGATCTGCGGCGAGAGGCGGCGGTTGTAGAAGCCGCGCATGTTCGAGCCGCCCGAGAAGTAGCGCACCACGATGGGGGTGTCGTTCTCGGGCGCGAGCAACAGGCCGAACTTCCCGCGGCCGGCGAGCGTGAACTGCTTCTTCTTGCCGAAGCTGACGTAGCCGCGCACCTCGGGCGTGACCTTGAAGAACGGCCGCAGCCTGCTGGTCGACGAGAGGCCCCCCGCGACGTCGAGCGAGAGGTAGTAGCCCGCCTTCGGCTCGAGCTTGTTGTCGCGCTCGTCCAGCTCGGCGGTGACGTCGAGGAAGCTGACGATGCACGCGTTGGGGAACACCGGGCAGTTCATCGCCCCCGCGGGCGCGGTGTCGCGCAGCTCGAGCGGCGCGTAGAGCAGGAAGCCGTTGAGGTTGAGCGAGGGGAAGATGGTGACGTCGGTGAAGGGGCGCCACACGAAGCCCACTTTCCCCTCGAGCGCGTCGTAGCTGTAGGTGTTGTCGAGCGTACGCAGCAGGTCGACGCTGCCCTGGAAGGAGAGGGTGCGCAGCTCGAAGACGCGGGGCACCTCGTACTCCGTGTACACCCGCCACACCGGGCCCCACTTGGAGAGCGGCGCGCTGCGGAAGACCTCCACCACGTTGGGGAGCACGGCGATGCCCAGCTTGGCCTTCAGGGTGAGCCGGTCCAGCCGCGAGTCCTTCAAGAAGAGCCGCGAGAAGCCGACGTTGCGGTTGGTGTACTCGAAGATGGCGCGCAGCTCCTGGCGCACCAGGTCTCCGCCGAGGCCCCCGCCCATGCGCACCGAGCGGAAGGGCGCCTCGCGCACGTCGATGACCACCGGCACCGTGCCTGCCTCGCGATCGGGCGCGCCACGGTTCACCTTGGCGCCGGCGAACACGCCCATCTGGAACACCCGGGCCTGGGCGTCGGCCATGGCGGACTCGCTGAAGTACTCGCCGGGCACGAGGTCGGGCGAGGCCACGTCGGCGATGAGCCGGGGCGGCACCTGGGCGCCGGGGTCGGTGGCCACGAAGGTCTTGCCGAACTTGTAGCGGGTGCCGAGCACCACGGTCAGCGCGCAGTCCACCTTCGCGCCGTCGACGTCGACCAGCGCCTCGCCGCTGAGCGCCACCTCGGCGAAGCCCAGCTCGCGCAGCCGGGAAGCCAGCAGGGCCTTGGTCTGCTGCCAGCTGTCCTCGAGGAAGATGTCGCCCACGTTGAGCGGGAGCTCCTCGAGCACACCCCGGCTCATGTCCGGGGGCAGCGCCTCGAGGCCGACCACGTTGACGCTGGTGACCCGCGCCGGGTCTCCCTCGCGCAGGCGCACCAGCAGCTTCACGTGCTTCGGCTTCGTCTCGGTCACCACGTCTTCGACGACGCGCGCCTGGTAGTAGCCGTTGGCCTCGTAGAAGCGCTGGATGCGCCGCAGGTCCGCCTGCCAGGCGATGGGGTCGAACCACTCGAGGTGTCCCAGCCACGGCACCCACGAGGGCAGCCACGACGACTCGTTGGTGACGACCTTCTCCTTGATGTCGCCTTCCTTGAGCTGCTGCTCGCCCTCGATGCTGAAGGCGTCGACTTCCTGGGCGTCGGGCGTCGGCGGGGCGGTCGCGCAGCCCGCGCAGAAGAGCGTCAGGCTGAGGAGGAGGGGGCGCGGCGACACGGATCGTATGTACAGCAGGCCCGTGGGGCGCGCAGGCGCTTCGCGCGCCCTCCTCACTGGCTCAGGCGCGGCGGCCTTCGTGCGAGAGCCGCGTCAGCCAGTTCGCCGTGCGCTGCAGCGCCTCGTCGGTGGCCAGGTGCTGCACCTCGGCGCGCATGCGGTAGGCCCAGTTGTGCGGCCCCATGGTGCCGGGGGTGTTGGTGCGCTCGGTCTCGCCGAAGAGGTCCTGCCAGGCGAGCACGCACCACTTCGACTGGGCGTTGATCGCCGCGCGCAACAGCGCCTCGTGCAGCTCGAAGCTCCAGGTGGCCGGCGGCGCGTGTTGGAAGTGGCTCAGCTCGGGCCAGGTGCGGCACACGGTCTGGCGTTCCCACTCGGAGGCGCCTTCCCACCACTGGCGCATGGTCTCGGTGTCGTGGGTGCCGGTGGTGACCAGCGAGACCTCCGGGTAGTGCCGGGGGTCGCGGTACACGCCGTCTTCGCGGCTCCAGCGCATCACCTGGTAGCCGGGCAGGCCCAGCTCGGCGAGCACGTCCTTGGAGAAGCGGGGAATGACGCCCAGGTCTTCGGCCACGATGCCCGCGCCCTCGGACAGCAGGCGGAAGTTCTTCTCGCCCAGCGCGCGCTGCAACGGCTCGTCGGCGGGCACGAAGCGCCCCTTGGGCGTGGCCTCGTCGCGCACGTACTGACGGAAGTAACCGATGGCGTGGTCGATGCGGCGTACGTCGTAGGTCGCGGCGGCGTGTTTTGCGCGGCGGCGCAGCCAGGTGTCTCCGTCCTTGGCCAGCGCGTCGAAGTCGAACCAGGGCAGGCCCCAGTCCTGGCCGTCGACCGAGAAGTCGTCGGGCGGCACGCCGAGGCGCGCGTCGCGGCGCAGGTACCTGGGGAAGCACCAGCAGTCCGCCGAGTCCTGCCCGATGATGAACGGCTCGTCACCGCACAGCGTGATGCCGTGGTTCTTCGCCGAGGTGCGCACCCGCATCCACTGCTCGTGCGCCACCCACTGCAGCCAATGGTGGTAGCGGATGCGCCCGTGGTGTTCGCGGGTCGCCGCCTCGAGGGCCTTCGACTCGCGCTGCGCCAGGCCCGCGGGCCATTCCCACCACGGCTTCTGGCCGAAGGCCTCGGACAGGGATGAGTACAGCGCGTAGCCGTCGAGCCAATCGCGCTGCGAGAGGCACCACGCCTCGAAGTCGCGGGAGCGGGCGCTGCTCCCGGCCTTCTCGAAGGCGTGGAAGGCGCGGCCCAGGGCGGCGTTCTTCACCGGGAACACCAGGTCGTAGCGCACCGTCGGCGAGGCCCGGGCCAGGTCGATGTTCTTCTGCTCTTCCTCGGTGAAGCGCACGCCCTCGGGCAACCAGCCGAGGTGAATGAAGAGCGGGTTCAGGCCGAAGGCCGAGCGCGTCGAGTAGGGGCTCGGGTCGCCGGGGGTGGTGGGCAACAGGGGCAGCACCATCACCAGCTTCTGCGAGGCCTGGCGCATCCACCCGAAGAGGGCGTCGAAGGCCTCGAAGTCGCCCACGCCGACGTCATGCGCGCTGCGAAGTGAGAAAACGGGCTGCAGGATTCCGGAGATGCGGGCCGTGGTCATCATGCCCCTCGTCTCTACACGGAGACCGGCGGAATGTGGGGAATCGGCGCAGGTGTGGGCTCGTTTGTGGGGACCGACGTGAAACCGTTGCGCGGCGCGAATCATCATCTGCCGCGAAACGAGTTTCCCGGCACGGCGTAAGCAGGCGCGGGAGGTCCATGTTGCTTGACGGTAGGAATCAGAACGCCCACGGTGGCCCGCCCTTGATTGTCGACCCCGACAGCGAGCTCCTGGCGCGCGCCCAAGCCGGTGATGTCACGGCCTTCGAGGGGCTGGTGGAGCGCCATCGCTCGCGCATCTACAACCTGGCCCTGCGCATGCTGAACTCGGAGGACGACGCCGCCGAGGTCCTTCAGGACTCCTTCATTTCGGCGTACCGCAACCTCCCTCATTTTCGAGGTGACGCGCAGTTTGGCTCGTGGGTGCACCGCATCGCCGCCAACCACGCCCTGATGCGCCTGCGGCACCGCAAGGTGGTCAGCCAGGTCGAATCGCCGCTCGACGAGCCCACCTTCAACGACCGCGGCAGCCTGGTCGACGAGGTGTCGGACTTCAAAGACGCCGAGGGCGAGGCGATGGACGCGGAGCTGCGCCGGGCCATCGAGCAGGCCAGCGCCGGCCTGGGGGCGGACTACCGCGAGGTGTTCGTGCTCAAGGACCTCGAGGGCCTGTCCTACGAGGAGATCGCGGAGATCACCGGCGCGTCGGTGCCGGCCATCAAGAGCCGGCTGCACCGAGCTCGGCTCTCGCTGCGCGCCGCCATCGACCATTTCTATGCAGACCGCGCATGAAAACTGGCCGTCCGTTCAGTAAGCACGGGGAACACTTCCATTCTTGGTGGCGGCGGCGGGCTTTGGGCCACAATGAAGGGCCTCAGCACGAGGCGTCGCCCGCATGAGCCACCACACCTGCAAAGACAGCATCTCGCTGATGCTCGAATACATCGACGGGGAGCTCACCCAGGACGTCCGCGCGCGGCTCGAGGCTCACTTCGGTGACTGCTCGCCCTGCGAAGAGTTCTTGAAGAGCTACCGGGCCACGCCGACCCTCTGCCGCAAGGCGCTGGCGAAGAAGATGCCCGGCGAAGTGGCGACCAAGCTGACCGACTTCCTGCGCCGCGAGCTCAAGAAGGCCTGAGCGGGCGCATCGGTCAACCGACCGACGGTCAGACGACCGACCTCGATCTTCGACCGATGCCGGAGGGTCCCGGTGCCGTGGGACGGTGTTCCCATGAACAACCCAGGCCCCCTGACCAAGACCCGCGCGCTGCTCATCGGTGCGCTCCTGCTGTCCCTCGCGGCGCTGGTGTCGGTGGCGCTCAAGCCCCGGCCCACGGTGGTGCAGCCCGGGGGCCTCGCGGTCTCCAAGGGCAGCGCGGTGCGCGTCGAGGCCCGCAGCAGCCACGCGGCGGTGCATGAGAACGGCACCGAGTTCTTCACCGAGCTGACCGTGACCCTCGACGAGCACGAGTCCACGCCGGTGGAGCGCGTGTCGCTGGCGCTGGTGCTCGACCACTCGGGCTCGATGTCGGGCCAGAAGATGGAAGACGCGAAGAAGGCGGCGCACCGCCTGGTGGACCTGATGCAGGACGGCGACGAGCTGACCCTGGTGTCCTTCGGCAGCGACGTGAACGCCGGCGAGCGCACGCAGCTCAACGCCTCGAGCCGGCCCGCGCTGCACGCGGCCATCGACCTGGTCCAGGCCTCGGGCAGCACCTTCATCTCCGGAGGCGTGACGGCAGGCTGGGCGGCGCTCAAGAGCGCTACGGGGGCGCGGCGGCTGGTGCTGGTCAGCGATGGCCAGCCCACGGTGGGCCTGACCGACGAGGCCTCGCTGGCGCAGCTCATCGGCCAGGTGCACCAGGACGCCATCACCGTCACCGCCCTGGGCGTGGGCTCGGACTACGACGGCATGTTGATGCAGCACCTCGCCGAGCGGGGCGGCGGCATGTACGGGTACTTGAAGGACGCCAGCACGCTCGAGGAGGTGCTGGGCCTGGAGGTCACCGCGGCCCGGCTCGCGGTGGCGCGCAACGTGGAACTCCAGCTCGACTCGAATGAGCTGCAGGTGATCGACTCGCCCGGTCGTCACGTCGAGTGGCGCAGCGGCCGGGCGGTGTTGCACCTGGCGGACCTGCGCCCCGGCCTGCCGACGCGGGTCTTCGTTCGGGTGCGTTCGCACCGCGCGAGCGCCGGCGACCGGCCGCAGTTTGCGGCCTCGGTGACCTGGCGTGCGACCGGTGGGGCCCCGCAGCGCTCGGACGTGGGCCTGGCGCTCACGGTGGTCGACGACGTGGCGCAGGTGGACGCGTCGCGCGACGAGGCGGTCTACGCGCGCGGCATCACCGCCCTGGGCAGCCTGCAGCTCGTCGCGGCCGCGGCGGCCTACGAGCGGGGTGACGTGGCGACGGCGACGGGGCTCTTCGACAGCGCGCGGGCCGTGTTCGGCATGAGCGCCGACGCGCTGGCGGGGCAGGCCGAGGTCGACGACACGCGGCGGGCCTACGGCAGCGCCAGCACCGAGGAGCGCAAGAGCATGGGTCGCAAGCTCGAGAGCAAGAAGCTCACGAGCTTCGGCCGCATGAACGAGGGCTACTGAGATGAGCGCCCTCCAGGACACGTGGTCGCGGTTCAGTTTCGAGGAGCCCGAGCTCGTGGAGAAGTCGTTGGTACGCGGGGCCCTGTGGGGCGCGTCGGCGGCGATGGTGGGCCTGGTCATCGACCGGTCGGGGAGCCACCCCGGGTCCACGGCGCTCCCGGTGACGCTGGCGACGGCGACGTTGCTGGTGGTGCTGCCCCGGCAGCGGCAGCCGCTGCTCTTCGCGCTCGTCGCGGCCATGGCGGCGGTCGCGGGCATGCTCGGGGTGAGCGGGCGGGCCATGCCGTACTTCTTCTCGGTGGGGCTGGGTGCGGTGCTGGCCATGGAGGCGTTGACGCCGGCCCGGCGGGTGGTGGCGCTCGTGGGCCCCTCGCTGGGCGTGTTGTGGTGTTCGGTGGTGGCGCACTGGCTCTCGGCGCGGCACCTCGGCGCGGGGGCGTCGTTGGCGCTGGTGGCGCAGGGCGCGGCGGGGCTCTTCGTGGCCATCGGGGCGTCGTTGGCGTGGGTGTCGTTCGCGGCCGACACGATCGAGCCGAAGCTGTTGGCGGGCCCGAAGGTGCGGCACGCGTGGTTGCGCATTCGCAACGCGTTGGGGCGCTTGCCGGGTGGGGAGACGCGGGCCTCGCTCGAGGCGCTCTCGCGCGAGGGGGCCGAGCGCTGGGTGCAGGCGCGGCGGGAGCATGACGAGGCGCTCTCCAACATCGATGGTCAACTCGAGGCGGACTCGCAGGAGGCGGTGGCGGCGCTGACCGAGCGGCTCGGCGAGACGACGGACGCGGAGTTGAAGGAGCACCTCGCCCAGTTGCTGCGCGTGCATCGCGACACGCTGGAACAGTTGGCGGGGTTGCGGCGGCGCGTGGAGCGGGCGGAGGCCCGGGTGGCGGCGGAGGCGGGCTGGCTGGAGACGGCGGCGTTCTCGGTCGAGTTGGCGCCGCGGTCGGCGTCGGGCCTGGGAGACCTGGTGACGCGGTTGCGCGCGCTGTCGCAGGGGTGAAGCCACGCTGCGGGCTTCGATGGGAGGTCTTCGTCTCCTGCGATCGGCAGAGTTCGTGTGTTTGTTTGGGTGCCGGGGTTCGCCCCAATCCCTTCCTTTCCCCCCGGGGAAAGGGGAGCGCTCGCCGCGCGGGCCAGACGGGATTCAGAGTCGAATGGGGCAAGGCCTCGATGTGCAGGACCGCTCGCAGCGCAGGACC
>CAIVGN010000138.1 GCA_903905455.1 uncultured Archangium sp.
CCCTCGAAGCACCGTCACTCCACATGTCTGCCTCGCGCGCTCCGCCGGCCGCCGCGCACCAGTCCTCCGCGCCGCCATCCGGCCGTGCGCCGATTTCGCTCAGTACTCCGACGTTGGCCCGTGCTTCGAGGTGAATGTCTGATGACGACGAGATTGCTGGTGTTGATCGCCCTTGTGGGAGCGCCAGTACGGGCGGAGCAGTGGTTCGAACTCCAGCTGATTCCGGTGAGCGCGCAGATCAACGTGCTCGAGGTCGAGCATTCCGGCAGCGGAGGCCGCGCGACGTTCCACTTCAACCGCTTCCTGGGCGTCTACGTGGGCGGGCTGGCGAACTGGCACAGCACGACGTCGCCCTGGAACGGCGAGCTCTACCAGACGGTGCTGCGGGTCGACGTCAGCCAGCCCACGCCGGTGGTCTCCACCTGGCAGCTGCACGCGGGCCTCGAGAGCATTCCGCTGATGGGGACCTTCTCCATCGGGAGCGCCACGGGCGAGCTGGGTGTGGTGGCGACGCTGGGCCTGGGTCCTTCCGGTTCTCGAGTTCGCCTGGGAGACCCCTACAGTACTGGTTCGGTGTCGTACGTGGACGCCGGCGTCCGCCTGATGGGCCACGCGGGCCTCGGGCTTCGCTTCGCCCTCCACCGCTTCGCCGTGCACGTCGGCGCGCACGGATCGGTCTGGTCGAACGCGGTGACTGCGCTGAATTCGTGCTCGCTCGATGATGCTCGTGCGCTGGACAGGGCGCTGCGTTCGGGCCTCGAGCTGTCCACCGTGTCGGTCTCCGCGCAGTGTCACTTCGACTCGAAGCTCGAGGTCCCCCTGGCCGTTGGCGCCCTGCGCAACCTGGACCCGAAGCTCAACGTGAGCATCGCGGGGGAGCTCGGCGTGTCCTGGTCCTGGTGAGCGTTCCGCTCACAACCTCGCGAGCGCCAACGAGGCGCGTTCGATCCCCGTGGCCGCACTGAGGGTCTCCGTGGTCACGGTCGAGCCCTCCATCGCCCGCGGCGCCGCGCGGCGGGTCGGGGCGTTGCTCCTTCAACGTGCGGGTCGTGACGAGGTGCGCGGCAGTGCGTCCGGCGCAGGGCGGTGTTCGCACATGCTGTTGACAACATATGTCTCGGCGCACATATTGGTCGCATGGTCGTCACGCTCGCCACGGAGGACTTTGCGGCGTGGTTCATGGGGCTGGAGACCAAGGATGCGAGCGCGGTCGACCGGGTGGTGGGCTTGCTCGCACAGATGGGCGTCACCCTCCGCTTCCCGTACACGAGCGCCATCACTGGCTCGAGGCATGCGCTTCGGGAGCTGAGAATTCAATCCGCAGGGAGCCCCATCAGGGTCTTCTACGTCTTCGACCCGGAGCGGCAGGCGGTGTTGCTCATTGGCGGCGACAAGACCGGCGACACCCGCTTCTACGAGGTGATGGTGCCGCGGGCTGATGCAATCTTTGACGCCTACCTTGCCGCGCATGCCGTGAAGAAGAAGCAGCACAACAAGAGGAAGAAGCCATGAAGGTTCATCGCTGGGAAGACATCAGGCGCAAGAAGCTCACGGCGAAGCAGGTTCAGGAGAATGCGCGTTGGGTTGAGCAAGAGCTCGTCGAACTCAACCTGCGTGCGCTGCGCGAGCTGACCGGTAAGACCCAGGTTGAGTTGGCGAAGGCCGCCGACATGACTCAGCCGGAAACTTCTCGTGCTGAGCGGCGTGCGGATCACCTGATCTCCACGTTGAAGCGCTACGTGGAGGGACTGGGCGGGGAACTCGAGGTCTTCGCTGTATTTGACGACAAGCGGGTCAAGCTGAAGGGCGTGTAGGGACGGCGCCGACCGGCCTCGCCGTTGTGACGTGCGTTCGGCTCTACGTCGCTGGCTGCCTCCCGTCTTCACGCGTGACGATTGGAATCCCGGATCGAGCGTGGGACTGATCCACGGTAACTGCTCGAGCCGGGACAGACGCTTCGGTCTCCACTCATCGAAGACCTCCCTCATCGAACCGCGAAATCGATCGACCCGAGTCTACGCACTCCGCAGCAGCCGGAAGTCCTGCGCCGCCTGCCACGCAGTCGCGAACGAGCACGAGGCCCGCCGTGCGACCTCGGCGACGCTCAGGTCGGGCGCGCGCTCGAGCACCGTCCACACGTCGGCTCTCCACGTCGGGCCCATGTGCACCCGGTTGCGGTAGCCGGCGTGTCGCTTCACGAGGACCTCGGGTGTCACGACGTCCTCCGCTCGGTCGCGAAGCGTGCCCTGCGGCACCCTCAACCGCGAGCCGCTGAAGCGCTCGTCTTCACCGCGGCGCGAAATCTGGAAGTCCGTGCCGACGGGCAGCAGGTCGACCCTGGTTCGACTTGATCTCGTCGCGAGGCGGAGGAGGCGGCGGTCCTTCTTTCCGAGCCACGACGCGATGGCGGACCAGTAGTCACGCACGCGCGCTTCAGGGTGGGCGGCAACGAGACGCACGAGTCGATCCGCGTTGACGTGCGCGTGGTGGATGCCGAGCCACGTCGTCAGCACGGAGAGCGTTCGGAGGTCCCCCTCCAGCATCCCGAGCTCGGTGGCGAAGAGCAGGGTGGTCTCGATGTCCGCATCGGCTTGCGGCACCCCCGCGAAGTTCATCCCGATGCCCACCATCCTCGCGGTGAGTTCGGCAGGGGCCGGCCGCTCTGGAGGGTGGCTGGTGCGCTTAAACGCCATGTCCGAGCCTCCGGGCCAGGTCCTCGAGCGTGGTCCGGACGTGCGCGGGCCAGTCTGGGTTTCCGTCCTGCGCCTCAAGCCAGTGACGCGCCGCTTCGAGCTCCGCTGCAGTCGGCCCGAGCGCCACGCAGTCCGCGAGGTCAGTGCCGCGATCGCTCAGTGCGAAGAGCTTCGTCTTGAGCAGGTCGTCGCGGCCGAGGGTTCTCAGCACCAACGCCTGGCCCTCGAAGGCCATCCTGACGCGCAGCTCCCATCCAGGAGGGAGTATCTCGGCGAGCTGCATCGGTCCGTTGTTGAGCCAGTCGTCGACGAGCACGTTGCCCAGGCTCCGCTGCGCCTTGGCGAAGGACCTGGCCGCCTCTGTGATCGCGGCGGGGATCTCGGGCGCGAGGATGTCGAAGTCACGGGTCTGTCGCGTGGTGACGCCCAGCAGGGCCAGCGCCGAGCCTCCGATGACGACCGTTTCAAACCTGAGCTCCAACCCGGCCAGGTGGCGCTCGAACGCCTCAACTGTAGGGAGGGGCAGCATGCCGGAAGGGTATCGCAATATCCGATACCATGGCCACTGCTTGCCGAGGGGTTGGTCCCGGCTTCGTCGATACGAGGTCCGAGGCCACGCGCGAGCGCGTCAGCGAGAACAGGCCTGAGCCGCCGCCGAAGACCTCGAGCTGCGCCGTGTGGAGTTCGATGACGTCGTCGACCTCGAGAAAGACCAGCTCCTCAGCGGTCACTTCGCGAGCTTCCGGAGGGTCTTGTCGTGGGCCGCCATCATGCGCTTCGTCGACTCGCGGAGGCGCTCCTTCTTGTTCAGCTTCACGGGGCGAATGATGAGGGCTTCGCCGTCGGTCGTCACCTCGAGCGACGTGTCCTTGGTGATGTCCAACAGCTCGAGAATCGGACGCTCGATGATGAGGCCAAGGCTGTTGCCGACGGCAGAGAGCTTCTTGATCATGGTGGCCTCGTTATACGCTCGTACGAACAAAAGCATAACGACGAGGTGTGCTCAATGAGCTCGCCCGCGCGGGTCGTTGGCCCGGGCGCAGGACCAAACCCGCGGAGGTGTGCGCCGACACCCGTCCATCGAGGTCGGCGTACCGCTCCAAGTCGGTCGCGTCAGGTCTGGGGGGAGGTCACTCCGCGTCCCGCAAGCTGAACGCGACGGCTTCGATGCGAATCAGGTCGCCGGACTGCATCTCGATCTCGAGCTCGAGCACGGATGCATCGTCACCGGCGGGCGCGGGGCCGCGGACCTCGTTGATCGAAACGCTGAACCCCCAGGGCAGCTGCCGGTCACAGCCAATCCGGCGCACGGCTGACGCCACCACCACGCGTTGAGGATGCGTCGGATCGCCGGTGCGAATCCGCAGGACTGCCTCGCCCGACGACCAGCGCAGCTCCATCGATTCCAGGGTCGCGTCGTGCAGTCCGGCCCAACTCCCGTTCGTCATCATCTACCTCCCAACTGAAGATGGGCTGCAGGTGACTTCGGCGGGACGACGTTGCCGTTGATGTCGGTGCGCTGCCCTGCGGGGTTGTTGACGTGACTTGGCAATGCCGCCCACCCCAGCCCTCACAAGCTCGCGAGCGCCACCCGATACAACGCCCGGTACCCCATCCTCGGGGCGAGCTCGAACTTGTCCGCGTGAAAGCAGTCTCTCAAGATCGCCGCGCCGGCTGGCGTGTGCTGCAGCGACAGCAGCGTCTTCTCGAGATCCGTCACCACCGCCGACGCCACGCCCATGGACACCGCGACGCCGTCGTTGGGCGCCTCCTCGGTGTAGCCGAGCACGCGGAACTGGTGCTGCTGCTCGGGCCACAGCTCGGCGAGGCCGGTCTGATCCGGCACGCCCGCGCGGGCCGCCGGCGCGAAGACGCTGGTCACGTCGGCCTTGCCCTCGAGCACCGCCTCCAGCGCGTTGCGGTAGCTGCCCAGGAATTCCTGGTGCGCGAAGGTGCGCGCCGCGTCGAGGCCCTTGTCGCGCAGCCACGCCATGGGCAGCAGGTAGCCGCCCACCGAGTCGCGGTCGCTCCACGCGGCCGTGGTGCCCTTGAGGGTGTCCAGGGTCACGCTCGAGCCCACCTTCGCCACCAGCGCCGCGCGGTACGTGGAGGCGCCGTTGCGCACGCCGCGCGCCACCACCCGCACGCCCATCGCCTCGATGCGCGCGCACACGAACGGAGGCGCCCACGCCGCGTCGACTTTCCCGGCCAACAGCTCCCGCGCCAGCTGCTCGTAGGTGGTGGCCACCGTCACTTCCGCATCACGACCCAGGGCAGCCTCGAGGTGCGCCTGCAGCTGCGCCGCGCGCGCCGGGGCATCGGGCCCGAGCGACGAGGGCAGGGCAAACCGCACGTGGCTGCGGGTGGTGCGGGCGGACACGTCAGCTCTCCACCGTGATGCGCGCGACCTCGTCGTCGCCCAGCCCGAAGGTGGCCTGCAGGAGATCGAGCACGCTCAGCTCCGCCTGCGAGGGCTTGCCGCTCGAGTACGCCACGCGCACCGCCAGCTTGAAGGCCCGCGAGCGCTGCCCGTGCGTGGCCAG
>CAIVGN010000139.1 GCA_903905455.1 uncultured Archangium sp.
CCTCGTGGGCGCCACCGTGGTGCGCAAGGAAGCCTGGGAGAAGGTGCCCGCGGACCTGCGCCCCAAGCTGCTGGCCATCGCCAAGGACATCAACGCCCGCATCGACACCGAGGTGAAGCGGCTCAACGAAGACGCGGTGACGGCGATGGTGAAGCAGGGCCTCACGGTGGTGAAGGTCGAGCCGGGGCCCTGGGAAAAGGCCGCCAAGCGCTCGTGGCCCACGGTGCGCGGCAAGATGGTGCCCGAGGCGTTCTTCGACCAGGCGCTCAAGGCGCGGGACGAGGCGCGCAAGGCGCGGAAGTAGTCGCGCGGTAGGCTCTGACCTCCATGCCCACCCCCGACTCGCTCGCCGCCTACGACGCTGCGCTCCCGCCGGAGCAGGCCGCCATCACCCAGGTCCTCCGTCGCGCCTTCGACGCCGCGCTGCCCAACGCCACCTCCAGGGTCTGGCACCGGCACCCGGTGTGGTTCATCGGGGAGAACCCGGTGGTGGGCTACGACGCCCGCCGCGCCGCCGTGCACGTCTTGTTCTGGAACGGCCAGGCCTTCGAGGAGCCGGGGCTGGTGCCGGTGGGGAAGTACCGCGCCGCCGGCACGCACTACGCCGCCGCCTCCGACGTGAAGCTGCCGACGCTGCGCCGGTGGCTCAAGAAGGCGCGCACCGACGTGTTCGACGGCGTGACGTACTTCCAGGCGCTGCGCGACGCGGCGAAGGCCCGCGCCAGGACGGCCCCGAAGAAGAAGCGCTGACCGGGTTCACGGACCGCGCAGCATCGCCACCACCCAGCCCACGTGCCGGCCCGCGGCCGTCGTGAGCCCGTGGTCGCGCACCATGTCGCTGCTGAGCACCCGCGTGTGCGCCTCGAGGTTGGTGTGGAACACCGAGTTGGGGATGACCGTGCCGTTGGGCATCACCTGGCGGCCGACGATGCGCGTGCGCGCCAGCACCTCGAGGGACGCGAGCCGCAGCAGCTCGTAGCGCTCCTCCTGGTACCCGGGCTCCGCGGCGACGGCGACGATGAGCTTGCCGAACGTGGGGTCCTTGTTCACCAGCGTGTCGCAGGCCTCGAAGCCCACGTCGAAGCGCACCACCACCTCGGCGATGCCGGTGACGCCCGCGGCGCGCAGCGCCTCGAGCACCTCGACCGAATTGGGCACGGCGATCGAATCGAAGATGCCCGCGTTGGGCAGGAAGAGGCCCTTCTGCCCGTCGCGCGGGTCCTTCAGGTCACCGCGCCACGACTCGGCGTTGACGCGGAACTCGCGGGCGACGTGGGTGTTGACCACGTCCTCCTGCGCGAAGGGAATGGGCCGGCCGCTGGCGATGAGGAACTGCAGCGCCGGCAGGTCGAGCGGCGCCAGTGAGCCGTCGGGCTGACGCACGCGGTGCGCCTCTTCGGTGACCGGGTGCTCGACCTGGATGCGGGTGTTCATCTCCAGCAGGTAGAAGCGCCCGTCCTTGTACATGAGCTCCACGGTGCAGGCGCCCACGTAGCCGCAGTCCTCGGCGATGCGCGTGGCGATGCCGCAGATGCGCTCGGTGAGCGCGGGCTCGTTGCGCAGCAGCGCGGGCGGCGCCTCTTCCTGGATCTTCTGGCTGGCGCGCTGCTCGGTGCAGTCGCGCATGCCGAAGTGGCGCGTGTTGCCGAAGCGGTCGCGCAGCACCTGCACCTCGAGGTGAATCGTCTCGGGGATGTTCTGCTCGAACATCACGCCCGCGTCCCACCCGTTGGCCTTGATCTCCCCCAGCACGCGCTGCACCGCGACCGGCACGCCCGCCGGCTCGGCGATGACCGCCTGGCCGCGCCCCCCACCGCCGTTGGCCGCCTTGAGCCGGCCGGGGAAGGTGAAGTGCCCCGCGTCGTGGCCCGCGGCGATGGCGGCGATGATGGCCTCGGCCTCGGTCTCGGCGAGCACGATGCCCGGCGTCACGGCCGCGGGGTCGATGGCCTGGGCCAGCAGCCGGAACTTGCGCTTGTCGCCCGCCCGCTCCACCACGTCCTGCATGGGGCCGATGAAGACGATGCCCTCTTCGCGGAAGAGCTGGATGGCGGCGCTGTTCTCCGCGAGCGGCCCGTAGCCCGGGTAGAGCGCCGACCGCGCGAGCTCGGCCTGGGCGCGCGCGCCGAAGCGCTCGGCGTACACGGCGTGGATGCGGTCGGCGATCTGCCGCGCGTTGGCGTAGCTCTCGCGGAAGCTGCCCTTGAGGCCGATGGTGAAGCCGCCCGAGGCCTTCGCCAGGCGCACCTGCAGCGAGGTCGCGTCGTCCTGCTCGCTGAAGAGCACCACGGGAATGGCGCCGAAGGTCACCGCCTCGCGCACCGCGCGCACGCCCATCTCCCCCTTGTCGGCGACGATGATGTACGCGAGGTCCCCGCCGCCCACGGTGGTCGCCGGGAGCCGCGACAGGTCGTAGGTCGCCAGCTCGAGCACGTCGGCCGCGCGCGGGGCGTTGGCCATGAGCTCGGCGGCTTCCTGCGCGAGGCGGCGACGCAGCACCTGGGCGAGGTGCGGGTGCCGGTGCAGCGCCACCAGCAGGTTCACCGCGTCTTCACCCAGGCCCTCGTCGATCTCCAGGGCTTCCCCGAAGTCGACCAGCGGTCGCTCGTTGACGATCTCCGTCCACCGCGCCTCGTCGGAGATGACGGTGCGCGAGACCTGCAGCCGCGCCCACAGGCCCAGCAGCCGGGCCGGCCCTTCGGGGTGCTTGCGCGCGAGCGCCGGTTCCCAGGCGAAGTGGCGCAGCCAGGTCTCGCCGTTGGCGATGAGGTAGCGCAGCGCCACGAGGTGGTGCCCGAGGCGGCCCAGCGGCAGCGAGCGCAGCTGCTCCAGCCAGGCGTCGGCGGCGAGCGCGGCGAAGACGGCGTTGCAGCCCAGCCCGAGCCCGCGCGGGCCGACGCAGGCCTGCACGGCCGTCAGGAGAGCGTTGTCGTGGGGAACCGTCGATGACTTGATCACGGCGCGCTCGTAGAGAGATGTGAGCGCTTCCTCAAGTGTTCATGCGTCAGGAAGCGCAGGTGCGTGAGCGGCGACGCAGCGGTGCGCAACGGGGGTGGCACTGGTCACTGCGACGAGAGGATGTTGGCCACGCACATCTCTTCGGTGGAGTTCTCGCCCCAGTTGGTCTCGACGGCATTGGCCGCGCTGTTGTCGAAGGTGCACTTCACGCGCAGCTTGTCGCCGGGCTCGAAGCGCACCGGCTCGGCGAGCTGGTACTCGTTCTGCCAGTGAAAGTCCCACGCGGGGATGTCGAGGATCTTGATGCGCCGGCGGTCGGCCTTCTCCAGCCACAGCTCGCCGTGCTTCCCCAGGGTGTGCATGTGGAACATCACCGCCTCGAGGTTGAAGCCGTTGCTGGTGTCGAGCGGGCTGCCCAGGGTGGTGAAGAACGAGCGCGGGTCGGCGAGGTACTGGTGCACCACGTCGGGCTGTGCCGCGGGGATCTTCATCTGCCCGGCGACCCAGGCCACGTCGAGCATCGGCTGGTACGCGAGGCGGCGCTCCACGGTGTCGGCCAGCGTGAACTGCATCTGCGTCTGGTCCGCCTGCGGGCTCGCTGCCCCCTGCACGTTGTAGTGCATCTGCATCACCACCATCGCGCCGGGGTCGATCTGGATGCCGCCGCCGCGGGGGAAGGTGGTGCCCTGGTACCCGGGGATCCACGCGGTGAGCACGTTGACCGCGAACTGCTGGGGCCGGTTGCCGAAGGGCCCGCCGAAGCACGAGTAGCCGGGCAGGGCGTCTTCCGCGTCCCACGCCACGGGGAACATCGCCGCCTCGGGGGGAATCACGTACAGCGCGATGTGGTGCACCTGCGTGGGCACCCCGGGCACCGCGTTGACGCCGGTGATGTACTTCGTCGTCGTCTCCGGCCAGCGCACCACGAAGCAGCGGTAGTCGTCGGGCGAGGTCTGGGGCGTGTACGGCTCGGCCATCTGCAGCGAGCGGTCCACGTGGTCCACGCCACCTCCGAGCGGGGGCAGGGCGGCGCCGGGCTTCTTCGCGTCACCTTCGACGGTGCTCAGCGCCCACGCGGCGACGGTCGCCTTCTGCGCGTCCGTCAGCGACGGGTTGCGCAGGTAGGTCACGTCGGCCGGGCCCGCGTGCCATGGAGGCATGCGCCCGCTCTGCACCGCGTCGGCGATGGCCGGGGCCTTGGCCACCGCGGCCTCCCAGGTGTCGAGCGCGAACGGCGCGATGCCCCCCGAGACGTGGCAGTTCACGCAGCGCGCGTCGAGCAGCGGCTTGAGGTCCTGGTGGTAGGTGGGCCCCGGAGGCTGGCAGGCGGCGAGGGTGACGAGCAGCGCGAGGGCGAGCGTTCGCATGGAGCGAGCCTTCTACCCTCGATCGCCGGTACGCACAGGCCCGCGAGCCGAGGTTTTTCCCCGGTTCCGCCGCCACGACGAAAGTCGAGAGTCACCGACCTGAATTTGGGAATGCATCCGGGCCCGCATGGGGTGTGATGAGGGGACATGCTCTCCCTCCTCGCCCTGGTGCTCAGCGCCGCCCCGCTCGTCGTCGTCGACGCGTCCTTCACCGGCTTCGAACAGGAACTCTCGGCGCGCGCCGAGACCGACCTCGGCAAGAAGGGGTGGAACGACTGTGGCTACGCGGGCCTCACCGGGGCGGTGGCCACCTTCCAGGTGCCGCAGCCGGTGGAGGGGCTCGAGTTCGACGCCAACGGCGACGGGGTGCTGCTCAAGGACGACGGCAAGCACGTCTGCTTCGCCGCGGGCCAGAAGATGACCTTCGCCGGCGCCGGCACGCGCACCGTGTTCCTCATCGATCGCCGCGCGGCCGGTGGGGCGCGGGCGACCGTGCGGCTGTTCTCTCGTGCCCAGTCGCAGGCACGGGTCGACGCCGCGCTCGCCTCGATGCTGCACCTCACGCTCGACGGCACGGGGCCGAACCCGCGCTACGGGGCGGTGGTCGAGAGCAAGCCCATCGCCGTGCGCGAGGCCAACGTGCCGTGCGCGGGCACCTCGGCCCGGCTGCTCAACCCCCTCGCGGTGCTCGTGGTGGCCCAGGCGTCGACCTTCTCGCTGGCGAGCAACCCGGGCCGGACCCTCTTCGTGCGCACCGCCGACGCGTGCCTGGTCATCAACGACCAGAAGCGCTTCGAGCTCAGCCCGGGCACCGCCACCGTGTGGATGGAGCCCGACCTTCGCAACCCCAACGTCTACGACAGCCGCCCGCTCTTCGACCCGAAGCTGGCCGAGCTCGCGGTCTTCGACACCGAGCGCGCCTCGGTCTTCGAAGACGCGCCGAAGTACCCGGTGAGCGCGCTGCCGCTGGTGGTGCGCACGCAGTCGAATGACGAGCAGCGCTGGGTGCCTCCGCAGCTGTGCCTGAAGGGCCACGGCGGCGAAGAAGGCTCCGGCTGCAAGGCAGGGCGCCGCGCGCCGTCGTTCTACGTCACGCTCCCGAAGAACCTCGAGGAGCTCTTCGTCTCCACGCGCCTGGGCGAGCAGGTGACGCTGCAGTTCGTGGGGCCCGGCGTGCCCTCGTGTGAGCTCGGCGACAACGTGCGCACCTGCGACGCGGGCCTTGCGCGTATTCCGCAGCCGAAGGCCGGCCTGCTCGCGGTGTGGGTGAGGGCGGCGGGGCCGGCGCAGGACGTGGTGGTCTCGTTCGACGCGCGCGACGAGGTCTCGCGGCTGTGGACGACGGGCGTGCCGAGCGAGGCGCTCCCGCTCGAGGAGCGCGTGGTCGCGTTGCACTTCCCCTTCTGGGGGCACGACGGGCGCTCGACCTCGGATGATCGCCACGACACGCTCTCGCTCTTCGCGGCCGCGCCGGCGGGGCTGTTCGTGTTCGTCAGCAAGCCGCTCGAAGGCCTCGCCGAGAACCAGCCGTTCCTCGCGCAGCGGGTGCACGGCGGGAAGGTCGAGCTGGTGTCGCTCACCGGCGAAGAGCGCACCGTGCGTCGCGACCTGGTGACGCTGGCCGTGCCGGCGACGCTCTCGTTCCCCGAGCTGCCGGTGCTCACGCCGGCGAAGACCGTCGACGAGGCGCTGGGTCTCGCCGGGCCCGACGAGCAGAAGCTGGTCGAGGCCTACCTGGCCAGGGAGAGCGCCCACAACGCGTGCGTCGGCACGTGGATGGAGAAGCACGACCCCACCTGGGGCAAGTCGTACGAGCTGGTGAACGTGCGCACCGGGCGCACGCTCTCGTCGACGCTCTTCAAGCAGGCCGACGCGGGGTGCGGGCTGCCGAAGCTCGAGAAGGCCACGTCGGCTTTCATCGCGGCGATCAACGGCGCGCAGAAGAAGCTGCGCGGGGGCATCGTCGCGCAGCTCAAGAAGAAGCTCGGCGTGTGAGCGCCCACCCCGCCACGCCGCACGAGCTCGCGGAGCTGACCTGGTTCGCCGGCTCGGGCCGCGAGGTGGAGGGCGCGCTCGCGGACAACCAGGACGTGCTCTGCAACTGGGTCATCCTCGGCGTGCATCCCCGCGGGACCGGGTTCCGGACCTACGTGCTCGAGGCCTCGTGCGACGCCGTGGCCTGCATCGACGGAGACGGGCGCTCCTTCGGGGCCGTCTCGTCCCCCACTTCGCCCGCCGACTGGGCCGAGTACCTGGCGTTGCGCGACGTACGTGGGTGAGGAAGGTGCCAGCCGCGGCAGCGCCGAGCTTGAGTTGGGCAAAATGCGCGGTGAGCGCGCATCCTGCCCATGTCAACGTGAGCAGGCCCGGGTCTGAGCGCGCGCGGACGCGACCTCCTGGGGGCCACTCGCTTCCCGAGTGCCGTGACGGAGCCACGCCTCACCCGCAGCCTTCGTGGCGACCCTGTGGTCGTGCTCGTGAGCCTGGTCGCCGCGACGAATGGTTCAGGAGGGGAAGCGCACCACCACGACCTCCAGCGTCCCGCTCAGCGCAGCCAACGTCTGGCAGATCAGCCGCTCGGAAGCCGCCTGGTCGAAGCTCCCCGAGCCCGCGCCGATCAGCGGCAGGGCCAGCGAGCGCAGGCCGAGCTGCTCGGCGAGCTTCACTGCGTTCTTCACCGAGTCGGTGATCGCGAGCTCCGACGAGCGCCAGAGCAGGTCGATGCCCGCGACGTGGATGATGGCCTTGAACGGCAGCCGGCCCGCGCTGGTGTGCACCGCGGTCCCCAGGGGCATGGGACCGAAGCGCCGCAGCTCGCGAAACGGCGCCAGGCCTGCGCGCCGCTTGATGGCCCCGGACACACCCTGCGGGAGCAAGAGCCACCACGCCAGCACGTTGCGGTTCCACGCGTTGACGATCGCCTCGACGGGTTGCTCGAGGAGATCGCCGGTGACCACGCGCGGAGAGAGGAGCGGCATGGAGCTACCGGGCCAGGAGCGCGGCGTCGATGTTCCTTCGCAGCATCGAACTCACCTCAGGGCGCGTAGTCCGAGTCCCACCGCTTCACCAGTCGCGGCGCGACGAGCTCGGGGATCTCCTTGATGCGCGCCCTCACGCACTGGTCGGGAACATCCGAGAAGCCGATGCCGCGCTTCGAGAGATCGATGCGGATGAGCTGCGTCTCCCCCTCCGTCCAGGTCGCATCCACCTTCAGCTCGCAGCTCACGCTCGAGGCCGGCAGCGCTCCACCCAGGAGGGAGCCCTTGCCCACGTCCTTGACGACGTCGCCCAGCTTCACCGCGAGGGTGAGCGTCTCGGTGCCTTCCCGGGCGCTGGCCACGAAGCCGAGCGCCCGCAGCGGGCCCACCACGCCTTCCACCAGTGCGTCGGCTTCGGACCCGGAGAGCGCGTCGCCCGTCACCACCACCCGCACCGGGCGTGGCGCGAAGAACTTCGTCGCCCTGGGGTCGATCTTCCGCAACTGCCCCAGCAGCACCGCGACGCGCTTGTCGACGGGCGTGGCGAACTCGATCGCGTAGAACCCGGGCTGGATGAGGGACGTGAGCAGCGCCCGGGCCTGCACCGCGTTGGTCGCCGCGCCCTTCGCGGCCTCGGCGCGCGCCTCGTAGATGGCGCTCGCCGTCGCCAGGGAGTCCAGCTTGTAGCGCTCGTCGGCCGGGAGCTTCGACTGGAAGGTCGCCAGCACCTGCTTCACCGCCGCGGCGGCCGCGGCGTAGTTGCCCTCGGCAGACAGGTTGCGCGCGTTGGCCAGGGCCAGGTTCGAGGCAGCCTCGAGTTCCTCCGAGGTCGACGCGAGCGCGCAAGTGGACAGGACGACCAGTGCGGCACGGACGAACTTGTTCAAGGGCGAGCTCCCACGGCGAACGACTCGGCTGGTGCGACCTGCGATGGCCTGAAGCCTGACTCTGTCACGAGGGCCCCCCGGCACGAGCCTCTTCGAGGTGCCCGCCCGGCGCTATCCTCTGACCCATGGCCCCGTCGTCGCCGCGCCCCGTCCCCGCTGCCGTCAACGGTCGCATCGAACTCGAGGCAGGCCGGTACCGGCTCGAGGCGCCGCTCTGGTCTCGCGCCGGCGAACTCTCCGTCGTCGGGGTGCCGGGCGCGGTGCTCGAGTGGCCCGGCGACGCCACGGGCCGGGCGGCCATCGAGGGGCAGCGCCTCACGCTGACCGACCTCACCCTCGTCTCGCTCGGCAACGGCGACCTGGTCGAGGCGAAGGAGTCCCTCACCTGCGAGCGCGTCACCTTCGAGGCCAGCGACAGCCAGTGGGGCACCGCGGTGCAGGTGCACGGCAAGGCGCGGCTCGTGGGCTGCACCTGGCGGTGGCAGCTGGGGCACCTCGTCTCGGTCTTCGGCAAGGGGAAGTGCGAAGTGACGGACGGCGAGGCCACGGGCCGGCACTTCGGCTTCATCGCGCGCGACGAGTCGACGGTGAAGCTGCGCCGCTGCCACGTGGGGCCCACCGCGGTCGGCCTGGCGTCGGCCGTCGGCAAGTCGCGGCTCACGCTCGAGGACTGCCGCGCGGAGCAACTCCAGGGCGCCGCGCTCGACGCGGAGGGGTACGCGCGGGTCACGGCGCGCGACGTCGTCCTCGAGGGGGGCCTGCGCTGCGGCGCACAGGTCACGGGCAGCGCGCACCTGGAGTGGACCGGTGGTGCCCTGCGGGGCTTCGACGGCTGCGGCCTCGAGGTGCGCGGCGAGGCGAAGGTCACGCTGCGCGACGCGACGGTGGAAAGGAACGCCTGGGCTGGCCTCGTCGCCGACGAGCTCGCGCAGGTGACCGCCTCAGGGCTCACCCTGGGCGGCAACCGCTTCGGGGTCATCGCCAGCGGCGCCTGCATCCTCTCGCTCTCGGCCTCGAAGGTGGAGGGCAACACCGAGCGGGGCCTCGACATCCAGGACCAGGCGTCGCTGACCGCGAAGGACGTCACGGTGGGTCCCCACCCCGAGGGCGCGTGCGTCAGCTGGCACCTCGCGCGCACCGAGGGCGTCGAGTTCGAGCGGTCCGACTTTCCCCTCGAGCAGCGGCTGGCGTGGGTGCAGCGGCGACTCGAGCGGCCCGCGGAGCACGGCCCGTCGCGGCGCGCGCTGCTCGCCTCGCTCCCCGCGGTGCTCGCCGACGTGCCGGCCGGGCCCTGGTTCGCGGCGCGGCTGCTCGAAGATGAACGCGAGGTCGTCGACACGGGTTGGCCGGCCGTGCTGGCCTGGCTGGGCTTCGAGGCCGGCGCGGAGGTGACGCTGGTGAAGGCCACGCTCGGTCTTCAGCCCGTCGGGCCGGTGCTGGCGCTGACGTGGCGCGTGTCCCTGCGCGGCGGGCGCGCGCTCTTCGTCGAGCCCGACGGCCTCACCGCGTGGACCGGGACCACCTCGGGCCGCGTGCAGGGCTGGAGCGGCGGCGCCGAGGTCGCCTCGTGGACGGTGGACGGGCCCGTCGCGCAGCTCCACGCGGCCTTCGACCGGGTCGCCACCGCCGGGCAGTCCCTCGCGCTCTTCCTGCGCCAGGGCACGCTCGTGCAGACGTGGAGCTTCGGTGACGAGGCGCCCGTCGCGCTGCGGGTGGTGAGCGCCGGGGCCGTCGACGTCTGCGTCATGGACACCTCGGGGCACCCGACGGACCGCCTCTCACACCGCGTGCGCTACCGCGTGGCGAAGGCCGAACGGCAGGTGCTGGCGACCGGCCAGTCCGCGCCGCCGTTCGATGCGCTCGGGGCCGAGGGCGTGGATTGGGAGGCAACGCCCGTGCCCGCGGGTCAGCCCGGGCCGGGCCTGCGCTGCGACGGGTGGAGCGTGACCTTCACCGCGGCGGACGGCGCGCAGCTCGAGTGGCGGGCGCCGGAGCGCGTCGTCGCCTGGTGGCTGGGAACCGACGCGGCGATGCTCGTCACGGAGAACGAGTTGCTGCGCGTCGAGCTCCGCCACCGCCCACAGTGACGCTCAGCGCGGAGGCCACGGGAGCAGCCGCGAGGTGCGGCGCTGGTACTCGGCGTAGGCCGGGTACTTCGACTTGGAGATGCCCTCGGTCATGGCCGTCGAGCCCTGGAAGAGCCCGGTCAGCACCAGCGCGCCGAGGCCGCTCCAGTGGAGCCACTCCCCCGTGGCGAGCACGCCGAAGGCGTAGATCACCCACCACAGCGAGACCTCCGAGAAGAAGTTCGGGTGGCGGCTGAAGCGGAAGAGCCCGGTGGTGCAGAAGTCGGGGCCTGCTTCCTGCCGTGCCTTGCGCGCGGCCTTGGCCTCCTGGAAACGCCACTGCTGCTCGTCGGCGACCGTCTCGACAGCGAGGAAGACGACGAACAACGCCCCCAACGCGAGGTCGACGAGGCCCAGCGGCTGAGCGTGCTGCGCGGCGGCCACCACCGGCGCCACGATGAGCAGCAACAGCACGTTCTGGAACGGCGCGATGAAGGTGAGGTTGAAGAGCTGGAAGCCCACGGGCCCCAGGCGCTCGCGCAACACCGCCCACCGGTAGTCTTCGCCGCCTGCCTTGTAGCCACCCTTGCGCGCGAAGTTGTACGTGAGCCGCGCGCCCCAGGCCGACACCAGCGCGGTGATCAGGTTCACCCGCGCGTCACCGAAGTGCGTCTGCGCGGCGACCACCCACACGTAGGCCACCGGGGCGATGGACCAGATCCGGTCGACCCACGAGTACTCGCGGGTGACGACGGAGAGGAGCCAGCAGATCACGCTCGTCGCGGCGCAGATCTCGACGAGCAGGAAGGAGGGGTCGAACCAAGTGTGCAGCACCCCGGCCGCTTAGCAGGGTTCCCGCAAAGCCCTCATCGGTGCGTCGTCGAGTTCGCGGCTGCTGGCCTTGATGGGCGAGGTCGGGCTGGTCTCCCAGCGTGAGTGGTCCACTCCCACAGCGCCGCGACCCCGGGCGCAAGGTGACGCGGTGACGTGTCTTCGGGACCGGAGGCGCGGTACCCACGCGGGTCTGCGAGTGCGTCATCAATGTTGACAATCGCTGGGGTTGAAACTTGCCGGTGTCAACTTTGTTGATGGAATTTGCGGCCCTCGCACCCCGCGGGGCTTCGTCCCCCCAGGCTCGCCCACGCGATCGCCGCGACCGCGGGGGCCAGCGCCAGGGCCAGGCATTGACCTGTCGCCGTGGTGGCCTCGAAGGCGAGCGCGCAGGCGATCCACAACAGCCAGAACAAGGGCCGCAGCACCCGCTCCTTCCAGCGCACGTCGCTGCCCAGCCTCACCAACTCCGAGACCGTGAGCAGCTCGAAGAGCCCCGGCCGCGCAGAGACCAACTGCAGCGGCGAGGGCAGGCCCCTCGCGCCAACGCCACACGTCGGTGAGGCGATCCAACGAAGCCCCGGCGCGCAGCACGAGCCGATCTTCGCCTGAGAAGAACGCCGTGGGGCGGCGCGCCTGGAACTCCCAGCTGAACCGGGCTCCCGCACTGCTGCGCGCGAGCAGAAGGAAGACCTCGGTGGCCAGCGCGGCGCCGACGAGCACGACGGCCACCGACGCGGCGAGGAACAGGCGCAGGCGTGCGGGGTGATGACCGCTGGCCTCGAGCTGCGACCACAGCCTCGGGTCCGCGTTCACCGCCACGAAGGCCGCGCCACCCAACAGGCTGGCGACGACGCTCGTCAGCGCGAGCACCCGGCGACCCAGGTGGCGAATCACGTTTCCCTCACGCGGGTCGACGCGAAGGCCCAGCCGAGGAACACCACCACAGGACCCAGCGGCTGGTACGGCCACCACGCACCGGGCGCGAGCGCGGCGTTGATCACGAAGAGCGCCCCGACCCCGAGCGTGCTCCACAGCAGGAACGCGCGGACCCGCCCGAGCCGCAGGCCGAGGCTCGCGCACAACGACGCCGCCAACATCGACGCGGGGATGCCCAGGGCCAGCGCCAGCGCCTTGCTCAGCCTACGCGCATCGCTCTGCAGTCGCGGACCCCAGGCCCACGGGGTGGCCCGGGGCAGGGTGAGCTGGGCGCTCGCCGCGGTGATCCGCACGGGTGGCTCGAGCACGACCAGCGTGACGCCCTCGGCGTGCAGGGTGTCGCCTTCGAAGCGCGCGTCGGTGGCCTCGGCAGCGAAGGTGTCGAGCGAGACGAGCGCGTCGTGCAGGCGGGGGCCGTCGGCCGATCTCGCCAGGAGCCGTAGCGGGCCCACCTGCAGCACCCCGGCCCGCGCCATGGCCCGGCCTGCGTCCTCCAGTTGCACCGAGGCCAACGCGCGGCCGGCGTCGGCGATCGCCTTGCGAAAGGCGGTGACGTTGAACACCAGCATCCACAGGGCGATCATCCCCGGGGCCAGCACCGCGGCCGCGAGGCGACGGCGCGAGACACCGGTGGTGCTGATCAACGCCCACGTCTCGTTGCCCACCCACTCGTCGATGAGCCAGTAGGTGCCCAGGCCGCACGCGAAGATGACGACGTGCGGCAGTTGCATCGCGGTCAGCAACCCCAGCACCGACGCCGACAGCGGCACGCCGGACATCATCAGCTTCGTCGCCAGCACGAAGACGAGCAGCAGCATCACCCCGAAGGTCGCCAGGGCCGAGCGGCGGAGCACGTGCATCCCGAGGTGCGCGTTCATTCCCAGCTCCCGAGATCGAGGGCGAGTTCCGGGGGGAGTGCCTTGAACACGCCCACCAGCGTCTGCGGCTCGAGCAGCTTCAGCTCGGCGACCACCAAGTGGAGGCGCTCGAACTTCCTCTCCACGCCTCCTTGCGTGAGCGTGACGCCGTCACAGGTCCACTCCTCGCCGCCGACGGGAATGGAGACGGTCTGGATGGTGAGCGTGTCCCCGCGGCGGTTCGTCAGCGTGAGTCCCTCGAGCCAGCCGACGCCCGACACGCTCAGGCGCAGTCCACCGCGCGCGATCTGCAGCGACAGCGAACCCGCGTTGGCTGAGGCCGCCCCCGGCTTCTCTGCGTGGCCGCGCGGCACCTCGCCCAGGCGGCTCGCCTCGGCCTGGCGCGTGTCGAGGCGCTCGACGCGCACGTCCTCCAGCGTCCGCTCCAGCAGCGAGCCGTGCGCGCGCAGGTGCTCGAAGTTCGTCTCCGGTGCACCCAGGCGCGCTGCACGCAGTCCAGCGCGAGGGCCACGTTGTGGTCGGTGAGCACCACCGCCCGGCCCGGCTTCGCGGCGCGGGCGATCTGCGCCCGGCAGCGTCGGCACGCGACCCGGCGGCGCCGCCTCAACCCGGCCAGCGCACCTCGAGCTCGAAGCCCACGTCCTTGAGCACCACCTGCACCCGCCCGTCGTGCACCCCGCACGTCTCCAGCGTCACCTCGACGCTGCCCGCCATGAAGAAGGCGTTGATGTCCGGGTCGGGGCAGAGGAACCGGTAGCGCTGGTCGCCTTCGGCCACCACGGTGACGGGGAAGGCGGCGCGCACCGAGGTCAGGTACCGCGGCATGGACTGCATGGTGAGGTCGGGCCCGAAGGCCGGCGCCATGGTCGAGAAGATCCACCCCACGGTGGTGCGCTTGAAGCCCTGCACGAAGCGGCGGCCCACCTCGCGGAACCCCTCGTCCACGCCCCGCTCCCCGCACGCCGCCCGGCGAACCGCGTCGATGGCGTCGCGCAGCGCAGCCACCGAAGACCAGGGCGCGAGGGCCCCCACGTCGATGCCCAGCGCCGCGAGCTCGGCCACCAGGGGCCCTTCGAGCGCGACGACCTCCGGGCGCAACAGCGCCTCGAAGGTCCTGCGGGGGATGGTCATGGCTTTGGACGTCACGGCGACTCGCGCGCCACTATGGCGCGAAAGCCCGGGCCGCGTCGCCTCCGCGGCAAGGTCTGCGGCGTGCGCAAATCTGCCCCGCAAACTGCGTGCGTGTCGACCTGCCCGGACCCGTGATCCCGCCGCGATTTCAGGGCTCGCGGCGCGGCGTTCGCAAAGGCACGGCGCAAGCAGCGAGCCCCGGGGGCACGCTGTTCCAGGGGGCTCCCATGTGGCTCGAGACGCGGTCGTTGGTGATGCTGTGGGCGGCGACGGTCTTGATCGGTTGCGGCGCGACGACGGTCCCCGATGCCGGGGTGGTCGACGCCCTCGCGCCGACCATTCACTCCACGTCGCCTTCGGGGGGCTCCACCGAGGAGCGCCTCGACATCTCGTTGCTGGTCGCGTTCTCCGAGCCGATGGACCCGGCGACGGTGTCCGTGACTTCGGCCCCGCCGCTGTCCAACCCTGACCTCGTCTGGGACCAGGACCACACCAACCTCACCGTGGTGGTCCAGGAGGCGTTCGCCCCCGACACGCTCTACACCGTGACCGTCGCCGGCCGGGATCTCGCGGGCAACCCGCTCACCGGGCTCGCCGCGTTCTCCTTCACCACGATGAAGATCGACACCATCGCGCCGATGCTCGCCAGCACCGCGCCCATCGGTGACATGCGGGGCGTGGCCACGGACAGCGCCGTGACCCTCACCTTCAGCGAGCGCATGAGCGTCGGCTCCGTGGCCGTGGAGGTGTACCCCGCGGTCGATCTCGGCGCGCCCGCCTGGGTGTCGAGCACCGCGCTGCGCTTCGCCCCCCCGGCCGGGTTCGCCCCGTCGACGCGCTACGAGTTCGCGGTGCGGGGCACCGACCTCGCCGGCAACGATCTCGCCGGCCCCACCACCTTCGCCTTCACCACCGGCGCGCCGCCCGACCTGACGCCGCCCACGGTGAGCGACACCGCGCCGGCCCACGGCGAGACCGGGGTGTCGAACAACGCGCTGATCACCCTCCAGTTCTCCGAGTCGATGCGCCCCGACGACACCACCGCGGCCCTGTCGCTGCGCCTGGGGACCACGCCCATCGAGGCCTGCGCGGCGCACTGGGTGTGGAACACCGCGCGCACCCTCGTGTGGTGCCGGCCGTCACCGAGCCTGGCGTTCAACACCGTTTACTCGCTCATCGTCGACGTCGGCGCGAAGGACGTCGCCGGCAACGCCCTCGAGGCGCCCTTCGGCTTCTCGTTCACCACCGGCCCCACGCCCGACACCCTGGCCCCGCGGGTGATGCAGGTCACGCCGCGCGGCGCCTCCATCGGCGTCGACCGCGACGCCTACGCGGAGATCACCTTCAGCGAGTCCATGGACACCGCGACCACCGAGGAGGACTTCAACTGCATGGTCGGCGACGCGCGCGTGGGCGGCACCCTCACCTGGCTGACCCGCAACAAGGTGCTGCGCTTCACCCCGGCGATCTCCTTCGCCCCCGGCGTCACGGTGCGGTGCCAGGTGCGCGGCGGCGCGGCGACGGCGCAGGACATCGCGGGCAACCGGCTGGGCGAAGACTTCAGCTGGTCGTTCCGCGTGCTGCGCGCGGCCTCGCTCGTCGCCCCGGCCATCGGCCCGCTCGAGGGCCACGTCTACAACAGCGGCGTGGCCTGGCCCGCGCTGACCTTCACCTACGTCGGTGACACGTCGCTCAACCTGGCCTCGCGCGGCTTCTTCGCCTTCAGCCTCGCCGGTCTGCCCGAAGGCACCGCCCGGGTGACGAGCGCGGTGCTCAGCCTGTACTTCATCGGTCCGCTGGGCGTGCCCGGCTCGCTGGGGGACCTGACCGTCGACCACGTCGACTACGGCCCGGTCCTCTCGGGCTCCGACTTCGACGTGGCGCCGCTGCAGGGCACGGTATGGAACACGCCCACCACCACCGGCTTCCGCGCGCTGTCAGTCGTCAACCTGGTGCAGGACGACTTCCTCAACCGGGTGGCGCGCGGTAACCGCTCGGAGTTCCGGCTGCGCTTCTCGACCGACGTGTCGGCAGACCTGGGCTTCGACGGGCTGAACATCGCCTCGGCGGAGTGGACGCTCGGCGCGCAGCGGCCGGTGATCATCGTCGGCTACGAATACCCCTGAGGGAGGAGCCCGGGTGACTCACTGGCGGACCTGAGCGAAGGTCGCTACCGTTTCCTCCGCAGGCGCGGGGGTGCGGATGCGAGGCAGAACGAGCCAGGGTCACTTGCGTTGGTGCGCGCTGTGGATCTGCATGCTCTCGCTCCCCGCGCTCGCGGAGGCCCCCGAGGTGCGCGAGGTGCGCGTGGCCGTCGAGAAGGCCTACGCGCCGTTCGTCTTCGTCGGTCGCGACGGGACGCCGCAGGGCATCGCCATCGACTACCTGCGGCTGCTCGAGCGCGAGCCGGGCCTGCGCTTCGCCCTGGGCACGACCGGCGAACTCGCGCCGCTGCTGGCGCAGATTCGGGACCGCCAGGTCGACCTCCACCCCGCGCTGACCGCCACGCCGGAGCGCGCGGCCTTCCTTCGCTTCACCGCGCCGTACTTCTCGGTGCCCGCGGTGGTGGTCACGCGCCGCGACCACCTGCTGCCCGGCCCGCTCGAGCCGTCGTCCTCCACGCGGGTGGCCGTGGGCGAGGGCTACGCGGTCGAGGAGTTCCTGCGCCAGCGGCTCCCGGGGCTCCTGCTGGTGCGTGCGCCCGACGACGAGGCGTGCCTGCGGTTGGTGGCCAGCGGCAGCGTGGAGGCCGCCGTGGTGGACCTCGCGAGCGCCTCGTACATCATCAGCTCGACCGGCCTGCAGGGGCTGCAGGTGGGGGCGAACGTCGGCTTCTCGTACGAGCTGGCGATGGCCGTGCGGGCGGATCAACCCGAGCTCCAGGCGTTGCTCGACGCGCGGCTGCGTCACCTCGACCCCCGCGACGTCGAGCACGTGCGCGACACCTGGTTGCGGTTGGCGCCGGCCGAGACAGGCAGCCGCGCCTTCTGGTTGGGCCTCTTTGCCACGCTGAGCGTGGGCCTGTTGCTGGCCACCGGGGCCTTTGGGGTGAACTGGGCGCTGCGCACCACGGTGCGGCGGCGCACCCACGAGCTGGCGGCCAGCGAGGCGCGGTTTCGGGCGCTCATCGAGCGCTCGAGCGACCTCACCCTGGTGGTCGACCCGCAGGGGGGCATCACCTTCGCCAGCCCGGCGGCGATGCAGTTGCTGGGCAGGACGCCAGAGGCGCTGCTGGGGCGCCGGCTGCTCTCCCTGGTGCACCCCGACGACGTGGCGTCGCTGGCGGTCTTGATGGAGGTCTCGCCGGGGGCGCTGTCCCGGCTCAACCGCGTCGAGCTGCGGTTGCAGCGCCAGGACGGCACGTGGGCGCAGCTCGAGTCGGAGGCGCGCAACCTGGTCGTGGTGCCGGGCGTGCGCGGGGTGGTGCTCAACAGCCGCGACCTGAGCGAGCGCAACCGCTTCCGCGAGCAGCTGCTGCAGTCGCAGAAGCTCGAGAGCATTGGGCGGCTGGCGGGGGGCGTGGCGCACGACTTCAACAACCTGCTCACGGTCATCCTCACCTGTGGCGAAGAGCTGGGCGCGGCGGCCCAGGCACGGGAGTCCGTGGACCCGGTGCTGGTGGACGACCTGCTGCATGCGTCGCGCCGCGCCGCCGAGCTCACCGCGCAGTTGCTGGCCTTCGCGCGCAAGCAGCTCGTGGCGCCGGTGGTGCTCGACCTCGACACGTTGGTTCGGGACAGCGAGAAGCTGCTGGGGCGGTTGCTGGGGGAAGACGTGCGCGTGGTGCACGTGGCCTGCGACGGGCCGGGGCACGTGCGCTGCGACGCCGGGCTGCTGGGCCAGTTGATCATGAACCTCGCGGTCAACGCGCGCGACGCGATGCCCCGGGGCGGCACGCTGACGCTGGCGGTGTCGAACGTGGAGTTCTCCCCCGGGGCGGCGCGGCCAGACCCGGAGATGCCGTCCGGGTCCTGGGTGCGGCTGCGGGTGGCCGACACGGGGGCGGGCATGCCGGCGGAGGTGCTGGCGCACTGCTTCGAGCCGTTCTTCACCACCAAGGGCGCCGGCCGGGGCACGGGGCTGGGGCTGGCGACGGTGCACGGCATCGTCAAGCAGAGCGGGGCGTTCATCACCGTGCGTTCGTTGGCGGGGCAGGGCACGACCTTCGACGTCTACTTCGCGCGCGCGCAGGGGGAGCCGCTGACGCTGGTCGCGCCGGTGAGCGGGGTTGGCGCGCGGGGCGACGAGACGGTGCTGGTGGTGGAAGACGAGCCGCGGGTGCGCGAGGTCGCGGTGCGTGCGCTCACCGCGGCTGGGTACCGGGTGCTCGAGGCGAGCAGCGGCGAAGAGGCGCTGCGGGTGTTCTCGGGTGAGCCGGGGCCGGTGGATCTCCTGGTCAGCGACGTGGTGATGGGGGGCATGAGCGGGCGCGAGTTGTCACAACGGTTGGTGGCCGTGCGGCCGGCGCTGCGGGTGTTGTTCGTGTCGGGCTACAGCGACGAGACGATCAGCCGGCACGGGGTGCTCGATGAGGGCGTGTCGTTGTTGCCCAAGCCCTTCACGCCGGAGGTGCTGCGGCGCCGGGTGCGGGAGGTGCTCGATCGACCGGGCGTCGTGGGGCAACGGGGGGTGTTGAATGCGGGGTGATGAGTGCGGGTGAGCAGTGCGGGTGATCCGCGCGGATGCTGCGACGGGAGGGGTTCGTCTCCTTCGACCGGCACAGGTCGCGTGTTTGTTGGGGTGCCGGGATTCGCCCCAATCCCATCCTTTCCCCCCGGGGAAAGGGGTGCGCTCGGCCGCGCGGGCCAGACGGGATGCAGAGGGAAACGGGGCGTGGCCTCGATGTGCAGGACCGGCCGCCGCGCAGATCGCCGACGCTTCTTCTCGATGGTCTTGGAATACGCCTGATCAACCGCCCAGGCAGCAACATCTGACTTCCTGTCGTGGCTGCCGAAGGGCAGCACCTGCTGCTGTAGGATGCTGCTGGTTCAGCGCCCCGCGTCGCCGCCCACGAAAACCGTCGAGGGCCGACGGTGGATCAAGCAACACCGATTCGTTCCTGAAAATGGAGGCCTTGCCCCGTATTTCTGTGCGCTCGTCTCGCCCGCGCGGCAGATGAGCGCTCCCCTTTCCCCGGGGGGAAAGGAAGG
>CAIVGN010000140.1 GCA_903905455.1 uncultured Archangium sp.
ATGGTGTCGGTGACCATCACCGACGCCTCGGGGCGCACGCTCTCGGGCCAGACCATCGGCGCGTTCTACGACTCGATCCGCCACGCGAAGCCGTTCTCGGTGGGCATCAACTGCGCGCTCGGTGGACGCGAGATGCGGCCCTACCTCCAGGAGCTCTCGCGGCTCGCCGAGTGTCACGTCAGCTGCTACCCCAACGCCGGCCTGCCCAACGCCTTCGGGGGCTACGACGAGACGCCCGAGGAGATGGCGGCGGTGCTCGGGGACTTCGCGAAGCAGGGGTGGATCAACCTGGTCGGCGGGTGCTGCGGCTCGACGCCCGAGCACATCGCGGCCATCGCCAGGACGATGAAGACCATCAAGGCGCGGCAGCCGTCGCCCCCGGTGCACGCCATGCGCCTGAGCGGGCTGGAGTCGCTGGTCGTCGCGTCGCGCTGAGGCGGTCGGCGCGAGCCTTCACTTCACGCCGGCGACGAAGGCCTCGACCTCGCTGACCTCGAGGGCCTTCAGCGCGGCCGGCGCGTTGGGCAGGCCCCGGAGCCAGGTCACGGCCTCGGCCAGCGTCTTGAACACCTGCGTGGGCTTGGAGCCCCCGGACACCAGCGCCAGGGCCGCGAGAAACCCGCGCGCCAGCACCGCGCCCAGGCCCTTGACCGCGAGCACCGTCACCGCCGCCACGTTCGCCGCGTCGTACTTCTGCTGCAGCGCCGCGGCCTTCTCGCGCACCGCGGGCTCGGGCTGCTGGACCGCCACCCCGATGATCACGTTGAGCGCGTACATCTTCGGGTTGCGGGTGATGAAGCGCCCCTGCAGCGTGTCCAGCAAGGTGAGCCGCTCCACCGTGGCCGTCTGGTCGAACACCGTGATCAACAACGGCCCCACGGACCCGACGCGAAACCCCTCCAGTCGGCCCAGCTCGGTGACGTTCACGCCGCGCATCGTCGCAGACGCGCCCCGGTGACGACAGGCTGCCGAACAGCGGCCGGGTCGGTGTGCGATGGCGACCCTGTGGGCCCGGGTGGGACGGCGCGCGGTCGCGTCCGTCAGCGAGGCCCACCCCCGGACTTGATCCCCACCTTGCATCGACGTATCTACATTCGTCGATGCACCCTCTCACCGCGAGCGCCCAGCCATGACCACTGCCTCCCAGTTCTTGATGGTCGGAGAGCGCACCAACATCACCGGCTCGCCGAAGTTCGCCAAGGCCCTGAAGGCCGGCGACTGGAACGAGTGCCTGGCCATCGCCCGGCAGCAGGTCGAGAACGGCGCCAACATCATCGACATCAACGTCGACGAGGCGCTCATCGACGGCGAAGCGACGATGGTGAAGTTCCTGAACCTCATCGCCGCCGAGCCGGACATCTGCAAGGTGCCGCTGATGCTCGACAGCTCCAAGTGGAGCGTGCTCGAGGCCGGCCTGCAGTGCATCCAGGGCAAGGGCATCGTCAACTCCATCTCGCTCAAGGACGGCGAGGCCGAGTTCCTGCGCCGCGCGAAGCTGGTCAAGCGCTACGGCGCCGCCGCGGTGGTGATGGCCTTCGACGAGCAGGGCCAGGCCGCCACCCGCGACGACAAGGTGCGCATCTGCACCCGCGCCTACAACCTGCTGACGGGCTTCGGCTTCCCCCCCGAAGACATCATCTTCGACCCCAACATCCTCACCGTCGCCACCGGCATCGAGGAGCACAACAACTACGCCGTCGACTTCTTCGAGGCGACGAAGCTGATCAAGGCGCAGCTGCCCTACGCCAAGGTCTCCGGCGGCGTGTCGAACGTCTCGTTCTCGTTCCGCGGCAACAACCCGGTGCGCGAGGCGATCCACGCGGCCTTCCTGTTCCACGCCATCAAGGCCGGCATGGACATGGGCATCGTCAACGCCGGCATGCTCGGGGTGTACGAGGAGATCCCCAAGGACCTGCTGGAGCGCGTGGAAGACGTGCTGCTCAACCGCCGGCCCGACTCGACGGATCGCCTGGTCGCCGTGGCCGAGGCGCTCAAGGCGCAGCACGGCGGCGCCTCGAAGATGGAGATCAAGGAAGACCTCGCCTGGCGCAACGCGCCGGTGGCCGAGCGCCTGAGCCACGCCCTGGTCAAGGGCATCGACGCCTTCATCGAGGCCGACACCGAGGAGGCCCGCAAGCAGTTCCCCCGCCCGCTGGACATCATCGAGGGCCCGCTGATGGACGGCATGCGCGTCGTCGGCGACCTCTTCGGCGCCGGCAAGATGTTCCTGCCCCAGGTGGTGAAGTCCGCCCGGGTGATGAAGCGCGCGGTGGCCTGGCTCACCCCCTTCATGGAAGAAGAGAAGCGCCTCGCGGTGGCCGCCGGCGGGGTGGCGCGCACGCAGGGCAAGGTGCTGCTCGCCACGGTGAAGGGCGACGTGCACGACATCGGCAAGAACATCGTCGGGGTGGTGCTCGCCTGTAACAACTACGAGGTCATCGACCTGGGCGTGATGGTGCCCACCGAGAAGATCCTCGCCACCGCGCGCGAGCTCAACGTCGACGTCATCGGGCTCTCGGGCCTGATCACCCCCTCGCTCGACGAGATGGTCTCGGTGGCGAAGGAGCTGACCCGCGAGGGCTTCACCGTGCCCCTGCTCATCGGCGGCGCCACCACCAGCCACCCGCACACCTCGGTGAAGATCGCCCCCGAGTACGCCCACGGCGTGGTGCACGTCATCGACGCCTCGCGCGTGGTCAACGTGGTCAGCGCGCTGCTCTCGCCCGAGCAGAAGCCGGCCTTCCTCGCCGAGGCGCAGGTCAAGCAGGTCAAGGCCCGCGCCGACTTCGAAGAGCGCCGCGTGCAGCGCAAGCTGTTGCCGCTGGAGAAGGCCCGCGCCAACCGCCTGCCGCTGGACTGGGCGAAGGCCGAGGTGGCGAAGCCCGACTTCCTCGGGGCCCGCGCGTTCACCGACGTGCCGCTCGGGAACCTCGTGCCCTTCATCGACTGGGGACCGTTCTTCAACGCCTGGGAACTCTACGGCGCGTTCCCGAAGATCCTCGAGGACGAGAAGGTCGGCGCCGAGGCCACCAAGCTCTACGCCGACGCCCAGGCGCTGCTCTCGCGCATCATCCAGGAGAAGCGCTTCCGCGCGAACGGGGTCATCTCCTTCTGGCCGTGCAACGCGGTGGGGGACTCCATCGAGCTCTACGCCGACGAGACGCGGGCCACGGTGCTGGGCCGCTTCCACATGCTGCGCCAGCAGACCGAGAAGCTGCCCGGCCAGTTCAACCTGAGCCTCGCCGACTACGTGGCCCCGAAGGACAGCGGGCGCCTCGACTACTGCGGCGGCTTCGCGGTCACCACCGGCCTCGGCGTCGAAGACTTCGCCGAAGGCTTCCGGAAGAACCACGACGACTACTCGGCCATCATGGTGCAGGCCCTCGGAGACCGGCTCGCCGAGGCCTTCGCGGAGTACCTCCACAAGCAGGCGCGCGGGTTCTTCGACTTCGGCAAGAAGGAAGACCTGAGCAACGAGCAACTGATCCGCGAGCAGTACCGCGGCATTCGCCCCGCGCCCGGCTACCCGGCGTGCCCCGAGCACACCGAGAAGGGCACGCTCTTCACCCTGCTCGACGCCCCGAAGGCCACCGGCATCACCCTGACCGAGTCCTTCGCCATGAACCCGGCCTCGAGCGTCAGCGGCTTCTATTTCAACCACCCCGAGGCGAAGTACTTCGGGCTGGGGAAGATCGGCCTCGACCAGGTCGAGGACTACGCGCAGCGCAAGGGCCTGACCGTCGCCGAGGCCGCCAGGTGGCTCGGGCCCAGCCTCGATGACTCGGTGAAGGTGAGCTGAGCCGTGCTGGGCGCGACCCTCGTCCTGCTGTTGGCCGCGACCCCGCCGCAGGGCATCGCGGTGACGCCGTTCCGGCTGGTGCAGGTCGAGAAGGAGCTCGGTGGCTACGCCGAGGACCGGCTCGCCCAGCAGCTCACCCGGCGCGGCTTCCAGGTGAGCACCCCCGCGGACCTGGAGACCCTCCTGGGCCTCGATCGCCAGCGGCAGCTGCTCGGCTGCAATGACAACACGAGCTGCTTCGCCGAGCTGACCGGCGCGCTCGGCGTGCCCCTGGTCGTCACCGGTCGCCTCACGCGCCTGGGCAAGCGCCTCGAGCTCGACCTGCGCGTCATCAGCCAGCGCACCTCGAAGGTGGTGGTCAGCGACGCACGCGGCACCGACGACGAGGCGCGCCTGGGCTCGCTCATCGCCGAGGCCGCCGACGCCGTGGCTGATCAGCTCCTACCGAAAGAGCCCGCGACCCCGTTCCGCTGGAGGTTGTGGGTGCCCGTGGCGCTCGGCGTGGGCGCCTTCGCCGGCGCCGCTGCGCTCATCGGCACCGCCGAGGGCGAGTACGCCGCGTGGACCTCGCCGACCGCGACGCCGGGCACGCTGAGCAACGGGCAGGTCTCCGCGCGCTTCAACGCCCTCTCGCTGCAGCGCAACCTCGGCTTCGGCCTCGCGGGCCTCGGCGCGGCGCTCGTCATCGGTGGCCTCGTGTGGAACGCGCTGACCCCCGATGCCCCGGTGGTCGTCTCGCTGCGCCTCGGGTCGCAGGGCGCCGGCTTCGTGCTGGGAGGGCGGTTCTGATGCGCGCGTTGCTGGTGACCTCGGTGCTCGTGCTCAGCGCCTGCTGGAGTGAACAGCAGTTCACGCGAGACTGCGTCGCCGCGGGGCACTGCGTGGTCGATGACGCAGGCGCGACCGGTGGCGGATCAGAGACGGGCGGCGGTGGTGGCGCGACCGGAGGCGGTGGCGGTGGCACGCTGGAGATCGTCGACAGCGGCCTTCAGCCCGGCGCGTTCTCCGTCTCGTGGGCGCAGGTCGCAGCTGAGCTCTTCGACGCGGGAGTGGGCACGGTCCCCGGGGTCGACGACGCGCAATTCACGCTCTCGGTCATCACGGTCTTCCCCACGACCGCCACGAAGTGGATCGGTGGGGTGCTCGGCCCCTCGGGCTCGGTGTACTGCATCCCCTACTCGTCGACAGGCGCCCTCGAGGTCCTCGAGGTGCTGCCGAACGACACGCTGCGGACGATGGCCGTGCCTGGCACCAGCTGGGGGTGGGAGGGCGGCGTGTTGATGCCGGACGGCACGGTCATCGGGCTGCCGAACTCGGCGTCGGATCTCCTGATCATCCCCACCGACGGAGGGCCGCCGCGGGTGCTCGACATCGGGCTGCGGCTGCTCGCGGGCAGCGGCACCTTCGAGGGCGGCGTCGTCACGTCAACAGGGCGGTTGTGGCTCGCCCCGTCGAGCTCGCCGGTGGCGGTCAGCTGGGTCCCCGGCGAACTGCCGAGGGCAGTGACGCTCCCGTCGTCTGGCCTCGACAAGGCCTACGCCGGCGCGGTCTTGCTCGCTGACGGGGCCTCGGTGCTCATGGTGCCCCGCGAGGCGGCCAGCGGCGTGGTCGTCGACGGCGCCGGAGTGGTCTCGTCCTTCACCCTCAGCGGCTACTCGGGAGGGTTGTTGCTGCCCTTCAACGGGGTGATGTTGTTCCCCAACTCCAGCCCGCAGCGACCGTTCATGGAATGGAGGGACCTGAACCTCTCCCCCACGACGAAGCAGAGCTCCGGGTACTTTGGCGGCGCGTGGTCGACCAACGGCTTCGGCTACGCCCTGCAGACCGACGGAGCTTCGGGGCGGGCGGTGATCCTCGCCCCGGACGGCGAACTCGCGGAGCCATCGCTGGGGAACACCGAGGTCTCCTCCGCCTCTCACTACGGGCTGGTGGGCCGCCCCGATGGCTCCCTCGTCGCCTGCCCCTACGCCTCGCGCAACGTGCTGGTCTTCACCCCCAACGCGCGCCGCACCGTGAGCCTGCAGGCAAGCAGCTCGCCCTGGCTCAACCACTGGTGATCAGCCCGGCGGCAGTCGCCCCGCCCACGGCATGATCAGCTCCAGCTGACGCGACAGCGCCAGCACCACGTCGTCGGCGTGCGGCCTCCCGGCGATCTGCAACCCCATCGGCAGGCCCGAAGACGTCAGCCCCAGCGGCACGCTCGAGGCCGGCTGCCCGGTCACGTTGAAGACGGCGGTGAAGGCGCCCAGCGGCGCGGCCTCGTTGAAGCCCTGCTCGGGCGGCTTGCCCTTGAAGGCCCCGAGGCGCGGCGCCGCGGCGGTGCTGCTGGGCGTCAACCACGCGTCGACCTCGGCGAAGGCGGCCACGAACCGGGCCTCGAGCGCCCGGCGCTGCGCCTGCACCTTCACCGGGTCGAGCTTCTTCCCCTCGTCGTGCAGCCACTTGGTGATGGGCTGCGTCTTCGACCAGCGAATGAGCGGCATGGTGCCGATGAGCAACTGCCACAGCGGCAGGAACTCGGCCAGCGAGGCCCCGGGCAGCGCGCGCTCCTCGACGTGGTGGCCCTGGTCCGCCAGCAGCTTCGCGGCGCGCACCACGGCGGCGGCGATCTCCGGGTCCGTGGGGCCCACCGGCGAAGAGGTGGTGAAGCAGATCCGCAACGGCTTGACCGGCGGCGCCAGGGTCTCGAGGTACGAGCGCGGCGGGGACGGCGCCCAGTGCGGCTTGCCCACGTCGAGGCCGGCGAAGACGTCCAGGAAGGCCGCCGCGTCCTCCACCGTGCGCGCCAGCGGGCCGCAGGTGTACATGATCTCCCGGTCGTCGAGCCCGAACGCGTTGGCAATGCGCCCGCGCGACGGCTTGAGCCCGAAGAGGTGACAGAAGGCCGAGGGCAGGCGCACCGAGCCGCCGCCGTCGCTGCCGTGCGCGATGGGCAGCAGCCGCGCCGAGACCGCCGCCGCTGCGCCGCCGCTCGAGCCGCCCGAGGTGTGCGCGCGGTTCCAGGGGTTCTGCGTGGGCGGGTGAATGTCGGGCTCGGTGACGGGCATCGCCCCCACCTCGGAGGTCGCCGTCTTGCCCACGATGACGAAGCCGCCGCGCCGCGCCGAGGCCGCGCTCTTGTCGTCCACCGGCGAGAGCAGCGCCAGGCAGCCCGCCGAGCCCATGCGGGTGCGCGAGAAGCGCACGAAGTTCAGGTCCTTGATGCCGATGGGCACGCCGTGGAACAGCGGCAGCGCCTCGCCCCGCTTCACCGCCGCGTCCTTCTCCTTCGCCGCCCGCATCGCCCGGCGGTGAAAGATGCTCACGAAGGCGTTGAGCGTGGGGTTCTTCGCGTCGATCCGCTCCAGGGTCGCGCGCACCAGCTCCTCGCTCGACACCTGCTTCGACGAAACCAGCTTCGCCTGCTCCAACGCCGTCGCCCCGAGCACTTCATTCCAGCTCATGCCCTGCGGTGTAGCACCCGGGGTTGAAGGCAGCCCTCAAACGTGTTGTTACCGACGCAGAGGTCGACACCATGGATCTGGAAGCCGTCATGATCGCGCGGGTGAAGAAGGGCACGATTCGCGTGCCGCCCAGCCCCGTCGTCGCGCTGCGCCTGATGCAGTTGCTCGCCGACGAAAGCACCCCGCTGGAAGCGCTCAAGTCCGCCCTCGAGCAGGACCAGTCGCTGGCGGCCATCGTGCTGCGCCTCGCCAATTCCGCCACCTACCGCCGCGCCGCCGAGGTGATCTCCCTGCAACAGGCGGTGCTGGTGCTCGGCCGCAAGACGCTGCGCGAGGTCAGCGTGGCCAAGGAACTCCACGAGACCACGCTCGGAGGCGGGGCCCTGGTCGCCCTGCGCCGCCGCGCCTGGCGCGAGAGCCTCGCCTGCGCCCAGGTCGCCAGCTGGGTCGCGCCGATGTTCGAGGTGAAGCCCGACGAGGCCTTCGTGGCCGGCCTGCTCCACGACATCGGCCGCGTGCCCGGCATCGGCATCCTCGAGCAGCTGCTCACCGAGCACCCCGAGGCCGACACCCGCAACGAAGACGGCTGGTGGCAGCTCGTCGAGGCCCACCACGTCGCCCTCGGCACCCTGCTGGGCCGCAGCTGGGGCCTGCCCTCGCTGCTGGCCCTGGCCATCGAGCAGCACCACGACCCCCAGGTGAGCTCGCCCCTGCTCGAGGTGCTGCGCGTCGCCGACCAGGTGGTGACCCTGATGGACGGGGAGCCCTTCCTCGCCGCCGACCACCTCGGTGCCATCGCCGCCCTCTCCAGCGCCCAGTGCGAAGAGCTCGCGCGGCAGCTCCCGTTGATCCCCGCCACCCTCGACGCCTTCCGCGAGCCCGAGCTCACCGAGCGCGCCGGGGTCATCGACTACGAGCTCCAGCTCCCCGACGCCCTCGACCCCGACCTCCAGGTCACCCTCACCTGCGACGGGCTGGTCTCCGAGGCCGACCTCCACTCGGCCTCCGCGGCGCTGTTCGTGGTGCAGGCCGCGCTCCGCCCCGGCCGCCTGGTGAAGGTCCACGCCGGCGACGCCCGCTTCCACGCCCGCGTCACCGCCAGCGCCGACGGCCTCTCGGAGCTCAAGCCCTGGGCCCTCGACGAAGCCCAGGCCCGCGAGTGGGCCCGCTTCGTGGCGCACGCCACCGCGGCGCCCCCCGGTTGACACGAACCGTGAATGGCGTTTACGAAGTGTCGCATGCTTCACAAAACGCCCCGCGCCCGCCGTCGTGACGCGAACCTCGCCCGCATTCTCGACGCCGCCATGGAGCTGGTCGCAGGCGGCGGGCTCGAGGCCCTGTCCATGGGCCGGCTCGCGGCGGCCGTCGACTACACGCCCGGCGCGCTCTACCGGTACTTCCCCTCGAAGGACGCGCTGCTCGCGCAGCTGGTGGCCCAGGTGCTCGAGGAGGTGCAGGGGTTCCTCGGGCGGGCCGAGGCCGCGCTGCCCCCCGGCGCCTTCCCGCTGACCCGCGTCTTCGCGCTGGCCCAGGGGTACCGCGACTTCGCCCGCGAGCGGCCGCACGGCTTCGGGCTGCTGGCGATGACCATGGCCTCGCCGCGGGTGCTGTTGCCGGGCGCCGCCGACGCCGCGCCGGTCACCGCCCAGGTCATCGCCACCCTCGAGCTGCTCGCCCAGGCGCTCGGCGACGCGGAAGCCCAGGGCCAGCTCGAGCCGGGCGACGTCATGGAGCGCACGCTGTGCCTCTTCGCCACGCTGCAGGGGCTGTTGATGCTGCACAAGCAGGCCCGCGTGGCCCCCGGGGTGCTGGCTCTCGACCGCCTCGTGCCCGCCGCCACCCGCACCCTGCTGCTGGGCTGGGGCGCGAAGCCGCGCGCCGTCACCGCCGCCCTCGAGAAGAACGAACGCCCCGGAGCCCACCCATGATGCTCGTCGCCGCGCTGCTCGGAAGCCTGACCTGGACGTTGCTCGAGTACGTCATCCACCGCTTCCTGGGCCACGAGCCGAAGCTCCGGCCCAACCCCTTCGCCACCGAGCACATCCGCCACCACAGCGAGGGCGACTACTTCGCGCCCACCTGGAAGAAGGGGCTCGCCGCCCTGGGCGCCACCGCGCTGCTCAGCGGACCCGCGGTGTGGCTCGCCGGGGCGCCGCTGGGGCTCGCGTTCGTCGCCGGGCTCATCGCCTTCTACGGGGTGTACGAGGTGCTGCACCGAAGGGAGCACACCCACGCGGGCTTCGGCTGGTACGGCCGCTGGTCACGGCGCCACCACTTCGCGCACCACTACAGCGACGCCCGCTTCAACCACGGCGTCACCACGCCGCTGTGGGACCTCGTGTTCCGCACCTACCGGCCGGTGCACACCATTCGGGTGCCCGCGAAGTTCGTCATGCCCTGGCTCAAGGACCCCGCCACCGGCCAGGTGCGCCCGGAGTTCGCCCAGACCTTCACCACCGGCTGAGCTCGGCGTCACTGCGCGCGCCACCACGCTGCGAGGTGCTCGGCGGCCGCGAAGAAGAGGAGCTCCGCTTCGGGTTCGAAGGCCGCCGCGTCGAGGCACGCCCGGGTGTACTTCACGAGGTGCGCGTCGGGGTGCAGGGCTGCGTACGTCGCCAGCGCCTCGAGCGAGGCGCGCCGCTCGCCCGGTGCGTAACGTTGCCGGAGTTCGGCCGACGGCTCCCACGCGTCACGCAGTTCGCCCTTCGACAGCGTCGCGCGAAAGGCGACCACGTGCGTCGCCGCCACCACCAGGGCGCCGCGCCCATCCTTCACCACGTCGAGGTTGTCGAGGATGCCCAGCGGCAACGTGAGGCAGTGGGACCAGCCGTAGGGCGCGTGGGCGGGGTCGTCCTCCACCATCGACTGCGCGGCGACGCGGAGCAGCACGCGCCGGACCTCGAGCGAACAGAGACTGCCCAGGCCGCGCAGCACCTCGGGCGCCAGCTGCGAGACCGCGGCCAGCGTGGGGGCGATCGAGGTCGAGCCCGAGGTCACCCGCGGCAGGTGACGCAGCCGCCTCGTGAGCGTCCCTGCGTCGAGCGTGCCCGGCGCCGCGTGCGTCGAGACGCGTGCCTTCGTCGCACAGAGGAACCGCAGCGGCGCGCGGAGCAGCCCCGCCAGGCCCTCGAAGCGCTCGGCCACGCGACCGAGCTCGCCGAAGAGAATGGGCGCGTGCGCCGCGAGGCCCGCATGCGCGACCACCGCCGGCAGCAGCGCGCGACGCAGCGAGCGGACGTCGAGGTGCGCGATGAGCCAACTCGCCGCGGCGTCCACGTCCTCGGGCTCGCCCGCGTCGAGGGCCGCCACGAGCTGCGCCAGGGCGACTTCGCTCGAGTCGAAGGCCCGCACCGGCGCGGGGCCCACCACGCCGGGCTGCGCGAGGTACGTGGCGGCGAGGTCGACCAGTCGCTGCCGCGCGGCAGGCCGGCTCCCGGGCGCCACGTGCGGGAGCAGGGCCGCGCGCGCCAACAACTCGAGCGGGGCGTGAATGAGGAACGAGGAGGGGGTCGCGCGCGGGGTGCCCAGCACCGCGGCGACGGAGCCCACCAACGCCGCATCAGAGAGTTCGAGCATGGACACAGTCTGCAAGTTCAAGTGAACTCGAGGTCAAGTGAAACCACCTGACGAGGTGCTGGGCGAGGTCCTCGGGACCTCGTAACCGTGGCAGCGGAGTGAGCGCGGGTGCTGCGTGCCCCCAAGCGAACTCATGAGCCGGTGCGAGGGCGAGGAGTAGCGTCGGCGGCGCTGGTTGACCGGGACGTCCGCCGTGAACCCTGCCGCTGCCATCGACCTCGTCAGTGCCTCGTGCTCGCTGCTCTTCGCGCTGCTGTTCCTCGAGGCCCGCGACGAGCGCACCCTGGGTCGCTTCGAGCGCGCCGTGGCGTGGACCGGGGTCGCCGTGGCGGGGCTGGCGCTGGTGCCGGGGCTGTTCTTCACCGACGACTTCGTTCGCTTCGACGTGGCGTGGTTGGGCGCGACCTACCGCATCCCCGAGCCTTCGCCCTTCGGCACGGTGAGCCTCGTCTATTTCCTCGCGGCCATGGCCACCATGACGGCCCGCGTCTCGCGCAAGTGGAAGGACGGGTGGCGGTGGCGCACACCCATCGTGGGGTCGCTGCTGGTGCTGGGGTTGACGTTTCATGACTCGCTGGCCGTGGCCCGGGTCATCACCAGCCCGCTGCTGGTCGACCTCGGCTTCCTGGTGGCCATCGTCGGCTCGGGGGTGTCGGAGCTCAGCCGGCTGGTGGGCGACGCGCAGCGCCTCGAGCAGCTCTCGGGGGGCGTGGCGCATGAGATCAACAACCCCACCGCGGTGGTGCTCTCGAACCTGCGCTACGTGCGCGGCGCGCTACAGGCCGACGGGCGCGTGCCGGACGACGCAGCCGAGGCGCTCGACGATGCCTCCGCGGCGACGGAGCGCATCGCGCGCATCGTGCGCGACCTCTCGGATGCCGGGCGGGTGGCCAACCGCAGCCTCGAGTTCCCGCACCAGGTCTGCGAGGTGGACGAGGTGGTGGAGCGCGCGCTCGGGGCGTTGCCGGGGCTGGTGAGCGGGGCGCCGAGGCCGCAGCTCCACGGGATGACGCACCTGCGGGCGCGCATCGACGACGGGGTGCTCGAGAAGGCGCTGCTGAGCTTGCTGCAGAACGCGGCGACGGCGGTGGCCAAGGGGTTGCTGCATGCGCAGGGCGGCGACCTGCGGTTCCTGGGCAACACCCCGCAGGGCACCTCGTTCCTGGTGGTGGTGCCGCGGGCGTGACGCGGAAGCCGGGCCACGTCATCGGGCGGTGAACCGCGTAGAACGCGGACCATGAGTGACGAGAACGCGCCGGTCGAGCCCGACATCATGGAGCCGACGTTGTGGCGGAAGAATGGGTGGACGGCGCGGGTCATCCGCAGTGACGACGACGGCTGGGCGGTGGAGATCCACAAGGCGGGCATTTCCGAGCCGGCGTTGATCAGCCCCTGGGTGATGGGCCGCGACAAGAAGAACCCCAAGCCCTTCGATGGCCCGGCGTTCGCCACGTTCGTGAAGACCGCCTCGGAGGTGCTCGACCGGTCGGCCACGCAGCGCGACCAGGCGCTCAAGAAGAAGCTGGCCATCGCCTGGGGCGGGAAGTGGTTCGACGTCACCCTGGAGCAGGTGCCGGACGAGTACGAGCCGTCCGCGGTGCTGACCGCCGTCGACGACGCGGGGCAGTTGGTGGGAAAGCAGCGGGTGGCGGCGAACTTCAAGTTCAACCGCGACGTGGCCAACGCGTGGGTGCAGGGCGGGTTCAAGGAGGTCTGAGCGGGGTGCGCGGTCGCGCAGGAGGCTTCGATGGGAGGTTTGCGTCTCCTGCGATCGGCAGAGTTCGTGTGCTTGTTTGGGTGCCGGGGATCGCCCCGATCCCTTCCTTTCCCCCCTGGGGAAAGGGGAGCGCTCGCCGCGCGGGCCAGACGGGATCCAGAGGGAGACGGGGCGTGGCCTCGATCTGCAGTAACGCTCGCAGCGCAGAGCGCCGACGCTTCTTCTCGATGGTCTTGGCATGCGCCTGATCAACCGCCCAGGCAGCAACATCTGACTTCCTGTCGTGGCTGCCCAAGGGCAGCACCTGCTGCTTCAAGATGCTGCTGCTTCAGCGCCCCGCGTCGGCTCTCACGAAAACCGTCGAGGGCCGACGGTGGATCAAGCAACACCGATTCGTTCCTGAAAATGGAGGCCTTGCCCCGTATTTCTGTGCGCTCGTCTCGCCCGCGCGGCAGATGAGCGCTCCCCTTTCCCCGGGGGGAAAGGAAGG
>CAIVGN010000141.1 GCA_903905455.1 uncultured Archangium sp.
ATGTTCAGGAACGTTCGGCCGTGGTTGATCCACCGTCGGCCCTCGACGGTTTTCGTGGACGGCGACGCGGGGTGCTGAAGCAGCAGCATCCTGAAGCAGCAGGTGCTGCCCGTGGGCAGCCACGACAGGAAGTCAGATGTCGCTGCCTGGGCGGTTGCTCCGGCGCATTCCAAGACCATCGAGAAGAAGCGTCTGGGTCCTGCGCTGCGAGCGGTCCTGCACATCGAGGCCCGGTCCCGTCTCCCTCTGGATCCCGTCTGGCCCCCGCGGCGAGCGGTCCCCTTTCCCCGGGGGGAAAGGAAGGGATTGGGGCGAACCCCGGCACCCAAACAACGAAGCGACCTGTGCCGGTCGCAGGAGACGCAAACCCCTCATCGAAGCCCGGAGCACGCCTCACCCCAAATCCAGCACCACCATCGCCCCCGGCCCCTCGTCCGGCGTCAACGCCGTCGCCGAGCCCCCGTGTTGCCGCATCACCTCGCTCACGATGGCGAGCCCCAGCCCCGAACCACCGCGCGGGTCCCCGCGATGAAACGGTGCGAACACCGCCTCCCGTTGCGCCGACGGAATGCCCGGCCCCCGGTCTCGCACCGCGATGCGCCACCCGGCCCCGCGCCGCTGCAACGACACCTGGATCGCCGTGCCCTTCGGCGCAAACCGCAACGCGTTGGCCACCAGGTTGTCCACCGCCTGCCGCAGCGCCGTGGCGTTGAACCGCGCGTGGGCCGGCCGCTCGGCCTCCACCTCGATCCACACCCCGCGCTCTTCCGCCGCGGCCCGCGCCCCCTCCATCGCCTCTTCGAGGAACGCCGCGAGGTCGCCCTCGGCCGTGTCCCACCCGCGGCCCGCCGCCGCCACGTCGAGCAGCGCCGAGGCCAGCCTCGCGAGGCGATCCACCTCCGCCCGCGCATCGGTGAGCGCCTCCTTGAGCTCCTCGGCCGACCGCTGCTTGCGCAACGCGAGGTCGAGCGTGGTGCGCATCAACGTCAGCGGCGTGCGCAGCTCGTGGGCCGCGTCAGCCAACAACCGGTCCTGCACCTCGCGCGCCCGCTTGAGCTGCGTGGTCGTCGCCGCCAACACCTCGCGCAGCTCCGCCACCTCGTCCTTCCCCGTATCCAGCTCCGGCGCGGTGTCGAGGTCGCCGCGGTGCACCCGCGCGAGGTGATCCGACAACGCCTTGAGCCGACGCGAGAGCCGCCGCCCGAACAACGTCTGCAACCCCGCCAGCGCGAGGCCCGCCGCCAACGCCACCCACAACGCGGTGACGTGGAAGGTGCGCACGCTCTCGTCCACCTGCGCCAGCGACGCCGAGAGCCGCAACACGAAGCGGTGCCCGTCGGCGTTGTGGACCCGCGCCACCAACACCCGCTGCCGCCGGTTGCCGAGGTCCACCGTGAGCAACTGCGTGCCCGGCCCGTCGATGGACGGCGACGCCGGTGAATCCGCCGGGTGCGGGCTGGGCGGGAAGTGCGCCACCAACACCCCCTGCTCGTCGAACAGCTCACCGGCGGGCGCGAAGGGGCGCACCTCGTCCAGCAACGGCGACTCGGCCATGTGCAGGTGCGGCCCGTCCTTGCCATCGAACAGCGACACCGACTCGGCCGCGCCCTGGGCCAGCAGCCCGCGGTCGAGCGACGACTCGAGCGCCCCTCGGAACGCCTGGCCGGCGAGCAGCAACACCACCAGCATCAACACGCTGGGCAGCAGCGCCCCCGACAGCCACAGGCGCGTGCCCAACTTCACGCCGACACCACCAGCCGGTACCCCACGCCGCGCACCGCCTCGACCGTCACCCGCGTGGTGCCCAGGCGCTCGAGTTTCGCGCGCAGGTAGCCCACGTACACGTCGACCACGTTGCCCGTGCCCTCGAAGTCGCCGCCCCACACCTTGAGCAACAGCCGCGACCGCGTGGCCGCGTCACCGCCCAGGGCCTGCAGCTCGGCCAGCAGGGCGAACTCCCGGCCGGTGAGCGTCACCTCCACCGCGCCCCGACGCAGCACCCGGCGCCGCACCTCGAGCGTCAGGTCGCCCAACGGCTGCGCCCCCTGGTCCACCGGCCCACCGCGGCGATGCAACACCTCGAGCCGCGCGAGGAGTTCGTCGAAGTCGAAGGGCTTGACCAGGTAGTCGTCCGCCCCCGCACGCAGCCCCGTCACCTTCTCACCCGTCGAGCCCCGCGCCGTCAGCAACAGCACCGGCGCGGTGAGCCCGCGCGCGCGCCACGCCCGCAGCACCGAGACCCCGTCCATGTCGGGCAGGCCCCAGTCGAGCACCACCGCGTCGTAGGGCACGTCGAGGCCCTGCTGCAGCGCCGCTTCACCCGTGGCGCACACGTCGACCTGGTGGCCCTCTTCGGCGAGGCCGCGCTGGAGCATGCGCGCCATCTTGGGCTCGTCTTCGACCACCAGGAGTCGCATCGGGGTGTAGGACATACTCACTTTCGCGCTTCGCCACCGGGGCACTCACGCCTCGAAGGCGTCGTCATCCTCGTCTTCGTCCTGGTCCATCTCGCCGCGGGGCAGCACCGGCTTTCGCCGCACGAAGAACCGGTAGAGGCTCGGCAGCACGATGAGGGTCAGCAGGGTCGAGCTGAACAGCCCACCCACCACCACCGTCGCCAGCGGCCGCTGCACCTCGGCCCCCGGGCCCGTGGCGAGCATCATCGGCACGAAGCCCAAGGCCGCCACCAGCGCGGTCATCAGCACCGGCCGCACCCGGGCGTGCGCCGCCGCCGTCGCCGCCTCGCCGGGGGGCAACCCGCCCTGCTCCAGCTCCACGATGCGCGAGAGCAGCACCACGCCGTTGAGCACCGCGATGCCCGCCAGCGCGATGAAGCCGATGGCCGCCGACAGCGAGATGGGCATCTGCCGCGCCGCCAGGGTGATGAGCCCGCCCACCGCGGCGAAGGGCACGTGGCTGAAGATGATGATCACCGCGTTCACCTTGCGGAACGCGAAGAGCAGCACCACCACGATGAGCACCAGCACCGCGGGGATGACCACCGCCAGGCGCTTCTTCGCCGCCTGCAGCGACTCGTACTGCCCGCCCCACTCGAGGCGAATGCCCAGGGGGAGCTTGAGCGCCGCGTCCACCGAGGCCTGGGCCCGGGTGACCACGGTGCCGAGGTCGGCCCCGCGCACGTTGAAGCCCACCATCAGGCGCCGCGCGCCGTTGTGCCGGTTCACCTGGCCGGGCGCCGCCTCGGTCACGATGTCGGCCACCCGGCCCAGCGGCACCACGCCCCCGCCGGGCAGCGGCACCGGCGCGTCCGAGAGCGTCCACGCCGACTCGATGCCGCCCTGCTTGAGCATCACCGGGATGCGCACCACCCCGCGGTAGGTGAAGCCCACCTCCCGGCCCTGCCGCGCCGCGCGCACCGTCTCGAGCACGTCCGCCGAGTCCAGGCCCACGTTGGCCGCGTCCAGCGGCCGCGGGCGCACCGTCATCAACGGCACCGCCGGTGGCGCCAGCACGCGCACGTCCTCCGCGCCGGCCTCCTTCACCAACACCTCGCGCACCTGGGCCGCCACCGCCGCCAGCTCGCCGAGGTCCTCGCCGTACACGCTGACCACCACGTCGGTGACCGAGCCGCCCAGCAGCTCGTTGAAGCGCATCTGGATGGGCTGGGTGAACGACGGCTCTCCCGTCTCGCCGCTCTTCACCAGCGCCCGGTCGAGCTCGCCGATGAGCGCCTCGAGCGTGAGCCCCTTGCGCCACTGGTCGCGCGGCTTGAGCCCCACGAACACGTCGGCCTGCTCGTAGCCCATGATGTCCGTGGCCACCGCAGGGCTGCCCACGCGCGAGACCACCTGCGTCACCTCGGGCGCCGCGGTGAGCACCACCCGCTCCAGGGCCTGCGCGTCGGCCGCGCTCTGGGCCAACGAGATGTCGGGGCGCCGCGTGGTCTGGATGACGAGGTCGCCTTCGTTGAGCTGGGGGGTGAACTCCGTGCCCGCCAGCCGCAGCAGCACCGAGCCCACCACCAGGCCGATGGCCGCGAGCACCGCCACCATCGCCGGCCGCGTGGTGAAGCGCCGGAGCACCGGCGGGTAGACGTGCTCCACGATGCGCATCAGGAACGGCTCCTTCACCGGCACGTCGCGCGCGCGCAGGAACAACGCCGTGGCCGCGGGGATGAAGGTCAACGAGAGCACCAGCGCGGCCATCAACGCGAAGACCACCGTCAACGCCATGGGGCGGAACAGCTTGCCGTCGGTGCCGCTGAGCGCGAGCACCGGCACGTAGACCAGCATGATGATCAACACCGAGAAGAACACCGGCCGCGAGAGCCGGCCGCTCGCGTGGCGGATCAACGTCACCTGGTGCCGGTTGTCGGAGGTGCGGCCCTCGAGGCCCAGCACCGCCAGCGCGCCCTCCACCATCACCACCGCGCCGTCCACCAGCAGGCCGAAGTCCACCGCGCCCAGGGACATCAGGTTGCCGGGAATGCCGAGCACCGACATCGCCGCCGTGGCGAAGAGCATCGAGAGGGGAATGGCCGCGGCCACCAAGAGGCCCGCCCGCCAGCTGCCGAGCATCAGGAAGAGCACCACCATCACCAGCAGGCCGCCCTCGAGGAGGTTCTTGCCCACCGTGCGCAAGGTGGCCTTCACCAGCACGCTCCGGTCGTAGATGACGTCGACCTTCACGTCACCCGGCAGCGCCTTGAGCACCCGGGGCATGGTGGCGTGGAGCTGCTCCACCACCGCCAGCGCGTTGGCCCCGCGGAGCATCTGCACCATCACGTAGACCGTCTCGCCACGGCCGTTGCGCGTGGAGGCGCCCAGGCGCACCCGCTCGCCGGGCTTCACTTCGGCCACGTCGCCCACCCGGGTCAGCCGCGGCGTGCCGTCGGCCAGCCGCTCGCGCGACACCACCGACAGCGCCAGCGTCGCCTCGTCCTGCGGCAGGGCCTGCCCGCGCAGCAACACCTGGCCATCACCCGAAGGCAGCGCCGCGCCGGCCGCCGTGCCGGTGGTGGCCTCGAGGGCCGTGCCCAGCTGCCGCAAGGAGAGCCCGCGCTGCGAGAGCCGCGTGGGATCCGCGATGACGTCGAAGGTGCGCTGGCTGCCACCCCACGAGTTGACCTCCACCACGCCGGGCACCGACCTGAGCAGCGGCGCCACCTGCAGCTGCACCAGCTCCTGCAACTCGGAGAGCGAGCGCGCGTCGGAGCTCACCGTGAAGTGGAAGATCTCCCCCAGGCCACCGGTCACCGGGCCCAGCTCCACCGAGAGCACCGACGGCGGCAACACCACCGACGAGAGGCGCTCGTTGACCAACTGCCGCGCGAGGTACACCGGCACGTCGTCCCCGAAGACCAGGGTCACCGCGGTGATGCCGTAGCGGGCGATGCTGCGCTGCTCGAGCAGCCCCGGCGCGCCCCCGGTGGCCACCTCGATGGGCCGCGCCACGAGGCGCTCCATCTCCTCCGGCGTGAGGCCCGGCGCGTTGGCCAGCACCAGCACCTGGTTGTTGGTGAGGTCGGGCAGCGCGTCGAGCTCGAGCTTGACCGCGAACAGGCCCGCGATGAACGCCAGCAACAACACCACGCCCACGACCGCCTTCGCGTGGTCCACCGAGCCTTCGACGAGCCGGCGAATCATCGCGCGCTCACCTCGTCGCTGACCGTCAGCGCGCCCTTCACCAGGCAGTCCACCGGCTCGCAGCGGGCGACCTCCACCGGCACCGGGCCGTGCTTCGTCTCGACCTGGGCCGCGCCGGCGACGCGCTGGATGGCCCGCGCCGAGACCCGGAACAGCCCGCTCGCCCCGCCCCCGCGCAGCACCACGCGCCCCAGGGTGCCCGCGGGCAGCTCCTTCTCCGGCTCGAACCACGCGAGGAAGGTGCCGTCGCGCACGTCGGCCGCGGGGGAACGCGAGACGAGCGTCAAGGCCATGGGCCCCGAGGCGCCGATGAAGTCGTAGCGCCCCTCGGGCACCGCGTGGGTGAAGCGCGCCTCGACGCGCGTGGGGCCCCCGCTCGCCAGCTGCAGCAACGGCCCGGCGCCGGGCTCGCGGCTCTCGCCGACGGAAGCCGAGACCTGGGTGACCACCCCACCGACCGGCGCGCGCAGGGACAACGCGCCGCTGCCCGAGAGCAGCGCCGCGGCCTCGCCTTCGCGCACCCCGGCCGAGAGGAGAATGGCGCGCGCGGCCTGGAGATCGGCCTTCGACTCGGCCACGCGGGCCGCGGCCTCCGACACGTCCAGGCTCTTCGCCAATCCGTCGGCGCGCAGCTGCGTGAGCTGGGCCAACCGCTCGGTCCACGCCTGCAACCGCACCCGCGCGCCCTCGAGGCGGCCGGCCGCGTCGAGCAGCTCGGGCATGACCACGTCGACGAGCGGCGCGCCGGCGTCCACGGTGTCACCGGCCCGGGCGCGAATGCGCAGCACGGTGGCGCGCAGCGGCGGGGTGACCACGGTGAAGGCCCCGGGGCCGGGCAAGACCCGCGCGGGGACCTCGAGCGTCGCCGCGTCGTCGGCGCTGCGCACCGGCAGCCACAGCGTGGTGGGGGCCGCGGTGGGCGCCGCCGGGTTCTCCACCGGCGCCGAGGTGCACCCCTGGACGGAGAGGAACAACACGCAGGCGGCCGTGCACACGCCCTGGTTCGACGTCGTCATTTGGACTCCTGGAGTTCATGGGCGCGGGCGCGAGCCGCGAGGAAGCGGGCTTCGGCCATCACCGCCGCGAGGCGCGCGGCGAGGGCCTGCCGGCGCAGCAGGGTCAGCTCGAGCAGCGTCGCTTCGCCCTGGGCGTAGCGCTTGCCCTCGAGCGTGGCCGCCTCTTCCGCGGCGGGGAGCTGCTGGTGCTTCACCACCTCGAGCGTCTCGGCGGTGTGTTCGAGCTCGTGGGCCACCAACTGCAGCGCGATGCGCGCGCGCTTCTCGGCCTGGGACAGGGCGCCGGTGAGCTGCCGGGTGGTGGCCTCGTGGGCCGCGCGCTCGCGGTTGCCCGTCTCGAGCAGCGGCAAGGTGACGCCCACGCCCACGTTCCCGAACCACTGGTTGGGCGCGTCGTGCCCGCCCTGCACCGAGAGCTGGAGCTGCGTCGCCCACTGGGCCTTCGTCTCTTCGGCCCGCTGGCGCTCGGTGCGCAGCTCGCCGGCCATCACCTTGACCGGCAGCTGCTTCGAGGCCTCGAGGGCTGCCACGCCCACGTCGTCGAAGGTGGGCGCGGGCCCCAGGGCCAGCGCGATGTCGTCGAGGCCCAGCAGCGTGGCGAGGCGCGCGCCGGCGTCGACGCGGCGGCCTTCCCACTCGAGGTGCAGCGCCGCCGCCTCGGCCGCGAAGGCCCGCGCGGTGGCCACCTCCACGCGCGTCACCCCGCCGGTGGCCGAGGCCCGCTCGAGGCGCTCCAGCAACTCCCTGGCGGCGGTCTCTTCGTGGTGCGCGGCCTCGGCCGCCGCCTGCGCGGCCCAGGTCTCGAGCCAGGCCTCGCCCACGGCGATGCGCCGCTCCTGCCGCAGCGCCCGGTGCTGCAACCCGGCGACGTCGGCCTCTTCCTGGGCCACCGCCCGCCGCGCCGAGGCCAGGCCACCGAGGTTGAAGCTCTGCAGAATCGAGAGCTGCCCCTCGGGACCCAGCGCGCCCGCTTCGGTGCGCAGGCCCGGCTGGGCGAGAATCTGCGGGTTGCTGGTGAAGCTGCCGAGCCGCGAGAGCCCGTCACGCCGCGCGCGGGCCCCGGCCTCGGCCCCGGACACGTCGCCCGAGGTATCGACCCGGGCGAGCGCGTCGTCGAAGCCGACCGCGGGACCACCCGGACTCACAGGCGTTGCGAAGAGAAGTGCTGAGGTCAACCACCACATGTGGCGTGATTAAGACCCACGAAAAATCAGCGCTTGAGAGCTTCATGAGAGTCCTCTCATCGAGTCTTGCGCGTGGCCGGGGCGGAGTAAGAGGAGTCCCACTCCCATGCGTACCCGTCTCGCGGCCCTGGCGTTGTCTGTGAGTCTGTTTGGCTGTGGCGGAGGCACCAGCCCCGTCGGCCCCGGCTTCAGCGCGGGCGCGGCGACCGACACCTGCCCCAGCGGCGATCGCTGGACCTCGGGCAACTCCGAGAGCGAGCTGATGAACCCGGGCCTGGCGTGCCGCAGCTGCCACCTGGGCAACAACTTCATGGGCCAGAACCCGGGCGGGGGAGAGACGGCCAAGGCGTACTTCTTCATGGGCACGGTCTTCACCTCGCCGCATGAAGAGAACCTCTGCGCCCCGGCCGCGGTGCCCACCGATGCGGTGGTGGAGATCCTCGACACCAACGACGTGGTGCAGCTCACCCTGAGCATCAACAGCGCGGGCAACTTCCTCTCGAAGAGCACCCTGGCCACGGTGCCGGTGCCCTACAAGGCGCGGGTGAAGGCCGGCGGGAAGATCAACGCCATGGGCGGCGCCCAGAGCGATGGGGACTGCAACACGTGCCACACCGTGGCCGGTACGGGCGGCGCTCCGGGTCGCGTGTTCTTCCCCCAGTAGCCGTTGCAGATGGCAACGAGGTTGCGCTCTGCATCATGGCGGGGCGTGGCTCGTTGCTGAGAGCCCGGGTGGTTGAAGGGCGGCAGGCGTGGAGCGCGGCGTGCACAGGGTGTCTCCATGCACTCGAGGCGCACACCGCAGCAGGTCCGGGGTAGCGGCACACCCCCACCGCAAGCGTCGACCCGGCAGCGTGTCCCTGACGGCGCTGGTCTCACTCAGGGCGCTTGGTGGTCGAGAGGTTGCACCGGCGCCGGGGGTCGATCATGAGCACGCCTTCCCCCACCCCCAGTCCCGCCGCTTCCCGGGTGTTGTGCCCTCACTGCGCGAGCCTCGATGCGCCCGCCGGCCTCGCCCTGGTGGACGGCGAGGTTCACGTCTCGTGTGCGCGTTGCGCGCAGACCTTCAGCCTGGGTGCGATGCGTGGGCTGCGCACGGCGCTCAAGCTGGTGCCCCCCCAAGCGCCGCCGCCATCGCCGCCCCCTGCGCCGGCCACCGGCCAGCGCGTGACCCTGCCTCGGGGCCTGACCACGGTGGACCTGGCGGCCGAACCGCCGCCGCTGCTGACTGCCAGGCGCGTCGATCCCCAGGAGCCCTTCCTCGTTCCCTCGACCCACTGCCCCAAGTGCATCGGGATGCGCGGCCCCGGTCCGTCGTGTGCGCAGTGTGGCCTGGTCTTCGCGCAGGTCGACCTGGCGCAGCTGCAGCCTCCGAAGTGGTTGCAGGAGCGCTGGTCGTTGGCGTGGCACGACTGGAGCTCTCCCTCGCTGCACCGCACGATGCTCGAGCGGGCGACGCAGCTGAGCATGCTGCCGGCGTTGGCGCGGCTGTATCGGCTGCGGTTGACGTGGGCTCCGGGTGACGCGGTGGCCGAGAGCGCCCGGGCCGAGGTGATGCGGCGGGCGAGCGTGCCCCTGGCGACGGTGGCGCGCATCGACGTGGGCGGCCAGCGACGCCGCCGGATGGTGCTCGGAGCCATGGCCCTGAGCATCACCCTGGTGGCGCTGGCCATGTGGTTCACCTCGTCGCTGCGCTGAGCGGCTGATTTTGGGTTCACGCGTTCGTGCAGGGGCCCTTCCATGGGGGCTTTGCGTCTCCTGCGATCGGCACAGGTCGTCTCTTGGTTTGGGTGCCTGGGATCGCCCCAATCCCTTCCTTTCCCCCCGGGGAAAGGGGAGCGCTCATCTGCCGCGCGGGCTAGACGAGCGCACAGAAATTCGGGGCGTGGCCTCAATGTTCAGGAACGGTCGGGGTTGCCTGATCAACCGTCGGCCCTCGACGGTTTTCGTCGATGGCGACGCGGGGCGCTGAAGCAGCAGCATCCTACAGCAGCAGGTGCTGCCGTTCGGCAGCCACGACAGGAAGTCAGATGTTGCTGCCTGGGCGGTTGCTCCGGCGCATTCCAAGACCATCGAGAAGAAGCGTCTGCGTCCTGCGCTGCGAGCGGTCCTGCACATCGAGGCCACGCCCCGTCTCCCTCTGAATCCCGTCTGGCCCGCGCGGCGAGCGCTCCCCTTTCCCCGGGGGGAAAGGAAGGGATTGGGGCGAACCCCGGCACCCAAACCAAGAGACGACCTGTGCCGATCGCAGGAGACGCAAACCACTCGTCGGAGCCTCCCGCGCGACCGAGCGACCCTGCTCAGACCTCTCCGAACCCTACCGAGGGCCAGGTCCTCGCCGTGGAGGACCGTTCGGCGGCGGCGGCACCGCGTTCCTCTTCTGCGGCGGAGGCGGCGCCGACGGCGTCGGATTCATGCGCATCGGCGGCGGCGCGTTCATCCGCATCGGCGGCGGCGCGTTCATCCGCATCGGCGGCGGCGCGTTCATCCGCATCGGCGGCGGCGCATTCATGCGCACCGGCGGCGGCGCGTTCATCCGCACCGGCGGAGGGGCGTTCATCCGCACCGGCGGCGGCACACTCTGCCGCATCGGCGGCGCCACGTTGCTGCGCGGCGGAGGCGGCACGTTCTGTCGCGGTGGCGGCGGCACATTCTGTTGCGGCGGCGGAGGCACATTGCTCCGCGGCGGCGGCGGCATCGGCGCCGAACCCGCAGGCACCGCGGGGTGAAACTCCGGCGGCGGCGCAAAGGCCCGCATCGACCTCCGCTCCGGCGCCGCCACGGCCACATGCACCACGTCGCGATACGCAGGCCCCGCGTACCAGACCGATCCCCTCCAGTGCCGCGTCGGCACCGGCACCGCCACCACCATCACCGACTCGTAGCGAGCCCGCGGCACCGCGTGGAGAAACAAGTTCGGCGCCCCGAAGTACGGCGCCTGCACGAAGAACCACCGCGGCCGGTGCAGGTACACGAACCTCGGCGGCGGCAACGGCGCCCACCCCGCGTACCCACCTCCGAAGCGCCAATCGACCCACGCCGGGCCCCAGGTCGTATCCGGCAGCCACACCCACCCCAGCCGCTCATCGAACCACCATCGCCCGTAATGAAACGTCGCCCACCCGAACGGCAACGAACTCGAGAACGACCACCCCGCCTCGGTCGAGACCCAGCGCCCGTGCGACGCATAGGGCACGAAGTCCGCGCCCACCACCGACTCCGCCGGGCGGAACACCCGCTGCCCATCGAGCCACACCCAGTCACCATACGGCGCCAGGTTCGGCACGAACGCATCGACCGACGCGACCTGCTCGAACTCCACGGGCTCGGCGTCGTCGGGCAGCGGCTGCGCCAACGCCACGAAGACCAGGGCAGAGAAGAGAGCTGAGTTCACGAGGCACCTTCCAGGAGAGGAGCCCTCCGGCTGCATCGCCTGTGCCCTGCGCCCACCTCAACGAGTGCGGGCGCTTTGCTCCCAGGCGCCCCGCCCGCCCCATCATCCCGAGGGAGCGCGGATCAGCCTCGGTGCATGGAATGCAGCGCGCCGTACGGGCAGGTCGCCCCCACGCGCCACGTCACGGAGTCGCCGCGGGCATCACCTTCACGCGCTCGCCGTCATCGGTGGTGGTCACCGTGCCCGGCGACTCGGGCAACGGCCCGGTGCCGATGGTGAACGCCGCCACTCGCGCGCGCGACGCGCCGTTGAACAGGCCCGAGACGCTGACCACGAGCTGCGAACGCGACGGCCCCGGCGTGAACGTCACGTCGAGCCCATGCGTGTCACCGCGCGAGAACGCGCCCTTTGCCAGGCGCACCGCCGGCCCTTCGACCACCAGCCCGTCGACGCCGCTGACGCCGATCTCCACGTCCTGCGCGTCACCTTCGAACTTCACCACCACGTGCGCCGACTTCGGCATCAGCTCGGCGGTGACCGCCACCGGGGCCGTGGGCTTGCCCTTCAGCGGCGCCGGCGACGAGACGGTGGTGGGCGTGGTGCACGCCACGAGCGAGAGCACAGACACGACGAAGAGGTTCGTTTTCATGAGGTTCATCAGGGGCTCGTGATGGCCACGGTCGCGCTGTACAGGCCCATGCTCGCGCCGTAACCGGTGAGCGAGACGACGTAGGTCGTGCCGCTGGTGGAGTTGAAGGAGAAGGACTCGGTGCCGCCGGTGGTCAGGGTGTCCGAGGCGCCGACCTCGACGCCGCGCAGGGTCGCCGCCACGCCCACGTCGCTCGCGCTGTTGGCCGTCACCGTGATGCGTGCGCCATTGCCCGTGAGCACCCACACCTTGTTCTGCGAGACGAAGTTGAACGCCTCGCGCCCATCGAGCGTCACCGTGGCGTTGAGCGGCAGGCTGGGCACCGTCACGTAGAACGCCCGCAGCCACGCGTCCCCGTCGCCGAAGGACGTGGTGATGGGGCCGATGCCCGAGTGCGCGAGCAACGCGTCGACGGCCGGGGCGCTCACGCCAGGGCGCGCCTTGAGGCCGGTGACGAAGCTGCCCAGCGTGGTGAGCGCGTCGTTCGTCTTGTGGGTCGCCGTGAAGGCGTCGCTCACGTTGCCCAGTCCCACCGAGAGCGTGTCGAAGGCCGCCTCGTTCGAGGGGTCCCACGCGTCGTAGAGAATGCGCATCACGCTCGCCTCGGAGAACGTGCCCGGCGACGTGTCGTCGGTGGGGCTGGGCTCGGTCTCGAGGTTCCACCCGAAGGCGTCTTGCTGCCCCGCGGCCCAGTTGGTGTCGGCGTAGATCGGCGCGTTGAGCAACATGCCCGACGCCGCGTCACCCCACCCTTCGCTGAAGGCGTCGCGCGGGTCGATGATGTCGCCGGTGCTGTGGTCGCCACCCAGGCTGTCGGAGCGCGAGAGGTTCGACTCGAAGTAGTGCGCCCACTCGTGGACGATGACGTGGTTGTCGTACTCGTCAGTGTCCACCCCGGCCTTGCCCACCACGAAGATCTGGTTGCCGCCGAGGTCGAAGTACGAGGTGCCGATGAAGCCCTGCTCGACGGTGCCGTTGCTGTCGGTGGTGTTGTTGGGGCTCCAGTTGACCTTGAGCTGCGGGAACGAGAGCGCCGGGCGCGCAGTGGTGAACGCCGTGGCCGCCGTGTACATCGAGTCGAGGATCGCGAACGGGCCCGCGGTGCGCTGTGCCGTGTAGCCCGTGCCGTTCCACCCGTGCGTCGCGCGCAGGTTGACCACGCCGCCGCCCGTGGGAATCGAGGCGCCGATGGCCCACGCGGCGTAGCCCGAGGTGTTGTCCTGCACCGTGATGGGCGGCGTGGTGGTCTTCGCCAACGCCTGCACCTGCAGCGCGCCCGCACCCGTCGCGCTGAAGGTCAGGGTGTACGAGCCATCGGCGGCGGTGTTGGTGGTCGCGCGCACCGCCGTGCCCTCGACGACGCGCACCTGGCCGAAGCGCACCGGGCGCTGCGCCGCGCTGGCGAAGTCGAGTTGACCCGTGTTGGTCGCCACGACGTAGACCGCCGGGACATAGTCGTAGGTCACCGTGCCGCTGATGGTGAACGTGCCGGTCATCGTGCCGCCGCCGCCACCCGTCGCCGAGCCACCACCCGTCGCCGAGCCACCACCCGTCGCCGAACCACCACCCGTCGCCGCGCCACCACCCGTCGCCGAACCGCCGCCCGTCGCCGAGCCGCCGCCCGTCGCCGAGCCGCCGCCCGCGGCCGAGCCGCCACCGGTGCCCGGCGTCGCCAGGCAGAGGTTCACCTGGCACGACAGGCCGAGCCCACACGCCGTGCAGATGGAGCCACCGGCGCCACACGCCAGGTTGCCGCTGCCGGGCTGGCATTGGCCATTGACGTCACAGCAGCCAGCGCACGAACTGGGTGAGCACTGATCAGCCGGCGTGCCGCAGGCGACCAACAACGAGAAGGACGAGGCGATGAGAAACCGGAACACAGAGCACCTTGCCGCGAGGACCAGGTGACGAAGCTGGCGGCGACGTGGCGTCTACCAGTGTGTGCGGGCGCGTGGCGAGAGGCGCCCTGCCACTTCACCGCAGCGCGAGCCCGAGCAGCGCGCGCAACCCCGGCGACAGCTGTTCGAACTGCACGCCCATGCGGTGAAAAGTGCACGCCCTGGGGTCCGAAGGCCGGGCCCAGGCCACGCGCCCGGTGAACGCGAGCTTGAGCGTGCCGTGCATCACCACGCCCGAGACCTCGGAGCCCACGCCGAGCAGCGTCGGGCTCTCGAGACAGAACCCTTCCCTCGAGACGTCGGTGCTCAGCGCCGCGGCGCGGCCGTCGATGGACACAGGCAAGGTAGCGATGACGCGTCTTCCGCGGGGCAGGGCCATGAGACCCCGGACGCTCGCACGCGACGACGGCCCCGCAACTTTGTCGCCGCGCTCCGGGTGCACCGTTGTTACGAGGGGGGCATGGCGCTCCCTCCCTGTGGCCTGTACCGCACCACCCAGCCCGTCGCCGGTCTCCCCGCGGGGCGACTCGTCTACTTCCACAACCACGGAGATCCGGGCGCAGGGCTGTACCTCCCCGAGCGCTGGCACCTCAACCGCGCGAGCTGGGAGAGCCGGGGCCACACCCTGCCCGACGACGCCGCGGCCCAGCACCTCGCGCCCCTGCCGCCCGAGGGCCTGTACATGGTGAAGGACACCTTTTTCTGCTGCGAGAAGCGCTGCATGAAATACGAGGCCAACCAGCTGGTGCAGCTCGGCTACGACGGCGAGGCGACGCCGCTCATCTTCGTGCCCGAGTTCACCTCGAAGGGCCTGGGCTTCCCCGAACGCGGCAACCGCCTCGATGGTGACCTGCTCGGCCGACTCACGCCGCTGCGCGTGGCCCAGGGCGCCGAGGCGCCGGTCGACCGCTTCGTGCACTGAATTCCGCTCAGCAGAACGTCCGGGGGCGAGTAAGGCGGGTCCATGGCCCCTTCTCGTGCGTTTCAATTCTTCCGTGCTGGCGGTTTTGACCAGGTCCGCTTTGAGAATGGCCAGGACTTCATCAACCTCGACCAGCTCGACTGGAAGCTATGGGTCGCCCTCGCGTGCCCCACCAGGGGCCTCGCCTTCGACGCCCGCACCCTCGAGCTCATCGACACCGACAAGGACGGCCGCATCCGCGCCCCGGAGCTCATCACCGCGGTGAAGTGGGCCGGCTCCCTGCTCAAGGACCCCAACGACTTCTTGAAGGCCCCGGCCGAGCTGCCGCTCTCCTCCATCAACGTGGACGTCGAAGAGGGCCAGCGCCTCTTCCAGGCGGCGAAGACCGTGCTCCAGGGCCTCGGCAAGGGTGACGCCACGAGCATCTCGGTGCCGGATTCTGCGGCAGCGGTGAAGGCATTTCACGACATGGCCTTCAACGGCGACGGCGTCATCCCGCCCGAGTCGGC
>CAIVGN010000142.1 GCA_903905455.1 uncultured Archangium sp.
CGCCGCCGCGCCCGAGCCCGTTTCGTGGGACCAGCCCGTCGAAGTCGCACCGGCTCCTCAGCCCGAGCCCGTTTCCTGGGACCAGCCCGTCGAAGTCGCACCGGCTCCTCAGCCCGAGCCCGTTTCCTGGGACCAGCCCGTCGAAGTCGCACCGGCGCCTGCGCCTGAGGCGGTTCCATGGGACCAGCCCGACGAGGTCGCCGCCGCGCCTGCGCCGGCGCCGCTCTCGTGGGACCAGCCTGTCGAGATCGAGGCAACGGTCACCGAGACCGTGGTCGAGGCGACCGTCGAGCCGCTGCCCGAGCTCGACGCGGAGCTCGCGGTGGAAGCCCCGGCCGTCAACGCGTGGGAAACCAATGCCCCGCAGTCTGCACCGTCCCAGGTCCCCTTCGCGGACGCGCTGAGCGCCCCGCCCCACAGCTCGTCGTCGGCCTTCGACCTGCTGGCCATGCCTCCCGAGTCGGCCCCGCGCATTCCGACCTTCACGCAGCCTGCGCCCGCGCCCTGGCCGGCGGCACCGGCGGCGGCAGCGGCGCGCACGGAGATCTTCGCCAGCAGCTGGGAGAACGAAGCGCCCGTCGAGCCAGTCAACACCGCCGCCTTCGGCACGGCCTGGGACAACGAAGAGATCGCGACCGACGATGGCCCGATGCTCACCGGCACGATCGAGCCCGAGCTGACCGGCGCGGCGGGCGACAGCGTCGAGCTCGCGTCAGCCTCCGACTTCCTCCCGTCGGCCCCGACCGCGGCGCCGAGCGAAGAGATCAGCATCGACTCCGACCCGGGCGAGTTCGTGGTCGAGTCGGCCTCGGCGGCCGAGCTGGCCACCGACGTCCGCGAGGGCGCTGGGAGCTCGATCGAAGACGGCCAGGTCGAGCTGGCGAGCAACTCCGACTTCATCGACCACTCGCAGCTGACCGGCACCGGCGCGTCGTGGAGCGACGACCGCAACTCGATTCCCCTCGAGGAAGAAGAGGACGAGGTCATCCAGGGGACGGTGCTCGAAGAGGAGCCGGAGCCCGCGCCGGAGCCTTCCGACAGCTGGGGCGCCGCCGTCTCGCAGCCGTCCACCGTTCCCCAGGCCGTCCTCGCGCCGCCCGTGGCCCGCGCCCAGCCGCCCCGCGCCGCGCTCGTGCCGCCGCTCGCCGAGCCCATGCCCGCGCCCGTGGCCCCCCGGGTCGCGGTCGCAGCCCCTTCGGTACCCTCGGCGCCGCCGAGCATCGCGGTGCAGGCCCAGCCGGCAGCACAGCAGAGCGTCGCGGTGCCCGGCGAACACCGCGTCATCCTCCACACCATCGAGGGCCAGGTGAAGCGCGGCGCCATCAAGGACGCGCGACTCGGCGAGCCGCAACTGCAGCTGCAGTTGGCCAACGGCGGCAACGAGACCCTGCCCCGCGAGCGGGTGAAGGCCCTGTTCTTCATGCTCGCCCCGGGCGCCCGCGCGCCGTCCACCGAGGGCAACAAGGTGCGCGTGACCTTCCGCGACGGTCGCCAGGTCGCCGGCTTCTCGAAGGACCACGCTTCCCAGACCGCCGGGTTCTTCGTGGTGCCCGCCGACAACCGCACCAATACCGAGCGCATCTTCATCTTCCGCCACGCGGTCCAGAGCATCGCCGTCGAGAAGTGACGCGCCCCGTCATCGGGGGGTCCATTGACAAGAAGTAGGCATCTGGCGCACCTTTCCCCCTGCAGGGCTACGCAGGGCCGGAGGCCACATGCCGAGTGTTTCGACGACGCAGGGTCGGGAAAAGCGAATCTTCCCGCGCATCCAGGTGGCCCTGACGGCGCACTGCCGCATCGGCAACCGCTTCGTTCGTGACGCCGTCGCCGACCTCTCGGAGGGCGGCCTGTACCTGAAGACCAAGGAGCCGGCGCGCGCGGGCACCCCGGTGCGGGTGGCCATCGCCCTGCCCTTCACCGAAGGCCCTCGCTACTGCACGCTGGTGGGCTCGGTGGCGCGCATCGATCGCGACCCGCGCGGCTTCTCGAAGGGCCTGGGCGTGAGCTTCGAGGGCATCGACACCGATGTCCGCGATCTCGACGCGCTCAAGGGGTTCCTCTCGAAGACGAAAGCGGCCTGACGCTCAGGCTTCGCGCGCTTCGAGGATCTGCACACCCAGCATCGCGGCCAGGAAGGCTTTCACCTGGTGCTCCGGCCGCGCCGCCATGGCGACGATCTCCGCGTTGGTGCGGGTGCCGTCAATGCGCGGGAGCAGCTGCGCTTCCCACTTCTCGAGCTCCAGCTCGTGCAGCTGGTAGGCGGGCTGCTGGCTGGGGAGCAGGCGATCTTCGGGGCGCACGATGCGCGTGAGGCGATCGGGCTTGTAGAGCTTCTTGACGCCGCGAATGGTGAGGTTCCCGGGGAAGACGTCGAGCTTGATGCTCTCGGCGCGGGCCTTCTCGCGGAAGGTGAGGACGAAGTGGCCCTCTTCCCAACCGAAGAGGCTGTAGATGATCGCCTTGACCTGCTGGCCCACGTAATAGAGCCGCTCGGTCTCCTTCAGCAGGCCCCGGTCGATGAGCACGTCACCCGTGCGCCGCTTGCCCTGGGCCGCGACGACGGCCGCGTCCTGGAGTTGCTCGGGCTTGATCTTGCCCACGCGCACCAGGAACTGGCCGAAACGATCGGCGGCGAGGTTGGAGAGCGCGAAGACCGGCTGCCCGCCCTCGAAGTAGATGACCTTCTTCACCTTGCCCTTCTGGCAGTACAGCTCGCCGGTCTCGCGCGAGAGGTAGAAGGCGCTGATCAGGCCCGGCAGGTTGTCGCGCAGGTTGCCCTGGCGCGTGGCCCGGGCGTTGGGGTCGATGAGCCCGCTGCCTGACGAGGCGTGCGTGCCCGACGGCGGCCGGGAGCCCGACACCGGCCCGGCGACGTGCCGCTGGGCGGTGAGCGTCGCGCCCTGGAGCTCGGCGGTGATGTTGCCGCCACCGGTGACGCGGATCTTCCCGGTCAGCTCCATCGGCTCGTCGTCACCGTCCTCGATGTCGATGTCGAGTTCGATGTCGAAGGGGTCGCTGGAGGCCGACTTCTCGGCGGCGGCGGCGGAGGCGGCCGAGAGCGGCGCGATGCCCCGCACCACCTCGAGCAGGGCCTTGGCGTCGAAGGGTTTCTCGAAGTAGTTCGAGCCGGGGAAGCGGGTGAGCGCCTCGGTGGAGTGCTTGTGGCCCTTGAATACGCCGCTCATGAACAGCAACGGCAGCGTGGGGTTCGCGGCGCGCAGGCCCTCGGCCACGTGGTAGCCCATCATGTCGGGCAGCAGCACGTCGATGAGGGCCACGGCGATGGGCTCGGTCTTGATCAGCTCGACGGCCGGCTTGCCCTTGTTGGCGCCGACGACGACGTAGCCCGCCTCTTCGAAGAGCGAGGTGAGCAACGCCACCAGTTCCTTGTTGTCGTCGACGACGAGAATGGTGGGCGACATGCCGCCGCGCACGTTACCCTCTGCCGCGAACTGTCCCAAGCAAACCGCATGCGAACCCTCCTCTTCTTGCTGATGCTCGTCGCAGTTCCAGTGGCAGCGCAGGAGCTTCCGGACGCCGGCCTGCCCGACGGCTCGGTGGGCTCTGGCGGTGCCGACCGCGGCTCCGAGGAGTACGACCCGAACGCGGCGAGCTGTCTCGACTCGAAGTCCTGCACCCGGGGCTTCGAGTGCGTGGACGCGCGCTGCGTGCCGGTGCCGGTGAAGCAAGCGGGCTGCAGCGCGGCGCCCGCGGGGCTGTGGCTGCTCGCGGCGCTGGCCATCGGCGCCCGACGTCGCGCCGCCCGGAGCTGAGCAGTCGCGGCTGACCCCTGTTGAAGCTCAGCGCCCGGTGCGCTTGCGGGCGCGTTCGCGCGCGGCCGAGAGCGCGTCCTGGACGTTCGGCGCGCTGGGCGGCGTCGGCTCGGTGACGGGCGCGGGGCCCGGGGAGACCGGGGCCGGCGCCGGCGACGGGCCTTGCGGGCGCGCGGCGGCCACCAGCACCTTGCGGCGGCGCAGCCGGGGCCCCGACAGGAAGCGGCGCACGAAGACCTCGGCCACCAGCAACACCACGCACACCGCGAGGAGCCAGGGCGCGAGCGGCACCGCGGCCTCCGAGGCGATGGCGTCGGCGAAGAGGCCCACCATCGCCAGGCGCTCGAGCCCTCCGCCGGCCTTCGCCACGGCCGCGAGCAACGCCTTGCCTTCACTGGCGGGTGCGGGCTCGAACTCCGGGGCCCAGGGCAACGTCACCGGGGGCGCGCGGAACAGGCGATCGCCGAGCTTCACCACCGGGTGCCAGGTGCCACTGCCGGGGAGCACGAAGTGGGCGCCGACGCGGTCTTCGTCTTCCCAGCGCATGGGCAGCTCGAGCGGCCGCACCTTCGCGTCACCCGAGAGCAGCACCAGCGTGGGGGTCCCGGCGGGCGGCGGCGCGTTGGGGTCGAAGTCGAGGGTGACGTGGAGATCGCTGCCCGTGAGGCTCGCCCGGGCCACCGCGTCGACCTGCTGGGCGAGCGGGGGCATGGTCCACCGCACGAGCTGGGTGAGCAACGCGCGCTGGGCGCCCCACGCCCGGAAGTCGCCGGTGAACGCGCCGTCGACCTCGGCGGTGAGCGCGGCGACCCGGCCGGCGCCGCGCGGCCACATGGTCACCACCGGGGCCTCGTTGCCGTCGATGGTGCGCAGGGCCACGCTCGCCTGGGGCTTCACGTACGTGAGGTTGTAGCCGCCCAGCGAGGGCACGTCGGCGGTGGGCCACTTGCCCAGTTGCGCGAGATCCGGCCCGAGCTTCGTGCCCGTCTTCTCCTCGACGAAGGTCGAGCGCGCCACGGCGATGGTCTCCTGGCTGAAGATGCGCGGGAGGCTGAGCACGTCCTCGGCGAAGTAGATGCGCCCGTTGCCGCGGTGGGCGATCTCCTCGAGCAGCTTCGCGTCGGGGTCGCCGCGGCCGCCCATGCCGATGACGGAGATGGTGACCTTCTGAGCGACCAGCTCGCTGATGGTGCGCAGGTAGTCGTCGGCCTCCTCGGAGTCGGCGGCGTCGGCGAAGAGCAGCACGTGGCGGGTCTCCTTCTGCGAGGAGAGGATCTGCTTCTTCGCGGTGCGCAGGCCGACGCCGATGTAGATGCCGCCGCCGCCCGAGAAGCCGCGCGCCACCTTGTCGAGGGGCAACCCGCCGGCCACCGGGCTCATGGGGAAGAGCTCGTGGGGGTCGGTGTCCACCATGTTCACCGACGCCTCGTCGCGGGCGTTGAGCAACTGCAGCGCGCCCACCACGCCCTCGGCGGCGAGCTCCATCTTGGTGCGGCCGTCGGGCACGCGAACGCCCATCGAGCAGCTGCAGTCCATGATGATGGCCATGGCGAGGGCGGCCTTGCGCTGCTCCTCGCGGACCTCGAGCGAGACGGGCAGCAGGTCTTCGACGGGCGACTTGCGGTAGCCACCCTCGCCGAAGCTGTGCTTCCCGCCGGTCATCACCAGGCCGCCGCCGGCCTCCTTCACGAACTGGGCGAGCACGTGCAGCCCGCTCTCGCTCAAGCGCCCGGCGTCGACGTCTTCGAGCACCACCGCGCCCACGCCTTCGAGCTGGTCCATGGTCAGCGGGGCCGGGGCGCGCACCTCGAGCTGGAGGTTCGCCTCGCGCAGCGCCCGGGCCAGCGTGCCCTGGGGCTTGTCGGTGAAGAGCAGCACCCGGGGCGGGCCCTCGACGCGCACCACGGCGCGGCCGAGATCGTTCTCCACCACGCCGTCGTCGGGGCTCTGGGTGCGCAGCTCGTAGGCGGCGAGCCCGGGCGCGTCGACGAGATCGCGAAAGGTGAGCACGGTGGCGCCGGCGCCCAGGTCGCGCACCGTGCGGGCGATCGCTTTCCCATTGCGCAGCAGCGTCAGGGTCGACTTCGCGGGGGCGGTCGCCTTGAGCGTCGCGGTGATCAAGAAGGGTTCGCGCGCGGCGACGGTGGGCGGCACCACGAGGGCGGTGACGGCCACGTCCCTCGCGGCGTCCTCGCGACCGAGGTGGCGCACGTCGACGGGGATGCCGCGCGCCGTGAGCCGACGCGCCGCCGCCCGCGCGTCGAGGCCCGTCGCCCGCCCGTCGGAGATCACCAGCACCCGGCCGTTGCGCTCGGCGGGGATGAGGTCGCCTGCCGCGTCGATCGCCGCCGAGAGGTTCGAGGCCTCGCCGTCGATGGCCGCGGTGAAGCCGCCGAAGCGCCCGTCGGAGGTCAGCGGCAGCTCGATGCGCGGGTCGCGGCCGAACGAGATGACCCCGAGACGATCGCCCGCGCGGCGCTGGGGCTCGAGCAGGGCAATGAGTTCCTCCGCGCTCGCCTCGCCGCGCGGGGGCATGGAGCGCGAGCGGTCGACGATCACCACCACGTCGCTGCCGGCGCTGCGCAGGGGGAGTTCCGGGCGCGCGAGGGCGAGCGTCAGCAGGCTGACCAGCGCGACGCGCAGCCACATCGGGGGCCCGGCGATGCGCGCCGAGAAGAAGAGGAAGAGCCCCAGGGGCACGAGGAGCAGCAGGGCCTGGGGGGCGAGGAGCATCACGGCGCGGCCTCCCTCTTTCGCGGCGCGGCCGTCAGCCAGAAGTCGAGGAGCACCAGGGCCAGCACCACCGCCAGCGGCCACCACGGGCGCGGGTGCGTGGTGGCCAGCGAGGCGAAGGCCTGGGGCTGCTGGGGCACCAGCTCCCACTGGCCGCGGTCGCGGAGATCGGATTCGCGCGGGTCGAGCGGCAGCACCACCAGCGTGTCGAAGGGCTTGCCGTCGCGGCGCAGCGACCACGTTCCGGGCGCGGGCAGCGGAGGCAGGGTGAGCACGCCCGAGCCCATCACCGGCCGGGCGCCCTTCACCGGGCCCGTCAGTTCCCACGTCGACCCGGCGCTGACCACCAGCGGCGTGTCTTCGCCCAGCATGAGGTGCTTGCGCGGAAAGCCGGGTGACGAGAGCCGCGCCTGCCGCACCACGTTGCCCAGGAGCACCGGCCAGGCGACGGTGCGCTGCACGTTGCTACGCGCCACGTCGAGGTTGAAGTGCAGCACGCCGTCGTCCTCTTCGCTGATCAGCACCACCTCGCCGGCGCTCATCAACGCGCGCCCCGGAGGGTTGAGGCCCGCGGTCCACACCACGCCGCCCAGCTGCACGTCATCGAGCAGCGCGTGGCCCTTCTGCGCGAAGAACGGGCCGACGAAGGACTGGAGCGGGGGCTGCGCGCCGAGCGTGAGGTTTGCCGACGAGCCCGGGGCCCCGATGGTGAGCAGCGCGGGGCTGTCGAGTTTCACGCCGGCGGCCACGGTGAGGAACCGGCGCCAGGCCTGCTGCGCGGGCGCGTCGAGGCCGTCGAGCAGGCTCACGGTGACCTCGGCGAGCGGCGCGGGCAACAGCGTGAGGTGGCCATCCTCGGGCAGCGCGTCGTCGGGCAAGGAGAGTTCGATGGGCTGGGTCGACTCGAGGCCCACGCGCAGCACCGCGGTACCCGAGGGCTGGAGCTTGACCTGCTGCGTCTGCGGCGCGTCGTCGCTGGCGGCGAAGCGCACCGGCACCTCGATGGCCGTGGCGCCGAAGTTGCCCACGCGCACCGTGACCTGCGCGAACCCGTTCTCGTCGCGGCGCTGGGCCGAGAGGAAGGCCACGTTGTCCGCGGCCTTGCCCACCGAGCGGCCCTCGATGGTGGGGGGGAGCGCGAGCGAGTCAGGCAGCGGCCCGTCGGTGATGAAGTAGAGGTGGTGCTCGCTCGAGCCCGAGAGTTCCCGGGCCAGGGTGAGCGCCGGGGCGACGTCGTGCGCCGGTTGCGCTGGGCGCCACTGCTCGAGCGCAGAGAGGGCACGGTCGCGCTCGAGCTGCGGGCCGGCGAGGAGGGTGGGCTTCACACCGCTCTCGATGAGGGTGAGCACGCCGGCGTTCTGGGCCCGGGCGATGGCGGCGATCTCGGTCTTCGCGCGCTCCGCGGCCGTCGAGCCCCCGGTGCGCGCGTTCATCGAGAGGCTGCCGTCGACGACGATCACCACGTGCTGCCGGGGCACGTTCTCGCCGCAGCGCACGTCAGCGAGGAAGAGCGCGGCGAAGAGCACCGCGAGGGTCTCGAGGGCCAGCGAGCGCTCGCGCGAGAAGCGGTTCAAGCGGGGGCCGGCCTCGGCGCGTTGGTCGGGCGTGCGCCACAGGAAGAGGGCCGAGACCGGGCGCGGCGGCTGGCGGCGACGCAGGAAGTACGCCGCGACGAGGGCGGGCACGGCGAGCAACGCGAGGAGCCCCAGCGGCGCGCCGATCACGCGACCTCCACGAGGGCGTTGAGCTCTCGCCGGGCCAGGGCATCGAGGCGGTGCTCGGCGGACGCATGGGCCCAGGTCGCGCGCACGCGCTGCGCCGCCGACTGCCACAGGCCCACGTGCGCGTGGAGCCGCTCGAGGTATTGTTCGAGGACGCCCGGGGTGAGGATGCGCTCGAGCACCTCGCCCGACTCGGCGTCGGTGAGCCGCGCGCCCGCCCCGCCCGAGGGGTCGAGGTCTTCCACGTCGAGCACCTGCACCAGGGACAGCCCCGCAGCGCCCCGCGCGAGGCGCTCGGCGAAGGGCTGCGGCGGCGATTCGAAGAGGAAGTCGCTGATCACCACCCGCAAGCCGCAGGGCAGCAGCGGGGGCGCGCGGCGCAAGGCCACGTCGAAGGGCTCCTTGCCGTCGAACTCGAGCGACTCGAGCAGCGCGCGCGTGGTGGCGCCGCCGGCCTTGCGCACCGTGGCGCCGGTGGCGATGACCACGGGCTCCAGCCCTCCCCGGCGGGCGAGCGTGCACACCCAGGCCGCGACCTCCCGCGTGCGCGCGGCCTTCTCGTCGCTCAAGGCCATGGATGCCGAGCCGTCGACGAGCACCTCCACGCGGGGGCTCACCTCGTCCTGCCGCACGCGCAGGTAGAGCTCGCCGGTGCGCGCCACCGCGTTCCAGTCGATGTGGCGGAGATCGTCGCCCGGCGCGTACTGGCGGAAGTCGTGCAACTCGAGGCTGCTGCCGACCGACGAGGCGCGCACGTCGCCCAGCTTGCCCCGGTGGGGGCCCCGCGGCAGGCGCAGCACGCAGCCCACGGCGGCGCGCTCCACACCAGCCTGGTCGAGGCGGGCGGTCACGCGCGCACCTGGTCGCGTTCGCGCAGCGCGGCCACCGCGAAAGACATCCCCGCCAGCGTCCCCACCAGCAGCAGCAACACGATGGCGGTGGAGTCGTCGTTGCCGTTGTCCAGGAGGTTGGCCAGCCCGATGAAGGGGTTGAAGGTGTTCATCAAGCCCCCGACGGCGCGACCGTGGACCAGTTGCGCGAGCGCCATCGAGAGCGCTGTCCCGACGACGATGGCGCCGAGGAACGCGACCCGCGTGGCGACCGGTTCTCCGAGGCGGGCGAGCGCCGTCCACCGGCCCAGCACCACGCCCAGCGACAGGTAGAACGCAGGGTACAGCGCGGCCCCGCAGAACGCGCGCACGTGGCGAGGATCGAACGGGCGATCCGCCGTCGCGCCCAGCACGCCCCACACCAGGCTGGAGGCGAGCAGCAGCGCGAGGGCGAGCCCGAAGCTCCTCAGCGCCCCCGGCTTGAGCCACCCGCGGTGTGCCGTGGCCCGCGGCCACCCGTCTCGCTCCGAGACGCAGAAGCCCCCGGCGATGGCCAGGAAGAGGCAGGTGAGCACCTGGCCCGCGACGGCGTCGGTGCCGCGCCCACCGTCGTGCAGGAATGCCCCCGGGCCAAAGACGAGGGCCACGCCGGTGACGAGCACCAGCGCGATGCGGGGCCGGCGACTCGCCGACTCCGAGGGCAGCGCGAGGCTGGCCGCGGCGCCCTCCAGGGCGAGCACGGTGAGCACCGAACTGAAGAGGCCCAGGGCGATGACCAGGTTGCGAAAGCCCGGCTCGGTGACGAGGCGCGCGCCCCTGTTGGCGAGCACGAAAGCGAAGGCGATGCCGCCGGCGGCGCCGAGGCCGAGCACCGCGAGCACCACCAGGTGCGCGAGCGTGCGCCCGAGCTTGCCGTGCGCCTGGGTGGCGAGGCCCAGGGCGAAGGCGGTGAGCATGGCGCTCCAGGTGGCGCACAACGCGAGGGAGACGGCGATCTGCAGGAGGTCGACGCCGCTCAAGAAGTAGCTGAAGAGCACGAAGGGCGCGCAGGCCGAGCCGAAGAGCAGGGCCTGGGTCATGGCGCTGACCCACTTGCCGCGGGTCACGCTGAGCGCGCCGAGCCCGGTGAGCGTGAGCAGCACCCAGGTCTCGTCCTCGAGTTCGCGGCTCATGGAGCGAAACGCGCCGAAGGGGATGACGAAGAAACACACGGCCCCCAGCGCGGCCAGGTAGTCGGCGAAGTACTTCTTCCCCAGCGGTTCGCCGAACAGGTCTCGCCCCTGGGCGAAGGCGAGGAGGGCCAGCGAGAGACAGACCAGCAGCAGCGCCCCGAAGAAGAAGCCGAAGACCTTCGCGCGGAGGCCCTGGCGGACCTCCTTGACCACGATCGGGCTCATCGCCTCGAGGCAGCGCTCGCTGAAGGTCGCCGTCGTCACGCGAGCCACTGAGTGTCGCGCGCGCGCAGCGAGATGAGCGCCGCCGCCGCGAGGCCCGCGCCGACGCCCCAGGCCAACAACACGAAGGACAGGCCCGCCTGGCCCTGCCGCCCGATGTTCACCAGGCCGACGATGGGGTTGAGGGCGTTCAAGAAGAGGTCGTCAGCCTCGGAGACGATCTCCCCGATGAGCGGGGGCACGCCGGTCATCAGCACCAGCAGCCCCAGGAACACGATGCGGATCATCGCGGGCGTCTGCCAGGGCGGGTGGGGGATCCACCGGGTGACGACGATCGGCAGCGAGAGCATCACCAGCGCGAAGCCGGGCGCCGCGAGCAGCACCAGCATCTTGCCCATGGCCAGCGAGCCCTCGTTCATCGCCAGGCCGGCCAGGCTCCCGGTGGCGACGAGCAGCAGCACCACCACCAGCAGGTAGCCGCGCAGCCCGCCGGGCTTGAGCAGCGACCACCGGCGGCCCGAGACCCAGTGCAGCCTGGCCATGCCGTCGCGATCGCTGGCCACGAAGAGCCCCACCAGGGCCGCCCAGGCCGAGAGCACCACGCTGCCGGCGGTGAGCACGTCGACCGAGCCGCTCACCTTCCAGCCCCAGACGAAGAACAGCAGCGCCCCGAGGTACTGCAGGCCGTAGACGAGCCGCGGGCCGCGCGCGTAGTCCTCGGTGGGCAGCGAGAGCCGCGCCGCGGCGGCCTCGAAGAGCAACAGCCCGGTGGTGACCATGCCGAAGAGCACCACGAGGGAGGTGAGCCAGAACTCCGAGCCCGAGGTCAGGCGCTGCGAGAACTCGCCGATCAACACCGCGCCGGTGATGCCGAAACCCAGCCCCTGCAGCAGCACGCCCAGCAGCACGAAGTGCAGCAACGAGCGCACCAGCCGTGACTCGGCGAGCGTGGCGAGGCTCACCGACACCGAGACCAGGAACACCTGGTAGGCCATGGCCACCAGCACGCCCACGATGATGGTGGGGAGATCGATGCCGTTGAGGAAGTAGCTGAAGAGCAGGAAGGGCGTGGCGGCGCTCGAGTAGAGGACGCCCTGCAGCACCGAGCTGCCCAGCTTGCCGGCGAGGATGCGCCGCGGCCCGATGCCCGTCAGCGTGAGCAGCACCCAGGTCTCGTCTTCCGCCTCGCGGGCCATGGAGCGGTAGGCCACGTAGGGGATGACGAAGAACTGCACGAAGCCCAGGCACACGAAGTACGCGATGAAGGTCGCCTGCCCGGTGCGGTCGGCCAGCCCGGTGCTCGCCGCGAAGGCGAAGAGCGAGATGAAGAGGCAGGCCACCAGCATCAGCGAGAAGAAGATCCAGAACACGCGGGTACGCAGCCCCTGGCGCACCTCCTTGACCACGATGGGGTTGATGCGGTCGGCGAGTTCTTCCCCGAAGCGGTCGAAGGCGTCGGGCGGGCGCACGGACTCGGCGCTCATGCCACCCTCCCCTTGGTCACCGACATGAAGGCGTCTTCGAGGTCGTGCTCGCGGGCGCGGAAGGTGGCCACGGGGATCTCGGCGGCCACCAGGGCCCGGAGCACGCGCACGCTGGCCTCCTCGACCCAGCTCGGCCCCGGCGTCTGGCCCGGACCCAGCTCGAAGCGGAAGCGCACCGTGTGGTTCATCACCGCCACGTTGGACACCAGGGCCTGCTCGAGCAGCAGCCGCTCGGCCCGCTTGCCCACCTCGTCGAGCGAGACGCCGGGGCCCGCGAAGAGGGTGAGCTCGACCTCGCTGAAGGCCGCGGCGTTCGAGGTGCGGGCGAGCACCTCCTGCACGGTGCCGGTGGCCAGCAGGTGGCCCTGCTCGATGATCGCGCAGGTGTCACAGATCTCCGAGAGCTCGGTGAGGATGTGGCTGGAGATCAGCACCGCCTTGCCCTGGGCCGCCAGGGCGCGGAGCAGCTCGCGCAGCTCGATGCGCGCGCGCGGGTCGAGGCCGTCGGCGGGCTCGTCGAGGATGAGGAGCCGGGGGTCGTGGAGCAACGTGCGCCCCAGCGCCACGCGCTGCTTCATGCCCTTGGACAGCTCGGAGGTCAGCTTGTCCTTGAGCGGCAGGAGCCCCGTGAAGTCCATCACCGAGTCGACGCGGTTCTTCCGCTCCTGCCCACGCAGCCGGTAGGCGCGCGCGAAGAAGTCGAGGAACTCGAAGACGGTCATGTCGTCGTAGGTGCCGTACCGATCGGGCATGTACCCGAGCATCGGCCGCGCCTGGTCGGGCCGCTCCACCAGCGACTTCCCGTCGAGCAGCACCTCGCCGCTGGTGGGGATGTCGAGCGTGGCGATGATGCGCATGGTCGTCGACTTGCCGGCGCCGTTGGGGCCGATGAAGCCGAGGATGGTGCCCGCCGCGAGCGAGAAGTTGATGTCGTCCACGGCCTTGAGGTGGCCGTAGTACCGGGAGAGACCCTTGACCTCGAGCAGGCTGCTCATTCTTCGAACTCCCCGCGAACCCAGTGCTCGCCTGCGTAGCGCTGCACCTGCAACCCGCCGTTGGGCACCAGCCCGCCGCCCTCGAGGCGCGCGAGGAACTGGTGCGCGCGCAGCTCGTCGAGCGCGACCACCCGCGGGACCTCGACGTTGAAGCGGCCGTTGGCCACGCTGGCCACGTACTGGAGGTGGTTGCCGGCCTTGAGCTCGCCTTCGCCGCCGTCACCAATGCCCTGCGCGGTGAACCAGGCGCCGTCGATGTTGACCAACACCTTCTCGATGGGCGCGCCGAGCGCGTTCTGCACCACCCACGCGTTGCCCTTCTGCTTGACCACCACGCGGGCGCGGGTCGGCTCGACCGAGACGAAGCCCCACTCGCGGTAGGTGCGCGAGGGCAGGAAGTCGCCGCCCAGGGTCAGCCCGTCTTTCCAGGTGAGATCGCACATGTACTGCTCGCGGGCGTCTTCGGCCGGGCCCACCACCATCGTCGAGGGGCCGAAGGTGGCCTTCGGGGGGCTCAGGTTCGCGTAGTACGCGGTGACGCCCTGGGTGATCGCGCGGTGCTGTTTGCTGTCGAGCAACGTGAAGCCGTAGCTCGAGGCGTGCACCACGAAGCCGTCGGCGATGAGCGAGTACGCGATGATCAGCGTGCAGGTGATGAGCGCGGTGGCGGGAATGGTGACCAGCAGCGCCGCCGGCCCGCGACGGCGCGAGACCCACACGCTCCCGGGGCCGATGGCGAGGGTGAAGAGCGCGATGATGAAGAGGAAGCGGCCCAGCGGGGCGGTGGCCTGGGGCAGCAACAGCCCGTTGCCGCCCGGAGAACCGCTGCGACCCTCACCGGCGCCCGGCGGCGGGCGGGGCATGACGGTGGGCCCCTCGCGGAAGACCTCGAGGCCTCCGGGGGGCGCGTGCGTCGCGACGAGCAACCGGCCGAAGCCGTAGTCGTTGGTGCCGGACCGGATGGTCGCGAGCATCGGGAACATGGCCGCGCTGCGAACCTCGCCGCCGACGAGCAGCCTCCCGCCGGTCACCACGTAAGCCTCGAGCGCGCGCCGCTGGGCCTCGTCGAGGCCGTCGAGGGTCGTCGCGTCGGGCACCACCACGCCGTCGTAGCCGAGGTACGCGGCGAGTTCGTCGGGCGCCTCGGCCGGGGGCACGGGGTGCACCAACACGTTGGCGCCCGAGTAGCGAGGGGGCTTGCCGATGAACTTCTCGAACTGGTCGGGGCGCGAGACGCTGAGCACCACGCGCTGGGGCTCGTAGGTGTTCTGGAAGTACATCGAGGCGCCCGCGTGTTCGGTGATGCCCGGGCCCTCGGCGGTGACGGTGCCGTAGCGCAGGGCTGCGGGGACCGGCACGTTCACCGTGCGGCGCTCGCCGGCGTTGAGTTCGACCGCGCGGACCACGGCGTGGCGGCTGCCGGACACCGAGCCCTCGAGGCGCAGGGTGATGACCTGGCGGGGCCCGGTGGTGTTGTCGATGAAGAAGCGCACCGGGAAGCTGCCCGAGCGCGGGGCCGGGGCGTTGGACTCCACCGACACGCGGGTGCGGCCGCTGGCCACGTCGGTGCGGGTGACCTGGGCGATCTGGTAATCGAGCAGCGAGACGAGGCTCGCGTCGCCCACGTTCTGCTCTTCGGTGCTGGGCGCAGCGGACGCGGGCACGGGCACTGCCACCTTGGCGACGTCGGCCTCTTCGTCCTCGAACTGGGTCACCGAGAGCAGCGCGGCGACCAGCAGGGCCTCAACCACGCGCCACCTCGGGCACCGCGGCGAGCAATTGCTGCACGACGATCTCCGAGGACACGCGCTCGAGGCCCGCTTCGTACGAGAGCACGAGCCGGTGGTTGAGCACCGCGCCGGCCATGTCCTTGACCTCGTCGAAGCCCACGTTGGGCTTGCCCTTGGCGAGCGCCCACGCCCGGGCCGACGCGGCGAGCGCGAGGGCCGCGCGGGGCGAGGCGCCGTAGCGCACGAAGCGCTTCACCGAGTCGGGGGCGCTGGCGCTGCCCGGGTGCGTGGCCTCGACGAGGCGGCCGATGAACTCCGCGACGGGCAGGGGGAGGTGCACGCGATCGACCAGCGCGAAGAGCGTGGCGAGGCCCTGCTCGTCGGTCACCGCCGAGAGCTGGGGCGGCTGCCCACGGAACCGCGAGGTGAGGATGGTGGCCATGGTCTTCGCCCCCACCGGGGGGACGATGACGCGGAACATGAAGCGATCGAGCTGGGCCTCGGGCAAGGGGTAGGTGCCCTCGAGCTCGATGGGGTTCTGGGTGGCGAGCACGAAGAAGGGGTTGGGCAACGGGTGGGTGGTGCCCAGCACGGTGACGGCGCGCTCGGACATCGCCTCGAGGAGCGCGGACTGCGTCTTGGGCGAGCTGCGGTTGATCTCGTCGGCGAGCACGACCGACGCGAAGAGCGGGCCCGGGCGAAACGCGAAGGCCTTGGTGTCTGCGTCGATGACGTAGGTGCCGGTGATGTCGCCGGGCAACAGGTCGGGCGTGAACTGCACGCGCTTGAAGGGCAGCCCCAGGAGCCGCGCGAGGCCCTTGCACAGCTCGGTCTTACCCAGGCCGGGCAGGCCCTCGAGCAGCACGTGCCCGCGTGCGAGGATGGCGGTGGCGACCCGGTCCACGACGCCGACCTGGTCGAGCATCACCTGGTTGAGCCCGGCCTTGAGCTTCCCGATGGCCTCGCCCGCGGCCTGCACTTCGATCGGCGTGAGCAGTTGTTCCGACACGATGGGTACCCCTCTCAAACGACATCACTTTGAATCGAAGTAGCGCTGCACCAGCGCGCGGTTCCTGGGGCGCATCGCGCCTTCGTCGTAGGCCGCGGCCTGGTCACCGGCGGCGCCCGCCCCCGTCGCGGGGCTCACGAAGTCGCCAGGCGTGTGCTTCGGGTTCGTGCCGCGCAGGCCGAAGAGCTCGCCGGCCTCGCCGCCGTTCCCCTCGGGCAGTGCCTCGAACTTGAGCCGGTCGGGGTCCATCTCGGCCTCGGCGCCGAAGACGAGCGGGCGCGACTCGCCACCACGACCGGCAGCGGCGCCCTCGTCGACTCCGCGCGACGCGTGTTCGTCGGACCCGCCAGTCCCGTCACCCTTCCCCTTGCCCTCACCCTTGCCGGAGCCGTCACCCTTGCCGGGTTGTTTGCCCTGGCCCTGCCCGTCCTGGCTCTTGCCCGAGGGTCGCCTGGCCTGTGCGGATTGGCCCTGGCCGGGGGTGAATTCTTTCGACAGCTGATCCTGGCGCTGCTGCAGCGTCTTGCGCAGGTCACTGACCTGGGAGCGGCTCGGCGACTTCCCGTTCTGGCCCGGCTTCCCGTCCTTACCTGGCGTGCCGTTCTCGGCCGCCTTCCCGTTCTCGCCCTGCTTCCCGTCCTCGCCCTGCTTCCCGTCCTCGCCCTGCCCCATCGCCTGCTGCATCGCTTGTTCACCCGACTTCGCCTGGCCGTCCGCGAGATCCATCAACGCGCGCTCGAGGTCCTCGCGTTCACGCTGCGGCGCCTCACCTGACTGCGCCTGGGCCATGGCCTCTTCGAGGTTCTTCGCGGCCTGCTCCGCGCGCTCGAGTTCGCGCGAGGCCTCCGCGGCCTGGCGATCCAGCTGCTTGTCGAGCGAGTCGGCGGCCTCCCAGTCGGCCGCGTCGAACGAGTTGTCGGCCAGCTCGTCCTGCAGGCGCTGCAGCTCTTCTTGCGCGACCTGATCAGCGGGCTCTTCTTTCGCGATGGCCTCGAGCTTCTCGGCGAGTTCCTCGACGCGGGTGGCGGCGGCCGCGTTGGGCGTCGGGTTGAGCCGCAGCGGCTGCGGCACGAGCAGGCCCACCACCAGGAAGCACAAGGCCAGCCCGAGCATGGCGATCGGCCGACGCACTTCGATCTCCGGCATGGGCAACGTCTTGAGTTGCTGGTTGAGCCCGAGTTCCCATTCCCCGACGGGCAACTCGAGGCGGGTGAGCAACAGCCCGCCCGCCGAAGCCTGGCGATCGGCGATCACCGCCGCCCGGTCCTGCGACACCGTGCGGGCCCGCGACACGAGCCAGGTGGCGACCGCGGCGCTCGCCAGCGCGAGGGCCCCGAAGATCCCCAGGCCCCGCTGCACGAGCATCCGCCACGCCACGAAGCAGGTGACGGCCACCCACAGGGGCGCCACGGAGGCCCGGAGGGCGACCTCGAAGTTCAAGTGCCGGCGCACGCGTGAGATGCGCGCGTGGACCGCCTGTTTTCGTCGTTCTTCCCCGGCGGCCATGCGTTGCGCAGACTAACCCGCGAGGGGAAACGGACCTTCCCCTTTGTGGCCCGGGTGTCGCGCGTGGACCTGAAGCGTCGAAGCGGGTGTCTGAGCGGTCGCCACTGCGCTACATGCCCCGGTCGTGCATCGCCTTTCTGCCCTGCTCCTGCTGCTGGCCGTGTCGGCGTTCGCGCAGACGGCCCCGAAGATGCCCACGCTGGTCAAGCCCGTCGAACCGGTGTTCCCGGCCTCGCTCGCGGACGCAGGCGTGGGCGGCGTGGTGGTGATGGAGATCGACATCGGCGTCGACGGCAAGGTGATGGAGGTGAAGGTCATCACCAGCGCGGGTCCGGAGTTCGACGCGGCCGCGGTGACCGCCGCCAGGCAGCTCGAGTTCACGCCCGCGGAGTTCGACGGCAAGCCGACGCCGGTGCGCATCCAGTACTCGAGCCAGTTCGTGGTGCAGCAGCAGGTGGTCGAGGTGGCAGTCGCGCAGGACGCCGGCGTCCCCGTGGTGAACTTCAAGGGGCAGCTGGTGACGGCCGGCACGCGCGAGCCGGTGGCCATCGCCACCGTCACCGTGGGCACCGCGCAGGCCGAGGCCGATGGAGAAGGCCGCTTCGAGTTGGCCGACGTGCCCACCGGCACCCTCGAGGTGAAGGTGACGGCGCCGGGCCACGAGCCCTTCGTCGCCACCGAGGAGATCAAGGCCGGGGAGCGCACCGAGGTCCGTTACGTGCTGCGCGCCACGGGTGACCCGAACGTGACGGTGGTGCGGGGCACGAAGGATCGCCGCGAGGTGGCGCAGGTGAAGCTGACCCAGTCCGAGTTCCGCATGGTCGCCGGTTCGCGCAACGACGCCTTCAAGGTGGTGCAGAACCTGCCGGGCGTGGCGAGGTCACCGTTCGGTGGCTCGGCGCTGGTGGTGCGCGGCAGCAAGGCGTGGGACTCGCGCATCTACGTCGACGAGATCCAGATCCCCCAGCTGTTCCACTTCGCGGGGCTCAACGCGACGTTCAACTCGGCGACCATCGAGAGCATCGCGTTCCAGCCGGGCAACTTCGGCGTCGACTACGGCCGCAGCATCGGTGGCCTGGTGCAGGCCGAGGTGAAGACGCCCAGCAAGAAGGGCGTGCACGGCGCGGTGGACCTCAACTTCTTCGACGTCTCGGCGAACGTCGAGGCGCCGGTCAGCGACACCTGGAGCATGTCGGCCGCCGGTCGCTTCGGCCTCGCGCAGCTCACGGTGCCCTTCGCCATCAAGACCTTCGTGCCACCCGCGTTCCAGAACCAGCTGGGCTTCGCGCGGGCGCCGCAGTTCTGGGACTACCAGGTACGCGCCGAGCGCAAGGTGGCCAACAGCCGCAACCGCGTCTTCATCACCGTCTTCGGCTCGTCGGACAGCTGGGCGTTTCTCCAGGCCAACCCGCTCCTGGACAGCGACGTGGAAGGCAACCGGGGCGCCGCGAGCAACGCGCAACTCTACAACCGCCTCGTGGTGGGCATCGACCAGAAGCTCAGCGATCGCGTGACCTTCGTCTCCCGCAACTCGGTGGGCTTCGACATCAACGAGCAGCAGGGCGCGACCACCGAGGTCTTCTTCCGCGCCACCCAGTTCCCCATCCAACTGCGCGAGCGGTTCCGCATCGACGTGCCCGAGGCGAAGCTGGTGTTCGGCGCGGGCCTCGACGCGCTGATCACCCCGGCGCTGCTCGACGCGCAGCAGCCCCCGCCGTTCAAGGCCAACCAGCTGCCCGACCCCTACGTCACCCGGCGGCTCATCGCGCAGACCGAGGCGCGCACCTACGTCGAGCCGGGCCTCTACGTCGACGCCACGTGGACGCCCTTCGAGTCGCTGCAGGTGCGCGGCGGCCTGCGCTTCGACGGCGAGCTGACGACGATGAAGAAGGCGTGGGTCAACCCGCGGCTCTCGGCGCAGTGGCAGTTGCTTCCGCAGCTCGCGATCAAGGGCGGCGTGGCCATGTACCAGCAGCCCCCCGACTATCGCACCGGGCAGCTCTCGCCGGTCTTCGGCAACCCGGACCTGCTGCCCGAAGGTGCGTGGCACTTCATGCTCGGCGCAGAGGCGAAGCTCTTCGACCTCTTCGAGTTGAACGTGCAGGGCTACTACAAGCCCCTCTTCAACCAGGCGAGGCAGACGCTCGCCAGCGGCGAGGGCAGCGACATCAACATCGCCGGCAACGAGACCCGGTACACCAGCGCGGGCTACGGGCGCGCGTACGGCGGCGAGGTGCTGCTGCGCCTGCGGCCCACGCGCTACTTCACGGGCTGGGTGGCCTACAGCCTGAGCCGCTTCGAGCGCGACTACTTCGGCGGGGTGCAGTTCGCGCCGGGACCGCTCGACCAACCGCACAACCTGATCATCGTGGGCTCGGTGAAGTTGCCGTGGGACCTGAGCCTCGGCCTGCGCTTCCGCTACGCGTCGGGACCGCTGGTGACGCCGGTGCTCGCCTCGCTCTTCGACGCCAGCGGCAACTACTCGGTGCCCCTGCCCGGGTTGCCCTGGAGCCAGCGCCTGCCCGACTTCTTCCAGCTCGACGCGCGGCTCGACAAGCGCTTCGTCTTCGACGCGTGGACCTTCGTGGTCTACCTCGACGTGCAGAACGTGACGAACCAGCAGAACCCCGAAGCGCTCTTCTACAACCACAACTATTCGCAGTCGGCCTACGTGACGGGCATTCCGATTCTGCCCACGCTGGGCGTGAGAGGAGAGTGGTGATGCGCGCGCTCCCGTTGATGAGCCTGGTGTTGGTGACCGGTTGCGGGGTGCAGTTCACGCCCGAGACGCTGGTCGACTCGTTGCGCGTGCTCTCGGTGACCGCCGAGCCGCCCGAGGTGGCGCCCGGTGAGCTGGCGACGATGTCGGTGCTCTTCGGAGACCCGACGCGCGTGGGCCAGCCGACGACGGTGATCTGGGTGGGCTGCGAGCCCGACCCGCTCGACCTGAACCGCAGCGCCTGCAACGACGCCTCGTTCCTCATCAAGCCCACGTTGATCACCGACTACCCGCCGGGGCTCAAGCTGCTCGGCTTCAGCAGGCAGGCCGCGTACGCGGCGTCACCCGGCGTGTTCGACGTGCTGCCGGCCGACGACCTGATTCGCACCAACGGCAGCATCGGGCAGGTCATCGCCATCGTGATCGCCGAGGCGGTCGACGTGTCGGCCATGGGCGACGAGGTGAAGCAGGTCTTCCAGCGCATCGAGGACAAGGTGACGCCGGCGGCCATCGCCATCACCCGCGTGGTGGTCAGCGAGAAGGCGCAGAAGAACCACAACCCGCAGATCGACAACCTCACCTTCGACGGCGCGCCGCTGCCCCTCGGGGGACGGCTCCAGGTCAAGGCGGGCCAGAAGGTGTCCCTGGGGGTCGACGTGCCCGAGTCGTCGCGCGAGCACTACACCGAGGTGCAGCCGTCCGGCCCAGTGGAGAAGCAGGAGAAGGTGGTGGGCGCCTGGTACTCGAGCGGCGGCCGCTTCAGCCAGGAGCGCTTCGACGTCGTCGACACCGCGCCGACGATCTTCACCGCGCCGGGCTCGGCCGAGTTCCCCGAAGACCCGGTGCCCGAGAAGCGCAGCGGGCAGCTGTGGCTGGTGGTGCGTGACAACCGCGGCGCGCAGGCCTTCCAGCAGTTCCGGTACTTCGTGTGCGACGAGTCGCTGGCCACGCCCAGGGTGACGGGCCTCACGGTGAGCACTTCGGAGACCGAGCCGGTGGTGGTCACCGGGCAGAACATGGACAAGGTGCTCGACATCGTCATCGGCGGCGTCGCGCTCACCAACGGCACCTACAGCGCCTCGCGCGGGGCCTTCGTGGGGTTTCTCTCGGGGCTGGCGCCGGGCATCCCGTACCCGGTCACCATGCGCGGCCAGAACTGCTCATCCGTGGACACCGGGCTCACCTACACCGTGCCGTGAGCGCCAGCCCCGCACCATGAAAACTCGACATTCGATATCGAGTTTTCATGGCAGTCCGTCGACAGTCGAACGCGGGCTACGGTGCCGCGCTCCATGAAACCGAACGACCTCGCCGCGCTCGAGAAGCGCGTGCACCCCATCACCCGCCCCGAGCCCGCGCTGCTGTGGATGTACGCGTTGAGCTCGCTGGCGCTGCTGTGCGCCGCGCCCGTCGCGCTCATTCCGCTCTATTTCCGCTACCACACGCTCTGGTACCGCTTCGACGCCACCGGCGTGTCCATGGGCTACGGCATCCTCTTCCGCCGCGAGATGCAGCTGACCTACCAGCGCATGCAGGACATCCACCTCTCGCAGAACATCCTCGAGCGCTGGCTGGGCATTGGCACCGTCACCGTGCAGACCGCGGGCTCCGGCGCCGGGGGCAACCTGGCCATCGTGGGCGTGAAGGACTTCAACGCCATCCGCGACTACCTCTACGCGAAGATGCGCGGGGTGCAGGCCCACGAGCCGGCGCCTTCCACCGACGCCACGGACGCGGTGCTGGTGGAGATCCGCGACGCGCTCACCGACGCCGCCCGGGCGCTGGCGGAGAAGAAAGGAGCGGCGTGATGGAGCTGCTGCTGCGGCTGCTCAAGCCGATCTTCCTGCCCCTGCTCAAGTTGGACCTCGAGCCGCCCCACCTCCCCGAGGGGAGCTCGCTGGTGCGCAGCCTCAAGCCGTCCGAGCGGTGGCTCGCCTACCGCTACCTGCAGACGCTCTTCGGGTTCCTGAACCAGTTCATCGGCACGGGCATCGCGGTGATCGCCCTGGTGGCGAAGTTGAAGGGCTGGGGCCTGCTCATCGCCCTGGGGATCTTCGCGGTGCAGGCCTTCGTGATCGGCCTCGCGCTGGTCACCACCCGGGTCGACTTCGAGCTGCGCCACTACCTCGTGGGGGATCGCTCGCTGCGCGTGGCCCGGGGCGCGTGGAAACGGGAGGAGGTCACCTTGAGCTACGCCAACGTGCAGAACCTCGAGGTCACCCAGGGCCCGCTGGAGCGCTTCTTCGGCTTCAAGTCGCTCACCATCTCCACCGCCGGGGCCGACACCACGCCAGGCGCCGAGAACTCCCACCTGGTCACGTTGGTAGGGCTCGAGCAGGCCGACGAGGTGCGAGCACTGATTCTGGGAATGCTGAAAGAGCAACGAGACTCGGGGCTTGGAGAGCCGCAGCACCTGGCGGCGTCGACCTCGGGTGGGCTGTCCATCGCCCGGCTGCACGAAATCAGGGCCGCCGCTCAGGCGTTGAGGCAGGCCGCCCGATCGTGACGATCGCGTGGGGTCGTGCGTTTCCGTTGACTTTGGTCACCCAGCGCACGAGATAACCTCCTCTTTTCAAGCCCTTCCTCTCCAGGTTCCATGACTCCGTTTCTCTTGTTGGCGCAGATGGGTGAGCAGCACCAGGGTGGTTGGCTCAGCGGCAAGCTGCTCGGCATTTTGACCGGCGACGCCGAGTGGGTCCTGTGGATCCTGGCGATCTTCTCCGTCATCTCCTTCGCGGTGATGCTCGAGCGCGGCATCTACTTTTCGACCCACGGCCTGCCCAACAGCGACGACGTGTTGATCAAGCTGGCCAAGGGCGACCTGGCGGCGGTCAAGACGGCCATCGGCACGCGCCAGGGCATGGAAGCCGCGGTGCTCCGCGAGGGCATGGAATGGGTCGATCGCGGCCCCGACTCGGTGCAGGAAGTGATCGACGCGACGATGGCCATCCAGCGCCCGCGCTACGAGCGGTTCCTCTCCATCCTCGGCACCATGGGCAGCAACACCCCGTTCATCGGCCTGTTCGGCACGGTGCTCGGCATCATCAAGGCCTTCAAGGATCTCGGCCTCTCGAGCGCCAAGGGCGCCGAGGTGCAGTCCACGGTGATGGCCGGCATCTCCGAGGCGCTGGTGGCCACGGCCGTCGGCCTCGCCGTCGCCATCCCCGCGGTCATTGGCTACAACATCCTGCAGCGCTCGGTGAAGAACACCGTGGCGCGCTCCACCGCGCTGGGCCACGCGCTGGTCGGTCACCTCCGCGCGACGGGGAAGTAAGCGATGGCTGGCGGCGCTCCCGAAGGCGACGACGAGATCACGGGCATCAACGTCACCCCCCTGGTCGACGTGGTGCTGGTGCTGCTGATCATCTTCATGGTGACGGCGAACTTCATCGTGCGCGAGACCGTCGAGGTCGACCTCCCGCGCGCGGCGAACACCCAGGACAAGACGGTGCAGGGCCCGGTGATGCTCACCATGGACAAGGACGCCAAGATCTTCTTCGACGGCGTCGAGGTGCAGCAGGACGCCCTGATGACCCGGATGAAGGAAGCGGTGGCCAAGGACAAGGAAGTGCGCGCCATCATCAGCGCCGACCAGGCCCTCAACTACGGCAAGGTCATGGGCCTCATCGACCTCGTCAAGGAAGCCGGCATCGCGAAGTTCGCGCTCAACATCCAGAAGGAAGCGAAGCCCCCGGCTTCGCCCTGAAGAGGAACCGGCGCGGCGCCCCCGGGCGTCGTACCGAGTCGTGACGACGATGAGCTCCAGCAGCACCCCCTTCAAGCGCGAGGAAGACCGGAGCCTGTGGCTCTTCGTAGGCATGCTCGTGCTCTCCATGGGAGGTCACGTCGCGGGCATGCTGGTGATGCCCGGGGCCCTGGCCCGCGGTGAGCGGCCCCGGCGCGTGGAGATGGAGTTCTACGAGCCGCCGCCCCCGCCCCCCAAGGTCGAGGAGCCGAAGAAGGAAGAGCCCAAGCCGCTGGAGCAGGTGAAGGTCAAGCCGCCCCCGGTGAAGCTCGCCGAGAAGGTGCCGCCGCCCAAGGAAGACCTGCCGCCGCCGCCCAACGACGCGCCGCCGCCGGAGACTCCGAACAAGCCGGTGCCGATCATCGTGGGCATCTCGATGTCGTCGACCACCGCCGCCGGGGGCTTCGCGGTGCAGGTGGGCAACACCACCTACGGCAAGACCTCGGACAAGATCACCGACCCCTCGCAGGTCAAGGCCTACAACGCGCCGAAGTACGCGCCGCCGGGCGGAGCCGACACCGAGCCGGTGATGTTGGGCGAGGTGAAGATCCCCTACCCCGACGAGGCGAAGAAGAACGAGATCGAGGGCTCGGTGCGCCTCAAGGTGAGCTTGAACCCCGAGGGCCAGGTGACCGAGGTCGCGGTGATCAGCGGCCCCGGCTACGGGCTCAACGAGGCGGCCCGCGAGGCGCTGCGCAAGTTCCGCTTCAAGCCGGCCACCAAGGGCGGCGAGGCCGTGGGCTACACCTTCGTGTACACGTACACCTTCCTGCTCGATTGACGCGCTGCGCGGTCGCCGTACAGAATTCTGTACATGACCGTGTACAGCCGCGACATCGTCCCCCTGAGCGCCGCGCGGGCCCGCTTCTCGGAGCTGGTGGACGAGGCCAGGGCCGGCGACGACAAGATCATCACCAAGAACGGCGAGGCGTACGTCGCGGTGATCGACATCAAGAAGCTCGAGTACTTTCAGCAGCTCGATCTCCAGCAACAGGAACGAGAGAAGGCGCAGGACGTGCTGCGGGGTCTCGAGGACGTCGAGGCGGGCCGGGTGCTCACCGAGCGAGCGTTCAAGCTGTCGCTCAAGAAGCGCCTCGCGCGACTCAAGGCGAAGAAGTGAAGCTGCTGCGGCTCGCGGTCACCGCCAACCTGGAGGCCAACCTCGACGCCTTCGAAGCGGCCTCCGCCGGGGGAGATCAGACGGTCTTGTACCGCACCCTCGAGCGGCTCGAGGTGATGTGCCTGCTGCTGCGCCGGCAGCCCCACCTCGGGCGCCCGTATGTTTCGCCCAGCGCCGGCGACGAGGCCGCCCTCATCCTCGACATTCGCGAGCGGCTGGGCGGAGGCGAGGTGCGCGAGTTGGTGCTGGGCGAATACCTCGTGCTGTACCTCGCCGGGGCCAGGGCGCTGCACCTGTTGGCCATTCGCCACCACCGGCAGAACCGCTACGACTTCGGCGGCTGAGAAACGAATCGGAGCGTCCGCGCCCCATCGCCCGGCGTCGACCTTCTCGCGGGCCCCACCCCACCGTTTCCCCGCGAACGACCGTTGGCACGGCCGCTGCTCAACCGTCCTGCACGCCGGCACTGGGGTCGGCGCACAAGGGAGGCGGGCAGTGGAGAACAGCAACACCAACAACAAGAGGCTCCAGGTGTTCTCGATCAAGGAGATCACCGACGGGGAAGAGAAGAGGTCGATCTGGGTGAAGGCGGGCTCGGCGTGGCGCAACCGCGACGGGAGCTTCAACGTCTACCTCGACGTGCTCCCGCTCGACGGGAAGCTGCACGTGCGCGAGGCCCTCGACGAGAAGCGCGCGGCGAGCAACGGCAACACCAGCAGCACTTCGTCGGCGAATGGTTCGCAGACGCAGCCGGCCCTGACGGCCGATTCGATGGGAGGACACTGAAATGAAGACGGGAACGAAGGTGATGGGGTGGGTGACGGTGGCGGTTCTCGCGATGACGACGGGCACGGCGCTGGCCGCGAAGTCGGTGACCAAGAAGGAGATCAGCGGGGTGGTGAACCTGAACACCGCCACCGCGCAGCAGCTCGACCTGCTGCCGGGCATCGGGGCGAAGGCCGCCAAGCGCATCGTCGAGCACCGCGCCAAGACGCCCTTCGCCAAGGTCGACGACCTGGCCAAGGTGAAGGGGTTCGGGGCCAAGAAGCTGGAGAAGTTGAAGCCCTTCCTGACGACCAGCGGGCCGACCACGGTAGCGGTGAAGAAGGTGAAGACCGAGGCGAAGGAAGGCGCGTCCTCGAGCGCGGTGGCCCCGGCGGCCCAGGGTCGACGCGCGAGCAAACGCTGAGCACCTGCGTGGTGTGATGCCTGCGCCGGGCCGCCCTGTCGGTGGTGGCCCGGCGCGGGTGTTTTCGTGTCAGATTCTCGCGTTCACGGTGAGCGCGCTCTTCCGCACAATCGTCTTCGTGTTGGCCGCGGCCATGGTGCTCTTCACCGCCCTGCTGCTCTACGCCGACGGCCACGTGCCCGCGGGCGTGCCCACCGAGGCCATCGAGTATTCTCCCAGCCAACTGGTCGACGCGCTGCGGGCCGTGGACGCGCGCGGCCAGGTCGACCTGGCGGAGCTCAAGAAGCGCCACGCCTCGCTGGAGACCTTCGTGGCGTCCATGGCGGCGACCTCGCCTGACACCCGGCCCGCCGCCTTCCCCACCGTGGAGTCGCGGCTCGCCTACTGGCTCAACGCGTACCACGCGCTGGTGTTGCTCGAGCTGCTCGACACCCGCTCCACGACGACCTCGGGCTGGCGCGCGGCCTTCGACACCGTGCCCATCGGCGGCCGGCGCTGGAGCCGCGCGGCCATCTACCGCCAGGTGCTCCGCCAGTCGGGCGATGCGCGGGTGTTCCTTTCGCTGTTCACCGGGGCGAAGGGCCGCGGGGTGCTCGACGGCGCGCCGTTCGACCCCGACTCGCTCAACCTCCAGCTCGACGACGCCATGCGCCGCTTCGTGCGCCGGGGCGATCACTTCGCGCTCTCGGGCAAGACGGTGAAGCTCTCGGAGCTGTTCCGCGCGCACCGGGACGACCTGCTCATGGCCCTGCCCGAGGAGCGGAAGAACGTGCTGCAGATCGTCTGGGCCTACCTGCCCGAGAGCTGCGAGGGCGAGAAGGCCGGCTGCGACACCCGCGGCGACCTCGACCGGGCCTGCGGCAAGCGCTTCGAGGACTGCACCCTCGAGTACCTGCCCATCGACGAGACCCTCGCCATCAAGAACTGAGGCGAAACAAACGTCAGCGGCGCCCGTATGGCCGTCATGAATCGAATTTATCTGCTGGTTCTCGCTGTGTTTTCGGTCGCTTGCGGGCCCAAGGGGCCGCTCCCGGCCAAGCCGGCGGAGAACGTCGGCCGCTGCGTCTACACCAACGGCTTCAGCAAGAAGGGCGAGTGCCGGGAGTACCGCGGCTCGAAGTGGACCGAAGCGACGGCCACGGCGGACTGCAAGGACCAGAACAAGACCATCGAGCTGGGCGGCACCTGCGCCGAGTTCAAGGAGACCCTCGGCGAGTGCGTGCTCGGGGCGGCCGACAAGTACACGTGGATCACCATGATCGGCACCGACGCCACGACCTGCGCGTCGACCAAGCGCGGCTGTGAGTTCTTCGGCGGCGGCGTCTTCGGCCCCTCGGCCGTGTGCGGCGCGCTCGACCCCGACACCAGCACCGGCACGGGCCTGCCGACGTTCCAGTGGCCCGAGTTGGCCTGCAAGGACCCGCTGCCCGGCGAGCCCGCGGGCAAGGGCCCCAACGGCCAGGTCTGCACCTGGGAGATGATCAGCGCGGCGACCGAAGAGGGCCGCCACTTCGAGGACTACGCGAGCTGTGATCGCGTGCGCACCCAGCGCCCGTACTACGCGGCGCCCACGGAACTGGACGCGACGGTGGACGACCCGCGCATGGCGGACCCCGCCTACGCGGCCGAGGTGAACTGGATCAAGACGCAGATCAACGCCACGGCCTGCGTGTGCTGCCACTCGACGAAGGCGCCCGAGGGCAGCTCGAACTGGTACGTCGACCAGCCCGGCAACTTCCTCAACGGCTTCTTCAAGCGCGGCCTGGCGATGGGCGCGGGCTGGATCGACACCGGCGGCTTCGGCACCTTCCCCGTCGAGCAGAACAACGGCTTCCACCGCGCGACGCCCCAGACCCCGACCGAGACCATCTTCGTCACCACCGACCAGGCGCGCGTCAAGCGCATCTTCGAGGCCGAGCTGGTGCACCGCGGCATCACCCGCGACCAGTTCCCCGCGCAGAGCTACGGCGCCGGCCCGCTCGACGATCAGCGGCTCTACCAGGCCAGCGACTGCGACAACGGTGAGGGCGTCGCGGCCGACGGAACGGTCAACTGGCGCCTGGGTGCGGCGCGCTACCTGTACGTGATGGAGGCCACCAGCTCGCCCCCGGGCGTCCCCCCCAACCTCGACATGCCCGAGGGCGTGCTGTGGCGCTTCGACGTCCCGTGGACGGGCGCCGCGGTGCCCAGCGGCTCGGTGACCTACGGCGTCTCGCCCGAGGGCACCACGCAGAAGGCCCCGCTGATGGGCACGGCGCCGGCGCTGGTGAGCGGCAAGAAGTACTACCTCTACGTGCTCGCCGACATCGCCCAGCCCAACACGCGCTGCTTCTTCACCGCGCCGTAAGTAAGAAGGTCAGAGGTTGAGCGAGAGGCCGGCGTTCATCCCGCCGATGATCTCTTCGCCGAACGACTGCACCCGGCCCCCCACGCGAAAGTGGAGGGGCTCGACGAGGGGCACGATGAGCGCGGCCTCGAGGCCGACGTCGAGGGTGCCCAGGCCGAACATGAAGGTGGGCCGCAGCTCGAGGCTCAACTGGCGCAGCCCGTCGCGCGTGAAGACGTAGCGATGCGGCACGCCGAGCTCGAACCCCTGCCGCAGCGAGCCGCCCAGCGACATGGTGCGAAAGCCGAAGGCGATGTTGGGCTCGATGTGTTTCTTCGGCGCAATGCGCAGCAGCACGTGGCCCGCCCAGGAGTTGATGGCACCGGCCGAGAGGTCGAACTGGAAGTCGCTCCCGAAGTACGCGTAGCCGAAGGTGAAGCGGCCTGAGCCTCCCCCGGTCGCCCCGTTGCGCGGGCCGAAGTCGACCCCGCCCACCGCGTCGAAGCCGAAGCTGGGGCAGTGGAAGCGCTGCGCCACCACCGCCGGGGCGTCGTCGTCGATGACGTAGACGACGATGGGCAACGCCGCGACCAGCACCACCGCGAGCACCAGGATGGCCTTGCCGCTGATCTCGTTGCCTCCGCCCCCCGAGGCGTTCCCTCCCGTGGCGCTCCCGGCCGTGGGCGCGGAGGGCCCGCTGGCCGGCTGCGCCTCGTGGAAGCTCGAGAGCGGCGCAGTGCTGCTGGCGGACACGAAGTAGTAGTGGCCGGTGGGCATGGGGATCCACACCTGCCCGGGCACCGCGAAGCAGCGCTGCACGTAGGTCGGGTCGACGGCCGGGGGCGGCGTAACCTCGGGCTGCAGCGGCGGGTTGGCCGGGGTGACCACCTGCGGAGGCGACTGCTCCTCGGGCGTGGTGACGATGGGCGGCGCCGTGGGCTCGACCTGTGCTGCCGCGAAAGACGAGACGACGACCAGGCTCAGGGCAATGGCACGCACGGCTGGAGATTGAAGGCACGTCGGGGGCGCGGGCAAGCAGCCGGACGTGTGCCCACTTGCCAGACGAATGAATGAATGAATGAATGAATGAATGGATTCGCTGGCGGCCAGGCTCCTCAAAGCCATTGAAACCACTGATGTATCGGTCACCCGGAGCGACCTTGAACGCCTCCTCGGAGACGATTCAATCAGTGCCCAGCAAGTCGTACGGGCACTGAAGGCTCTCGAGCAAGCCGGGAAGATCCGCATCGAGGGGAACACCCGCGCACGGCGCTACTCGCTGAAGCCAGAGGCGCCACGTCCAGCGACGTCGACGATCGCGCTGTCGCCAGAGGCGCAGGAGGCCATCGAGCTCGTCAGCCGACCGGTGCATGGGCGCAGCCCGACGACCTATCGCCGCGCGTTCCTCGATGCCTACGTGCCGCAGCAGACGAGCTACCTGTCACCGCAGCTGTGCACGCGGCTCAGAGGCCTCGGCCAGACCCCGGACGCGAACCAACCAGCCGGGACGTACGCGCGGCACGTCCTCGAGCGCTTCCTCCTCGACCTGTCCTGGAACTCGGCGCGCCTCGAGGGCAACACCTACTCCTTGCTCGATACCGAGCGGTTGCTGACGGCGGGGGCGTCTGCAGAGGGGAAGAGCGCCGTCGAGACGCAGATGCTGCTCAACCACAAGGCAGCCATCGAGTTCCTGGTGGCCGAGCCCATGACCGCGGAACTCGACGAGCGAACCATCAAGACGCTGCACGCGCTGCTCCTCGAGAACCTGTTGGGAAACCGGCTCGAGGAAGGACGGCTCAGGGCGACCCCGGTACAGATCAGCGGCAGCGTCTATCTCCCGCTGGCCAACCCGCAGCTCCTCGACGAGTGCTTTCGGCAGGTGCTGCTGACGGCGCGCCGCATCGAGGACGCGTTCGAGTGCGCGTTCTACCTGCTGGTGCACCTGCCCTACCTGCAGCCGTTCATCGACGGCAACAAGCGCACCGCGCGCCTGGCCGCCAACCTCCCCTTCGTGGTCCACAACCTCGTGCCGCTCTCTTTCGTCGACGTGCCCGTCGAGTTGTTCCAGCGCGCCTATCTCGCGCTGTACGAGCTGAACCGGGTCGAGCCACTGCGTGACGTGTTCGCCTGGGCCTACGAGCGCTCGGCGGCGAGGCTGGGCCAGGTGCGCGCGTCCCTGGGGGAACCAGACCCGTTTCGGCTGGAACACCGCCAGGCGCTTCGACGCGTCGTCGCGGAGCTGGTGAGGGCGCGGCTGCCCCCCGCCCAGTGGCGGGCGTTCCTCGAGCGATTCAGTGACGAGCACCTTCCACCGGCGGTGCGAAGCCACTTCGTGGCGATGGCCGAGCTCGAGGTCGAGGCTCTCAGCCAGAGCACCTTTGCGCGCTATGCGCTCCGCCCCTCGGAGTTCGAGGCGTGGCGGGCGCTGGCTACTGGTACCCGCGCGCCTGCAACTTGAAGAGGTGGGCGTACTGGCGATCGGCGGCGAGCAGCGCGTCGTGGCTCCCCAGCTCCAGCAACTGGCCATGCTCGAGCACCGCGATGCGGTCGGCGATGCGCACGGTGGAGAAGCGGTGCGAGATGATGATCGCGCTGCGGCCCTCGGTGAACTTGCGGAAGCGCTCGAAGAGCTCGAACTCGGCCTGGGCGTCGATGGCCGCGGTGGGCTCGTCGAGGATCAACAGGTCGGCACCCTCCCCCCCGGCGCTGCGCAGCCGCATGAAGCTGCGCGCGATGGCCAGCTTCTGCCACTGGCCGCCCGAGAGCTCCTGCGCGTCCTCGAACCACGTGCCGAGCATCGTCTCGCGCTTCTTCGGCAAGGCGGCGATGACCTCGTCGGCGCCCCCGTCGACGGCGGCCTGGTCGATGACCTCGGTGGCCCCCAGCCGCGACACGTCACCCAGGGCGATGTTCTCGCCGGCGGTCAGCTGGTAGCGCACGAAGTCCTGGAACACCGCGCCCAGGCGCGCGCGCAGGGCCTCCACGTCGAGCTCGCGCACGTCGATGCCCCCGAAGCGGATGGTGCCCTCGGTCGGCTCGTAGAGGCGCAAGAGCAGCTTGATGAGCGTCGACTTGCCAGCCCCGTTCTCACCGACCAGCGCGAGCTTCTCGCCGGGCGCGATGGTGAGCGACAGGTGGCGGATGGCCCAGGTGTCGCGGCCCGGGTAGCGGAAGGACACGTCCTGCAGCTCGATGCCGAAGCGGCCCGGCGGCAACACCCGCGCAGGCAGCAGGCGCGGCGCCGGCGCGGTGGTGGGGATGGCGAAGAACGCGCCCAGGTTCGAGACGTAGAGCGCGTCTTCGTACATGCCGGCCACCGACGAGAGCACGTCCTCGAGCGCGCCCTGCCCCTGCCGGAAGGCGGAGATGGACAGCGTGAGATCGCCCACGCTGATCATCCCCATGGCGGCGCGGTACCCGACGGCCGCGTAGCAGACGTAGAACGAGAGCGACGAGAGCCCGGCGAAGAGCGTGCCGAGGAAGAACTGCCGGCGCGCCAGCGACTGGTCTTCCGAAAGGAAGCGCTCGTACAGCGCCCGGTGCCGGTCGAGCAGCAGCGGCGCCAGGCCGTAGAGCTTCACTTCCTTCACGTGCGTGTCCCGGGTCAGCGCCCACTCGAGGTAGGTGAGCCGGCGGCTGTCCTGGGTGCGGCCGGTGGAGAGCGCGAAGGCCTCGCCGGAGATCTTCGTCTCGAAAAAGAACTCGGGAATGGAGGAGAGCGCGAGGGGGATGACGGACCACCACGCGATGTTCCACAGCAGCGCGCTCAAGGTCAGCAGCGTGATGATGCTGCGCACCAGCATCAAGGTGGCCAGGGCCAAGGACAGGGGCCGCGTGGCGGCGTCGCGCTGCGCGTTCTGCAGCAGGTCGTAGGTCTTCGGGTCTTCGAACTGGGTGAGCTCGAGCAACTGCGCCTTGTCGAGCAGGCGGCGGTTGAGGAGGTTGCCCAGGGTGGCCCGCAGCAGGTTGCGCAGGTAGGTCTGCGCGCGCCGGCCGCCGAGCAGCACCAGGGCCAGGGCGAACTCGAGGGCGATGGCCCCCAGCGCGAGCCGGCGATCGTCCTCGCTGCCGGTGCTCGAGGCCTTCACCACCCCGTCGATGATGCTGCGCCCGACCCAGGCCATGCCCGCGGGGAGCAGGGCCATGACCAGGGTGACGAAGCACAGCGCGAGCGTGCCGCCGCGGTGCGCTTCCCACACCCAACGCAACGACAGGGGCAACTGCGCGAGCAACTGGCGACTGGAGGACCGGGGTGCTGCCATGCCCCTTCTTGGCGGGGACGGCGCCGGGGCGCCAGCGCTACGGCGTCGCGGCCGGGGGCGGACCCCGGCGCAGGAGCGGCGCGAGGAACCGCTCGGTCCGCGCCGGCCGCGTCGCCTGGTCGGTGAAGGAGAGCAGCCGCTCGAGCACGAAGCGCTGGTGCTGGAGCTTCTCGAGGTTGTACCGGGGCGACTCGAACTCGAGGTGCCGGTTGCCGTCGGTGTTGAGCGGCACCCGTTCCCGCTCGACGGCCTCGGCCAGGCGGGTGACGTCGCCTTCGTCCAGCAGCAGCGCGTCGTGCAGGTTGCCGAGCGTGAGGCCGGTCTGCCGGGCCACGATGGCCAGCAGGGGCGCCATCTTCGGCGCCGCGGCCACGTCGGCCATGGCCACCGGGTCGATGGCCAGGGGCTCGTCGGCGGCGACGATGCACCCCTGGGCGCCGAGCTTCCACACCGTGACGTGGCGGAACTCCGCGCGCACGGTGGCGATGACGCTCATCACCTCTTCGGGCGAGGCATGGTGCAGCTGGACCCACTGCTGGAGCACGCCGTGCGGCGCGAGTCGCGAGCGCGCCAGCCGGTAGAACTCGCGGCTGTAGAGGTTGGAGGCCCCGGCGAACCAGATCGACGTGACCTCCATGCCGATGAGGTCGTAGCGCTGGCGCGTGCGGAGCAGGAAGTTGCGACCGTCCTCGAGGAACAGCGAGACCCCGGGCGCCTCGAGCACGTGGCCGTTGACGTCGTCGAACTGCTCCCGCGCGGCCGCGATCATGCCGGGGGAGAGCTCGGCCACGTCGAGGCGCTCGAAGCCCGCCGCCTTGACCACCAGCGCGCTCTGGCCGGTGCCCAGCCCGATCCACATCGCGCGGGCGCGGGCCGCCCGGAGCACGCTGGGCACGAGGCCAAAGGAGATCTGCGAGGAGAGCTCGCCGGCGTTGTTCCCCTGGAACTTGCCGTTGGTCAGCAGGGTCTTCACCGCGCCGCCGGGGGTCTGCCGCTCCACGACGGTGGTGATGCCGCCGGCGGCGTCTTCGAACCACGACAGCAGCCGCGAGTCCTCCGACACGAAGGAGCGCCGGAAGTAGACGTTGGTGCCCGCGGTGAGATCGAGGCGATTCCAGGGCGGCGGGAGCACCGCCAGCGCGCCGACGCCGAGGAGCGAGGCCACGGCCGCCGGCAGCGCGAAGCGGGGCAACGCGCTGGGCCCGGCAAAGCGCGCCGTGAGGACCACGAGGCCCAGGGCGAACAGCGCGGGCATGGCGCCGAGCGCGCGGAGCGTCGACTCCGAGCCGAACCGGGGCAACAGCCAGAACGCCGCGGCCAGGGCGCCGAGCACGCTGCCCACGGCGTTGGCCGCGCCCAGCCACCCCGCGGCGCGCGCCCGGCCCAGGTGGGGGAACAGCGGGGAGCGCAGCAGCGAGGGGTAGATGGTGCCCAGGGCGATGCTGGGCACGAGGATCAGCCGCACCGCGAGCAGGAAGCGCAGCACCTCCCCGGTCCAGAAGGTGTCGACGTCCTCGCCGTATTCCAGCAGCCACAGCGGCGCGCTGTCCCAGGCGCCACCGGCGATGAGCACGCTCACCGAGCAGACGACGAGCAGGCCGGGCAGCGCGAGGGCCGCGTGCCCCCGGCCGTCGCGGGGGAAGACCGAAGCGCCGAGGCCTCCGAGGAAGAGCCCCAGGAGCACCATCGTGAGCATCATCGCGAAGGCGTACACCGACATGCCCAGGGTGACGCCGATGAGGTGAATCCACATCACCTCGAGCGCGAAGACCATGAAGCCCGACGCGCCCGCCAACGGCAGCAGCAGGGGCATGCCCGCCTCGCGCAGCAACCGGCCCAGGGGCCGTGCGTCTTCGGGCGCCGCCGCGGTGCCCACGACCGGGGCGGGGGTCAGCTGCCGGGCCAGGCGCAGGGCGACGAGCCCGATGAGCAACTGCAGGGCGCCGAAGCCAGCGAGGGTGCCGGTGAGGCCGAACCGGGGGAAGAGCACGTAGGGCCCGGCGAAGGCGGCGAGCGTCGCGCCGAGGAGATTCACCGCGTAGAGCCGCGTCATGGCGCGGGGCACTTCGCGCCGGGCCTCCTCGTCGCCACCCGCCTCAGCCTCGAGGGCGCCGCACACCGCCGGGTAGCTGGCGCCCATGGCGAGGGTGGGCGGAAGGATCCACAGGGCGGACACCGCGAGGCGCGCGACGAACACCGCCTCCGGGGCATCACCCGCCAGCTGCACCAGCACGCTCGAGAGCGTCTGCACCTCGGCGAACGAACCCGCGAGGAAGATGGCCAGCAACCCCACCGCGGCCTCGAGGAAGCCGTACAGCGAGAGCGGGGAACGAAACCGCGTCGCCCAGCGACCGTAGGCGGCGCCACCGAGGCTCAGGCCGGCGAAGTACGCGGCGAGCACCAGGGCGCCCGCGGGCGTCGAGGCGCCGACCACCGTGCTCAGCAGCTTCTCGAAGGTCTGCTCGACGATGAGCGCGGTGGCTCCGGTCACGAAGAAGAGACCGGCGATCTTTGGCAACAGCGGCCGAACAGCCACGAACACCTCCGGCCGGCACCCTAAAACGAAAATCCCCGCGCAGCCGGGCTCAGTGCCGCCGCTTGCGATCGTCGATGCACTTGCGGAAGGTCCTGGCCATGTACTCGTAGGGAAGGCCCGCCTCGAGCCGGAACCCGCCCGCGCCCCCGGCCGCGCGGACCCGGGCGAGATCGAGGATGTCGGCCTCGTCGGTCTTGCCCTCGGCCTGCGCCCTCATGCGGCCCAGCGACAAGGCGCTCCCCAGCGCGCGGCGCAGGTCTTCGGAAGCCTGGCCGTCGGTGGGCTGCACGTCCGCCACCATGCCCACGTCGTGCGAGACGTCCATGTGGACCTGCACCGACTTCGCCGACCTTTCGAGAAGCTCCGCCAGCCGCGGGTCCTCGTCGCCGACGAGCGTCGAGAGCGCCTGCGCGGTGAGCACCCCGTACACCTCTCCGTAGGCCATGGAGTCATCGACCACCGGCGTGCCCCGGGGCCCGGTGCCGTCGAGCCGGTCGAGGATCACCTTCTGCGACGCCTCGTCACCACCGGCGATGAACATCTGGCCGCCCCAGGTGGCGAAGCTGCCGAGGCCTCCGTCGCGCAGGGGTACCTCGATGAGCTCGCCGTTCTGGCCATAGCCCCTGGCCACCGCGTTGCCGGGCACGAAGCGCTTCCACTGCGCGTTCTTGAAGTTCCCGGTCATCACCAGGGCGTCGTCGATCATCGCCACGCGATCGATGGCGGCGGTGGGGTCGAGGCCCGCGTCGCGCAACTCGCCGAGCAGGCCGTCGGCGTCGCCGAACAGGCACTCGGTCATCAGCCCGCCGATCTCCGAGTTGATGATCGCGTTGAACTCGGCGACCACCGCGCCGGTCTCGACCGCGCTGGGCATCATCGCCAGCACCGGGTCCCGGGGCCGCGTGGGCTGCGCCGGGCCGGCATCGGGAACGGGGGGCGGGAGCCAGGTGCGACGCTCCTCGGCGCGCTGCTGCTCGCCGGGGTTCATGCGCGTGGGCAGGCGCACCGGGGGCAGCGGGTCGCGATCGGGCGGCTCGGCGCCACGCATCAACCACGCCCCCGCGCCCAGCAGCAGCACGGCGACGACCAGCCACACCCACGGGGTTCGCTGCTTGCGGGGCATCAGAAGTCCTTGTTCTCGAAGCGCCAGGCGGCCACCGACAGCAGCGCCGCGCTGAAGATGAAGCAGCCCGCGAGCAGCCGGGCGAGCATGTCGCCATCGACGGGCTCGGAGGCCGCCAGGTCGGCGCTCAAGATGGCGAGCGTGCCGAGCCGGGGAATGGGCAGCATCACCCACGAGAAGAGCGTTCTCCCCAGGCCCGGGTTCATGGCCACGGAGATCGACTCGCGGAAGCTGGCGATGATGCCCAGGATCAACGTGGTGATGCCCAGCGCCCCCGAGAGCGCCGCGCTGCGCGCGAAGAAGTTGCTGGTGAGCATCACCGCGTACAGCGCGCAGAAGCCCACCCACCCCACCGCGCTGCCGACCAGCAACTGGCCGTCCCACACGCCGGTCTTCACGCCGAGCAGCACCGTGAGCCCGGCCGCGCCGTAGAGCGTGCCCAGGGCCGCGAGCGTCACCACGCCGAGGAAGGTGCCGAAGAGCAACTGCCAGCGCGCCACCGGCAACGAGAGCAGGTGCTCGATGCGCCCGGGCGCGAGCAACTCGGGGGCGAAGTCGCTGCAGGCGACGGCCAGGAAGCACGCGCCTCCGTAGAAGCTCACGTAGGCGGTGCCCATGTAGAGCGCGCCCAGCACGCGGTGGGTGGAGACGATGTCCTTGAGGAAGATGGAGCCGAAGAGCTTCGAGCCGGCGATGGCCCCGTCGACCACGTCGAGCTGCAGCGAGAACCCGAGCACCACCAGCACCAGGGTGATGCCCCCGAAGAGCGCGAGGAACCACTTGCGGCGCGCGGCCTCGAGCAGCAGGTCGAAGGCGATGCGCAGGAGCTGTCTCATGACGAGGCCCCCAGCGTCTGGGCGAGCACCGCCTCGAGATCGCGCGTCTCGGGGACCAGGGCCACCAGCTGCAGGCCCAGCGCGCGCGCCGCGTCGAGCGCCTCGTTGAGCATCGCCACGTCGCCCTCGAAGGACCACGCCCCGTCGCGCGCCACGAAGCCCGCGGCCTGCAGCGCGGCGTCGTCGGCCAGGCCTTCGAAGCGCACCGACCACCGGCTCGCCGCGCGGCGCACCTCGTCGAGCGTGCCCTCGAGGCGCAGCTGGCCGCGCTCGAGCACCCCGATGCGGTCGCACACCCGCTCGGTCTCCGCGAGCAGGTGCGAGTTGAGGAGGATGGTCGCCCCGCGCGCCTTCTCTTCGCGGAGCAGCGCGCGCACCTCGACGCGGCCCACGGGGTCGATGCCGTCGGTGGGCTCGTCGAGGATCAGCAGCTCGGGCTGGCCCAGCATGGCCGCCGCCAGCCCCAGGCGTTGCCGCATGCCCTTGCTGAAGGTGCCGATGCGCTGGGTCGAGTCGCGCAGGCCCACGCGTTCGAGCACCTGGCCCAGCTCGGCGTCGCTCAACTCCAGGGACTTGAGCGTGGACACCGAGCGCAGGAAGTCGCGGCCCTTGAGCGCGGTCGGCAGGTGCATGCGCTCCGGGAGGTAGCCGATGCGCGCGCGAACCGCGGTGTCCTGCGGATCACCCCCGAGCACCGTGACCTCGCCCGAGGTCGGCCGCACCACGCCCAGCAGCACCTTGATGAAGGTGGTCTTGCCCGCGCCGTTGGGGCCGATGAGCCCGAAGGCCGCGCCGGCGGGGATGGACAGCGTGAGCCCGCGCAGCGCCTGCTGGCCTTCTCCGAAGAGCGGCTTGTAGGTCTTCACCAGCTGGCGAACGCAGAGCGCCTCGGTCATGGGCCCGGGGACTCTACGTGGCTGGAGGGAGGAAGCGCAGCGCGTGAGAACCCGCAAGGACCTTCCCGGCCACGCCCGGGTGTGCAAATGAACGGGGGGCCATGAACCCGCGCTTCGACCTGGAGAGACGCACCTCATGAGCCTCCTCGAGAAAGCCTGGGCGAAGCTGCGACGCGACCTGCAGTCGGGGCTGCCCCCGTCCGAATTGATCACCAAGAGCGCCCGCTTCGCGCAGGAGCTCGCCACCTCGAAGCTCTACCTGCGCGGGGTCGACGAGGTCGGCGCCGGGGTGCGCACGCTGGGCAGGCCGCACGTGGACAACCGCGGCTTCATGTCCATCGGCGCGCACACCAACATCCGCAGCACGCGGGTGCCGGTGGAGCTGGTGACCGAGCCGGGTGCGCGGCTGATCATCGGCCCCGACACCTTCATCAACTACGGCGCCTCGCTGGGGTGCACCGCCTCGATCCAGATCGGCGCGCGCTGCCTGGTGGGCCCGTACGTGATGATCATCGACTCCGCGTTCCACGAGCTGCTCGACCGCTCGAAGCGCCCCGCCTCGCAGCCGGTGATCATCGAAGACGACGTGTGGCTGGGCGCGAAGGTCAGCGTGATGCCCGGGGTCACCATCGGTCGCGGCGCGGTGGTGGGCACGGCGAGCGTGGTGACCAAGGACATTCCCCCCTTCTCGGTGGTGGCCGGGGTGCCTGCGCGGGTGGTGCGCACCCTCGACGCCTCGCAGTTCGTCGCCGCGCGCGCGCAGGACTGACGCGCCGGCCCCTGGAGCTCGACATGGACTTCAAGAACGTCAACGCCTCGCTTCGTGCGGCCGGTGAGCGGGTGGTGCGCCGCCCCCTGCAGCGCGCGCTGCAGCAGGGCTACTACGCCACCCCGCTCGACTTCGATCGCGACCGGGTGGTGATGCTCTTCTACGAAGACTTCGATCAAGACCGCATGGTGCGCGGCGATCGCCACGCGATCCGCTTCGCCCGGCAACTGGTGCACCTGGTGCGCCACGGCCAGAAGACCACCGGGTTCCGCGTGGCCTACGAGGCGCTGGCGCGCTCGCTGCGCCTGGCCGGGTACACCGTCGTCGAGAACGACTACGCGCTGGCCCGCGCGAACCCCACCTACCCCATCGGCGTCTCGGGCTACCCGCACGTGCTCACGAACTGGTCGCTGCCCAACCCGACCGTCATCGGGCCCGGGCTCTACGATCACCCCTCGCAGCGGCCCGAGCTGATGAACGATCGCCGCTTCGTCAGCTACATCGCCCACTCGAAGTGGGTGCAGGACCTCTTCGGCGCCACCTACAAGGACGCCTGCCGCATCTGGTTCGCGGGCATCGACATGGACCAGTGGCCCGACCTCTCGGCCCAGCCCAAGGATCTCGACTTCATCGTCTACGACAAGATCCACTGGAACCAGGAGCAGGTGCGCTCCGAGCTCCGCTGGCCGCTGGAGGCGGAGCTGAAGCGCCGCGGGCTCAGCTCGGCCACGCTCGTCTACAAGCGCTACGATCACGCCGAGTACCGGGCGCTGCTGGGCCGCACGCGGGGGATGATCTTCCTCTCCGAGCACGAGACCCAGGGCCTCGCGTACCAGGAGGCCATGTCCACCAACGTGCCCATCCTCGCGTGGGACCCCGGATTCTGGCACGACCCGGTGCGCTTCAAATACGGCGCGGAGCACGTGGCCACCAGCTCGGTGCCCTTCTTCAAGGACGGCGTCACCGGGGAGCGCTTCCGCGACGCGGTCGGCATGCGGCCCGCGCTCGATCGCTTCCTCGCGGGCCGCGCCGGGTACACGCCGCGCGCCTTCGTGCGCGAGGAACTCTCGCTCCAGCGCTCGGCAGAGACGTACCTCGCGCTCTACCGGGAAGCGCTGCAGCGCGGTCTCTCGCCCTCATGACGAGGCGAACGGTGTCGGGCCCGCGCGTCGGGGACCGACGCCTTCGCGGCGTTCATCGCACGGTGTAGTGCCGGAGCAGCAGCCCGCCCAGCCCGATGGCGACGGTCACGAACGCGGTCCGAGCGATGCTCTGCGAAGGCGACCGACCGCGACCGAACCTCCACAGGAAGCCGCGACCGCGGGGGAAGCGGACCGCGTACAACTGCCAAAGCAGGGGCACTCCGGGGAAGGCCATCGTGGCGAAGGGGCCCAGGAGTTCAATCGCCACCACCGGCAGGATGATGCACGAGCCGAGCACCAGCAGCCCGAAGGCAATCCTCCCGAGGGAAAAGCCCGTGTGCTGGTCGAGCGCGGCGAGGTCGGCTTCGCGGGTCCGGTCTATCGAGAACAAGCCAGCCTTCTACCACTGTGCTCACCAACTTTGCGCGGCCCCCAGGGGGACCCCAGCGGCGACCCCGCTCACGCGAGGCAGCGCTCGCCACAGCACAGGCCCCCGCACCGCGCGCTGGACGAGGCCTTGAATTCCCTCGTGATCGACGAGAGCCGTGCCATAGATCGGAAGCGCGTATCCGAACCGCTACCGGCTGGCGGAGTCGACCGCCCACGTGCTGGCGCTGCTCGAGCGTCGGCGCGAGGGCTACCCCGAGTGGAACGCGGACGCCGAAGCGCAACTCATCCAGGTCGCCACCGAGGCGCTGGCGGAGGCGGGCCGCCAGTTCGCGGAGATCGCCGACGACCGGCCGTACTGGAGCCAGGTCGAGCAGACCGAGCTCACCGCCGTGCTGCCCAGATACTTCGTGGCGGCCCGTGCGGAGCACGAGCTGGAACGAAACAAGTACAACCTCTGGCGCGGGGGCGACTTCATCTCCCGGGTGGCCTACGCCGGGGCCGGGCTGCTGGGCGCGGCGATCGTGTGGCGCACCGCCATCCCCGACTTCCTCGAACCGCTCCCGCTCGCCTTCTTCATCGGCGGCCCGCTGCTGCCTGAGCTCCAGGTCTGGTTTGCAAAGCGCCGCTACCGGCGGACGAACGATGGTGAAGCTGAAGATCGCCGAGGCCATGAAGGGGAAACGCATCCTCATGGTCCCGGCCAGGGGCGCGAACATCCAGACGCTCGACATCAACCAGCTCGTGGGGAAGATCGCCGCGGACAAGGCTGGCGTCTCCCGGTAGCGAAGGGCGGGCAGGCGGTCCCTCGCCCCTGCAGGGGCGACAGCCGTCAGGGAGGCGCCAGCCGCAGCACCGCGTCGGCAGCGCCGTCGAACCACCGCGGCTCCACGGCCACCGTCACCACGCCCTGGCGGGAGACGACGGACACCTTGCAGGGCGCGTGTTGCTGCGCGCTCGCGCTGGCGATCTCGCAGCGCCACTTCGTGGTCGGCACCACGCCCGTCACCTCGGCCCGGGCCCAGGCCTCGAAGTAGAGGATCTCCCCGAGCACCGCGCCGCGCTTCACCACCTCGCCGTCAGCGTGCTTGCGCATGGTCAGCCCCACCGCGGGTGACTTGAGGCTCCGCGACGCGCGAGCGCCGGCCAGATGCCCGACCAACTGCTGAGGCCGCACCCGCTGCTCCGCGGCGACCGACCACGAGAGCGTGCCCGCGGACGGCGCGATGATCTCGCCCATCTTCACGCGACCCCGCGTGAGCACCGGCGACTCGGCCCACTCGGAGTCCTGCGCTGGAGCTGGCTTCTCGGGCGCGGGACGCTCCACCGCGGGCTGCGCCGCGACAGGCGCGGCCTCCGCCGGCGCAACTGCCTCCCGTGCGACCGGGTGCTCCGCCTGCGGTTCCGCATTGCCCGGCGCAGCGGGCTTCTCCGCGGGGGCCTCCGCTTCGCCCGGCGCGCCGGTCACCGCGGGTGCCTCGGCATCGCCCGTGCGGGGGCGCAGCGCGAAGGTGGCCGCCACGCCGGTCGCGAGCAACGCCACGACCGCCACGAGGAGCACGACGGGCCGACGGCCTTGTCGTCCTGGGGCAGCCGCTGCCGATGCCTCGACGGGGCGGTTCTGGTTCGCCGCCGGGGGCTCGCCGGCCATCGAGGACGACGCGGCACCGGCGACCACCGGCGCGCTCGCGCGAGGGCGCGGCGGCGAAGGGCTCGCCTCGGGCACGGCCAGTTCATGCGTCGGCGGCTGCGTGGCCACGACGGGCAGCTCCTGCGACGACGTGCTGCGGCGCGAAGACAGGGCGGGCACGGCGAACTCATGCGTTGGCGTCTCGGAGGGCACCACCGGCAGCTCCGGCGACGACGTGCTGCGACGCGAAGACAGGGCGGGCACGGCGAACTCATGCGTTGGCGTCTCGGAGGGCACCGCCGGCAGCTCCTGCGACGACGTGCTGCGGCCCGAAGGAAGGGCGGGCACGGCGAACTCATGCGTTGGCGTCTCGGAGGGCACCGCCGGCAGCTCCTGAGACGACGCGCTGCTGCGCGAGCGTGAGGCGGGCACGATGATGTACCGCCCCGGCACCGGCGGGCTCGCCACCGGCGGCAGGTTGCTGCTCGAGCTGCTGCGGCGCGCCGGCCGGGGCTCGCTGGGCGGAGGCGGCTGGTCGGCGACGACGGGGAGCGCGTCGCTCGAATCACGGCGGGGCACTGCGAGATACCGGCCCGAGGTCGCGGAGCGCTTGCGTGCAGTCGCGACGGGTAGCGACGGCGCCACTTCCGGCGGCGGCTCCACGCCCTCGTTCGCGGGGCCCTCGCCGAGCAACTGTTCCACGGCCCGCGCCGTCTTCTCGGCTTCGCGCTCCGCCCACGCGTCGAACGCCCCGCCTTCGCGGCCCACCCACAACGTGGCCCCCACCCCGTCACGGAGCATCAACGGCAGGGCCAGCAACGACGTCACGCCGGCGGAGGTCAAGGGATGATCCGCGACGAGCGGCGAGACCCGGGCGTCGTCGATGCGGGTCCGCTCCCGCACCAACGGCAGGGGCACTTCCGGGAGGTCATGACTGCACCACCGCGCCTCGATGACTCGCCCGTCGACGCTGATCAGCGAGGCCCCGAGCCCCTGCCCCAGCTGGGAGAGCGCCTGTTGGGCCAGCTCGAGGGTGGAGATCGCAGAGTCGAGGGTCTTCGGTGCTGGCGTCACGCGCGCGTCTTCAGCAAGTCCCGTGCTACCACGTGGGCACACCCTCCCCTACGAGGTGGGAGCAGGCCGCGGTCACGCCCGAAAGCGCAGCGCGAGACCGGGCGCGGGTTCGATGAGGTCTGCGTCGCGGAGCTGGGCCCGGGCACAGTCGCGCCCGTTGAGCCGCAGCACGCGGGTGCGCCAGTCGAGGGCCTCGAAGAACCAGCGGTCGTTCTCGGGGCGAAGCGAGAAGCCACCCAGCGGTCCGGGGGTCTGGAACTGGGCTTCGTTGAAGCTCGCGTGCGCGCCGAGCTCCACCGGTGTGCCCAGCTGGAGCGTCGAGGTGAGACCGGGGGCCAGGGCCTCGAGGGTGAGCGTCGCGCGCTGCCACGGGCGCACGAGCGGCTCCTCGAGGACCAGCCGCGGGTGGAGTCGCCTGGTGTCGCGCAGCAGCGCCGTGAGGTCCGAGGCCCCGGCGCGCAGCGAAGCGGGCCCGATGACGAAGCGCTCGAGGGCCGGCAACGAGCCATCGAGCAGCACCAGCGCCCGCGAGACCACCCGCTGGTCGAGGGGCTCGCGAAAGAACGAACCGAGATCGAGCTCGAGGGAACGCACGAAGCGGAACTCGCGCTGGCGCTGGAGCGTCGCGAGGCGTTGCTCCCAGGGCACCTCGGCGTGGTGCGGGGTGAGGCAGCGCAGGACGACCTCGCGGGGGAGCCCGCACGCCCAGCGCACCTGCAGCTCGCCACGGCCCGCGTCACCGGCCAACGGCCCCAGCCAACGCGGGTCGTCTTCCGGACGTGGGCTCGAGAGCCGCGCCCCGAGCGGGTCTCCGCGCTCCTGCAGCCAGTCGCCGTAGACCGACCACTGGCGTGGATCGTCGGTGTCGAAGAGCGCGCGCTCCATCGCCTCGTCGCGGGCCTCGACGGGCTCGCGCAGGAGCAGCCGGAAGACGACGCCCCACGGCAGCTCGAAGCAGTCACCGTGGTTCAACTGCGCGTCGTGCACCGGCTCGCCACCCACGAAGGTGCCATTGGTGCTGCCCAGATCGCGCACCCACCAGCGGCCGAGCTCGAAGACCACCTCGCAGTGCACGCGCGTGATGAGGCTCGAGGCGATCGAGAGCCCGGCGGTGTTGCCCCGCCCGAGGATGAAGCGCTCGGTGATGGGCAGGCGACGGCCCACCGGCAGCCCGTGCGGGCCGACCGTCATCACCTCGAGCGCGGGGAAGGTGGGAGCGCTGGCCATCGAAGGAGGAGCCTAGCCGGGGGAGAGGGCGCTAGGGTCCGCGCCGCTCATGAGACCGCTGCTGCTCCTCTGCCTGATCGCCGGAACCTCCCTCACGGCCCACGCGCAGAACGTGCTCTCGCTGCGTCAACCCATGCGCGCCGACGGCGTGCTGCGCGCGGACCGGCTCACCGATCTCCAGGCGCCGTCCGATGGCGACGGGTGGGACGGGCCCAGCGCGGTGATCATCCCCCCTGGGGCCGGCGTGGAGTGGGACCTCGGCGCGCCCACCCCGATGTCCGGCGCGGCGCTCCAGGCCGACAACAACGACGACTACGTGCTCGCCATCTCCGATGACGGGCTGACCTGGCGCGAGCTGGTGCACTTCGGCGGCATCGAGGGCGGAGGGCTGCGCACGCGCTCCAAGCTCGACCTCGCGGCCACCGCGCGCTTCGTGCGCCTCAGTGCGGGCGGCGGCGACACGCGCTTCAGCGTGAGCGAGGTGGAGATCTTCTCGAGCGGGACCAGCGGCTCGGCGTTGCTGCGGGCGAAGTGGGTGCCCCGCAGGCCCCTCGAGCAGACCTTCCTCGCGTGGGTCGTGGGCATGGCCCTGTTGCTCCTGCTCTCGAGCCGCCGGCTGCCGAAGGTCGCCCTGGGGGCGCTCGCGGCGCTGGGCCTGGGCGTCACCGCGTGGCTGGTGTTCGAGGAGACCGCGCAAGACCCCGGCGCCCTCGCCTCGTTGCCGTGGATCCGCGCCACGGTGGCCCTGGTGGCGATGGCGGCGGTGGTGCGCGAGCGGCTCTTTCGCGCGAACTGGCCGGCGCACGGGGGCCTGGTGGTGGGCACGCTGTGCCTCACCGCGGCCCTGTCGACCTGGTGCTTCCTCAACCTCGGCACGCCGCAGTTCCACGACGTGAGCGCAGGCCGGGGCACCTGGCTGCACCACTACGACATGCGCACGTACTACCCGATCGCCAAGTACTTCCCCGAGCTGCGCTTCGACGGGGTGTACGCGGCGAGCGTGCTGGCCATGGCCGAGGGCCGCGACCTCGACTCGTTCGACGCTCAGCCCATTCGAGACCTGCGCACCCACGTGATGAACACGGTGCGCGACGAGAAGGCGCACCTGCTCGAGGTGCGCGCGCGCTTCTCACCGGAGCGCTGGGCGCTGTTCCTCGAAGACATGGCCTACTTCCGGCGCGCCATGGGCGACGGCGGGTTCTCAGGCTCGATGAACGATCACGGCGGCAACGCGACGCCGGTGTGGTTCCTGAGCGCGCGGGCGCTCTTCGCCTCGGCGCCGGCGAGTGACGCCACGTTGTGGCGGGGCGTGGGGGCCGACGTGCTGCTGCTGGCGCTGGCGTTCCTCGCCCTGGGTTGGGCCTGGGGCCCGCGCACCGCGCTGCTGGCGATGACCGTCTTCGGGGCGATGGACTTCTACCAGTTCGGCAGCAACTGGTTCGGCGCGACGCTGCGGCACGACTGGTTGTCGTTGTGGGCCATGGGCCTCGCGTTGCTCAAGAAGCAGAAGCTCGAACTCGCGGGCGCGGCCTTCGCGTGGAGCGCGTGGATCCGCGCGTTCCCGGCGCTGACCTTCGTGACCTTGAGCCTCCCGGTGCTGTGGGTCGGGGGGAAGCTGTTGCTGCAACGGCAACGGGCCCGGGCGATGGAGGTCCTCGAGCCGCTGCTGCGCGTGGTGCTGGGCGTGGTGATCGCCAGCGTGGTGCTGGTGGGCCTGTCGATCTTCGTCTTCGGCGCCGACTCGTGGACCGAGTGGTTGCACAAGGTGCAGACCCTCGACCGCGACAACCACTTGAACAACATCTCGTTCCGCACCTACGTGAACACCCAGAAGCGCGCGTGGTTCGCGGCGTGTGGCCTGAGCCTGCTCGGGCTGCTGCTGGTGCTGCGGCGCGCGTCGCTGGTGCGGGCGGCGGCCTGGGGCGTGGCGCTGGTGCCCATCGTCTTCAACCCGGCGAACTACTACCTGCACGCGGCGTTTCTGCTGGTGGTGCTCGCCGGGGAAGAGAGGCCCTCGACCGGGCCCACCACCACGCTGCGCGGCGCCCTGGTGTGGCTCACCCTGCTGGCGATGTGCTTCGCCTCGTACTTTGCGAACGTGGGCGTCGACACCGGCACGCACTTCGCCCTCGAGACGGCGATCCTCTTCGTGGTGCTCGGGGTGTTGTGGGTGCTGGAGCTGGGGCGCGCGCGGGAATTCCCCGCCCCCTGAAGGTCAGCGGCGCTTGAGCAAGCCGTCGAGCAATTGCTTGGTGGTCGCCGTCCAGGCCTCGGCGGCAGTGGCGAAGGGCTCTGCTGATTCCTGGGTCGCGTCGATCCAGTGCACCTTCGGGCGCAGGCCGTCGGCGTCGATGAGCGCATCGGGCGCGGCGTTGCCCTCGAGCCCCGACGGCAGCCTGGTGGCGAACAACATCACCCGCGCGCGCCCGCGGTGTTGCTCACGCGCCTGGCGCACGGCCCCGAGCGTGGACTCGACCCGGCGCACCTCGACCTGGCCACGCTCGCGGTACTCGCGCAGCAGCAGCGAGATCACGCCTTCCTCTTCGGCCAACGCGCCCTCGTCGCCTTCGCCGGAGAAGATCAGCTCGAAGTGCAGGGCCTCGGTGTTGAGCCACTCGGAGAGCTTGCGCACCAGCGCAGTCACCGAGCCCAGCAGCCACATCAGCCGCTGGTACGTCTCGCCGGGGTCCTTCACGCGCGAGCGCTGCAGCGAGGGGTCGAACACCAGCACCAGCGTGCGCCGCTTGCGCACCGCCACCGACTCGTCGCGCGCGTAATAGAGGAGCTCGCCCTCGACGAAGCGCACGTCGAAGAGGTCGGGCCGCGCCGCCGGGTCGTCGCCCTCTTCCATGTAGATCAGCTCGGAGGTGACGAGGTTCTCGAGCGAGCCCTGGGTGCTGATGCTGGAGAAGCCGCCCACCGGGTAGGCGCTGTCTTCCTCGAGCGAGCTGGGCGCGTCGCCGTCTTCGAAGACCTGTCCTCGCAACCGCGCCGGGAGCCGCTCGACGACGGCCTGCGCGACCTCCGCGAGCTGGGCCAGGGCCACGCGCGCCCCGAGCCCCTTGAGGGCGGCGAGGTTCTCCAGGAGGAACACCTCGGCGTCCGAGAGCAGCTCGCGCGTGCGCCGGGCCGCCTTGGCCAACGCGTTGAGTCCCTCGACGATGCGCGCCGCGAGGGCCGCGTCGTAGAGCGCCGCCCGGCCCACTTCGATGACCTCGTCGGCCGACTTCGTGGCGAAGCGCCGCACCACGCCGGTGCTCACCCCGGTGCCGGTGTTCAGCTTGAGCCTCGAGAGCAGCTGCGCGGTGACCAGGCCCACGGCCGCGGCGCGCAGCTCCTTCGGGAGCCCGGCCACCGCCTCGGTCAGCCGCGTCCACCGGCGATCCGAGGTCAGCCGCGCCAGCACGTGGTCCTCGTACCCGCGCATCGCCTCGCGCACCGACTCCTGGCCCGGGGGCGCAATGGGGAGCAGGCGCTCGCCGTTGAGCAGCGCGGTGAGGTCGAAGGCCAGGGTGGGCGCGGGCAGCAGCGGGTGCTCGGAATAGGCGGCCTCGAGGGCGCGCACCGAGCTCTCGAACCACGTGGGCGAGGTCGAGGCGTCCCGCGCGAGCGACATCGCCGCAGACAAGAACGCCTCTGCGCGCGGACCTTCGAGCCTCTCGTCTGACATCGCGGGATGACTATAGCGTCCGGGCCATATTGACTCTGGAATCAATTTCCTTCTCCATCCCGGCCTCCACGTCGTCTCCACCAAGGACGTCCCCGCATGGCTTCCGAACTCCGCTTCGATGGAAAGGTCGTCGTCATCACCGGCGCTGGCGCAGGGCTGGGCCGGAGCCACGCGCTCTTCTTCGGCCAGCGCGGGGCGAAGGTGGTGGTCAACGATCTCGGCGGCGCCGCGACGGGCGGCGGCAAGAGCTCGGCGGCGGCGGACAGGGTGGTCGAGGAGATCAAGGCCGCGGGCGGCAGCGCGGTGGCCAACTACGACTCGGTCGAAGACGGCGAGCTGATCATCAAGACGGCCATCGACGCCTTCGGGCGCATCGACGTGCTCATCAACAACGCGGGCATCCTCCGCGACGTCAGCTTCCAGAAGATGTCGAAGGACGACTGGGACCTCATCTTCCGCGTGCACGTCAACGGCGCCTTCAAGTGCACCATGGCGGCGTGGCCGTACATGCGCGAGCAGGGCTCCGGCCGGGTGCTCTTCACCACCTCGGCGGCCGGCCTCTACGGCAACTTCGGCCAGGCGAACTACGCGGCGGCGAAGCTGGCCCTGGTGGGCTTCTCGAACACCCTGGCCATCGAGGGTGAGAAGAAGAACATCCGGGTCAACGCGGTGGCGCCCATCGCCGCTTCGCGGCTGACCGAGACCATCCTCCCGAAGGACGTGCTGGAGAACCTGAAGCCCGAGCACGTGACGCCGCTGGTGGCGTGGCTGGCCCACGACGAGTGCACCGAGACCGGCGGCCTGTTCGAGGTGGGCGGCGGGTACTTCGGCAAGCTGCGGTGGGAGCGCACCGAGGGCCAGCTCTTCAAGCTGGGCCGGGAGATCACCCCCGAGGCGGTGCGCGGCGCGTGGGACGCGGTGACCGACTGGAAGCACGTCACGCACCCCGCGAACATCACCGAGGCGCTGGGGCCGGTGCTCTCGAACCTCTCGACGAAGTCGAAGGGCGGCAACGAGTTCATCGATGTCGACCAGGCCCTCGGCTACGAGCTGCCGGAGCTGGAGACGACGTACGACGAGCGCGACCTGGCGCTCTATGCGCTGGGCGTGGGCGCGGGGAAGAACCCCACCGACCCGGGCGAGCTGCACCTCGTCTACGAGCGCAACGGCGAGGGCTTCTACCCGCTGCCGACCTACGGCGTGGTGCCCGCGCTCAACGCGATCTTCAAGCTGGCCTCCGAGGGACAGACGGCGCCGGGCCTGCACTACGGGCTCGATCGCATCCTCCACGGCGAGCAGTACCTCGAGGTGACGCGGCCGCTGCCCCCGAGCGCGCGGCTCAAGCACAAGGCGCGCATCTCGGAGATCCTGGACAAGGGCAAGCACGCGGTCGTGGTCACCCACCTCGACACCTTCGACGCCGACTCGGGCGAGCTGCTGGTGAAGAACGACGTGTCGATGATCGTGCGCGGCGCGGGCGGCTGGGGCGGCGATCGCGGCGGTGCCTCCGACGTGAACACCCCGCCCGACCGCGCGGCCGACGTGGTGATCACCGAGAAGACCGACGCCAACCAGGCGCTGCTCTACCGGCTCTCGGGTGACTGGAACCCGCTCCACGTCGACCCGGAGTTCGCCACCGCCTTCGGCTTCGAGAAGCCCATCCTCCACGGGCTGTGCACCTTCGGCTACGTCGGCCGCGCGGCGATCAACGCGTTTGCCAAGGGTGACCCGCGCACCTTCAAGAGCATCAAGGTGCGCTTCGCCGACTCGGTGTTCCCCGGCGAGGCGTTGAAGATCGAGCTGTGGAAGGAGAGCGACCTGCGCGTGGTGCTGCGCGCGACCGCGGTGGAGCGGAACAAGGTCGTCATCTCCAACGCCGCGGTGGAGTTCTACCCGGAGATCCCCACGGCGAAGGCCAAGACGAAGGAGGCCGCCAGGGCGCCCGTGGTGGAGGCCGCCCCGGCCCCGTCGGGCATCACCGCGGCCCAGACCTTCGAGGCCATCGGCGCCTACGTGGCGAAGACGCCCGACCTGCTCAAGCAGGTGAACATGGTCTACCAGTTCAAGTTGAGTGCCCCGGCCTCGGACTGGGTGCTCGACCTGAAGACCGGCGCGGTGCGCGCGGGCACGGTGGAGAAGGCCGACTGCACGCTGACGCTGACCGACGCCGACTGGCTGGACATGGTCTCCGGCAAGGCCGACCCCATGAAGCTGTTCCAGGGCGGCAAGCTGAAGATCACCGGCAACGTGATGGCCTCGCAGAAGCTCGACTTCCTCAAGAAGATCGATCGCGCGGCCGTGGCGATCGCGGCGCCGGTGACCGCCGCTCCCGTGGCGGCACCCGCGCCGGTGGCCACGGAGGTCAGCGCGCCGAAGATCTTCAAGGCCCTGCAGGAGCGCCTGGCGAAGGACCCGGGGCTGGCGAAGGAGGTCGACGCGGTCATCTCCTTCAAGGTGAAGGACGCGGGCTTCGAGTTCACCGCCGCGCTCACCGGCCAGAGCCCCAGCGTGAAGCCGGGCGCCGACGCGAAGGCCGGCACCCGCCTCATCCTCACCGACGAGGCGCTGCTCGCGCTGGCGAAGGGCGAGAGCGCGCAGAAGCTCTTCCAGCACGGCCAGCTCGTCGTCGAAGGGGAGCTGCTCGCCGCCCACCGTCTCTCATTCCTCCAGCAGCTCGTTTGAAAGGGGCACCGCACATGGGTCGCAAGGTGAACGTTCTCGGCGTGGGCATGGTGAAGTTCCAGAAGCCCGGCGCCTCCGAGGGGTACGAGGTGATGGCCGGCGGCGCGATCAAGGACGCGCTCAAGGACGCCGGCGTGGACTTCAAGGATCTCGAGCAGGCCTACGCGGGCTACGTCTTCGGTGACAGCACCTGCGGGCAGCGCGCCGTGTACTCGGTGGGGGTCACCGGCATCCCGGTGATCAACGTCAACAACAACTGCTCCACGGGCAGCACCGCGCTGTACCTCGCGCGCCAGGCCATCGAGGGTGGGCTCGCCGAGTGCGTGCTCGCCGTGGGCTTCGAGCAGATGCAGAAGGGCGCGCTCGCCGCCGCGTGGAACGACCGCACCAACCCGCTCGACAAGCACGTCGACGTGATGAACGCCGAGCAGGGCGTCAACCAGGCGCCGTTCGCCGCGCAGATGTTCGGCGGCGCGGGGCGCGAGTACCGGTGGAAGCACGGGACGAAGAAGGAGACCTTCGCGAAGATCTCCGAGAAGGCGCGCAAGCACGCGGCGAAGAACCCCTTCGCGCTCTTCCGCGAGGTGCTCTCGGTGGAGCAGATCCTCGCCAGCGGCGAGGTGTTCGACCCGCTCACCCGCTTCCAGTGCTGCCCGCCCACCTGCGGCGCGGCGGCGGCGATCCTCTGCAGCGACGACTTCGCCCGGCGCAAGGGCCTCACGCCCGCGGTGCACATCGCCGGCCAGGTGATGAAGACCGACTTCCCCTCGGCCTTCGAGGGGCACTCGATGATCAAGATGATCGGCTACGACATGGCGAAGGCCGCCGCCGCCGAGCTCTACGAGAAGACCTCCACCGGCCCCAACGACGTGCAGGTCGTCGAGCTGCACGACTGCTTCACCGCCAACGAGCTGCTGACCTACGAGGCCATCGGCCTGTGTCCCGAGGGCGGGGCCGAGAAGTTCATCTGGGACGAGGACAACACCTACGGCGGGAACTTCGTGGTCAACCCCTCGGGAGGACTGCTCTCGAAGGGGCACCCGCTGGGCGCCACGGGCCTCGCGCAGTGCACCGAGCTGGTGTGGCACCTGCGCGGCACCGCGGGCGAACGGCAGGTCGAGGGCGCCCAGGTGGCGCTGCAGCACAACCTCGGGCTGGGCGGTGCATGCGTGATGACCATGTACAAGCGAAACTGAAAACGGGGAGCCAGTTGCACCGGGCCGCCGCGGAGGCAACGCTCCGGACCATGCGTGGCTTCGATCGATGCGTGTGGGCGGCGGTCTGCGTGATGTTGGCGAGCTGCCAGTGCGGCGAGGGGACGAAGTGCGCGAGCACCACCGACTGCCCGCTGAACCAGGTGTGCGTCAGCGGCACCTGTCGCGGCGGCAGCGAAGACGGCGGGGCGGGCAGCGACGCGGGGGTCCCCGATGCCGGCCTGCCCGACGCGGGCCACGACGGCGCTGACGCGGGCGCGTGCGGCGACGGCGTGCTCGCAGGCACCGAGCGCTGCGACGACGGCAACGCCACCAACTTCGACGGCTGCAACCAGCTGTGCCTGGTCGAGGCCAACTTCGCCTGCCCCACCCCCGGCGTCCCCTGCGTGTCGACGGTCGTCTGCGGCGACGGCCTGCGCACCGGCACCGAGGCCTGCGACGACCGGAACACGGTCAGCGGCGACGGCTGCAACGTCACCTGCGCGCTCGAGCCAGGGTGGATCTGCCCGACCGTCGGCGTGGCCTGCGCGGCCGCCTCGTGCGGCGACGCGCACCTCGCGGGCTTCGAGGAGTGCGACGACGGCAACATGGCGAGCAACGACGGCTGCAGCAGCACCTGCGTCGTCGAGGACGGCTTCGCGTGCGCCACCGTGGGCGCCTCCTGCACCGTCACCACCTGCGGCGACGGCGTGAAGGCCGGCACCGAGCAGTGCGACGACGGGAACCACGATCTCGGCGACGGCTGCGACACCACCTGCCGCTCCGAGCCCCGCTGCACCAACGGCGTGTGCACCGCGGTGTGCGGCGACGGCATCCGCCAGACGGGCGAGACCTGCGACGACGGCAACGCGCGGGCCGGTGACGGGTGCAGCGCCACCTGCGCCGTGGAGACGGGCTTCGCCTGCATGGACCAGACGCCCACCGCGCAGCCCACCCTGGGCATCCCCGTGGTGTACCGCGACTTCCTCCCCTTCGGCGCGACGGGCGGGCACATCGACTTCGAGAACGGCAACGGCAGCGAGCAGGGCCTCGTGGCGCAGGCCCTGGGCGCCGACGGCAAGCCCGTCTACGCCGCGGGCGCGGGCAGCGTGACCACCCACGGCGCGGGGCCCTTCGACCAGTGGTACCGCGACACCCCGGGCGTCAACCGCACCGCGGTCTCGCGGCTCGTCGTCACCCGCGATGGGACTGGCTCGTACATCTTCGACAGCAACGCCTTCTTCCCCGTCGACGGGCTGTGCTGGCAGAGCGACGGCACCGAGCCTTCGCGCTTCGGCCACAACTTCAACTTCACCAGCGAGCTGCGCTACTGGTTCAACTACGCGGGCAACGAGTCGCTCGATTTCCGCGGCGACGACGACGTGTGGGTGTTCATCAACCGCAAGCTGGCCGTCGATCTCGGCGGCGTGCACGGGCCCCAGAGCGGCGGGGTGACGCTGGATGCCGCGCAGGCCACGGCGCTCGGGCTCACGGTGGGCGGCGTCTACGAAGCGGTCGTCTTCCAGGCCGAGCGCCACACCACGGGCTCGAGCTACCGGCTGACGCTGCGGGGCTTCAACGCGCCGAAGTCGGCCTGTACGTGGCGCTGCGGCGACGGCGTGGTGACGCGCTACGAGGCCTGCGACGACGGCGTCAACGACGGGCGCTACGGAGGCTGCCGCCCCGGCTGTCTTTCGCGCGGGGGCTACTGCGGTGACGCGGTGGTCGACGTCGACGGCGGCGAGGTCTGCGACGACGGGGTCAACGCCGGCGGCCCCAACCAGTGCGCGCCCGGCTGCAAGGCGCGCTCAGGCTGCGGCGACGGGGTGCTGCAGGGCCAGCTCGGCGAGACCTGCGACGACGGCAACACCACGCCGGGTGATGGCTGCGACGCGCTGTGCCAGCTCGAGCTGGGCTGAGGCAAGGCTCAGGGCACGACGCTCACGCACTCCGGCAGGCACGAGAAGGTGGCCCTGGCGCACGAGCGCTCGCTGATGCATGCGTTGCACTGGTCGGCCCGGCGGCGGTAGTCGGGGTCCTTGCTCGCCTGGTCACGGCAGCGCGAGGCGCAGGCCGAGACGTCGTAGTCGGTGTTGAAGCACGAGGCGTAGCGCTGGCAGATGCCGTTGCAGTCGATGGCCGAGTCGATCTTCTGCACCACCGCGCAGCCACTGAGGCTGAGCACGACCGAGATGAGGAGCATTCGCATGGGGGCGGCATAGCACCCCTGCCCCACGCCAACGTCAGCTGATGCCCAGCAGCCGCGGCACCTTCTCCTCGAGGAGATCGATCTCCTCGCGCGTGTCGCCCAGGAACGAGAGCAGCTGCAGGTCTTCGCGCTCCACGGCGCCGCCGTGAACGATCCACGCGCGGGTGCGCAGCAGCCGGTACAGCTTGATCAGCTTGCGGTCCGAGACGAACACCTCGTCTTCGCGCACCAGGGTGCGGATGACGCGGCGGAACTCGCGCATCACCTCGTCGCGGAAGAACAGCTCGCGGTCCTTGGGTTCGCGGCGCGCCATGAGCAGCGTCAGGTAGCGGTGCGCCTTGAGGAGATCCTCGAGGCCCGCGTGCCCTTCCACCCAGGGCTTCTGGTTCAGGTCCTTGTTGGTCTGCGACTCGAGGCCCGCGTCGAGCAGCTCGATGAAGTGCGTCTCCTGCACCGAGCGGCAGGCGGCCTTGAGCACGAAGCGATCTTTCAGCGCGCCCAGCTCGCTGTGCTCGGGGATCTCGTTGGTCGCCGCGAAGAGGATCTTCAGGCGCACGGGCACGGGCACGCCGTCCTGGTAGAACTTGCGCTCGTTGATCACCGTGAGCAGCGCGTTCAAGATCGCCGAGCTGGCCTTGAAGATCTCGTCGAGGAACACCAGGCGCGCGGTGGGCAGCTTGCCGCGCTCGCGGCGAATGTAGCGGCCGCTGCGCAGCTCGTTGATGTCGATGGGCCCCAGCACCTCCGACGGCTCGGTGAAGCGCGTGAGCAGGTACTCGAAGTAGTCGGCGCCCTCGAGCCCCAGGGCGTCCTTGAACTTGATGACCAGGTCGCTCTTGGCGGTGCCCGGGGGCCCGACGAGGAGCAGGGGCTCCTGCGCCACGGCGGCCACCAGCATCAGGTCGATGAGCGGCTGCTTGTCCACGAAGTGCCGGCCCAGCGCGAGGCGGAACCGGTTGAGGCGCTCGCGCAGCGCCTGGGACTCGCCCTGCAACTGCTCCAGCGTGAGGTCCGCGACCTGGTCGAGCGCGTCTTTGCTGCGTGCTGCTTGCGTCATGTGTCTCCTCCGACGTCACGGTGCACGCGCCGTCGCACGAGGTACTCGTCCTCGTCGAGGAAGCGCCGCGTCGTCTCATTCAAGGTCAGGTCGTCGCCCACGTGGCCGAGCACCAGCGAGTCGGCGAAGTCCACCATCGACAGGCAGAAGTGGTACCGCTGCTTGCCGTCCGCGCCCGCGCCGCCGTTGGTGTTGAAGCTGTCGGTGATCCACGGCAGCTGCTGCGAGAGCCGCAGCAGGCCCGGCAACGCCAGCTCGGTGGAGGCGTGCGAGAGCGCCTGGCTGGTGGCGCGGCTCAACTTCATGCGCTCGGCGATCACCAGGCCCGACTCGCGGCCCAGGCGCGCGGTGGCCTCGTCGACGATGGGCTGCGCCTGGCCGTAGGCGCCCAGGTACATGAAGCCCGACGCGAGGCCGAGGCGCGCCTGCAGCGTGGGCACGTCTTCGCCCTTGAGCACCGTGGAGGCGCGGGCCAGCAGCTCGCCGGCCTCTTCGCGCAGGCCCACGCGGCGCAGCGAGCGCACGCCGGAGACCAGCAGGCCGCCGATCTCCCCCACCCCTTCGCTGCCGACTTCCTTGATGGCGTTGCCCAGCTGCAGCACGAACTGCTTCACCAGCGCGGTGCGGCCGAAGTGACCGGCGATCTTCAGGGCGTCCTCGAGCACCACCGCCCGGTGCTTGGCGGCGAAGCCGTCGCCCATGGCGAGGAACTGCTGCAGCAGCGGCAGCGCCTGCGACTCGGGCAGCTGGGGGAGATAGTCGAGCAGCCCGTCGATGAGCCGCACCCGCTCTTCGACCGCGAGCTGCGCGTCACCCGCGGCGCCCATGCGCGAGCGGATCGCCTTGAGCAGCTCGGCCGGGTCGCGCAGCGAGCGCAAGGCGCCCAGCTCTTCGCCGCGGGAGTCGCGGGCGTTGCGCCAGAACGCGCTGATCGCCTCGAGGCGCTCCTGGGGCTCGAGCACCTGGCTGAACTGCCGCAGCCGGTCGACCTTGTAGCGGTCGAGCGACTCGAGGCTGGTGAGCAGCGCGTTGATCTCCGGCGCCAGCGGGGTCGAGGGGGCCACGCCCTCGAGCGCCTGGTCGATGCGCGCGAGGTAGGCGCGCGTCAGGTAGTTGTGCACCGGGTCCTTGCGGTCGAGCGGCGCCAGCGCGCGCTCCCGCAGTTGACGGGCGCGATCCGCGTTGGCGAGGCGCGCGAAGCCCCAGGCGAACTCCAGGCACACGTAGGCGTGGGTGAACTGCGGGGGCGCCTCGACGGCCGAGCGCTTGCGCGGCGTCTCCTCGAAGGCCTTGAGCAGCGCCTCGAGCTGGGTGCTGACGCGCATGGCGCGCCCGGTGCCCGCGCCCGCGGCGTTGGCCTGGCCCATCACCCGCAGGAGCCGTGGCACGTCGCGATCCAGCGAGAGGCCGCTCTGCACGCGCGCCAGCACGCGATCGCGCGCGCGGGCGAGGCCTAAGGGGTCGCCGCCGGCCAGGCGCGAGACGGCGAAGCGGCCCAGCCAGAAGCTGCGCACGTCGAGGTCTTCGCCGAAACGATCGAGGAAGCTCACCCAGTCGGTGACCCGGGCGGCGACGGAGGTGTTGTTCTCGAGCGCGGCGGCCACGAGGTGGGCCACGGCGCCGCGCGTCTGCTCGGTGTTGGGCGCGGTCTGCGCGAGCAGCCCCTCGAGCCGCACGCCCGAGGTGTCGGCCCAGCGGCGCGCCAGGCGCAGCGCGTCTTCGGGGCCCGATTCCCACAGCGCGTGGGCCCAGGCCATGCCCGAGTCGCGCGGGCGCTGCACGCGGCCGTACATCTCCGCGAGGCGCACCCAGGCCACGCGGCGCGCGGCCGAGTCGGCGGGCGCGTCGAGCTCGAGGAAGGAGGACTCCTCGCGGGCCACCACGGCCTCGGCCTCCGAGAGGCTGCTGGGCAGCTCGATGGACAGCACCGGCGTCGTCGCCGCGCGGGCGGCGTCGTGGGCCTGCGTCTCGCGGGGCGCGGAGACGCGGGGCTCGGCGCGACGGGCGCGCGCGCGGGGACGCTGCGCGTCTTCTTCTTCTCGCGGCTCGGCGCCCGGGGCGGGCAGCGCGTCTTCCAGGGCCACGAAGGGCTCGAAGTCGAAGGTGGCGGAGCGGGTCCACGCCTCGAGGGTCTCGACGGCGCCGTCGATGACGTAGTCGACCCACTCGGTCAGCGGGCGGAAGGCGGTCTCGGGCACCGAGCGGCGGCTGAAGCCCCCGGCGGTGGGCTCGAGCCAGGTGATGAGGTCGGGGTCGGGCGCGAGCCAGGTGCGCAGGCGATCGCGGCGCAGCGGGGGCTCGACGGTGAGGCCCAGGGGCGCGAAGAGGTTCGGCAGGTCGAGCACCCGGGCGTAGGCGTCACCGGGCAGCGCCCCGCCGTTGGCCTCGCGGCCGGGCCGCGCGCGGAGCACCACCAGCTCGCCGGCCACCACGAAGAGGATGTTCTCGAGCTGCGCCTCGGGGGTGGAGCGCACCAGCGCCTCGACGGCCGCCTTGCCCGCGGCGAGCACGAAGAGCGTGGCCACCTCGGGGCGGGCCGCGCGCGCGAGGGTGAGCGTCACCTCCACCTTGGGCGCGTCGGGCGTCGGGGTGAGTCGGCTCACGGCGCCCAGGCCCGTGGGCACCACCAGCTGGTCGACGTCGATCCACTCGCCCTCGCTCAGCCGCCACCACGGGCCCTCGGCGGTCATCAGCACCAGGCCGTCGTCGGGCGCCTCGAGGGCGCTGGCCAGGGGGTGGGCGAAGCCGACCTCGGTCCACAGCCGGTCCTGGCCGGGCGCGGTGGGCACGAAGGCGCGCAGGCCGTCGAGGTGATCGAGCGCGCGCGAGAGCACGAACCACGGCGGGTCGACCACCCGTACCAGGGCGTGCGCGTGCGGCGACTTCACCATCGAGAACTCCTGGCGATCGCAGCCCAGGCGCAGCAGCTCGCCGGCCAGCTCGAGCAACGAGCGCTCGAAGGTCACCGTGAAGAGCACCTGGGGCAACGCGCCCTCGGGCTCGCCGACGCGGCGCGAGCGCAGCGCCTCGGCCCAGCACGAGACGGCGGTCAGCGGCCCGCTCGCCTCCCGGGCCTCGACGCCGGCCAGGGCCAGGGCCTTCTTCACCCGGGGGAGCACGGTGGCCGCGAGCTCGAGGGCCCCTTCGGCCGTGACGCCGAACTGCACCGGGGCCCGCTGCACGTCGAGGGGCACGAGGCCCGACCGCATCGCGATCTGCAGCGCCTCATCACCGGGGAAGACCAGGACCTCCATCAGGACGCGCACTGTAGTGGAGCGTTGATGCACCGCCCATTCAAAGCGGCGAGACTCCGCGCCATGAGCGCAAACTGGAAGCGGTACCAGGAGCTGTGGTGCGTGGTGGAGGGGTTGGGCCTCACGCTCGACGTGTCGAAGATGAACTTCCTGCCCGACTGGGCAGCCTCGATGGCGGCGCCCATGGCGAAGGCCTTCGACGCGATGGACGCGCTCGAGAAGGGCGCGCTCGCCAACCCCGACGAGAAGCGCCGGGTCGGACACTACTGGCTGCGCGCACCCCAGCTGGCGCCGGCGGAGGACGCGGCGGCGATCATCGACGCCCTCTCGCGGGTCAAGGCCTTCACCGCCGACGTGCACGCCGGGCGGCTCGCGCCCCCGTCGGCGCCGAAGTTCACCAAGCTGCTGGTGGTGGGCATCGGTGGCTCGGCCCTGGGCCCGCAGCTGGCGGCCGACGCGCTGGGCACGGCCCACGACAAGCTGACGCCCCACTTCTTCGACAACACCGACCCCGACGGCTTCGACCGGGTGCTGGGGCACCTCGCGGGCTCGCTCAAGGAGACGCTGGTGGTGGTCATCTCCAAGTCGGGCGGCACCAAGGAGACGCGCAACGGCATGCTCGAGGCCCAGGCCGCGTTCACCCGCGCGGGCCTCGACTTCGCCCGGCACGCGGTCGCGGTGACCGGCGCGGGCAGCGAGCTGGAACGGGCGTCCACCGGCTGGCTGGCGCGCTTCCCCATGTGGGACTGGGTCGGCGGGCGCACCTCGGAGACCTCGGCGGTGGGGCTGCTCCCGGCGGCGCTGCAGGGCCTCGACATCGACGCGCTGCTCGCCGGCGCGAAGGAGATGGACGAGGCCACGCGGCTGCGCGACCCGATGAAGAACCCGGCCGCGCTGCTGGCGCTGATGTGGCACCACGGCAGCAAGGGCAAGGGCGCCAAGGACCTGGTGGTGCTGCCCTACAAGGACCGGCTGCTGTTGATGAGCCGCTACCTGCAGCAGCTGATCATGGAGTCGCTGGGCAAGGAGAAGGACCTCGACGGCCAGGTGGTCGAGCAGGGCCTCTCGGTCTACGGCAACAAGGGATCGACGGACCAGCACGCCTACGTGCAGCAGCTGCGCGACGGCGTGCCCAACCACTTCGTGCTCTTCATCGAGGTGCTCAAGGACAGGGCCGGCGCGGCCTTCGAGGTCGAGCCGCAGGTGACCTCCGGCGACTACCTGCAGGGGTTCCTGCTCGGGACCCGCGCGGCGCTCGCGGAGAAGGGCCGCGAGTCGATCACCATCACCCTGCCCGACGTGAGCGCGCGCTCGCTGGGGGCGTTGATCGCGCTCTTCGAGCGCACCGTGGGGTTCTACGGCACGTTGGTCAACGTGAACGCCTACCACCAGCCTGGCGTCGAGGCGGGGAAGAAGGCCGCCGAGGCCGTGCTCACCGTGCAGCACAAGGTGTTGCAGGGGCTCGACGCCACGCCCCGCTCGGTGGACCAGCTCGCCGAGGCCATCGGGGTGAGCGACGTGGAGACGGTGTTCCTCGTGCTGCGGCACCTCGCGGCGAACGGCCGGGTGCAGCGACTGGCCGGGGCGCGGCCGGCGGAGGACCGGTTCAGCCGCGCGGGCTAACGCTTCACGCGCTTGAGCTTGCGGTAGAGGGTGACGCGGTCGATGCCCAGCAGGTCGGCCGCGCGTTGGCGACTCCCGCCGACGGCGCCCAGCACGTAGTCGATGTGGCGGCGCTCGAGGGCCTCGAGGGTCACCAGCGGCCAGCCATCGCGCAGCTTGGGCACCGGCGCGGTGGAGAGTGACTGCGGCAGGTGCCAGGCCTCGAGCCGCGGCCCCTCGCAGGCCAGCACCGCGCGCTCGACGGCGTTCTGCAACTCGCGCACGTTGCCCGGCCACGAGTAGCCGCTCAGCAGCTCGGTGGCCTCGGTGGACAGCGAGGTGATCAGCTTGCCGTCGCGGGCGGCCGCCAACGACACGAAGTGCCGCGCCAGCATCAACACGTCGTCGCCGCGATCGCGCAGCGGGGGCACGTCGAGGCGCAGCACGTCGAGGCGAAACAGGAGGTCGGCGCGGAAGGTGCCCGCCTCGGCCGCCGCGTGGAGATCGCGGTTGGTGGCGGCCACCACGCGCACGTCGACCTTCAGCTCACGGTTGGCGCCCACCGGCCGCACGGTGCGCTCCTGCAGCACGCGCAACAGCGCCGCCTGCAGCGAGAGCGGGAGCTCGCCGATCTCGTCGAGGAACAGGGTGCCCTGGTCTGCCTCGCGGAAGACGCCGAGGCGATCCGACCGGGCGTCGGTGAAGGCGCCCTTCACGTGGCCGAAGAGCTCCGACTCCAGCAGCGTCGAGGGCAGCGCGCCGCAGTTGATGGCCACCATCGGCCCGGCGCGGCGGGGCCCCAGCGCGTGCAGGGCGCGCGCGACGAGCTCCTTGCCCGTGCCGCTCTCGCCCATCACCAGCACCGCGCCCTCGGCCTTCGCCATGCGCTCGACCTGGCTGCGCAGCGTCACCACGCTGGAATGTTCCCCGAGGATGCCGTGCGTCTCGCCCACCCGCCGCACCTCGGTGCGCAGGGCCTCGAGCTCGAGCGAGGTGAGGTGGTGCGAGAGCGTGCGGCTGACCACCAGGCCCAGCAGCGAGAGCTCGAAGGGCTTGGTGAGGAAGTCGGCCGCGCCGGCGCGAAGGGCCGCGACGGCTGCGTCGAGGTTGCCGTGGGCGGTCATCACCACCACCGGCACCCGGCGGCGGAGCTCGCGCTGGAGCTGCTGCGCCAGCTCGAGGCCCGTCTGGCCCACCAGCTGGTAGTCGGTGATCAGCAGATCGTAGGGCTGGCGGCGCACCGCCTCGAGGGCCCCGGCCGCGTCCGTCGCCCAGTCGGCCGCGTAGCCGGTGCGGCGCAGGTAGCTGCCCACCAGCCGGGCGATGGACTCGTCGTCGTCGACGACCAACACCCGCGCGGCCGGCTGCGTTTCGTTCTGCATCGTCACGCTGCATATCGCAACGTGTACGGTGATCTCAACCCATGATGACCACAGGAGTCGCGGGTGGTTCCGGGCTTGCTAGGCAGCCGTACGTGTTCTCCCCCCGGACGGTCCTTTTCCTGTGTGTCGGTTTGTTGTCCACCTCGGCGTTTGCCAACCAGGGCAAGCGGTTCAGCATCGACCAGCGCGGCGACTTCGTGCTGCTGGGCAACACCAACAGCTACGACTGCGGGAACAGTCCGGTCACGCCGCTGGTGGGCACCGTCGGCGCATGCGGCACCTCGACCAACGACACGAGCGGCGACATCTTGTGGCGGGCCGACGCGCCCGACGCGGGCCTGGCCTCGGCGAACACCGGCATCACCCTGGCGCAGTCGCGGAGCACCTCGATGCTCGCGCTGCCCGCCGGCGCCACGGTGACCTACGCGCGGCTCTACTGGGCGGCCAAGGGCACGCTCGACACGCAGGTCACCCTCGATCGCCAGGGCGGCTTCAGCAACGCCATCACCGCCGACGTGAGCTTCCCGGTGGTCAGCGGCAGCTACCAGGCCTCGGCCGACGTCACCGCGCTGGTGCAGGCCAACGGCGTGGGGGCGTACCGGGTCGCGGGCATCGACTCGCTCAACCCGGTCAACCTCAACGACTCCACCTTCTTCTCTGCGTGGTCGATGGTCGTCGTCTACCGGCTCGACACCATGCCCCCGCGGAACATCACCCTCTTCGACGGCTTCGACCAGGTCGACACCACCAACTCGGCGAACGTGACGCTCAACGGCTTCCTCGTGCCCGACGCGGGCTTCGACGGGAAGCTGGGCATCATCGCCTACGAAGGCGATCTCACGCTGGTCGGCGAGAGCTTCAAGTTCAACAACGTGGCGGTGACCAACGGGCTCAACCCGGTGGACAACGCGCTCAACGGCACGCGCAGTTCGCTGGGCGTGGCGGTGAGCAACGTGGGAGATCTCCCGCGGCTGACCGGCGGCGTGGGCTCGGTCACCGGCTTCGATCTCGACGTGTTCGACGTCACCGCGCAGCTGACGCCCAACCAGACCTCGGCGCCGCTGTCGGCGACCTCCACCGGCGACTTCTTCATTCACGGCGCCTTCATCACCAGCGTCTCGACGCTCAAGCCGATGTTCGTCAACGTGAGCAAGACGGTGACCGACCTGAACGGCGGCTCCGTGGTGCCGGGTGACACGCTGGAATACGTCATCACCGGCACCAACTCGGGCACCGACAGCGCGAGCGGCGTCTCGGTGAAGGACGTGCTCCCCGCGGGCGTGACCTTCGTGCCGGGCAGCATCAGCCTCGTCAGCGGCGGCGTGGCCGGGGTGAAGACCGACGCCACGGGCGATGACCAGGGCGACTACACGGCGGCGACGCGCACCGTGGTGGTCCGCATGGGCACCGGCGCGACGGCCACCACCGGCGGCACCATCGCCGTGGGCGGGAGCTTCGAGGTGCGCCTGCGCGTGACCGTCGACGCCGTCTCGCAGGGCGTGATCTCCAACCAGGCCACGCTGTCCACCCAGGGCGCGGTGGCCGTCACCCAGGGCCTCGCCGACTTCGTGAACTACGACTCCGACTCGTCGGGCACCGGCCTGCGCCGCCCGACCGACGTCACGGTCATCGGCGACACGAGCATCGTCTCGGGCCCGGCGCTGATCACCAACGCCAACACCGCGACCTTCGACTTCTCGACCAACATCGGCGGCGCGACCTACCAGTGCAGCCTCGACGGCGCGGCCTTCGCGGCCTGCACCGACCCGGTCACCTTCAGCGCGCTGACCGAAGGCACGCACACCCTCCAGGTCCGCTACGTGTCGGGCCCCAGCGTGGACCCCACCCCGGCCTCGTACACCTGGGTCGTCGACCGCACCGCCCCGTCGGCGCCGGTGGTGCTCACGCCCGCCAACGGCTCGTTCACCAGCAACCTGCGCCCGACCCTGAGCGGCACGACCGAGGCCAACAGCACCGTCACCGTGTTCCTCGATGGCGTCCAGGCGGGCACCACCACGGCGACGGCGGCGGGCACCTGGAGCTTCGTCCCCACCAGCGACCTCACCGCCGCCTCGCACACGGTGCGCGTCACGGCCACGGACGCCGCGGCGAACGTCTCGGCGAACTCCAACACCAACACCTTCACCGTCGACAACGCCGCGCCTGACACGACCATCGTCACCCGCCCGGCGGCGCTCTCCAACTCCACCAGCGCGACCTTCACCTTCTCGGCCACCGAAGCGGTGCTCCGCTACGAGTGCAGCGTCGACGGCGGCGCGTTCGCCCCCTGCGCCACGCCCTCGACCTTCACCGGCCTCGCCCAGGGCGCGCACACCCTCGCGGTGCGCGCCGTGGATCTCGCGGGCAACGTCGACGCCAGCCCGGCCACCTGGGCCTGGAGCGTGGACACCCTGCCCCCCGCGGCTCCCGTGGTCGCCACCCCGGCCAACGGCAGCAGCACCAACAACCCGCGCCCGGCCCTCACCGGCAGCGCCGAGCCCGGGAGCATCGTCGCGGTGAGCGTCGACGGCTTCCTCGTGGGCACCACCACCGCGAGCGCCACCGGCGCCTGGAGCGTGACGCCCGTCGCCGCGCTGGGCAACGGCACGCACACCGTCTTCGCCACCGCCACCGACGCTTCGGGCAACGGCCCCACCAGCTCGAACGTCAACACCTTCACCGTGGACACCGTGGCCCCCGCGGCGCCGGTGGTGGTCACGCCGGCCAACGCCAGCGCCACCAACAACACCCGGCCCCCGGTCACCGGCACCGCCGAGGCCAACAGCACCGTCACCGTCTTCCTCGACGGCGTCTCCACCGGCACCACCACGGCCAACGCCTCGGGCGCGTGGGCCTTCACCCCGCCCTCCGCGCTCGCGGCCGGCAGCCATACCGTGCGCGCCACGGCCACCGACGCTTCGGCCAACACCTCGCTGGGCTCGAACACCAACACCTTCACCGTCGACGTCACCGCGCCGGTCGCGCCGGTCGTCGCCACCCCGGCCAACGGCAGCGCCACCAACAACACCCGGCCCGCCGTCACCGGCACCGCCGAGGCCAACAGCACCGTCACGGTGTTCATCGACGGCGTGTCCGCCGGCACCACCACGGCGAGCGCCTCGGGCGCGTGGACGTTCACCCCGCCCACGGCCCTGACCGCGGCCTCGCACACCGCCCGCGCCACGGCCACCGACGCGGCGGGCAACGTCTCGCCCACCTCGAACACCAACACCTTCACCATCGACGTCACCGCGCCGGTCGCGCCGGTCGTCGCCACCCCGGCCGACGGCAGCGCCACCAACAACAACCGGCCCGCGGTCACCGGCACCGCGGAGGCCGGCAGCACCGTCACCGTCTTCATCGACGGCGTCTCGGTGGGCACGGCGGTGACCAACGCCTCGGGGGCGTGGACGTTCACCCCGCCCACTGCCCTCGCCGCGGGCCCGCACGCCGCGCGCGTCACCGCGACCGACGCGGCGGGCAACACCTCGCCCACTTCGAACACCAACACCTTCACCGTGGACGTCACCGCGCCCGCGGCCCCGGTGGTCACCGCGCCGGCCAACGGCAGCGCGACGGCCAACGCCACGCCGGCCATCACCGGCACCGCGGAAGCCAACAGCACCGTCACCGTCACCCTCGACGGTGTCGTCGCCGGCACCACCACCGCTGATGCGGCGGGGGCCTGGAGCTTCACCCCGGGCACGGCGCTGAGCTCGGCGAGCCACACCGTGAGCGCCACCTCGACGGACGCGGCGGGCAACACCTCGCCCACCTCGAACGCCAACACCTTCACCGTCGACACCGTCGCGCCGGACACCACCATCGCCTCGGGCCCCACCGGCGTCATCACCAGCTCGAGCGCGAACTTCACCTTCACCTCGAACGATCCCACCGCGACCTTCGAGTGCAGCCTCGACGGTGGCGCCTTCACGGCGTGCCCGGCGGCCTTCGCGCTCACCGGACTCGCCGACGGCCCCCACGCGTTGGCGGTGCGCACCCGCGACGCGGTGGGCAACGTCGACGCCACGCCGGCAAACCGCACCTTCACCGTCGATGCCACTGCGCCCGACACCACCATCACCATGAGCCCCACGGGGACCACGGGCGCGAAGACGGCCACCATCGTCTTCACCTCCAACGACCCGACGGCGACCTTCGAGTGCAGCCTCGACGGGGCGGCCTTCAGCTCCTGCACCGCGCCGGCCTCGCTCACCGCCCTCGCGCAGGGCGCCCACACCTTCGCGGTGCGCGCCACGGACACCAACGGCAACGTCGACCCCACGCCCGCCACGGTGAGCTGGGACATCCAGTCCGACACGGACAACGACGGGCTGACCGACACCCAGGAAGTCACCCTGGGCACCGACCCCAACAACCCGGACACCGACGGCGACGGCGTCAACGACGGCGCGGAGGTCACCGCCGGCATCAACCCGCTCGACGCCGACTCCGATGACGACGGGGTGAAGGACGGCGCCGACGGCCTCACCGACACCGACGGCGACGGCCTCATCGACGCGCTCGATCCCGACTCCGACGGCGACGGCCTCAACGACGGCACCGAGGCGGGCATCACCCTGGCCGCGGCCACCACCGGCACCAACACCAGCTCGCCCAACTTCGTGCCCGACGCCGACCCCACCACCACCACCGACCCCAAGCGCGTGGACACCGACGGCGACGGCATCAACGACGGGGTGGAAGACACCAACCACAACGGCCGCCTCGACGCGGGTGAGACCAGCGCCAGCGACGCCGACACCGACGACGACGGCCTGACCGATGGCAACGAGGACCTCGATCACGACGGCGTGGTCGACCCCACCGAGACCAACCCCCGCCTCTTCGACACCGACGGCGACGGCCTGAGCGACGGCCTCGAGCGCGGCCTCACCGCGGCCCAGGGCCCGGACACCGACGGCACGAAGTTCGTGGCCGACCTCGACCCGGCGAGCACCACCAACCCGCTGGCCACGGACACCGACCACGGCGGCATCGCCGACGGCGCCGAAGACACCAACGCCAACGGCCGCATCGACGCGGGCGAGATCAACCCCAATGACCCGGCCGATGACGTGACCGACCCCGACCCGGACCACGACGGCCTCGACACCGCCACCGAGATCCGCATCGGCACCGACCCCAACAACCCCGACTCCGACGGCGACGGCATCAAGGACGGCGCCGACGGCATCGTGGACACCGACGGCGACGGGAAGATCGACGCCCTCGACACCGACTCCGACGACGACGGCATCACCGACGGCGTGGAAGACACCAACCTCAACGGCGTGTTCGACCCGGGCGAGACCGATCGCCGCAACGTGGACACCGACGGCGACGGCCTGCTCGACGGCATCGAAGACACCAACCACAACGGCGTCGTCGACGCGGGCGAGACCGACCCCCGCGTGCCCGACACCGACGGCGACGGCATCCTCGACGGCATCGAAGACACCAACCACGACGGCACCTTCGACCCCGGCGAGACCGACCCGCTCAACCCCGACACCGACGGCGACAAGCTCCCCGACGGCCTCGAGGACACCAACCACAACGGCGTGGTGGACCCGGGCGAGACCGACCCGCGCAGCCCCGACACCGACGGCGACGGGCTGAAGGACGGCGACGAAGACGCCAACCACAACGGCCTGGTCGACCCCGGCGAGACCGACCCCCGCGTGCCGGACACCGACGGCGACGGCCTCAAGGACGGCCTGGAGATCGAGACGGGCACCGACCCGCTGACCCCCGAGGCGCAGTACGGCCTGCGCGGCAGTGGCTGCAGCGCCGGCGCCGGTGGGCCGATGACGTGGCTGGCCTTCGCCCTCGCAGCACTCCTGGTGCGTCGAAGGCGGGGCTCGGCGCTCGGCCTGACGGCGGCGGCGGTCCTCTCCACCACGGCGCTGGCCCAGGCCCAGACGTCGACGGGGCTCGATCTCCAGCGCTACCGCCCCGGCGCCGGCATCAACGACGTGCTGGGCACCGCGAGCGCGCGCACCGGCGGCCACCTGCGTTGGCAGGCCGGCGTGTCGCTCGACTACGCGCACCAGCCCCTGGCCCTCTACAACCTGAGCACCGGCAAGGCGGTCAACGATGCCGTCTCGAACCAGACGACGCTCAACCTCATGGGCTCGTTGGGCCTGACCGAGGTGCTGGAGTTCGGCCTCGTGTTGCCGGTGGTCTTCCAGCCCCAGTCCAGCGGGCTGACGGGCACGCCTCCCAACGCCACGGGCCTGGGGGATCTCCGCTTCACGCCCCGGGCGCGCCTCTGGGCCAACGAGCGCGTGGCCTTCGGCATCGCGGCGACGCTGCAGTTCCCCACCGGCGGTGGTGGTGGGTACCGCGGGGCGTCGGGCGTGGGCGTGTTGCCCCGGGCGCTGGCCGAGGTGAACTTCGGGCCGTTTCGCGCGCTCGCGGACGTGGGCGTGGCCTTCAAGCCGACGCAGCAACTGCTCAACGTGACCGCCGGCAACGAGTTCATGTTCTCGGCCGCCGCCGAGTACGCCTTCACCCCGAAGTGGGCCGCCCAGGCGACCTTGTTTGGCGCGGTGGGCCTTCAACAAAGTGACCCCGAAGAGATCGCGCTCGAGGCGTTGGGCGCGGTGCAGTTCCGCCCGATTCAGCAGCTCGCGCTGAGGCTCGGCGCCGGGCCCGGGCTGTCGAAGGGCTTCGGGGTGCCGGCTTTTCGCGTGCTGTTCTCGGCCGCGTGGGCCTCGCCCGAGAAGCGCGACGTGGACACCGACGGCGACGGCATCATGGACTCGAAGGACCAGTGCATCACCCTGGCCGAGGACCTGGACGGCACCGACGACACCGACGGCTGCCCCGACCTCGACGACGACGGTGACGGCATCAACGACGGCGTGGACCAGTGCCGCCTGAAGCCCGAGACCCTCAACGGCTACCAGGACACCGACGGCTGCCCCGACGAGGTGCCGGTGGTGGCGGTGGTGGCGGTCGTCGACACCGACAAGGACGGCATCCCCGACGGCGTCGACCAGTGCCCCGCGGAGCCCGAGGACGTGGACCAGTTCGAGGACACCGACGGCTGCCCTGACCTGGACAACGACAAGGACGGCATCCCCGACGTGGCGGACAAGTGCCGCAACGAGCCGGAGACCATCAACGGCAACCAGGACGAAGACGGCTGCCCCGACCAGGGCGAGACCAAGGTGGTGCTCGAGGCCGGGAAGATCCGCATCCTGGAGAAGGTCTTCTTCGCCACCGGCAAGGACCTGATCCTCGACCGCAGCTTCTCGCTGCTCAAGCAGGTCGCCTCGGTGCTCAAGGCCAACCCCGACCTGAAGCACGTGCGCGTCGAGGGCCACACCGACAACCAGGGCCAGCCGGCGAAGAACCTCGACCTCTCGCAGCGCCGGGCGAACACCGTGCGCGCGTTCCTCGTCAAGGAAGGCGTCGAGGCCGCGCGCCTCGAGGCGAAGGGCTTCGGGCAGACCCGCCCCGTCGACGACAACAAGACGGCGCCCGGCCGCGACAACAACCGCCGCGTCGAGTTCGTCATCGCCGACTGATCAGCGCGTGCGCACCAGGGCGTAGAGCGTCTCGGTGCGCCTGAAGAGGAACGCCGTCTCGTCACCCAGCGAGACGACGTTGCCGTCGGCCAGCGCCACCTCGGAGGTGACGGCGACGCCGTTGACCAGGGTGCCGTTGGTCGAGCCGGGATCGCGCAGCCAGGCCGCGCGCTTCCACCCATCGAAGCGCACCTGCGCGTCAGTCGCGGGGCAACGATGCGAGGTACTTCGCCAGCTCGGCGTTCTCGAGGGCCGAGCGCACCGGGTCGGCCGCGCGGGCCTCGGCCCCGGCCAGCCACTGGTGCACCAGGGGCGGCACCTCGAGCTGCTCGGCGCGCACGAAGCGCATCAACCGCTGGGCGGCGTCGTACCAGGCGAGGAGCGAGAGCTTGTCGCCGGTGGGCATGCGCAGCAGCTCGACGAGCTGGTTCTTGAGCACCACGTGGGGCTGGCTCACGACTTGGTGCCCACGGCTTCGCGCTGCGCAGGGGCGGCCTGCTTCTCTTCGGTGGTCGCCGCGCCGTGGCCTTCACGCTCGATGGTGATGGTGCCCAGGTCTTCGGCCTTCAGCCCGCCGCCGGCCAGCAGCGCCTCGACGATGCGCTTGTGCTCCTCTTCGTGTTCCATCGGCAGCGCGTCGGAGTCGCTGTCGTACTTCACCCACACGTTCTTCTTCTTGGTGGTGGGGTCGATGTCGAGGCGGAGGATGAGCGTGGCCATGGGATCAGCTTTCGGTTGCGACGGCGTCGATCTTCTTCGTCGCGGGCAAGAGGGTGGCGAGGGCTTCTTTGTCGAGGACCTTCTTCTCGAGCAGCACGTCGCGCAGGGACTGCACGAGCGCCCGGTTCTCGTCGAGGATGCGGTGCGCGCGCACCCGTTGCTCTTCGAGGATCGCGGAGACCGATTGCTCGATGGTGACCTTCATCGTCTCGGAGATGGGGTCGTGCTCGCCCTGCTCGACGCGCCGGGCGCCGACGCCGTCACCGCCCATGCCGAACTGCTCGACGAGCGCGCGGGCGATGTCGGTGGCGCGCTGGATGTCGGCGGCGCTGCCGATGGAGAGGTCGTCGAAGAACAGCTCCTCGGCCTGGCGCCCTCCGTAGAGGGTGCAGATCTGATCGAGCAGCTGCCCGCGGGTGATGACGTAGCGGTGCGCAGGGTCGCTGTAGCTGACGAAGCCCAGGGCGCCGGCGAGGTCTCCGCGAATGCTGATGCGGTCGATGGGCGGCAGGTGCGGGCAGAACAGCGCCGCCACCGCGTGCCCCGCCTCGTGCGTGGCCACGACCTTCTCTTCCTTCGGGGTCAGCGAGGGGCGCTCGGCCCAGCTCGAGAGCGCCTTCTCGACGTCGTCGATCTCCAGCGGCCCCACCGTGCGGTCGCGCAGCCGGGCCCGGGCCAGCGCCCGACACAGCGCCTGCAGGTGGTCGCCCGAGTAGCGGGTGGCCTGGCCCTCGACGAGATCGGCGGTGCGCTTGACCGCGTAGTCCAGCGCGCGCGCCGAGAGCTGCAGCCCGAGCTTCTGGTCGTAGATGCGGATGATCTCGCGGCGGTCGTCGGCCCCGGGGAACGGCACGTGGAGGTGGAACTCGAAGCGCCCCGGCCGGAGCAGCGCGGCATCGAGGGACTCGACGAAGTTGGTGGTGCCCACCACGAAGACCAGCTCGTCCTTGCGGAAGCCGTCCATCTCGGTGAGCAACTGGTTGACCATGGAGTGCTCGACGCCGCTGCCCTGGTACGTGCCGCGGGCGGTGGCGAAGGAGTCGAGCTCGTCGAACACGATGATCGCCGGGGCGGCCTGGCGGGCGCGCGCGAAGACCTGGCGCAGGTTCTCTTCCGACTCGCCGACCCACTTCGACTTGAGCTCCGGGCCCGAGACGATGGTGACGGCGGCGCCCAGCGCGGTGGCCATGGCCTTGGCAAAGAGCGTCTTGCCGGTGCCCGGGGGGCCCCAGAAGATCATCCCGCGGGGAATGAGGCCCTCGATGCGCTTCATGGAGCCCTCGTCGTCGCTCGCGTCCTTCATGGCGAGCACGTCGAGGATCTCCTTGCCCAGGCGCTCCTTCACCCTGGCGTAGCCGCCGATGTCCCGGTGGAGATCGACGTCGGGCAAGGTGAGCTGCCCCACCAGCGTGGCCTGGCGCAGTTGCTGGTACGCGGGCCGGGTGTCGCTGGGGTAGTCCTCACCGGTCAGCGAGCTGAGCAGCCGGCGCATGCGCACCGCGTTGACGCCCGAGACGCTCTTGTAGAGCTGGTACGGCTTGAGGCTGCGGTCGCCCGACAGCTTGCGGCTCTCGCGCTGGGTGACGAGGGCGCCGAGGCGGTCGCGCGGCACGCCCAGCAGCGACTCGCGCCGGGGGAAGAGGTTCTCGATCACCTTGGGCAGCGGGAACGAGGGGTCCTTGAACCCCATGAAGCAGATCTCGGGGTTCTCGTAGAGCAGGGGGATCACCTCGCGGGCCTCGCTCGTCAGCCCGCCCACCGAGGTGGTGAGGAGATCGAGGTGGGGCAACACGAGCACGCGGTGCTCCGCCGCGCCGCGCACCGCTTCGCGCAGGTAGAAGACGATGGTCGCCACCAGGCCCATGCCCGGCTGAGGGGGCGGCATGTCGGAGAGCGGTCGCCCGTCCAGGTAGAGGAACTGCCGCGGCGGGGTCTCCTTCTTCAGGCGATCGCGCACGCACTTGTAGACGTAGGGCGTGAGCTCCTTCTCGGCCTCGACCAGCACCGGCAGTCCGCGCCGCAGGGAATCGACGATGCGGGCGAGCTCGGCGGGGTACGCGGCCTCGACGGCCGCGAAGGCGCTCAGCTCCGCGGGGAGCTTCTCCTCGGGAATCGCGAGCGACACGTTAGACGCGCACCTTGATGGTGATGCTCCCGTTGGCCTCTTCGTGGATCTCCTCCACCTGGCCCAGCTCGGCGGCGCGCTGCTTGAGCGCGGTGCCGGTCACCTTGTTCACCACGCCGTCGAGCTCGTCCTTGAGGTCCCGCAGCTTGGCCTCGAGCTGCTCGGTGACCTTGCGGCGCAGGGCCTCTTCTTCGGCCTTCGCCTCGCGCTCCAGGGACTGCCTGGCCGCGTCGCGCAGGTGCCGCTCGCGATCGCCGGCCAGCGTGTTGTCGACGACCGCGGTGCGCTCGGTCTCGAGGTTCACGTCGGCGTGCCCTTCGGCGGTGACCGACACCTCGCCGGTGTCGAGCTCGACCGACACGGTGATGCCGTCGCCTTCCTTGCGGGTGCTGGTGTTGCCCTCGCGCTTGAAGCCCTTGCCCTCGAGCTCGGCGGCGAGCAGCTCGCGCATGCGCGCCTTCTCGAGAATGGGCAGCAGCTCGAGCGAGGAGCAGACCCCGTCGTCGACCTGCACGTGGCGCGAGAGGCTCTCTTTGACGTTGATCCGATAGGCGCGGGACATGGGAGGCAGCGGAACACACCTCGTGGCCCCCAGTCACCCACCGCAAGAGGGAGGGTCGCGCCACGGAATGACCACGGGGTGAACATTTCAGGGCCCTCGTGGCGGACCCGGGCCGTTCGGATGTCAGACCCGCGCGCCATGTCCGCGCCAGACACCGGGCGGGAGGCGGCAATGGGCGAGGACGAGGTGCAGTGCCTGGCGGGCACTGCGCGATCGGCCCGACGGGCTACTCCAGGAGCTGGCGGCCCTGGTCGCTCAACGAGCGCCATCGCGTGAACATTCCATGGCACTCGTCGCGGCGAGCACGAGGGGAACTCAAGGCCGCGCGAAGAAGACGTCGAGGTAGTCCACGCTGCCCTCGCAGTTGTTCATCTCCTTCATGCGCCAGTACTTGCGCTTGCCGGTGATGCGAAAGGTGAAGTGCCCTTCGCGCGTGCACGGCTTGCCGGCGTTGAGGTAGCTGACCTGCGTCGTCACCACGCCGTCGAGCTCGAAGGACTGCGCCTCGACCCGGGTGATGCGGCCCTTGACCGACGCGAAGTCGCCCTTTGCGTTGCGCTGCTCGGCCTGAAACTCGAGCTGGCCCTTCTGGGCTTCCGTCACGTGCGCGACGCCGGGAGGCGTGTCGATCCACTGCAGGTTGAAGACGTGGTCACCCATCAACTGGTCGCCCGCGGCCGGGTGGTGGATGGCGGTCTGCGAAAGGATCAACGCGGTGAGGAGGAGCACCCGGTGGAGCTTAGGGGACTTCCTCCTCGCGGGCCCCCGGCCTGCGTCAATTGACGGTGATGGTGTTCGACGTGCAGTTGGTGGTGCCGCCGGTGCCCGTCGCCGAGAGCCCGATGCTGTGCGAGCCCGGGCCGAACATTCCGGTCTGCCCGCCGGAGCACGGCACGCTGCCCTGCGGCACGCCGTCGATGGTGTACGTGCAGGAAGCGCCGTCGCTGCCCCAGGCCACGGAGAACGTGGTGGTGCCGTCGCCGCTGCCGGGGCTGATGTTCACGTTACAGGTCGGCGGCGCGACCACGGTGAAGGTGGCCGCCGGAGACACGCTCGTGCCGCCGGGCCCCACGCAGGTCTCCTGCACGTTGTGGGAGCCGAGGCCCACGTTCGTCGCCGTCTGGGTGCCGCTGCAGGGCACCGCGCCCTGGGGCACGCCGTCGATGGTGTACGAACAGGTGGTGCCGTTGCTGGCCCAGGTGAAGCCGAAGGTGGTGCCGGTGCCGCCCGTCGAGGGAGAGACCGAGACGCCGCACGTGGGCGGGGACACCTGGGGCGAGACGCTGAACGAGATGCTCGGGGCGCTCACCGTGCCGCCGACCCCGGTGCAAGTCATGCCCACGGTGTGCGTGCCGGTGGTGAAGGACGACGCGTTCTGCGTGCCGTTGCAGGCCACCGCGCCCTGGGGCACGCCGTCGAGGGACCAGGTGCAGCTGGTGCCGTCGCTCGCCCAGCCAAAGGCGAAGTTGGTGGCGGTGGTGCCGCTGGAGGGTGAGACCTGCACGCTGCAGGTCGGGGCGGGGATCACCGAGGTGACGTTGAACGAGACGACGCACGTCGAGTTTCCGGCGGGGCCGACCGCGGTCCCCGTCCACGAGTGGACCCCCACGCCGCCCAGGCTGGCGCCCGTCGACCCGGAGCTTCCCGAGCAGGGCAAGCTCATGGAGGCGCCCGAGTCGTAGGAATAGCTGCACGTCGTCGCGTCGGAGGACCAGTTGACGGTGAAGTCGTCGAGCGTGGTGCCCGACGAGCGCGAGATGGTGCACGTCAGGGTGGGGAGCACGGCGAACGACGCCGACTGGCTGCAGGTGCCGTTGGGGCCCGAGGTGGTGACCTCCACGCTGTGGTTGCCCGCGGTGAAGGTCGAGCCCAGCGACACGCTGCCCGAGCACGACACGCTGCCCTGGGCGACGCCGTCCACGGCCCAGCTGCAGCTGGTGCCGTTGCCGCCCACCGAGGCCACGTAGTTGCTGGTGGTGGTGGCCGTGCCAGGGCTCACCGAGACCGACGCCGTGCAGACGGGCGTCGTGGTGCCGCACACCCCCGTCGAGACGTTACACGTCAGCCCGGCCGCGCACTGGGAGGTGGCCGTGCAGCGACCGCACGTGCCCGCCACGCAGCCTTCGCCCGCGCGGCAGTCGGCGCCCGTGCGGCAGGTCCCGCACACCCCGCCTGCGCCGCAGCCTTCACCGGCCCGGCAATCGGTGGCGCTCTGGCAGCTCCCGCACACGCCGGCGTCGAGGTGACAGCCCTGCCCGACACGGCACTCGGTGGCCGCGCGGCACGCGCCGCACACGCCCGCGTCGAGCTGGCAGCCTTCCGCGGGGCGACAGTCCACCGGAGCCGCGCAGGCCCCGCACACCCCACCATCGGCGCGACACCCTTCGCCGGTGCGGCACTCGGCAGCCGCGCCGCACACTCCGCAGGTGCCGTTGGGCCGGCACCCCTGCGGAACGTCGCATTGCGTGGCGCCGGTGCAGGTGCCGCAGTTGCCAGCCAGGCAGGCCAGGCCCAGCGGGCAGCTCTGGTTGTTGCCGCAGGGCGTGGTGCAGGCCCCGCTCACGCAGGTCAGCGGCGCGGTGCACTGCGCAGGCGACTGGCACGCCCCACACACCCCGGCCACGCAGACCTGGGTGGCGCGCGGACACTCGAGGTTCGACTGGCAGGGGCGGCAGGTGCCCGCGGCGCAGACGTCGGTGCCGGTGCACTCGCTGGTGGCGAGGCAGGCACCGCAGGTGCCGTCAGCGCGGCAGACTTCGTTCTGCCGGCACTGCGCGCCCACGGTGCAGCGGCCACACACGCCCGCGGCGCAGGCCTGTCCCGCGGCGCAGTCGGCGGCCGCGGCGCACGGAGCGCAGGTGCCGGCGGCGCAGCGCGCGGACTTGCAGTCGGCCGCGATGCCGCAGTGCTTGCCGTTGTCGCAGGTGGGGCAGCTGCCACCGCCGCAGTCGACGTCCGTCTCCGGGGCGGTCTGCAGTCCGTCGATGCAGCTGACGGGTGCGCACCGGCCCCGGTGGCACGACTGGCTCTCGGGGCAGGTGACGCCCACGCACTCCACGTCGACGCAGGCGTTGGCCTGGCACACGTTGCCCGCAGGGCACGCCTGGCCGTTGCACTGGGTCGAGGCGCAGGTGCCGTGGAAGCAGGTCTGACCCGCGGCGCAGGTGACGCCGATGCAATCGCGGCTGACGCACGCGTCGCCCACGCACACCTGGGTGCTGGCACAGGTCGAGCCCGGGCAGTTCTTCGCGAAGCACGCGCCGCCTCCGCAGGCCGAGGTGCTGTCACAGGCGTGCCCACAGCTGCCGCAGTTCGCGTCGTCCAACGCCAACGTCACGCACGAGGCGCCGCAGGCGGTGGTGCCGGTGGGGCACGTGGCGCCCGCATCGACGAAGACCTGGTTGATGGGCGTGAAGCACCCGCTGACGACGACGAGGGACGCCAGGGCCAGCAGTCGGCGGTTCATGGGGAGCTCCGGGGGTTCAGCGACAGGGGACAATGACGAACTCGACGCGCCGGTTCTTCTCGCGGCCTTCGGTGGTGGCGTTGGAGTCCAACGGGAGATCGGGGCCGTAGCCTTCGGCCGTCAGCCGTTGCGCCGCGATGCCGTGCTCGGTGAGGTAGGCGCGCACCTGGCGCGAGCGCCCGCCGGAGAGCGCGAGGTTGGCGGCCCTGCCCCCGACCGAGTCGGTGTGCCCCTCGATGGTGACGCACAGGTGCTCGCGGTCCTGCAGCGCCTGCACCACCTCGTCGAGCAGGCGGAACGAGCGGGGAAGAATCGTGTCCTTCCCGAAGGCGAAGAAGATCTTCTGGAGGATCTCGACCCGAGAGCCCGTCACGCGCACCTGCGTGTAGACCGGGCAGCCGCCGTTCTCGGGCTTGCCGGCCACCTTCACGCAGGCGTCGACGTCGTCGGGCACGCTGTCACCGTCGGTGTCGGGGCAGCCATTGCCCCCCTTCGGCCCCGCCTTGAGCGGGCACGGGTCCTTCGCGTCGAGCACGCCGTCGCGATCGTTGTCGGGCTCGGGGCAGCCGTCCCCGTCCTCGAAGCCGTCGAAGTCTTCCGCCACGCCGGGGCAGCGATCGTCAGCGCCCAGCAGCCCGTCGTGGTCGGGATCTCCAGACGTCGCCGCGGGGGCCTTCTCGACGGGACACCCGTCAGGGCCGGTGCCCGCTTCGTGCGCACAGGCGTCGACGTCGTCGCGCACGCCGTCGCCATCGGTGTCGTCGGCGAGGGGTCCCACGGGCCGCGTCGCGCCGAACTCCACTGCCAACCCCAGCGAGAGCACCGCGGTGTGCGCGGTGAGGAGGGTGGCCGTGTCGCCGAGCCGGGGCACGAACTCCAGCCGCGCCGCGGGCCCCAGCAGCACGCCTTCCGACAGCCGCAGCAACAGCCCGGCCCCCGCCGACAGCCCCACCTGGTGCAGGGGGCCGGTGTGGAGGTAGTGCACGCCCAGCTCACCAAACGGGAGCCAGCGCGAGCCCACCCAGGCCGTGCGCGCACGGACCGCCGCGCCGACGAGAAAAGCCGTCCCCGCGACCCCCACCGGCGAGCCCGTCGCCGCGGGCAGGTAGAGGTAGGCGCCCTGCAGCTCGACGTCGAGGAACGAGGCGACAGGCAACGCCGCGGTCGCCTGGAACTCGAAGCCCGGTTGGTAATAGGCGCGCTGGGGCTCCGACAGCATGAGGGCCACGCCCGGGTCGAGGCGCACGGTCCACGCGACTTCGGTCGTGGGCGCAGCATCCTCGGCGAGGACCCAGGACGGCAGCAACAGGACCCACCACAGCACGAGGATTCGATTCACTTCAGGGCCTCTCTGCCGCGAAAGAAGACCAAGGTAGCTGAGGGCCACGAGCCGGGGACAACAATTCGGGGGCACACCACCCGGGCCGCCCGAGCACGAACGGGCGAAGTGTCGTACGACGCGCCGCATGGCTCCTGCACCGGCGTCTGGGCTCGACGCGAGCGTCCCCACCCAGTTGGGGCGCTATCAACTGCGGCGCCGTCTCGCGGCCGGGGGCATGGCGACAGTGTGGTTGGCGCGCGCCACCGGCGCCGGCACGTTCGAGAAGGTCGTGGCGGTCAAGACGCTCCACGAGCACATGGCGAGCAACCCCATGGTGGTGCGCATGTTCATCGACGAGGCGAGCATCGCCGCCCGCCTCGATCACCCCAACGTCTGCCAGGTCTTCGACTTCGGCGAGAGCGAAGGCACCTACTACCTGGTGATGGAATACCTCGTGGGGGAGAGCCTCTTTCACCTCATCAAGGCGCTCATCTCGCGGGGAACGGCAGCCGGGCCGGGGCGCCTGCTGGTGGCCGCGCGCATCATCGCCGACGCCGCGGAGGGGCTCTTCGCCGCGCATTCACTCACCGACGCCGCGGGCCGCTCGCTGGAGGTGGTGCACCGCGACGTCTCGCCGCAGAACATCTTCGTCACCTTCGACGGCGCGGTGAAGGTGGTGGACTTCGGCATCGCCCGCGCCCGCGAGCGGCTCGAGCAGACCCGCACCGGCGATCTCAAGGGCAAGCTCCCGTACATGGCGCCGGAGCAGCTCGAGGGCGCCACGGCCACGCACCTGGTCGACCAGTGGTCGCTGGGCGTGGTGCTGTGGGAATTCCTCGCCCTGCGCCGGCTCTTCCACCGCGACGACCTGGCCGCCACCGGCCGCGCCATTCTCTCCGAGCGCCTCTCGCCCCCCTCGGCCATCGACCCTGGCTGCCCGAAGGAGCTCGACGCCATCGTGATGCGCGCGCTGCAGCGCACGCCCTCGCAGCGCTACCCCGACATGCGCGCCTTCGGTCGGGCCCTGCGCGGGTGGCTGGCGGCCCAGGGGGAGCCCGTCGAGCGGGCCGAGCTCTCGGAGTGGGCGACCAGCCTGTGCCCCCAGGAAAAGACGTCACGCACCATGAACCTCCAGGCCGTGCTCGCGGAGCCCACCGCGAAGACCGCTCCTTCGCGCAGGGCAGCCGCACCGGTCGAGCCGTCGCCCCGGCGTAGCGTCGGCCCGTGGCTGGCCGCTGGAGCGGTGACCGCGTGCGCCGTCGCAGTCGGGGCCTGGCTCGTGGTGCGACCGCAGCCCATCGCGGATCCAGACCTCGGAGCGGAAGCTCCGGCGGCCGCGGCCGACGGGAGCGCCGTCGCGACCAAGCCCATGCCGCCCAGGGACCTCCCGAGCGTGGCCGTCGACGAGGATGCGCCGACCCTCGCGCCGGCCGCCGTCGTCGAGACAGCCCCCGAAGATGCGCCGACCCGCGCGCCTGTCGCCGTCGAGCCCGCCCCCCTCCGTGCTGCGCCGACCGTCGCAGCCGCCGTCGTCGAGTCCGCCCCCGACGATGCGCCGACCCGCGCGCCTGTCGCCGTCGAGCCCGCGCTGCCCAGGGATCCGCCGGCCGTCGCGGCCGCACCGGCGGCTGTTGTCCCCAGCGCGACGCCTCCCACGCCCACCGCGCGCCCTGCTGCCGCGCGGCCGACCCGAACTCCGGCTCCGCAGCCGAAGGGCGTGCCCCGGGCGCCCCCTGAAGTGCCCGCCCCGGCGCTGCCGCGGGTGGGCATCGCCGGGGCCCTGCGCGGCGGCAACGTGTCCGTGCACCGCGGCTCGTTCGAGGCCACGCTGCGGCTCGACGGCGCCGTGGTGGGCAAGGCCCCGCTCAACCTCACCGTCAAGCCCGGCGCCCATCGGCTGGAGATCCTCGACCCCTCGGGCCACGTAGCGGCCACGCAGAACCTCCTCATCGAAGTGGGCGTCGATTACGCCGTCGATCTCGACTGACCCTCGGTCGGTGGCGGACCCAATCGCGGTACGCTCGCGCCGTGACGCCGGACAAGGACACCGAGACGGTCCCCCAACGGGGTCACGCCCCCCTGCGCAAGGCAGAGCCCGCCGCCGAGACCCGGCTCGCGCGCGGTGAAGCGGTGGGCCGGTTCCTGGTGCTCGACCACATCGGCCAGGGCGGCATGGGCACGGTGTACGCCGCGTGGGATCCCCAGCTGAGCCGCCGCGTCGCGCTCAAGGTGCTGCGCCCGGAGTCCGACGCCACCGAGCGGGCGCGCATCCTCCGCGAGGCCCGGGCGTTGGCCCAGCTCACCCACCCCAACGTGGTGCGCGTGTACGAGCTGGGCGAGATCGATCACGCCCCCTTCATCGCCATGGAGTTGATCGACGGCTCGTCGCTCAAGGACCTGCTGCGCAACCCGCTGCCCGAGTCGCGGCGCTTCGAGCTCTTCGCCGAGGCCGGCCGGGGACTCGCCGCGGTGCACGGGCTGGGCATCGTCCACCGCGACTTCAAGCCGGCCAACGTCTTCGTGGGCTTCGATCGCCGCGTGTGCATCGGCGACTTCGGCCTGGCCATCGCCAGCGGGGAAGACGACAGCGCCGGGCGCGGCCTGCCGGCGCCGGAGCACACGCCGACGCCGGCGCGCCTCGACGAGGCCCTCACCCAGCAGGGCACGGTGGTGGGCACGCCGGCGTACATGGCGCCCGAGCAGCTCAAGGGCGAGCCCCTCGACGCGCGCTGCGATCAGTTCTCGTTCGCGGTGGCCCTGTGGTCGGCGCTCTACGACGAGCGAGCCTTCCCCGACGGCGCGAAGGGTCTCCAGCGCGACCCGCCGCCTCGCCCGCGCCGGGCCTCGTTCGCGGGGCGCTCCGTGGAGCGCGTGCTGCGACGCGCGCTGGCCCAGCGCAAGGAAGACCGCTTCGCCGACATGCCCACGTTCCTGCGCGCGCTCGACGTGGCGCGGCACCGGCCCCAGCGCCTCGCCCTGGGCGCGGCGGCCGTGGTGGTACTGGGGGCGCTGCTGGGGTTGATCATTCCGCGCTTCCTGGAGACCGACCCGTGCGGCGTGAAGGCCCGCGCGGCGTCGTCCTTCCCGGCCGACGTGCGCGCCCGGCTCCGCGCGGCCACCACCAACCCGCTCTCCGACATCGGCGCGCACGTCGACGCCTACACCGCGCAGTGGCTCACCGCGGCCGAGGCGGTGTGCCGCCGCGAAGACATCCCCCACCGGCCCACCGTGCAGGCGTGCCTCGATCGCCGCCTGGGAGATCTCACCGCGCTGGCCCAGGTGCTCTCGGCGCACCCTGACGCCATCGACGCCGCCCTGCCCGCGGTGCTGGCCATGCGCACGCCGCAGAGCTGCCTCAACGAGCGGCCCACGGAGGGAAGCGCCCGGTCGGACACCACCGGCACGCTCGAGCGTCGCCTCGCCGAGGCGCGCGCGGCCTCGATGGCCGGCCGGCACGTCGAGGCGCTCCCCCTGGCCACCGACCTCGTCGCGGCC
>CAIVGN010000143.1 GCA_903905455.1 uncultured Archangium sp.
ACCCGAACCATCGTCCTGATGGCCTTGACGCTGCTGTCCTTCGCGTGGATGACGTGGCCCTCGTACCGGCGCGCGCCGCGGGCCGCGGCCCCCTCGTCCGTGCAGGTGATCGTCCTCACCGATGGAGGTGCCCCGTGAAGGTGATCATCGTCGGCGGCGGGATCATGGGGCTCTCCATCGCCCTCGAGCTGCGCAAGGCGGACGACCTCGAGGTGATGGTGCTCGAGAAGTCGATCCCCGGGGCCGAGGCGTCTTCGGCGGCCGCCGGCATGCTCGCGCCCCAGTTCGAAGCCACGGGTCCCGGGCCCATGTTCGACCTCACGCTGCTCAGCCGCATGGCGTGGCCGAAGTTCGCCGCCACCCTCGAGGAGCGCTCCGGCGTCGCGGTGGACTACCTGCCCTGCGGTGGGCTCCAGGTGGCCTTCACCGATGACGAGGTCCACGCGCTCGACGCGAAGATCTCCTGGCAGAAAGCGCAGGGGCTGCGGGCGGAGTTGCTCTCGGGCGACGAGCTATTCGCCCGGGAACCGAAGCTGAACCCGAAGGCCCTGGCCGCCGCGGATCTTCCGGACGATCACCAGGTCAACCCGCGGCAGTTGCTGCGCGCCCTGGCCATCGCCGCGACGAAGGCGGGCGTGGGGTTCAAGAGCGGCACCGTGCGCGCCCTCGTGGAGACCGGCGGCACCGTCACCGGCGTCGATGTCGACGGGGAGGTGCTGGGCGCGGACGTGGTGGTGCTCGCGGCCGGCGCGTGGTCAGGCCTCGTCAGCGGTGCCGAGGTCGATCCGGGTCGCGTCAAGCCGGTGCGCGGACAGATGGTGGAGTTGCAGCTGCGCGCGCCGATCTTCACCCGGTTGCTCAAGAGCGCCGGTGGGTACCTCGTGCCCCGCGCCGATGGCCGGGTCGTCGCCGGCAGCACCATGGAGATGGTCGGCTTCGACAAGAACGTCACCGCCGAGGGGCTACAGAAGGTCCTCGCCGCGTCGATTCAGCTCGTTCCGGAGCTCGCGGGCGCCGCCGTCACCTCCACCTGGGCCGGCCTGCGCCCGTGGACGGATGATCAACTGCCCTTCCTCGGCGAAGGTCCCAAGCCGGGGCTGCTGCTGGCCACCGGTCATTTCAGAAATGGAATCCTGCTCGCGCCCATCACGGCACGGTTGATCGGTCAATTGGTTCGTCACGAGAAGGTATCCGTCGACCTCAAGCCCTTCCGATACCGTCGGAACTCGCCCTAGAGTCGAATCGTCGCTACACACAGGGCCCCACCTTGGAAGCCATCCCTCCTCCCCCTCCCCGTATTCTGATCGTTGACGATGATGAGTCGGTTCGCGACGTCATCAGCGTCTTGCTGCGCGAAGAGGGCTACCACTGCGCCGTCGCGTCGGGGGCTGACATGGCCCTCGATCTCGCCGAGCAGGAAGACACGCCCCTCGTCATCTCCGACATGAAAATGCCGGGGAAGGATGGGCTGTGGTTGCTCGAAGCCTTCCGCGAAAAGCACCCTGACACCGCGGTGATCATGCTCACCGGGTATGGCGACACCGAGGCCGCCGTCGACTGCCTGCGCCGTGGCGCCGTCGACTACCTCCTCAAGCCGCCGAAGCTCACCGATCTCATCCGCGCCATCGAGCGCGCGCTCGCCAAGCGTCGCGTCGAGCTCGCTCGCAAGCGCTACCAGAAGAAGCTCGAGCGCAAGGTCCGCGACCGCACCACCGAGCTGCGCAGCGCGCTGAAGGACGTCTCGACGACGTACCAGAACACCCTGCTCGCCCTGGTCACCGCGCTCGATGCCCGTGAGCACGAGACCAGCGATCACTCCCAGCGCGTGGTCGAGTACACGGCGGCCATCGCCAACGTCATGCTGATCAAGGGCCCGGAGCTCGAGGAGATCGGCCGCGGCGCCCTGCTCCACGACATCGGGAAGATCGGCGTGCCTGACGCCGTGCTCCTCAAGCCCGGCAAGCTCACCCCCGAAGAGTGGGTCGAGATGCGCAAGCACCCGGACATCGGGTACTCGATGATCGCGCCGATCCCGTTCCTCTCGATCCCCTCGCAGATCGTGCTCTCCCACCAGGAGCGCTTCGATGGCCGCGGGTACCCGCGGGGGCTGGCGCGCCACGACATCCACATCGGCGCGCGCATCTTTGCCGTCGCGGACACCCTCGACGCAATGACCAGCGATCGCCCGTACCGCAAGGGCACCACCTTCGCGAACGCCATCGAGGAGATCCACCGCTGTGGCGGGACCCAGTTCGATCCCGAGGTCGTGAAGGCCTTCCTCGACATCGGCGAAGTCGGGCTGATGAAGATCAAGGAAGACATGGTCGCGCGGAAGAAGATCGCTGCCGCGGCCAAGGCGGCGGCTGCAGCGGCGAAGGCGGCCGGGATTGAAGTCGTCGATCCCCCGAAGACTCCGGATGCAGCCTGAAGCCCCCCGGCCGACGCGCGATTCGCTGCGTCGGCCGTTGTCGAACCTGAGGTTGTCAGTCACCGATCGGTGCAACCTCCGTTGCGCGTACTGCATGCCGGAGGAGGAGTACGGCTGGTTGCCTTCGGCCGAGGTGCTCTCCTTCGAGGAGATCAGCGCGCTCGTCGACCGGTTCATCGGGCAGGGAGTGAAGAAGGTGCGGCTCACGGGTGGGGAACCGCTCGTGCGACGCGAGCTTCCGGTCCTCGTGAAGATGCTCGCGCAGAAGCCGCTCGAGGAACTGGCGATCACCACCAATGGGGTGTTGCTGCGGAAGCACGCGCGGGCACTGAAAGACGCGGGGCTCCAGCGCGTCACCGTGTCGCTGGACACGCTGTCGGCCGAGCGGTTCAAGAAGCTCACCCGGCGGGATCAGCTGGGGGAGGTCCTGGATGGCATCGCCGCGGCGCGTGAGGCGGGGTTTACGGGGCTCAAGCTCGACACCGTGTTGATGCGCGGCGTGAATGATGACGAGGTTGAGGCGCTGCTCGACTTCGCGGCCTCCCACCAGGCTGAGCTGCGGTTCATCGAGTACATGGATGTTGGTGGCGCTACGCGCTGGTCGATGAAGGACGTCGTGCCTGCGCGGGAGTTGCTGGCGAGATTGGGATCCGTGGAGGCGCTGCCCGGTCGAGGGAGTGCCCCGGCCGAGCGGTTTAGGCGCGCCAATGGGCAGGTGTTCGGGGTGATCGCTTCGACGACGAGGCCGTTCTGCAGCAGTTGCGATCGCGCTCGGCTTACGGCGGACGGGACGTGGTTCACGTGCCTGTACGCGAGCGTTGGGGTGGACTTGAAGGCGGCGCTCAGGGGCGGCGCGAGCGCGGGTGAACTGGAGGCGTTGATTCAGCGCACCTGGGCACAGAGAGCGGATCGCGGCGCGGAGGAGCGGTTGGCATTGCGCGAGTTGCGGGGACCGTTGGCTTCGGCCAGTGAGTTGAAGGGGTCACCGCATTTGGAGATGCATACCCGCGGCGGATAGCAGGGTGCGGGGCGTACTTCGCACCCTGCCCTGTGCTCGACATGGCCCCTCACCCCGGCCCTCTCCCCGCTGTCGCAGGGCGAGGGAGATCCCAGGCTCGGACCCTGCGCTGCTCCCGCGCCTTCTCCGCGATCTGCAACACCATCCGGTCCCGCTCGAACCGCTCCCGAAACCCGGGCTCGAGCACCGCCAGATCCAACCCGTCAATCACCCCCCGCGCGATCGTCAACACGCCCGCCAGCGCGAGGTGCACATCGACGCTCCTCGGGTCCTGACGTCCAAGGTGGGAGATCGCCGCGAGCACCGCGAGCAACTGCTCCACCGTGCCCTGCGACCACCTCTCACGACCGTTCGAGATCAAACACCCGACCACCGCACCGAACACATGCAGGTCCTCGATGGTGCGGAACGGCTTCAAGTACCGCTCATACCCATCACCCTCGAGCACGGTCTCCACGCGCGCTCCCTCGAAGCGGACGGTCCCATGGGGAACCTCGGGCACGAAGTCGAGCGCGGGCCCGTCCTCCAGAACCACCCCGGGGCTCCGCGCCGCGATCCGCGCTACCGAAAGCACCGGCCGACCCTCGTGCTCTCCCGTCTTCGCCACCACCAGCAGCACGGTGGCCAGCGATCCTCCCGAGACGAACCGCTTCGCCCCGGTGAGCACCCCACCCGCCAACGAGGTCAGGATCGCCCGCGGGTGTCCTCCGCCTGACTCGGTGGCGCACAGCGCGCCCAGCTCCGAGTCACCCAGGGTCGGATCGAGCACGGTGATCGCCGACGCATACCCGCCCAGGAACGCGTACCCGAGCCGATCCGCCTGCGCCCCGAGCAAGATCGCCCGGTCGATGGAGTGCTTCCACTGCGCGCGGGTGGCGAGCGTCGCCGCCCACCACTCGCGAAGGTCCGCTGCGACTACCGGGGTACTACCGAGAAGGAGCTTGAGAGCCTGCACGGCGGCAGCATCTCACTCCTCTTCGGGCGGCGCCTCCATGTGCTCGGGCGCGGAGATCCCGAGGATCCCGAACGCGCACTGCAGCGTCTGCTTGAGCGCGGAGACGAGGGCCAGGCGACCCTGGGTCTTGTCCTTGTCCTCGCTCACGATCGGGTCCGACTTGTACTTCGTGTAGTAGCTGTGGAAGTCGCCGATGAGCTCCTGGCAGAAGTAGAGCACGTGGTGCGGCTCGAGCTTGTCGGCGGCGCTCTGCACGACCTCCCCGAGCTGGCTCATCTTCTTGAGCATCATCTTCTCTTCCGGCAGCACCAGCCGCGCGAGCTGCGCCTCGGTGAGCGCGTCGGGACCGACGAAGGTCACGCCCTTCTCGATGGCCTTCTTGAGGATCGACGCACAGCGCGCGTGCCCGTACTGGAAGTAGAAGACCGGGTTGTCCTTCGACTGCTTGTGGACCGCGTCGAGATCGAAGTCGAACTGCGCGTTGGCGGTCTTCATCAGGAAGATGAAGCGGCACACGTCGGCGCCGGCCTCCTCGATGAGCTCAGCGAGCTCGAACAACGTGCCCTTGCGCTTGCTGACCTTCACCTCTTCGCCGTTGCGCGTGATGCGAACGATCTGCACCAGCACGAACTGGAGCTTCTTCTGGTCGAGCCCCAGCAGCGTCATGCCCGACTGGATGCGCGGCACGTGGCCCGCGTGGTCCGCGCCGAACACGTCGACCATCAGGTCGTAGCCGCGGTCGTACTTCTCCTTGTGGTACGCGAGATCGGCGGTCAGGTAGACCGGCGTGCCGTCGTGGCGGAGGATCACGCGATCCTCCTCGTCCTTGAGGAGATACTTCTCGTTCTCCTGGTACGTGGCGGTCATCAGGAAGGTGCCGCCGAGCTGCTTGTCGGCGTACTTCGCGGCCTTCGACTCCTCGCTGCGGACCTTGTCGCCCTTCTCGCGGCGCTTGCCCTCGGCGGCCTCGTAGGTGACGCCGCGCGCCTTGTAGACGTCGACGATGCTGGTCACCTTGCCGGCGTCGTGGAGCGACTTCTCGCTGAAGAACGTGTCGTGGCTGATGTTGGCCATGGCCAGCGTCGAGCGGATCGCCTTCAGGTTCTCGCGGATGCCGACCTCGATGGCCTTCGGCAGCCACTCGGCCTCGGTCTTCTGCAACATCGAGTCGCCGACCTCGGCCTTCCAGGTCTTGGCGATGTCGATCACGTACTCGGCCGGGTACTCACCCTCGGCGAGCTCGACGGTGGCGCCGAACAACTGCTGGTAGCGCTTGAAGACCGTGCGCCCGAGCGTCTCGACCTGCTTGCCCGAGTCGTTGATGTAGAACTCGCGCGTCACGTCGTGGCCCGCGGCGTCGAGCAGGCGCGAGATCGCGTCGCCCATGAACGCCCCGCGCGCGTGACCGATGTGCACCGGGCCGGTGGGGTTGGCAGAGACGAACTCCACCATCACCTTCTTGCCCGTGGACTTCGGCTGCTGGCGGCCGAAGTGCTGGCCTGCCTTGAGCACCTCGCGCGCCACGCCCTGGAACACCGAGTCCTTGAGGCGCAGGTTCAAGAAGCCAGGGCCGGCCTTCTCGATGGAGGTGATGATCGCGCCGGGGTCGACGAGGCTCTTGACGATCAGGTCGGCGAGCTCGGGTGACTTCTTGCCCGTGGCCTTCGACATCACCATCGCCACGTTGCACGACCAGTCGCCGTGCTCGGGGTTCTTGGGCACCTCGACGCTGTAGGTGGGGATGGCGTCGAAGGTGATCGCGCCGCTGGCCTTGAGCGACGCGAGGGTCGCGTTGATGACTGCCTTCACTTGCTGCTTCATTGGATCCTCAGTGTTCGAGCCGCGCGCCCAACCAGGCGAGCGATCGCTCGAAGCGGTAATTGACGCCCATGTGCCCGTCTTCGAACTCCTCGTGCACATGCTCGACGTTGGCGGCCTTCAGCTCGTCACTCACGAGCCGCGCGCCCCAGCGGAGGTTGAACTCGTCCTTCGTCCCACAGTCGATGAAGAGGCTCTTGAGCTTGCGGTACGCGTCAGCGTGACGGGGCACGAAGCGGACGGGGTCGTGGACGAGCCATCGGTTCCAGACGTCGATGCGCAGGCGCCCTGACGGCAGCTCGAGGGGCAGCTCGCAGTTGAGCGGCTCACCCTTCTTCGGCGAGTACGCCGCGCCCATGCAGATCATGTTGATCACCGCGTGATCGGCGTTGCCCATCTTGGTGGCCTGGGCACGCTGCACGAAGTCCCGGTACCAGGCCTCCACGCCACCGGCCTTGAGCAACGCCCCGGCCGCCTGAGGCAGCTCGTGGAGGTATGCGTACTCGAAGCCCGCGTCGCCGGAGTGCACGCCCACGTGCTGGAAGGTCTCGGGGTGGAAGCGGGAGATGACCAGCGCGCCGTAGCCGCCGCTGCTCTTGCCCACCAGCGCCCGGGAAGCGCCCTTGGCGAGCGTCTTGAACGAACGATCGACCCACGAGACCACGTCGCGCGCGACCACGTCGCGGTAGCGCCCAATGCCCTCGGAGTTGATCCACTGCGAGCCGCCCAACGACGACCACCCGTCGACGAACACGCCGATGCAGGGAGGAATCTTCCCGTCGGTGATCAACGCGTCGAGGCGCTCGGGCACGTTCTTGGTGAACGGCGAGACGTTGAGCCACTGCATGCCCGAGCCCGAGAACCCGTGCAGGAAGTAGACGACCGGGAACCGCTGGTCACCCTCGGCGTACCCGGCCGGGAGATAGACCGGAATGGATCGCGTGCTGGTGTCACCCAGCGGGTTGCCTTCGAGCGAGCCGCAGAACACCTGGTGAATCTGGATTGAACCCTTCATAGCTTTCCGAACTTCCTCATCACTTCCTGGAGATCCATCCACGCCTTCTTCTTCTCGTCAGGCTGACGGAGGAGATAGGCCGGGTGATACGTCGGCATGAGCTCGATGCCCTCGTAGCTCCGCCACTGGCCGCGCAGGCGGGTGATCGGGGTGTCCACGCGCAAGAGGGTCTGCGCCGCGAACTTGCCGAGGGCCACGATGACCTTCGGCTTGATGACCGCGAGCTGGGCCTTCAGGAACGGCTCGCACGATTGGATCTCGTCGGGCTCGGGGTTGCGGTTGCCCGGCGGCCGGCACTTCACGACGTTGCAGATGTAGACCGTGTCGCGGCTGAACTTCATCGCCTCGATCATCTTGGTCAGCAGCTGCCCGGAGGCGCCCACGAAGGGCACGCCTTGCTTGTCCTCTTCTTCGCCAGGACCTTCACCCACGAACACCAGCTCGGCCTTCGGGTTGCCCACGCCAAAGACGATCTGCTTGCGACCGCCGCTGCACAGCTTGCAGCGCTTGCAGTCGCCGAGCTCGGTGCGCACCTCGTCGAGGGTGGAGAAGCGCGACGCATCGACCGGAGGCGACACCGGGACCACCACGGGCGCCGCCGCGACGGGAGCCGCGCGCGCCACCGGAGCCGCGACGGGGGCCGCGACAGGAGCCGCCGCCGCCATGGCCGACAGGGCCGACGGAGCGCCCGGCGTCTTCAGGATCTGCCGCGTCCCATCCGACTCCTGCCACGCCAGGTGTCGTCTCAGCTCGAGGGCGATCTCTTTCACTTCGTCTGACATCGAGACAGTTCCTTAGCGAACGACCAGGTGGGTGGCCACGACGTCCCACAGCCGGGCTGCGACCTCGCGCTTGGTGCCTTGCGCCGACGACGAAGCGCCGTCCGCCGCGAGGAAGGTCACCGTGTTGGTGTCGGTGCCGAAGCCTGCGCCCGGGGCCGACACGTCGTTGGCGACGATGAGGTCGAGCTTCTTCTTCGTGAGCTTGCCCTGGGCGTAGGCGATCACGTCGTGGGTCTCGGCCGCGAAGCCCACCAGCACCGGCCGCTTCGCCTGCGCGTGGACCGCCTGCGACGCGGTGAGCAACACGTCGGGGGTGCGCACCAGGGTCAGGGTCTCCGGGCCATCGCTCTTCTTGGTCTTGGTCAGGGCGACGGTGGCCGGCTTCCAGTCACTGACCGCCGCCGTGGCCACGAAGACGTCACACGACGCCACCCGCGACATCACCGCGGCGAGCATCTCGTCGGCCGTGGTCACCCGCACCACCTCGAACGGCTGCGGTCCGAGATCTCCGATGGGCCCCAGCACCACCGTCACCTCGGCGCCGCGAGCCCGCGCGACCTCGGCGACCGCGAGCCCCATCTTTCCCGTGGAGGGGTTCGAGAGAAACCGCACCGGGTCCATCGCCTCGCGCGTCGGGCCGGCGGTGATCAGGACCTTCTTCCCTGACAGCGGCGCGCCAGCGAAAAGCGACTTCACGCCGTCGATCAGCTCGGCGAGGTCGGACAGCCGCCCGGCCCCCACGTCGCCATCGGCGAGCGGACCCACGCCGGGCCCCACGAAGTGCACCTGGGGACGCGCGCGCAGCTCGGCCACGTTGCGCTGGGTGGCCGGGTGATCCCACATGGCGGTGTTCATGGCCGGGGCGAGCAGCACGGGCCCCCGGAACGCGAGCAGGGAGGTGGTGACCGCGTCGTTGGCCATGCCTGCGGTGATGCGCGCGAGCAGGTCGGCGGTGGCGGGCAGCACCACGTAGGCGTCGGCCCAGCGCGCGAGGTGCAGGTGCCCGAACTTCTCCTCCTGCGTGGCATCGAAGTAGTCGGTGAGCACCGCGTCGCCCGAGAGGCTCTGCATGGTCAGGGGCGTGATGAACTCCTGCGCCGCCTTGGTCATCGACACCTTCACGGTCGCGCCCTGGCGGCGCAGCTCGCGCACGAAATCGCCTGCCTTGTACGCAGCGATGCCACCGCCAACCCCGACCGCGATGCGTTTTCCGTGAAGGGCGCTCACCGCGGCGGGCGTAGCACGGGCTCACTCAAGGTGCGCGCTCCTCGGGGGCCGCGCTGAGCACCGGAGGGGTCACTTCGACCACCTGTCCCGGGGCCCGGAGATCGAGGGGAACCGTGGTCACGAAGTTCTCGATCGACGCCGCCAGCGTGTACCGCCCACAGGGCACGCCGCGCACCGACACCTCGAGGCCCGGCTGGGGGACCGGCACCTCGATCGACCCCGGCACGTGCGTCACCTGGTCCCACGGACCTTCGTCCTCGGCCAGGGGGGCGCTCAGGAACCACAACCCGTCGATGACCTTCGTGGAGCGCACCACCGCCCCGCAGGACCCCGGCTCCTCGCCCAGCGTCAGCTCGAGCCGTTCACCTCGCACCTCGACGCCCCGGGACAGTCGATTGGCCCGCGTGGTGAAGACCCACAGGCCCTGGCTCAGGTCGACCTCGAAGCGCCCGTTCTCGTCGGTGTTGAACTCCTGGGGCCGCGGCGCGCCGAGGCTGGTGGCGGTCACCAGGGTCGGCGTGGGGCGCCCAGACCGGTCGACCACCTTCCCCACCACCGTCGTGCCCTTCTGCATCACCAGGTGCATCGGGCGCCCCTTCTCCACCATGGCGCGCCCAGCGAGGGCGCCGCGACTGGCCACTACGGCCTGGGGCTTGTCGTTGCTGATCATCAGCTTGAAGCGCCCGTTGGCGTCGGTGGTGGTGCTCAAGGCCTCGTCGACGGCCATCACGCTGGCGCCGCTCACGGGCTTTCCCTCGACGTCGACCACGTCGCCCTCCACGAGCGACTCGCGCTTGAGCACCACGTCGCCCACGTCCCGGGCGACCTCCGAGATGTACACGGAGATGTAGCCCTCAGCGGACACGTCGAGCGCGCGGCCCGGGGCAGGCACGTCGAAGCGGCCGTCGGCCGAGCTCACGGTCTCCCCGTTGACCAAGAAGGGGTGCACCGCGACGCCCGCCTCGTCGACCGCGCGGCCGCTGACCCGCGGGAGCTCGCGCAAGGTGAGCACCAGCTCGCTGGCCGGCGCGGTGACCTTGAGCTTGTCGGACTCGCTCCCGGTCGCGTCGGCGGCGAAGACGATGACCTCGCCAGGCTCCACTCCGGCCATGGTGAAGCGCCCCTCAACGTCGGACTGCACTGAGTCGGCCCGGCCCTCGGCCAGCACCGCCACCCCTTCGAGCGGCTTCCCGAGGTGATCGACGACGCGCCCCGACAGCGTGACGCCCGTCTCGAGGTGGAGTTTGAGCCGCGTCACCCGCCCCTCCACGACCTCGGCCTTCGCGTGCAGCGGCAGGCGGTTGGGGACCACCTTCTCCAGCACGTAGGTCCCGCTCGCGAGGCCCGCCGCGCGACCAACCATCGACGCGTCCTCGTTGGCCTCGATCCACCGCAGCGCCTGGTCGTTCTCCCCGCGGACCATCAAGTCGGGCGGCACGGGCGTGCCGTCGAAGTCGAACACCTCGACCTCGAGCACGCCCTTCGCGTCGAGCGTGAGCGCCACTGGCGGCCCCGGCACCGGCGCCTTCAACTCCACCGTGCCCTGCCGCGTCTCCTCCGCGCGGAGCAGGAAGGTGCCCGAGTACTGGAACTCGAGTTCGAAGGCCCCGTCGTCATCCGCCAGGGCGACGGCGATCTCCTCGCTACCCTCGAAGGCCCCGATGCGGGCCGAGGGGACGGGCTTGCCCTCCGCGTTGCGCACCGTGCCCTGGAGCTTCGGCGCCGCGCGCAGGGTGATCTCTTTCGACGACTCGCCGGGCTTGAGGTCGACGACCTGGGTCACCGTGACCATGCCCGGGGCCGTGACCGAGAGCGTGTACTCGCCCTCGGGGACCGGCCCGAGGATCAGCAGCGCCCCGTCCGAGGCCTCGGCGTTCAGGTCCACGTCGATACCGCTCAACGCGCCGTTCACCTGCGCGAGCGGATCTCCCTCCGGCGTCACCACGGTCACCAACAGCTTGGCGCCACGCCGCAGCTCGAAGTCGATCTCCGTGACGAGCTGGCTGAGTTCGACCGACCGCGGCGCGCCCGAGAGTTGATCGTTGCCTGCGCCGACCGTGTGGAACCCGCGCGGCAAGCCCTCGAGCCGCAACAGCCCGTCGACGGTGCGCAGCTTCCGCTCCTGGCGATGGAGGTCGATGGTGATGTCGGTGTCGATGGGCTGCCCGCCCATGCGGGTCCGGATCACCAGCGTGCGCGGAGGGGAGAGCACCAGGTCTTCGGCGCTCTCGAGGTACTGCCCCGCGGTGAGCAGGCCCGGCTGCTCGGCGAAGACCCAGTCGGTGCGCTCGAGCGAATCGAAGGTCACCCGCCCCTCGGCGTTGGGCCGGCGCACGACCAGCGTGCCCTCCAGCGGCGAATACACGGTCACCGTCGCACCGGTCAGCGGCGCACCCTCATCGTCAGTGACTCGAACCTCGTGCTTCGTCGCGTCCTCGAGAAGGAGCAGCAGTTCCTCCGTGTCCGCCGGGCTGAGCGCCGAGCGCTGCCCTTGCACCGCGTAGACCTGGCCGCCCAGGGGCACGCCCTCGAAGCTGAAGGTCCCGTCGTCCGCGCTCAGCGTCTCCGCGACGGCGAGCGGCACGTGAATCGAGCCTTCCCGAATGCCCTTGATCACCTTCGACACGGTGAACGGGTCGTCACAGCTGAGCACCGGGAGCTGGCACTGCCCGCACTCGAGGCGCTCGATCTCCGGCACCTCGGCGTAGAGCCGCACCCGTACCCCGGCGACCGGCGCCTGGTCGTCGCCCGCCACCACGCGCCCAGACACGCGACCGACGCCCGCATCGAAGACGTCTTCGGGATCCGTGGCCGCGAATTGAAAGGGTGCGTCCTGGACCTGCGAGGGCGCGCTCACGATCGGCGCCTCGGTGGGCTCCCGCAGGAACCACCACGCGAGCCCCGCGGCCGCCAGCACCACCACCCCGATGAGGATCGCAGTTCGGCGCATGGCTCACTGCACGAGGGTCACTTCACCGGCAGCGGGCACGTTGACCGGCATGAGCACCGGGCCGCCTGGAACTCCGGCGTGGAAGCTCGCCCACACCAGCGTGTAGCGCCCCGGCTGCAGCGCCCCGAGCACCACGCGATCCACGCGCGGTTGGTAGACGAGCTGGGCCCACGGCGCGCGCAGCAACTCCATGGGCGGGTTGCCCACGGCCCCCACCTCGCCCTTGAGCAGCCACAGCGCGAAGCCGGGCTTGGGCACCAGCCGCACCGTGAGCATCGCGAGCCCCGGCACCGGACCGAAGTCGAGCCGCGCTTCGTCTCCGCGCACCTCGGCGATCATCGCGGGAGGGTCCTCCGACTCGGATTGGTTGGACTGGAGCGCGAGCATGAAGCGGTAGATGCCCGGGGCGACCTCCATGGCGTAGCTACCGTCGGCGTTGGTCACCACGCTGACCGACTCGCCGCGGTCCACGTTCACGCCTGCGATCTCCACCCCGGCCGCCGGCTGGCCCGAGGGGAGGTACGCCAGCCCGCTCAACTTCACGCCCGGCTTGAGCACCAACTCGAGGCCCTGCAAGGCGCCGTCGGTCACCGCGCGCGTGGCCGTGCGGCGGCCCTTCTTCGCCACCAGGGTGAACTCGCGCTGGAAGGCGGGCTTGCCGATGGAGAACCGCCCATCGGCCCCGCTGAGCACGGACTGTTCGCAGGCGTCGCAGGTCACCACCGCGTCGGCGACCGGGCCCCCGCCTTCGTCGCGCACCAGGCCGGACACCAGCGGCGCGCGGCGAAGATCGAAGTCCCCGAGATCGGCCGCCCGCGGGCGATCAGCCATCATCGGCTCGTAGCCGGGCGCCTCGATGGCGATGATCACCTTCTCGTCGGTGGCCGGGAGCGCCAGCTCGAAGCGGCCATCGGCCGACGTCACCTCGTGCTCGTCGATGCGGAAGTTCTTGAGCGGCTGCCCATCACCCAGCACGCGCCCGCGGAACAACTGCTGCCGCTTGACCACGATGCGCACCGGTTCGCCGCCGGGCTTCGCGGTGACGCGGTCTTGTTGCTCGTAGCCCCGCTGGGGCACCCGCAGCGCGTAGGTCATGGTCGGCCGCAGCGGCGACAACGTGAACTGCCCTTGCGCGTCGGTGACGGTCGGCTCGGCGCCCCGCGGCATCACCGTCACCGTGGCGCCTGCGACCGGCGCGCCGAGGGTGTCCACCACCTGCCCGACGATCTTCGCGCCCGGCTTCAGCTCGGCCGACACGCGCTGCAGATCGCCGTCGCGCAGGGTCAACGTCTGTCGCTCGGAGGCAAGGAAATCCGGGTGCGTCGCCACCAGCGTGTAGGTGTCCGCGGGGAGCCCGCGCATCAGCACCACGCCGTCGGCGCCCGAGGTGCGATCGCTGCGGAAGTTGCCCTGCGAATGGAAGAGCGTGACCGACGCGCCCTCGACCCGGCGGCCCTCGGCACTCAC